>JAAWTG010000062.1 GCA_022801925.1 Clostridia bacterium | reverse complement strand
TTCGCCTTGTCTTGCATAAAAATTTGCTCTCTCAAAATTCTGCGACCTAAAACGGATGATATTTTGAGCAGATTTTGGTGCGGAGGAGGCAGATAGGCTAGCGCCTACGGGAGACGACAATCCGAAAGATGCCAAAATATCGCCGTTTTAGGCGGGTTCAAATTGGAAGCGTTAGGCTAGGAGAATGTCCCATGAAAATTTTAATTATAGAAGACGACAAAGTGCTGAATAAAGGAATTGCATTATCGCTGCCGGCGCAGCAAACCGTGCAGGCATATAACATTGCACAGGCACGCGGTTTGCTGGACGCAGCAGTGGATTTGATATTGCTGGACGTGAATCTGCCGGACGGCAGCGGACTTGATTTTTGTCGTGAGATACGCGAAAAAAGCAATGTACCGATTATATTTTTAACCGCCAATGATATGGAGCTTGATATTGTGGCGGGGCTTGCGTGCGGCGCGGACGATTATATTACGAAACCGTTTTCTCTTGCGGTACTGCGGGCGCGGGTGGAGGCGGTGCTGAGAAGAACTGCGCCGCCGGACAATGTTTTCAGACAGGGCGCGTTTGTATTTGATTTTGACAAAATGCTCTTTTCTGTGGATGGCATACCGGCAGAACTCAGCAAAACGGAACAAAAATTGTTAAAACTTCTTGTGAAAAACAGGGGCGTCACGCTCTCGCGCGAACTGTTAATTGATCGTATCTGGTCGGACGGTGCGGCGTTTGTGGAGGGAAACGCGCTGTCTGTAGCGGTGCGGCGGCTGCGCGAAAAACTGGCGGGTGCGCCCATTAAAACAGTGTATGGAATAGGGTATATGTGGGAGTGATGGATTGCGTTGAAAACGATATACATAGGAATCATTCTGACTGCCGCCGTTTTGTTTGCGGCTGCCGCCGCGTTTTTGGCGGTACATATCCTGCGGATGCTGAAAACCATGGATAACATGCTCGACCGTGCGCTGGATGGCAGTTTCTCGGAAAGGGTGTTTACCGAGGCGAAATTATCCAGAATGGAAACGAAACTATATCGCTGTCTTTCTGCCGGAAAGACGGCGCAAAAGCAGATTGCGGACGAACGCAATGCAGTGAAAGCGTTAGTCAGCGACATATCACATCAAACGAAAACGCCGATTTCCAATATTTTGCTATACACGCAGCTGCTGCGTGAAACAAAAGGGCTGGAGGACGATGCTGAGGAATTGCTGCGCCGCACGGAAGAACAGACGGAAAAGCTGCAATTTCTGATTCAATCGCTTGTCAAGCTGTCGCGGCTGGAAAACGGAACTGTTGCAGTTGTGCCGATGGAAAACAGTGTGAAACGGTTGCTAGAACAAATGGATTTTAGCGCGGCAGCGCAGAAAAAGGACGTTTGTCTGATTGTGGAAGACATACCGGAGGTAATAGCAAAATTTGATTTGAAATGGACTGCCGAAGCGTTATCCAACATTGTGGACAATGCCATGAAATATACGCCGCACAGCGGCAAAGTGAAACTATCGGTGAGAGAATATGAAATGTTTGTACGGATTGATGTGGCGGATACAGGCAAGGGTATTTCAGAAGCGGATACGGCAAAAATTTTTACGCGGTTTTACCGCGCTGAAGAGGTGCAGGAGGAAAAAGGCGTTGGCATAGGGCTATATCTCGCAAGACAGATTCTTGCAAAAGAGGGCGGCTATATCCGCGTTTCCTCAAAACTTGGGGAAGGTTCGGTTTTTTCCGTGTTCTTGCCGAAAAAATGAAATCTTTCAAAACTGTAAGAAGCCGGAAAGTATTTGGAAAGAATGATATGCTAGGATAGTGTACATAGGGAACATGTACACTATTTTTTTTGGAGGTCATCACTATGGATATTTTAAAAACAACAGATTTAAAAAAGTATTATGGGTCGGGCGACACGGTTGTAAAAGCGCTTGACGGCGTGAATTTATCGGTTGCGGACGGAGAATTTGCCGCCATTGTCGGCACGTCGGGCAGCGGAAAATCAACGCTGCTGCATATGCTTGGCGGGCTTGACCGCCCGACAAGCGGCGCCGTGGAAGTGGACGGCAAAAATATATTTGCGCTGAAAGATGAAGCGCTGACCATTTTCCGTCGGCGCAAAATTGGATTTGTTTTTCAAAGTTATAATCTTGTGCCGGTCTTAAATGTTTATGAAAATATTGTTTTGCCCATTGAACTGGACGGAAACAAGCCGGACAAAAAGCATATTGACAGCATTGTTGAAACGCTCGGACTGTCGCACAAGAAAGATCGCCTGCCCAGCCAGCTTTCGGGCGGACAGCAGCAGAGGGTGGCAATTGCACGCGCGCTTGCATCAAAACCGGCGATTATTCTTGCAGATGAACCAACGGGAAATCTCGACAGCAAAACAAGCCTTGACGTGATGGGACTGCTGAAAGTGACAAGCGAACAATTTTCCCAAACCACCTTAATGATTACGCATAATGAGGAAATCGCGCAAATGGCGGACAGGATTATCCGCATTGAGGACGGAAGAATCGTAGGTGGTCGGCATGTTTAATGTGAACAGCAAAAAAGCAATCCGCGGGCTTGCGGGCAAAAGTTTTAGGGCGAATGCATCAAGAAATATCATCGCAGCTATGGCGATTGCGCTTACGGCAATCCTGTTTACGGCGCTTTTTACAATCGGCAGCGGCATGATTGAAAACATACAGAGACAGACGATGCGTCAGGCGGGCGGCGACGGCATGGCGTATTTAAAATATATAACGGACGAACAATATGACGCAATAAAAGACCACGAACTCATTGACAGAATTTCCTATAACAGAATCGTTTGCGACGAGGTGATAAGCGACGCGCTGTTAAAACGCCACGCGGAAATTTATTATATGAACGACGTTGGCATGGAACTTGGATTTTGCGTTCCCACGCACGGTCACAAACCCGAAAAAGAAAATGAGATTATCATGGATACAAGGGCAATGAAAATGCTTGGACTTCCCGAAGAAGTGGGCGTGCCTGTGACCTTTCAAATGAAAATTCACGGCGGTGAAATTGTTGAACGCGATTTTGTGCTCTCGGGGTGGTGGGAGGCTGACCCAACCTTTGAAATGGCATCTATTATGGTCGTTTCAAAGGCATATATGGACGCGCATATAGATGAACTTTACAATAATTACCAGGAAAGCTTTGAAGTGACGGGTACTATTAACAGCTATGTTATGTTTCATAATTCGTTTGGTTTGGAAAGTAAGTTGGAACGTATTATAACCGAAAGCGGTTATTCGATGGACGAAAACGCGCCGAATTTCATTGCATCAAATGTGAATTGGTCATATATATCGAGCAACTTCGATTTGGACCTGTCGACTGTAGCGGGTGCACTGGTGGCGATTGCGCTTATCATATTGACAGGGTATCTAATTATTTATAATATTTTTCAAATTTCCGTTGTGAAAGATATTCGTTTTTACGGACTTTTAAAAACAATCGGCACAACAGGAAAACAGATCAAAAAAATGATTCGCCGCCAGGCATTCCTGTTGTCGTGTATCGGCATTCCGATAGGGCTTATCGCGGGATATTTTATAGGGACGGCGATTGTGCCGCTCATTATGAATAACAGCGCCTATGCAGGCGCCACCTTTACAACAAGTGCAAACCCTGTCATTTTTATAGGAAGCGCGTTGTTTGCGGTTGTTACGGTGGCGATAAGCACAGCGAAACCGGGACGCATTGCGGCGAGTGTGTCACCCGTTGAGGCGGTGCGGTATACCGACAATACAAACACAAAAAAGAAGAAACGAAAATCGCGCGGCGGCGCCAAAATCAGCGGTATGGCGGCGGCAAATTTGGGCAGAAACAAAAAACGCACAGCGCTTGTTGTGGTGTCAATGGCGTTGTCGCTGGTGCTGTTTAACACAATCTATACGCTGAGTCTCGGCTTTGATATGGATAAATATTTATCTAGTTTTGTAGAAACGGATTATTTGGTTTCGCACGCCAATCTTGTCAGCTATCACTACAGCGGCGACACGGATACAGTCACCGAAACGCTGATTGCCGCAGTGGAATCACAAAGCGGGTTTGCGGAAGGCGGACGGTTTTTTGCCGATATCGGCGACGCAGAACGCTTTCGGGTGAAGCCAAGCGGCAGAGATATACAGTATCTTTCCGCAAACAAAGATGATAACGGCAACTATTTTAGCGCGGTATATGGATTGGAGGATTTTCCGCTGGGCAATTTAAAAGTGCTGGAAGGGGAAATTGACTACGAAAAGCTAAAAACGGGCAAATATATCTTAGAGGGTGTAGAGACGGACGACAATCACAATCCTATATGGGCAACTTCACATTACAATATAGGCGATACGGTGACGCTGTGCAATTATAAGGGATACGGTGACGGCGCGGGTGACAATGAATATACCGAATATCAATATGAGGTGATGGCAAAGGTTGCAATAAATACCTTCACAAATTCCTGCCGTACCGTATATAATTATTCCTATTATCTGCCTGCCGAGGTCTATAAAACAATGGTTTGCAATCCGGGTACAATGATGTATGTATATGATGTTTTGGACGGTTCCGAAGCGGCGATGGACGCATTTTTGCAGAATTATACCGAGAGTGTGGAACCTGTTATGGCGTACTCGTCAAAGCAGACAAAAGCAAATGAATTTGAAGGACTGCGAAATACGGTACTGATTGTCGGCGGCGTGCTGAGCCTTATTATAGGACTCATTGGTGTGCTGAATTTTATGAATTCTGTGCTGACAAGCATTTTGACAAGAAAACGCGAGTTTGCAATGCTGCAATCCATCGGTATGACGCAGGGGCAGCTTCGGAAAATGCTCGTCACCGAAGGACTTCTGTACACTGCCGGCGCGGGCGTGGTATCGCTTGCGCTCAGCATTGCAGCATCGGCGTTGATTGGCGGTACGATAGCAAAAAATATTTGGTTTTTCTCATATCAATTTACGCTTTTGCCGCTGCTTGTCATAATTCCTATACTGCTTGTGATAGGATTTTTGCTGCCGCTGCCGGTGCTTTCTACCGTGGAGAAGCAGAGTATTGTTGACAGACTGCGCGAAACTGAAAACTGAAAACTGAAAACAAACAGAGTCTAACCTTTTATAGCGGGTTAGGCTTTGTTTTTATGCCATGCATACATTTGTCGATAATTTATGAAATGAATGATAAAAAAGAGAATATAAGCTGTTGTTTATCAAAAGTTTGAGAAAGTTGTGCGGTAAATTTTTACAGAAAAAGGAAATGAAAAAAATACAATGTGGAAATAATAAATTATGAAGTTACCCACATTTCCACAGAGTTATCCACAAAAAAAGAGCGAAAAATGGGTAAAAGGTGAAGTTATCCACATTGTTTTCAGGGATAGAGCGTGGATAATTCGCAAAATGTGGATAACTATGAATGAATTGTTGGAATAAAATAGAAGGCGTTTCAAACCCCAGATTTGACACGACATAAGAAAATATAGCGGCAAGGTAGGTTTTGTATAAAAAATGTTTTTGGAAAAACTGGAAAAAAATTTGGCAAAAATGGGGACAGCCATTGCCAAAAAACGGTAGGATATGATATAATATATGCAGAGTGACTATATTATATGATTTAAAGTCAGTTTGAATGAGATATGAAAAAACGGAGGAACACAAAAAAGTCATGACGGAGAAAGTATGCAGACTATTAGAATATGATAAAATTTTACAGATGATTGCGGATTTGGCAGCCAGTGAGGAAACCAAGAAACGGATTCTGGAAATGCGTCCGTCGCCAGAGTTTCATGAAGTGGAACAAATGCTGGCGGAAACCTCTCAGGCAGTGCAAATGATACAACGGCAGGGGGCGCCGCCGCTGTCGCCGGTGGGCGAAGTAAAAAACGCGGCACGGCGCGCGGAAGCGGGCGGTATGCTGCATTTGCGGGAACTGCTTCAGGTAGCCAGTTTGTTTGGAACGGCGGAGCGAATGCGTAAATATACCGGTGAGGAAGCGGAACTGGACATTTTGGGAAACTTGGGTTCTCTGCTTATTTCCAATGCGGCTCTGCGGCGGGAAATCAATGACGCAGTAGCGAGTGAAGAGGATTTGGCGGATACGGCAAGCAGTGAACTGCACAGCATACGCCGCCGGAAAAATATTTTGCATGGGAAAATCAGAGATATTTTGAACAATATTATTCATTCGCCGAAGCACGCCAAGTATTTGCAGGACGCGATTGTGACAATGCGGGGGGATCGCTATGTGATTCCGGTGAAAAGTGAACACAAAGCAGATGTGCCGGGCATTTTGCATGACAGTTCCTCTACGGGGGCAACAGTGTTCATTGAGCCCATGGCAGTGGTGCAGGCAAACAACCAAATTCGGGAACTCGCGGCGCAGGAAGAACATGAGGTGGAGCGTATTATCATGGAACTGTCCGCCAAAGTGGCGGAATGTGCAGAGGCGATAGCGCTAGATTATGATATCCTCATCACATTGGATTTGTGGTTTGCCAAAGCGAAATTTTGCCTGCAACATCGCTGTGAAGCACCGAAACTTAGCAAAGAAGGACATTTAAACATTCGCAAGGGACGGCATCCGCTGATTGACAGAGAAAAAGTGGTGCCGATTAACATTCATCTCGGCAACGAATTTGATACGCTGGTGGTAACAGGACCTAATACGGGCGGAAAAACGGTTACGTTGAAAACGGTAGGACTGTTTGCACTGCTGACACAATCGGGCATTCAAATTCCGGCGGAACTGGGCAGTGAAATGCCGGTTTACCGGCAGGTGTTTGCCGATATTGGCGATGAACAGAGCATTGAGCAAAGTCTCAGTACATTTTCTTCCCATATGGTGAATATTGTGGAGATATTAAAAGATACCGGCAGCGGTACGTTGGTGTTGTTTGACGAATTGGGCGCGGGTACAGACCCGGACGAAGGTGCGGCGTTGGCAATTGAAATTTTAGAATATGTCCGCCAAATGGGAGGCAAAGCGGTTGCGACGACGCACTACAGCGAACTCAAACTTTATGCGCTCTCGACAGACGGTGTAGAAAACGCTTCCTGTGAATTTGACGTTGCGACATTGCAGCCGACTTACCGGCTGCTGATTGGGATTCCTGGTAAAAGTAATGCGTTTGCAATTTCTAAACGGTTAGGGTTGCAGGAGGATATCATTTCATTGGCGGCGCAGCGGCTCAGCAGTGAAAACGTCCGTTTTGAGGACGTGGTAGGAGAGTTGGAACTTAAACGGGTCAAAGCGGAGGAACAACTCTATGAAGCGCAAAAGCTGATGGAACAAGCGAAGCGGGAATTGGCGGAAGCGCGCAGCCAAAAGAATAATGTACAGGAAAAACGCGAAAAATTGATGGAAAAAGCGCGTGCGGAAGCAAAAGAACTGGTGGCACAGGCAAAACAGGAAATGAAACAGATTCTCAAAGAAGCGCATCAGTTGTCCGCGCAGGTGCAGGAAAAAGAGGCGCTGCGCAAGCTGGAACAATTGCGGCAGGACGTGCGTGACAAAGAGGACGCGGTTTCTGGCGGCGCGGCAGTCAAGAAAAAGCCGCATATGACATTAAAATCCGGCGATGTGACGCTGGGTATGCCGGTGCGCGTGTTGTCACTGCAGGAGGAGGGCGAAGTGCTGACGTTGCCAAACAGCAAAGGCATATGCAAAGTTCAAGTGGGTATGATGAAAGTGGATGCAAAACTCAGCGACCTTGAAGCGGTGCGGCGTAAAACGGATAAATCGGCAGGGAGAAAAGCGTCTGCAACGCGCAGTGTCGGAAAAACCATGAAAGTGGGCGCGGAGGTAGACGTGCGCGGACAGACGGTGGACGAAGCAACGATTCAAATTGACAAATTTATAGACGACGCTGTGTTGGCGTCGCTGCACGCAGTTTCCATCATTCACGGAAAAGGTACAGGCGCACTGCGGGCGGGCATTCATGAATATCTGCGCCGCAACAAATTTGTGAAAAGTTACCGTTTGGGCAACTATGGCGAAGGCGACAGCGGCGTGACAATATTGGAATTAAAATAAGGAGCGGGATACAATGGATATGATAAAACAATTGGCGGAGGAACTGGGCATACGGGAAGGACAGGTGCGCGCGGCGGTGGAGCTGATTGACGACGGCAACACCATTCCGTTCATTGCCCGCTATCGTAAGGAAGCAACGGGAAGTTTGGATGACACGATTTTGCGTAAACTGCATGACCGACTGGAATATTTACGGAATTTGGAGCAGCGGCGGGAGGACGTTATCAGGCTGATTACCGAGCAGGATAAAATGACAGAGGAACTGCGCGTGAAATTGGTACAGGCGAAAACATTGCAGGAAATCGAGGATATCTACCGACCCTATAAGCCCAAACGCCGTACGCGCGCGATGATGGCAAAAGAAAAAGGGCTGGAACCGCTGGCGGAACTGCTTTTGGCGCAGCGGAAAGAGGAGGACGTGGAAGCTGCCGCGGCAGGTTACATAGACGCGGAAAAAGGCGTAGAGGACGCGCAGCAGGCGCTTGCGGGCGCTATGGACATCATTGCGGAACAGGTGTCCGACAACGCAAAATACCGAAAATTTATCCGCAGCAAAACCTTGCAGACCGGTATGCTTTCTGTCAAAGCGGCGGACGCGGAAAAAGAGAGCGTTTACACCAACTACTATGATTTCAGCGAGCCGGTGGCAAAAATAGCGAACCACCGCGTGCTGGCGATTAACCGTGGGGAAAAAGAGGAAATTTTGCATGTCAAATTGGAAGTGGACGCGGAGGAACTCAAAGCGGCACTGCAACGCGACATGATAAGCGAACCGTCCGCACCGGCGGCGGAATATGTCGGCGCGGCGGTCTGCGACGCCTATGACCGGCTGATTGCGCCGTCCATTGAAAACGAAGTGCGAAACATCTTGACGGACGAAGCGGGAGAAAAAGCAATTCACTTGTTTTCCGAAAACTTGAAACAATTGCTGCTCCAGCCGCCCATTCGCAAACGCGTGGTGATGGGGCTGGACCCGGGCTTCCGCACAGGGTGCAAAATGGCGGTGGTAGACGAGACGGGAAAGGTTTTGGATACAGGTATTGTTTATTGCACATTGGAACACCATGACAAACAAAAAGCGAAAAAAGTATTGCTGGACGTCATTGAGAAAAATGCGGTGGACATCATTTCGATTGGAAACGGGACGGCGTCGCGCGAGACGGAGTTATTTGCGGCAGAAGTGATTCGCGAAGCGTCGCGGGACGTGAAATATGTCATTGTCAGCGAGGCGGGCGCATCGGTTTATTCTGCATCGGAACTGGCGGCAGAGGAATTTCCGGAATATGATGTGGCGCTGCGCAGCGCGGTGTCTATTGCCAGACGGCTGGAAGACCCGTTGGCGGAGTTGGTGAAAATTGACCCCAAAGCAATCGGCGTGGGACAATATCAGCATGATATGAACCAAAAACGCTTGGGAGAAGCGCTGGGCGGCGTGGTGGAGGCTTGCGTGAACAATGTGGGTGTGGACGTCAACACGGCGTCGGCGCCGCTGCTTTCCTATGTATCGGGCATTAACAGCGGCATTGCGAAAAACATTGTTGCCTACCGTGAGGAGGAAGGAAAATTTACCAGCCGCGCACAGCTGAAAAAAGTGAAGAAACTGGGCAGCAAAGCATTTGAACAATGCGCGGGTTTTCTGCGTATTCTGGACGGAAAAAATATTTTGGACAACACAGCAGTACACCCGGAATCCTATGCCTTGGCGGAAGAATTGATTCGCACCTGCGGCTATACGTTGGAGGACGTCAAAGAACAAAAAATCGGCGACCTCAAGAAAAAAGCAGAAAAAATAGATTTGTCCGCTATTGCGGCGCAGCATGGTGTGGGACTGCCCACCGTGCAGGACATGATAGAGGAACTGCTCAAACCGGGCAGAGACCCGCGTGATGAACTGCCGGAACCTGTTTTGCGGACGGATGTGCTTTCCATGGAACAATTAAAAGCGGGAATGGTGATGCGTGGAACCGTGCGTAACATCACGGATTTCGGTGCGTTTGTGGACATTGGCGTCCATCAGGATGGGCTTGTGCACATATCACAAATTTCAAGTAGATTTATTAAACATCCTATGGATATTCTATCAATCGGGGATGTGGTGACAGTGAAAATTGTTGATATTGACGTTAAAAAAGGGAGAATTTCGTTAACAATGAGAAATATTGACAATGATTTATGCAATGTTGCTAATTCATGATAAGTTATTTCAAACATTTTGCCTATTTGCAAAACCCTGAAATAATGGTATGATATATATAAAGTAGTTCAAGGGAACTTCAGCAAATGATGAGTTTACTGAAAAAATAGATGAGATAGGGAGGACTTTTCATGGCAAGTTTAAAACTCAAAGGCATTTACAAACGGTATGCTGGCGGGGTAGAAGCGGTAAAAGATTTTAACCTCGACATTGCCGACAAAGATTTTATCATACTGCTCGGACCTTCCGGCTGTGGTAAATCGACAACGCTCAGAATGATTGCTGGTCTGGAAGAAATCAGCGAAGGAGAACTGTATATCGACGACAAATTGGTAAACGATGTTGCGCCGAAAGACAGAGATATCGCAATGGTGTTCCAGAACTATGCTCTGTATCCGCATATGACAGTATTTGAAAATATGGCGTTCGGTCTGAAACTGAGAAAAACGCCGAAGGACGAAATCAAGAGACGTGTAACAGAAGCTGCTAAGATTCTGGATATTGACCATCTGCTTGACAGAAAGCCGAAGGCGCTCTCCGGTGGTCAGCGTCAGCGTGTTGCGCTGGGACGTGCAATCGTGCGTGAACCGAAAGTATTCTTGATGGACGAACCGCTGTCCAACTTGGATGCAAAACTCAGAGCGCAGATGAGAACAGAAATCAACAAACTGCATCATCGTCTGCAGACAACATTCATCTATGTAACCCATGACCAGGTAGAAGCTATGACAATGGGTACGCAGATTGTATGTATGAAAGACGGTGTCATTCAGCAGGTTGCTTCTCCGCAAACGCTGTATGAAAATCCGGTTAACATCTTTGTTGCCGGCTTCATTGGCAGCCCGGTTATGAACTTTGTAGACGCTGTTGTTACCAAAAAAGACGGTGGTCTTTATGTGGAATTCGGCAGCAACTCCATTAAAGTGCCGGAAGGCAAAGCGAAGAAAATTGAAGACTCCGGTTATGTTGGCAAAGAAGTGAAATTCGGTATTCGTCCTGAAAACGTACATGACGAAGAAGTTTACATGACAACTTTGACAGAGTCTATTGTGGACGCGCATGTTGAAGTAACAGAAGCAATGGGTGCAGAAACCTATTTGTATCTGAAAATTGACGGTGTTGACTTTATTGCACGTGTGAATCCGCGTACAACAGCGCAGGCACATGACGATATCAAAGTAACACTGGATATGGATAAAATGCATCTGTTTGATAAAGAAACAGAAATGGCAATCCTGTAGGAAACAGAAAAAATGCCGCCCGGAGCATGTGCTTTGGGCGGTTTTTGCTGTAGACAAACAAAAACGAATCTCATGCGGTGCCTGCATGATGCAAGTATATTTGACTTTGATTTATCCAGATTGTTGTCGGCTTGACACAGCCGCCGGTTAGGCATATTCGACTTTTGTTTGCTTTACCAGTGGGCGTGACAGAAAAAAATATTCCAAATCCAATGAAAGATGGTGGAACTATGGCGGAATTATCCCCAGCGGCAAAAGAATATTTGCGTGTGATTTATATGTTGGGACAGGGCGCGGGTGTGCGGTCTGTTGATGTTGCGGCAGAGCTTGGCGTCAGCAAACCAAGTGTGAACAAAGCAATCCGTATTCTGGTGTCACAGGGACTGGCGGAGCAAGAACGATATGCATCTGTTTTTTTGACGCCAAAAGGAATCTGTATGGCGCAATCATTTTGGAAAAAAGAGGACATCATTCGGTCATTGCTGGAGGATATATTTGAAGTGGCGACGGAGGAAGCACGGAGGGACGCGAAACGGATTGCGGAGGTCGTAGGAGAAGGAACATTTGAGAAAATGCGTATGTATTTGAACAATTTTCATTATAATAATTAAGAAACAACCGGAAAGGAGCATAAATGATGTTTGGAAAACAGGAAACGATGACGATTCATGTAGAAGGAATGTCCTGCGGACATTGCTCTGCAAGGGTGAAAAATGCACTGGAGGAACTGAAATCCGTGAAACGGGCGGAAGTGGATTTGGAGAAAAAAGAAGC
>JAAWTG010000014.1 GCA_022801925.1 Clostridia bacterium | reverse complement strand
TGGATTTTATAAAATCCAGCCGTTTGTCTTGTTATCAGATATTTTAAATAGCGTCCGGCAGGAAAGAGCGCTTTATCCCGTAATAGTTTGTAATATTGCCTAAAAAAGAACCTGGTATATCAGCATTTATACCAAGAATCAATAAAAAACTTGACAAATTTTATGCGGGCTGCTATAATTAGGAACAAGAGATGGATTCAAATAGGATAGTGTAAAAAAACATAGGCAGACATGTTCAGAGCAGTGGGTGGTATCCAGCAAAATGATGTTGCAGAAGGAGAACCACTTATTTTTTCACCACAATATAACTAAATGGTTAGTTTGTGATTTCTGAATAAATTTTTGGGAATCATAGATTGTTTTTTTAATAAGAGTGATAAATTTGTGTAGACAAAAAGAATGAAAATGATAGGAAGTGATGTTTTATGGAAGGAAATATAATCAGGACAGAAGCAGGCAGTCAAACGCGCAGACGAGTGCGCAACAGTGCGGTTGCAAAAGCAAAAATTCTGAAAGCGGCGGAGGACGAATTTGCAAACAATGGTCTTTCCGGTGCAAGAATAGACACGATTGCGCTCGCATCAGGGTATAACAAAAGCCTTATTTATCAATATTTTGGAAACAAAGAAAAGTTGTATGAAGTGGTGATTTATAATACCTATTCTAAATTGTCGGAAGTGGAGCAAGTCATTATTTCAAAAGAGTTGGGGTATGAAGAAAGCGTTGCAATGATTGTGCAGTGCTATTTTGAATTTCTAAAGGACAATCCCAACTTTGTGAAATTGATTATGCACGAGAACTTGAATCAAGGGAAATATATTGCCGCAAGCGGTTCGCTGCGCGTCAAAGACCCTATGCTCCGGGCGCTGAAAAAAGTTGTAGAAGCGGGAAAAAGCGAAGGTGTGTTCAACGAAAGCGTTGATGAAACACAGGTCTTGATTTCCTTGATAACCGGTTCGTTTTCCTATTTTTCTAATATCTATACGCTGTCTCAGGTATTACATATTGATTTGTCAGAAGAAGAGAATAGAAAGAAGCGGATGAAGTTTGTAACGGAATCTATTTTAAACTATCTGCGTAATGGATGAGGAAAATCCGTGATGCGTTATGGTAAAATTGTGTAAATAATAAAACGGATATATACACAAAAGGAAAGATATATGCCGGGAAAACAGAATGATTTGTTCATGATATAACATCAGGATAAACTGTATGACGTCATATCATGAAGAAAAAATGTTTTCCTGGGAAATAAAGAGAAGGAAAAAATTTTTTTGACATAAATTAACTAAATAGTTAGTTTATGAATAATAAGTAAATTACAAGAAATATATGGGAGATTTTTGTTGAAAGTATAAAATTAGGACGGTGAATTGGAGAGAGGGTCAAACCTGTAGTGAGGGGTGAAGTTATGCTGAAATTATTGATTACGATACCAAATGGTCCTATTAAAGACAGCTTTGTTCCATATGAGGTGCGTGAACGTCTGGAAAAGCTGTTTGACGTGACCTATAACGAAGGAACAGAGAATTATTCCGAAGCGGAATTGAAAACGCTGTTAATGGGAAAAGACGTTGTCCTCACAGGCTGGGGAACGCCAAAATTGACAGAACACGTGCTTGCAGGAAACGATACGTTAAAAATCATTGCCCATGTAGGCGGTTCAGTGGCAGCTATTGTAGATGACTATGTCTATGAAAAAGGGATTCGGGTGCTGAGCGGCAATGAAATATATGCGGAGTCAGTGGCGGAAGCTTGCATAGCCTATGCACTAACCGCGTTGCGGCGGATACCGGATTATCTTGCGGTCACAAGAGACGGCGGCTGGCGGGCGGAAGATTCTTTGTGGGAGGGATTGCTCGGTCAGACGGTCGGACTAGTCAGCTATGGAATGATTACCAAACATTTTGTGAGAATGCTGCAACCGTTTTCACCCAAGATAAAAGTCTATTCTTCCCATCTGGACGAAGCAGAGCTAAAGAAGAACCACATGGAAAAAGCGTCTCTCGCAGAAATTTTTGCAACCTGCAAAGTCATATCCATTCATTCCGCGCTGACGGAAAAAACCTATCACATGATTGATGAACCGCTGCTGCAAAGCATTCAGGACGGCGCAGTGCTGATAAACACGGCAAGGGGTGGTGTGATTGACGAAGCGGCGCTTGTGAAAGAATTGAAAAAAGGTCGGTTTCGGGCAGTTTTAGATGTTTATGAACAGGAACCTTTGCCGCCGGAACATCCTTTGCGCAGTATGCAAAATGTATATCCCATTCCACACATGGGCGGTCCAACGTATGACAGAAGAAAAGTGGTAACGCAGCGGCTTGCGGACGACATTGTGCGTATTCAAGGCGGAGAATCACCCGAACTGGAAATCAGCCGAAGTTATGCTGTGCACATGACAAAATAAGAAAATCAGGGACAGAAAACGATAAATAAGCTGCAAGAGCGGAAAGGATAGGAAAAAACAATGACGAAATGCAGAGAATTTTTTCACGGACTGCGGCGTGATTGGCAGTTGGTGCTGCTGGTACTGCCGGGCGTGATATTTTATTTGATTTACAGATATTTGCCAATGTATGGTTTGATTATTGCGTTTAAGGATTATGGTATTTATACAGGAATTCACGGAAGTCCATGGGCAGGGCTGAAATATTTTCAGGAATTTTTCTCCTCCGGAGACTTTTTTCTGCTCTTTAAAAACACCTTGCTAATAGGGGTCTACAGTTTGCTTTGGTCGTTCCCGTTTCCGATTATTTTAGCGATTTTGCTGAATGAGATGCGGCTAAAATCATTTAAAAAACTGGTGCAGACGGTCACGTTTCTCCCCTCGTTTTTATCAACAGTCGTTGTCTGTTCCATGGTGATTGATTTTCTTTCGCCCAGCACCGGCATCATCAACACCATCATAAAAGCTTGCGGCGGGGAACCGATTTATTTTATGACAAAACCGGAATGGTTCAGAACCATCTACATATCGTCCGGCATTTGGCAGCAAACAGGATATAACGCAGTGATTTATCTGGCGGCGCTGACCAGTCTTGACGCCAGCCTGCTGGAAGCGGCGGAAATAGACGGATGCGGGAGACTGAAAAAAATCTGGTATATTGTGCTGCCAAGTTTAATGCCCATCATTACCATTATGTTTATTCTGAATTCGGGAAATATCTTTAAAGCGGCGCAGGATAAAATGCTGTTGTTATACAATCCGGCGACCTATTCCGTATCCGACATTTTTTCAACGTTTACCTATCGGAAAGGTATCGTGGAGAACAACTATAGTTATTCCACCGCGGTCGGATTCTTTGAAGCAATGGTTTCGTTGATTGTTGTCACAGTCACGAATTATGTGAGTAAGAAAATGAATGATACGAGTTTGTGGTAAGGAGATGAGAAGAATGAAACGAAAAATAACGGTTTTTGATTGTGTCAATTTTTTGATTTTGTTAGCGGTTCTTTTCATCACAATTTATCCGCTGTGGTATGTGCTGTGTATTTCGCTCAGTTCCACAGAGATGATTAATAGCGGAACCGTAACGCTATATCCGAAAGGATTTAATTTTGCTGCGTATAAACAGATTTTCGGGACGTCTAAAATCCTGCGTGCCTATTCCAATTCGGTGGTATATACTGCGATTGGTACGCTGTGCTGCATGGCAATGACGATTGTGTTTGTTTACCCGCTTTCCCGAAAAAACTTTGTGCTGCGCAAACCCATTACCGTCCTGATTACCATCACATTATATTTTACCGGCGGATTGATTCCGACTTTTTTGGTGGTGCAGGGAACAGGACTGCTGGACTCCATGTGGAGCCTTATCATTCCAAACATCATATGGACGTTTGACGCTATTTTGCTGCGCAACTTTTTTGAAGGTGTTCCGGCAGAACTGCATGAAGCGGCAATTATAGACGGCGCGAATGAACTGAAAATTTTAACGAAAATATACATTCCGCTTTCCACATCAGCGCTTGCAACCATTGCTTTGTTCTATGCAATGGGACAATGGAACAGCTATTTGCTGCCGTCCATCTATATCACATCTTATGAAAAATTACCGCTGCCGGTTATTTTGCGCGATATGTTGATGGAGGACACCAATTCCAATCCCAATTCCATTGCAAGCGGTCAAATCACGCCGGAGGCGCTGAAAAATGCAACGATGTTTGTCTCTATTTTACCGTTTTTGATATTTTATCCCTACTTACAGAAATATTTTGTAAAAGGACTGACCATGGGAGCAGTCAAAGGCTAATTCTACGGTGGTACGCAGGCAGTGACGGACCTGCGAAAAAATAAATGATATCGGAAAGAAAGATTAAAGGAGGAATTTTTGTGAAAAAGTTTTGGATGGTAACATTGGCGGTAGCAATTTTTGCTTCCATACTAACAGGCTGCGGACAGAAACCGGCGGGAGAACAAATAAGCGATATTGACGTTGCAGCGCTCGGTGATTTGGGCGGCTTGGAAATGCCGCTGGACAACAAAAACACCAAAATTACATGGATAGTTGCTTCCAGTGTGGAAGGATTGAACGACAAATATGCTATGCAGGCGCTGCGCAGCATCACAGGCGTGAACGTGCAGCTCGAAGTATATCCGTTGTCCACAGTGAACGACAAAGTGAAGGTTTTGTTTGCATCCAAAAACCTGCCGGATATTATCGGTTCAGGCATTGCAACCATGACGGAAATCAACGACTATGGTGTGCAGGGAGCGTTGGCATCGGTGGATGACAATTTAGACGTTATGCCAAACTTCAAGAAAATTTTCAAGGATAATCCGGAAAATGATTGGGTATTCAAATCCTATCAGGCAGGGGACGGCAAATTATATGCAATGCATGGCTATGACATAAACCGCGACGTCAACCATGGCGTGCTCTATCGGAAAGACATTTTTGACAAACATGGAATTGAAATGTGGAACAGTCCTGAGGAGTTTTATCAGGCGCTGAAAAAGCTGAAAGAAATTTATCCGGATTCCCATCCGTTCACCTCTAAAAACGGCGACGGTATCTTTGAAAAACTTGCGACAAGCTGGGGCATTGATGTTTCCAAGGCGGCTTACTATAACGAGGACGAAAAAATCTGGAAGAGCAGCATCACCAGTCCGGAATATAAAGATGAACTGGACTATCTCAAAAAACTCTATGACGAAGGTTTGATTGACTCTGAATTTTTAACGCTCACACAAGCACAGTGGACAACCAGAATGACACAGGAAAACGTCAGCTTTGTCACATGGGACTGGATTGGTAGACTGGATATGTTCAAAGCGCAGACGGCGGAAAGCGTTCCGACCTATGATTTGCGCTACGGAAACCCCATTGGTCCGAAACAGACTGTTGCAACACTGCCGAAAGTGTTCTTCCCCATCACCGTTTCAAATGGCAAAAACACCAAACTCGCCTGCAAACTGGTAGATTTCTTCTATTCTGACGCAGGTCGTGCATTTGTTTCCATGGGCGTCCCGGGAGAAACTTATAACATCAACGACAAAGGCGTTGCAGACTATGTTGGTTTTGAGAGCGGACAAAAAATTGAAATTACGGAACTCGAAGAAAAATATGGGCTGTATATCGAAGGCATGTACAGAGGATTTGACCGCCGTTCCAGCTACTTCCAGTTCTCCGAACGGGAGCAGGAGGCACAGGATTATTTTACACAGGAAGGCAGAATGGAACCGGAAGACCCAATTCCGCTGTTTACTGAGGAAGAACAAAATGAAATCACGAAATATCAGACCAATTTAATGACTGCCTGCAAGGAATTTTCAACAAACTACATTCTTTCCGATAAGACCGGCGACGCAGCTTGGAGCGAATGGGTAGCGAAAGCGGACGGACTTGGATGCGGCAAAATTGTAGAAATCTATAATGCGGCGCAGAAACGGTATGACGCGCAGTGAGTAAAAGGCAGTTTTAACAGAAACAGTGACGAAAAAGAAAGGAAACGGTGAGTGATGATGAAAAAACGAATCGCCCTTTTGTGTACAGTATTCGTTCTTCTTGCCGCGATAACACCGGCGGCGTTTGCCGCAGACAATCTCTCTATGGACGACATTCGTTTTGGGAGTGAACAAAAATTTGACCCCATTTTATATAGTACCAATGTTGTGCGCTGTGCGACTACCGTTCAGGACGGGCGTCCGATTGCGCTGTCGGTGGTTGCAGGTTCGCCTTGCTCCGTGCTTAGTGTGGTGGATTTGGTGCAGGGAAAACGGATTGCGGAATTTGACCTGAAAGGGCAAGGCTCAACCGCGTGGCAGATGGAAACGGACAGCAAAGGAAATGTGTGGTTTGGCACCTATTATAAATGCCATGTCTATAAATATTCCCCCCAGACCAAAACGCTGACCGATTTGGGCAGTCCGTTTGGTGAAAGCGCGGTAATTGCCATGACAATTGACGATGACGACAATGTCTGGCTGGGTACTTTTACCAATGCAAAGATTATCAAAATTGACGGCGAAACAGGCGCTATGACGGACTATGGCAATGTGAAATCGGGCGAACAGTATGTTTATAATCTTGCAGCTTATAAGAATAAGTTATATTATGCCTGTTCCAATGATACGCAGCTTTATGAGTTTGACCCTGCTACGCGCCAATCAACGCTCATTCCGTTCCCGGAAAACGGTATTACAACCAACAACAAAACATCGCTCTATATCAGAGATAAATACGCAATCTGTGTCGGAGACGGCGGAGATATTCAGTGCTATGATTTGGAAAACAAAACATGGTCGGAAAAGTTAAAAGCAAATTGGCTCGGAACGGTAACATCGCCGCTGATAGACGGTAAAGTCTATTTTGCCAACGGAAAATGTATCGCGGCATTACAGCTCAGCGACATGACTATCACGGAACTGACCGGTTTGAACTGGGGGTCTTACCTGCGAGGGGCGGCAACAGTTCATGGGTTGATTGAACTGGACGATCCGGATTTTCCTGGACTGTCCTATGTCACCTCACAGTATTCCGGCGGGCTTTATGTCATGAATTTTCAGACGCAGAAAATGAAAGAATATCAGGACACACTCAAAGGTGTTGCAACGGAAACAAGACTGGGTATTTTCGGACCGGACGGCAGATACTATGTGGGTGAATATATGGGAACGAAAGCGGCAGCTATGGACATTAACACGGGAGCAGTAGAACTTTTCCATATGGCACAGCCGGAGGGCGCCACGGTGTTGGGCGACAAAATGTATTTTGGAAATTATACCGGCTCTACTTTGTATATTCTGGACACAAAAAAGAAATACTACCGAACCAGCGCACCCAATGACCCCAATAACAATCCGCGTATTTGGGGGTCCACGGGCGCACATATGGACCGTCCATTTGCGATGGAGTCCTGTGGAGATAAAGTAGCAATGGGAGGGATTCCCGATTATGGATACCTTGGCGGTGCACTGACAATTTATGATCCGGAAACGGATAAATGCGATGTTTATGAAGGATTGGTAAAAGACCAGGCGTTTATCGACATAGCGTATCACGATGATAAGCTATATTTAACCACCACTGTGTCGGGCGGACTTGGTAGTTTTCCGACCCAATCACAGGCGAAGGTTTTGATTTTTGACATGAAAACCCGCAAAGTCATTCAGGAAAAAGACTTGAAAATTCCGGGCGTAAACTCTATTTTAGCAGTAGAAAGTATTTCTGTCGCGCCGGACAACACGTTGGTCGGTTACAGTAACGGCGGCGGATTTATCTACAAACTGGACATGGAAACGCTGGAACTGCTGGACTATAAAGTCTTTAATAAAAGCGCGTCCTATGGCGACGGTTCTCATGTATGGTCGCCGGGCAGTGTCAACTATGACGCGAAAACCGGCTATGCATATGTCTGTTTGAATGGGAATCTGACGATTTTAGACCCTGTTACGCTGGACTACAAGAAAACCGATTTGAGTTTTTCGGATGGCGGCACGCTTGGACCGGATGGGAATTTGTGGTATCTCAGCCACGACCAGCCCACGAAAATTCCGGTAGTACGCGGCGATGACCAATCCTATCTGTTGGACGGTTGTACATTTATGAAGGTGGACAGCACTGTAGCATATATTAACGGCAATCCG
Organism: Clostridia bacterium; assembly: GCA_022801925.1. Taxonomy (GTDB): domain Bacteria; phylum Bacillota; class Clostridia; order RUG12999; family RUG12999; genus JAAWTG01. Next base: position 56,704 of record JAAWTG010000014.1, on the reverse strand, counting down.
ACCACAGTAGACGCACCCTATAAAACAGTGGCGGGAACCGTGATGATTTCAGCAAAACTTGCCGCCCAGCTTTGCGGCTATAAGGTAAGTGAAAACAATCCGGCAGGACAGATTATTTTGTATAATGGCGAAACAAAAATTAAGATTCGTGCAAATGAACGCGACATTTATGACAACAATCAGATATTGCGTGCGGTTTCGCCCTTTGAAGCGAAAAACGGAAAAATCTATATCAGCACAGGGCTTGTGAGAGAACTGCTGCATACGGATATTTATCTGACAGAGGACGGTCTGATTGTGATGGGAAGCAAGGCTTCCACGGCAATACAAAGTGCGGAAACACTGAAATATGCGATGCAGATGTTGAACGCGCAAAACAACGTGTCGCAGGAGCAGTAGAAATGCAGGAGGTGAAAAGAAATGAACCGGAAAAAATTTATGGCGTTGCTGACAGCGGCTGCCCTTGTGATTGGTATGATGATGGTTCCCGTTTCAGCAGCGAAAGACGGCGGCAGTTTCTATATTGATGCAGTTTGGTCGCTTGGTATTATGGAAAGCGACAATACAGACAGCTTTTTACCGGAGGAATCGGTGGAGCGAATTGACTCGGTGAAATACATATTAAATTTTATGAACATCAAACAATATAGCGGCGACGGTCAGCGGCATTTTACGGATGTTTCAATCTACAGTGACTATTATGCGCTCACCACGGCGGCAATGCAGGCAGGTATTATTATCGGCAATACGAACGGCGAGTTCCGCCCAAATGATGAAACAAGCGTGGACGAGGCGCTGGTGATGCTGCTGCGCGCAATGGGCTATGATAAGCTGGCGAACGCCAGAGGCGGTTCAGTGGCGGCATATTGGGACGTGGCGCGGCAATATGGATTTTTGAAAGGGATATCGGTAAGCGGCGCATCTATCACGCGCGGAGACATGGCGCGCCTGTTTTATAATGCGTTTGACATTGGCATGATGGAATATACTACGATTGGCACACAAAATACAATCGGTGTGAACGACGACCGGAAAGGTCTCAGCAGACTGGGGCTGAAAATGGGCGAAGGAACGCTCACGGCAAACCCGATATCATCTGTTTATTACACAGCAAAGCGTGCGGCAAGCGGATATGTGGAGATTGACGACAATGAATACCGTATCGGCGATTCCGGCGCAGACCGGTATCTGGGGTACAATGTGGAGTTTTATTATCAGTGGGACGAGGACGATGAAAACACAGGCGAAATTGTGCTTATCTATCCCAAACGCAATGAAACGCTGACCTGTTCTTTGGAGGAAGGCAGTTTTTTGGTGGACGGCAGCGTGTTATACTATACGGCGGATAACAATGGAAAGAAAACCAGAATTGATATCAGTCCGGAAAGCATTATCATCAAAAACGGTGTGAGCGTACCCTATGATTTAAGCTTTTTTGAAAATGCACCGGTCGAAGGCAGCGTCACGTTTGTGAAAACCGGTAATAACAGTTTTTATAATGTGGTGGAGATTTACGCAGTGTTAAATGATGTGGTACGTGGTCTTGACACAGAAGCAGGTAAGCTGGAACTGAAATTCGGCGGCACTGTCAATCTGCCGGAAAAACATCTCGGCGGCACCATTTTTGTGACGAAAAACGGCGAACCGGCGGAACTCGGCGATGTGAAAAGCGGCGACGTCATTTCCTATTCCATAGATGAAAACAGCAGGTCAATGACCATGGCGCTTTGTGACACGCAGATATCGGGCGCGATATCCGAAATCAATTTTGAGGGCGGACGTTTACAAGTGACCATTGGCGGAAAACGTTATTTGATTGACGACATATACTTTGGTGCGGATGCAAAAAATCTGACGCAGGACGTTTGTGAACAGTATAATGTGAAGCTGGGCAACAACGTAGTTGGGTTTATAAGCGGGAGCGGCAGTATCGTAGATTTGGAACTGAAAAGCGCCAGAAACTATGGATTCGTGCTGGAAGCAGGCATACATTCCTCTCTTTCGGAAAAAGTGGAAGTAAAACTGTTCACTACGACGGGCGACGCTGTCATCTATGAACTTTCGGATAAGCTGAAAATAGACGGCAGCAGCACAAAAAATGTAACATCTTCAGAAATTTGCGCAAGACTCAAGGGACAGACGGAAATCATTGCCTATGAACTGGACAGCAGCGGCAAGATTTCTGAATTGCTGTTCCCACAGGAACCTTCCGGGAATTTATATGTAGACCAGGGTAGATTTGTCCGTGTCCATACTGTTACAACGTTGGCGATATGCTCGGGTGTTACATTAGACGGTATCGGTATGGAAAACACGCAGTTGTTTACGATACCAAATGCGGCGGCGGGAACCGCTATTGACGAGGACGACTGTGAATGCGGCAAATTGGAAAGACAGACGAATTATAAAGACGTTGTTTTTTATGACGTCGGTCTTAACGGTATGGCAGCCGTTGCACTGCGCCGCGCGGCAGCGAACAGCGGTTACCAAAATATACCGGTGAAGTGTTATGTTGTCCGCAATGTAACGCCTGCTGTGCAGCCGGACGGCGAGAGCGGCTATAAACTAAACTATATGTCGGGCGGCGCGGAAGGAAGTGTGTTCCTTGCAGACAATATCACCAATCTTTCCACCAACGCAAATAACAGTATCCACGCAAGGGATTTACAATTCGGCGACATCATTGTTTTTGAAGCGGATAAGCACGGCAAAATGAAACGGTTTTCCGTACTATACCGCGAGGAAAATCAGAAAAACGAAACAGGTATCATCAATCTCACAGGCGACGGTGTAGGCAACAACCGCGCATGTTTGGTGCTAAAAGGAACCGCGCAGTATATCAGCGGCGACAACCTGACTGTGAAATATCTGTCGAGCGGTGGCAGAGCCAATTATGAACTCTTCACCGGATTGAATGCACAAACAGTCACGGTTGTGAATATGAAAGAGAAAAAGTTTGAGACGCGGGAAATCAGCAGTATTCTCCCAACAACCTTCAGCCTGACAGGAGAAACGCCGGGCGATACGATTATTGTGAACGCAAACCGAAATGCACTGAATGAGGTGATTGTATATGAAGATTAAAAGAACCATTTCCAGAGGCGCTTTTGCGATATTGGCGGCAATGCTGCTCATGCTTGTGCCGGCACCTCCCAGCAGTACCATAGCGGCAGAGGACGACGTGATTTTTACGATTGACAACATTCGGTTAAACAAAGGCGGTGCGGAAATTGCACAGCCAGAGGACGGCGCTGTTGCTGTGAGCGCGGACGTGACAAATCATTCGGAAGAAAGCTATACGCCGCTACTGATGGCGTTTGCCTGTATCGGACAAGAAGGTGCGGAGGACACCGACCGGTTTATTATCCACGATACGGACGATAATGCTGCAACGACTTTTGCGGCGGGCGAAAGCAAACGAATCACCTTCAACGTAACTGTGAAAGACGCGGCAAATTCTTTTATCAAAATTGTGGTGGCAGAAAGTTTAAGCAGCGGCAAGCTGTTGTCGGAGCAGACGTACTATGACCCCACATGGGCAGTGAAACTGCAATCTTTGACAGTTGCAGGCAAGGCGTTAGAAGATTTTAACCCTGATGAAATGCAGCGCACAATAAAACTTGATAAAAACGTTACGTTTCCGCTGGAGATAGAGGCGACAGCAGCATTCAGCGGCGCGGCGGTGAAAGTTTCCAGTCCAGCGTCCATTGAAGATACGCTGACGGTGGAGGTGTCCTGCGGGACGCTGCCCGTGAGTACTTATGTGTTTGATTTGATGTGGCAGCCACGCGTGGAATTTACAAACTACCGGACAGAAGGAACTGTTCCAACGGCAAGCGAAATTACGGTTGTAGACGATTTTCAGGGCGGACAACGCTGGAATAACAATGGTATAGCATGGGAACAAGACTCCATACCGGACTATTTGAAAGGTACGACTTATATTCGCACGAATTATCTTGACAATCCCAGCAATTCGCCGGATTTGAATGCCAATATAGACAACAAGTTGTTTACCATGACTCTTACGCAAAGCGCAACGGTTTATCTTGCAACGTGGTCTACTTATGTAAGCGGTTCTTGTCAGAGATTTGTAGCCGGATGGGAGAACGCCGGAGCGCAGTGGATGAATGGTAAACAGCCGGTGAGTCTGACAACAAGTGATTCCAGAAACCAATGGAAAACAGTTTATCTTTTAAAACGGGAAATTAAAGTGCCGGAGGGCGGCAGCGTGAGTCTTGATTTCACAGTGCCAGGCAGCAGTTATAATATTTCCATGTATTCTATGTTTATTGACTGGGGAGATAAAACGGAACCGACGCCGACGCCAACTGTAACGCCGACGCCCACGCCGGATTCCGGAAAAGGAACCGTGACCTTTACAAACTATCGGACAGAGGGAACTGTTCCGGCAGAAAATGAAATGACGGTAGTGGAAAATTTCAGCGGCGGATTGCGCTGGAACAACAGAAGTGACGTCAGTTGGAAAGAAGATACCATACCGGAGTATCTAAAGGGTACGACCTATATCCGCACAAACTATCTTGACAACCCCTCCGATTCACCGGATTTGAATGCAGACGGCAGCAAACGGTTGTTTACCATGACGCTTGACAAAAGTGCAACTGTGTATTATGTAACATGGTCTACCTATGCGGCTAACAGTTGCCAGAGAATGGTAAACGAATGGGTAAGCAAGGGCGCGGAGTGGTTAAACAATAAAGAGCCGGTAAGTTTTACGACAAACGGCTCCGGTGATCAAAAAACGAAAGTCTATCTGTTAAAGCGGACGTTTGAAGTGCCGGAGGGAGAGACATTGGACATTGATTTTCTGGTGCCTGCCGGAGGATACAGCGTTTCTATGTATTCCATGTTTATTGACTGGGCGGACGAGACAGAACCGACGCCGACGCCAACTGTAACGCCGACCCCAACACCGGATTCGGGAAAGGGAACCGTGACATTCAAAGATTATGCACAGGAAGCAAAATATCCGGCAGCAGACAACATTACAGTAGTGGAAAACTTTAGCGGCGGACTGCGCTGGAACAACAGAAGTGATATCAGTTGGAAAGAAGATACCATACCTGATTATTTGAAAGGTACAACCTATATCAGAACGAACTATGGGGATAATCCCTCCGATTCGCCTGATTTGAATGCCAATATAGATAACAAGTTGTTTACGATGACCATTAATAAAAGTGCAACGGTTTATCTTGTAACGTGGTCTACCTATGTGAGCAGTTCCTGTCAAAGATTCGTAGCGAGATGGGAGAGCGCCGGAGCAGAGTGGATGAACGGCAAACAGCCGGTAAGTCTTACAACAAACGGTTCCGGCGACCAAAAAGCCAGATGTTATCTTGTGAAACGAACGTTTGAAGTGCCGGAAGGAGAAACACTGGATATTGATTTCACGGTAGCCGGCAGCAATTATAGTGTGTCTATGTATTCCATGTTCATTGATTGGGCAGACGAAGCGGCTGCAAACGAACCGGAGACACAAAGTTTGTTCCGCGCTTCGCTTGGTATGCCGGTCTATGCAGCGGAAACAGGAAACGCAGATTATACTATTAAAAACGGCACGGCATATGTCACAGGACAGGGGGCAGGCGGAAGAAAAATATTGGTTGAAGTATTCAAACCGGACACAAATGCGGCTGAAAGAACGCCTGACGATTTGTTGTATTACCATGTGGTGCCGGCAGACGAAACGGGTGGTTTTGAAGCAGCAGTACCGCTTGGCATGGCGGATACAACAGGGAAATTTCCATATACTATCTATACGCAAAATGAAACAATCTTCACAAAAACAGAAACAATTGACTATGACCCAAGCGGCGACTCCAGCATAACAGTATTTTCACTCGGTGGAAAAACCGGCACGATTGACGGAAACAACATCTCTGTCACTGTTGATGCAAATACCAATGTCACAGGGATGATTGCCACGTTCACAGCAGGCAGAAATGCCGAAGTAACGGTGAACGGCGCAGTGCAAATCAGCGGACAGACCAGAAACAATTTCACGAATCCGGTTGTCTATACCGTGACGGCAGACGACGGAACACAGACGCAGTATACCGTAACCGTGACAAAGAGCGGCGGCGTATCGGGCGGCGGTATGTCCGGCGGCGGTGGCGGCACTTCGGGAAGCAGAGGAACCGGCGGCACTTCCTATACGGAGGTTCCAAATTTTAGTGCGAATCAGACAATACCAAACCGGAACGGCGTGCAGCTTTTTGCTGACGTCGATGGCAGCCACTGGGCATATGACTATATTGATTGCCTGCTTGCAAAGAAAATTGTTTCGGGATATGAGGACGGCGCGTTCAGACCGGACAGCAATATCACAAGAGAAGAATTTGTGAAAATTGCAGTAGAAGCGTTTGCCATTGTATCGGACAGCAGCGGGGCGGCGTTTGAAGATGTACAAAGCGGCGCATGGTATGAATATTATGTGCAGACGGCGGCGGGGGCAGGGATTGTCAATGGAATAGATGAAACACACTTTGGCACCGGTGAGATGGTGACGCGTCAAGACCTTGCTGTGATGATAGCAAGAGTGATAGAAGCGGAGAATATTTCCATTAAAGCGATAGAAAACGCACCCACATTCACCGATGAAGCGGATATTTCCGGTTATGCGCAGGAGGCAGTGAAAAAGCTTGCAGCGGCGGGGATATTGGGCGGTTATGCAGACGGCAGTTTCAACCCGAACGGCATTGCAACGCGGGCGGAAGTATGCGCAATTCTTTACAGAATGATAAACGGAAGATAGATTACAATATTTTTGAAAAGACAGCCTATATCGATTGTCTGCCGATGGTGTGAAAATAAGGCGGTGTAGAGTTCTTTGTTTCATAATGCGAAATGTATCCACTCCATTCAAAGACGTGTATGCCTTTGAATGGAGTGGATATAGAAAAAAACCGTGAAAGGAAGCAACAGGAAGAATATGAAACATCAAAACAGCGGAATGCATTCCATGAAAGAAATCTATCGCATTGGCAGAGGACCATCCAGTTCCCACACCATGGGACCCGAGCGGGCATGTGAGAAAGTCAGGGAGACATATCCACAGGCGGACAAATTTCAAGTGACGCTCTATGGCTCGCTTGCTAAAACGGGCGGCGGTCATCGCACAGACTATGCCATAGCGCAGACGTTTGGAGACGTTCCGGTAGAAATTTTGTTTGACTATGAGAAAACCGATTTGCCCCACCCGAACACCATGGAAATTGCCGCATATGCGGATGGAAAAGAACTTTGCCGCAAAACGGTATGCAGTGTGGGCGGCGGCGCAATTGAGATTGTGGGCGAACCAAAAAAGGAAAGCGCCTGTGTCTATCCGGAAACCTATTTCCGTGAAATAGAACAACGTTGTCAGGCGGAGCAACTTACCTTGCCGGACTATGCGTATGCATGTGAAGGAACGGAACTCCGTGATTATCTGGCGGAGGTTTGGGCACAGATGAAAAAGACGGTGCGCACCGGACTGGAACAAGAGGGAGAAATGCCGGGCGGACTTGGTATTAAGCGCAAGGCGGGAATGCTGTTGGAAATGGGCAAAGGCAAGTCGTTTGGGCATGAAAAGGAAATCTATATGATTTCCGCCTATGCTTATGCGGCAAGCGAGGAAAACGCCTGCGGCGGGAAAATGGTAACAGCGCCCACCTGCGGCGCGTCGGGCGTGGTTCCGGCAGTGCTGTATTTCAAACAATTGGAATTTGGCTATGCGGACGAGGCTATTTTGGACGCGCTTGCCGTGGCAGGACTGGTGGGGAACTTGATTAAAACCAACGCCTCTATCAGCGGCGCGGAATGCGGATGCCAAGCGGAAATCGGGAGCGCCTGCGCGATGGCGGCGGCGGCGTTTGCCCAGCTGCGGGGATTGACGATAAAACAAATTGAATGTGCGGCTGAAATTGCGCTGGAACATCACTTGGGACTTACCTGCGATCCGGTGGGCGGCTTGGTGCAGATACCTTGCATTGAACGCAATGCGGTGGCGGCAATGCGCGCTGTGGATGCGGTCAGTTTGGCGGAAATGCTGTATACACAAAGAAAAATTTCACTGGACTTGGTGATTCAAACCATGTATGAAACCGGAAAGGATTTGTCCTGCCGTTACCGTGAGACCGCGGAGGGCGGATTGGCGAAACTATATCAACAGGAATAAAGGGGCGTAGGTAAGCGTGACGCTGGCGGAAATAAAGCGAAAACTCATAGATACCATCGAAGCGCATCAAGACGAAATCTGTCGCATTGGCGATGAAATCCTCCGAAATCCCGAATGCGGCTACTGTGAGGAAAAAACCTCGGCTTTGGTGCGGCGGGAACTGGAAAAATGGGACATTGCCTATGACTATCCCTGCGCACTTACCGGCGTGAAAGGAAAACTCCGTGGCAGGGAATCAAACGCAAATGTTTGTATCATCGGAGAGATGGACGCGCTGTGGTGTGCAGGCAGTCCCATTGCAAATGAAACAGGCATTGCCCACGCCTGTGGACACAATGCTCAAGTGGCGGCAATGCTGGGCGCGGCAATCGCATTTGCAGGCAGCGGCGCGATGGCATATTTGGACGGAGATGTCACTTTTTTAGCGGCGCCCGCCGAGGAATTTATTGACATGGAATACCGAAAGTCCTTGAAGGAAAGCGGCAAAATAGCCTATTATGGCGGCAAGCAGCAGCTCATTGCCGAGGGGATGTTTGATGATGTAGATATGGCAATGATGGTGCACGCCCAGCCAAACGAACCGAAAGCGAAATTGTTTGTGCAGGGGAAGAATCTGGGGTTTTTGGCAAAGACAATCACCTTTCACGGAAAAGCCGTGCATGGCAGTATGCCGTTTGACGGCGTGAATGCGCTGAATGCGGCGGCGCTTGCCATTTTGGGTGTACACGCTAACCGCGAAACGTTTCGGGAAGAAGAAAAAATTCGCATTCATCCCATCATCACCAAAGGCGGCGATGTGGTAAATTCAGTACCGGCGGAGGTGTGTATGGATACATATGTACGAGGCGCAAGCTATGAGGCGATTCAAAAAGGCAACCGTACGGTGGAAAATGCGGCAAAAGGCGCGGCAGATATGGTAGGTGCGGCTGTTACGTTTGAAGATATTCCGGGCTATTTGCCGCTAAAAGAGAGTAAAGCGTTGTCTGAGGTGTTTGAGAGAAATGCGGCGCAGCTTGTGGGACAGGAAAATTTGGTCTATGGTGCGGACATAACAGGTTCTTCCGATATTGGAGATTTGAGCAGTATTCTTCCGGTGATTCAACCGTCTGTCGGCGGATTTGCCGGAACGCTGCACGAAAGGCAGTTCCATATAACAGAGAAACGAACGGCATATGTATTGCCGGCAAAAATAGTAGCAATAACTGTAGCTGAGTTGTTATATAACCATGCAGAAACAGCGAAACAAATTAAAAAAAATTTTGAAGCAAAATTGACAAAAGAGGAATATAGGAACTACTTGGAAGGGAAGGTATAAACCATGAAAAGAGAAAAATGGACAGAGGAGCGGTTGAATCACCTGCTTACCACACCAAGCAGGGCGTTGGTGGAGGATATGAAAAAAATCCGGGGGGATATTATGATTCTAGGCGCAGGCGGTAAGATGGGTCCCACGCTTTGTGTGCTGGCAAAAAACGCTGCAAAAGCGGCAGGTGTGGACAAACGGATTATCGCCGTATCCCGCGGCTCTGACATGGTTGCAACGCAGCTTATGCTGGATAACGGCATTGAGGTCATTGCGGCGGATTTACTTGAAAAAGAAAAGCTATATGCGCTTCCTGAAGTGGAAAATGTGATTTATATGGCAGGCAAGAAGTTTGGTACCTGCGGCAATGAGTGGCAGACATGGGCAATGAACTCCACACTTCCGGCATTTGTGGCAGATAAGTTCAAAAAATCGAACATTGTGGTATTCTCCTCCGGCAATATTTATCCGATCGTGAAACTCGCGGAAGGCGGTTGTCGGGAAACAGACCCGGTGGAACCGGTGGGAGAATATACCATGAGTTGTCTGGCGCGGGAGCGCGCGTTTGAATATGCGGCAAATGCTTTTGGCACGAAAATTTTTATTTATCGTTTGAATTTTGCTGTGGATTTGCGCTATGGCGTGCTCTATGATGTGGCGGAGAAAATTCTAAAGGGTGAAAAGATTAGTCTTTCCACACCGTGTTTTAACTTCATCTGGCAGGGGACAGCAAATGAAATTGCAATTCGGGGACTGCTTCATGCAGATTCGCCCATGAAAGTGATGAATGTGACAGGGCCGGAAACCATGTCCATTCGCAAAGTGGCGTTGGAACTGGGGGAATATCTCGGGAGGGAACCGTTGTTTGAAGAAAACGAGGGAAACGACGCGTATTTGAACGACGCCTCTCTGGCAATGGAGACGTTCGGATATCCGAGTATCAGCGCGAAATCGTTGATTCGTTGGCAGGCGGAATGGCTGCTGGACGGTTGCCGGACGCTGAATAAACCCACGCACTTTGAGGAAAGAAGGGGGAGTTATTGATGAACCGTCACGAAAAAGCGCTGGAAATTTTGCGGCAGGGAACGGTAATACCCGCAACGCCGCTGGCGCTGAACAGCGACAGAACGCTAAGCGAAAAAGGATTGCGCCTTTTGATGAACTATTATTTGCATTGCAACGTAGGCGGCATTGCAACGGCAGTACATACCACGCAGTTTGAAATCCGCGAACCGGAAATCGGGTTGTTTGAACCGGTGCTGCAAATTGTGGCAGATGAAGTGGAAAAATTTGAACAAAAACATAATAAAGTGATTGTGAAGGTTGCAGGCGTTTGCGGCGAAACGAAGCAGGCAGTGAAAGAAGCGGAACTTGCCAAAAAATATGGCTATGACGCTGTGCTGCTCAGTCCCGGCGGGCTGAATGACAGACCGGAGAGCGAACTGATAGAGCGCACACGGGCAGTCGCTAAGATTATGCCGGTAATTGGGTTCTACCTGCAAACGGCAGTGGGCGGACGCGTGTTTTCCTATGACTATTGGGAGCAGATTTGTGCGATAGACAATGTTGTTGCAATCAAATGCGCTTCGTTTAACCGTTATCAGACGCTGGAAGTGGTGCGCGCAGCCGCAATGTCGGCGCGCAGCAGTGATATTACGCTCTATACCGGAAATGACGACAATATTGTGATAGACCTGCTGACGAAATATCGTTTTCAAAAGGATGGCAAAGAAATTGTGAAAGCCTTTGAAGGCGGCTTATTGGGACATTGGTCGGTATGGACGAAAAAAGCAGTTGAAATTTTTGAAACAGTTCAGGAAGAGAAAAACAATGCGGCAGTTTCGATGAAGCTGCTGACGCTGGCGGCGGAAGTGACGGACGCCAACAGCGCGTTTTTTGATGCGGCAAACGGTTTTAAAGGCTGCATTGCAGGACTGCATGAGGTGCTGCGGCAGCAGGGACTGATGGAACACACGCTTTGCCTGAATCCGGCGGAGACCATGTCACAAGGACAGCTTGCGGAAATTGAACGGGTGCATGACATGTATCCGCATTTGCATGACGATGCATTTATTGCCGAACATCTTGAGGAATGGAAAGCAAATGTGGGGCTAGAATAGAAAGAAGGAAAACAGCATGATAAACATTGGAATCATTGGGTCGCAGAGCATGCATGCAAGAGAATTTGCAAAGGTCTGTAATCTGCCGGATGAGCATGGTTCGTTTTTGATTCCGGATTGCAGAGTGACGGCGATATGCGGCATGGACGACGCGCCGGAGCACACCGCGGATATAGCGAGGCAGGGATGCATTCCACGCATTCTCCAGCAGCCGGAAGCGTTGTTTGATTTTTGCGACGCTGTTATGGTGGCGACGCGAAACGGTGATAACCATGTTGCGCTTGCTTTGCCGTTCCTGCGAAAAGGATATCCGGTGTTTTTGGATAAACCGGTTTGTATCTCCAAAGAAGATATTGCGGTTTTGGAAAACGAAGTGCGGCAGCGGGACTGTATCATTGCCGGAGGGTCGGGGATGCAGCACAACCGTAGTCTGAAAGAATTAAAACGGTTGATGGACAGCGGCGAGGTTGGCGAAGTCAAAGGTATTTCCCTGAACCACAACGGCGATATCGACAGTCCCTACGGCGGCATATTTTTTTATGCGTGCCACGGTGTGGAAATGATGTTACAGCTTTTGGGGAAAGAACCGAGGTCGGTGCAGACAAACGTGCTGACACATGACCAATTTTCCATTTTCGTGAAATATCAAGACAGATTTGCCAATTTAATCATGACCAGTGGATATCAGGACTATTTTGTCAATGTATATGGGGAAAAGAGAAACATTGCATATAGAATTGACGCGGACGATATTTTCCGCGAAACCATGGTACACTTTGCAAATCGGATACGGAAACATAGAATCACTAAATCGGTGGACGATTTAGTGCGCCATGTCCGCGTTTTGCAGGCAATTGAAACTTCCATTGAGAAAAAAACAGAAGTTCTGATTGAAAAATAAAGGAGCGAAGAAGGAAAACATGTCGGCGTAGGCGGAAACGGCAAAAAGATACAACGTCTGCAATTGGAAAAAATGGGTGTTTCAAATTTGTTTGTGCCACAGAAAAGTACGGCAATGTAAAAATGAGGAACCGTTTATAAGCATAAAAGTGGACTGATGTGCAGACAAAAATCAGTTCGCTTTTCTTTTCAAAACGAAGATAGAAATAAACTGGTTTCGTAGATACTATCATAAAACCAGATGGAAACGAGGGAAATGCATGGACATCAATCTTCAAAAATGTATGGCGTTTATGAAAACCGTTGAATATGGCAGTTTTACAAAAGCGGCGGAACTATTAAACTATTCCCAGTCCGGTATCAGCCGCATGATTCATGATTTAGAAAAAATATGGAATGTATCGCTTTTGGAGCGCGGGCGGACGGGGGATTTTTGCGAATGCCGACGCGCTCTGCGTTTGAAACTGTTTTTTTGTGGAAAAAGATCCGCTGCTGGTAGTGCTGCCCGAAACCCAGCCGCTTGCCGAACGCGGTTCATTTCCGTTGCAGGCGTTGTGTGAGCACATTTTCATTTTAATGGAAATCAGTATAAAATCAGAGATGTTAGAACTGTTTGAAAAAAACAATCTATCTCCCAGAATCCGGCTTGCTACATGGGACAATAATGCTATTATGTCAATGGTGGAGAGCGGACTGGGCATTGGCATTTTGCCGCAGCTCGTCTTGCGGCGCATTCCCTACCGTGTTGTTACGAAAGAACTGGAGATTCCGGCATATCGAGAAATTAGGTTGGCGGTTCGAGATAAAAAAAAGAATTTCACTTGCCATGAAAAAATTTATGGCGTATACAGACTACCGTTAATGGTTGAAGCTGTTTTGTAAGAGGGTGTGGAATCGCTAATATCAGTCGCAGTGTGATAAAAAGAGTTTATAATGCGGATAATCTTCTCCAAACATCAGATGCCGCAGAAAATCGTCAAATAGTACTGCTGCGATTGCTACAAATATCCAAGCAATGGAAAATGGCAGACAGATTTGCCCCAGAAAATTCAGCGGCATATGGGAATAGTCCCACACATTCAGTTTCAGCCAGACATTGAGCAGCAAGCCGACGGCAAGTTCCGAAACGGTGATGATAAAAGAGCCTATCAGTCCTTGGAGCAAAAGACTCATGTTGCAGCGGCAAAATTCATTTAAACCGCCGATTTCGACAAAGACCACGCCGCCCAGCAGAAACATGCTCGGGTGACTGTGTCCGCGAAATAAATATTCAATGAGGATGTATGCTGTGCCGCCGCACAGAAACAGAATCAGTAGTTCTCCTAATTTTTTTTTGGTCATTTATTTATCAAACCTTCCTATTCATTTTTTTGTCATAAGAGAATCGTCCTGTATAAAGCATATTACACAATGCAGTGTGATATAACCATGGTATGATAGTATCTGGTTTAGACATAAGAGATTCGACTCTCTTATGCCTAGAGCCGGTGAACAAAAAATTAAACATACTCACGTGTGGTGCAATACTATTGCTATAAACTAAAATAATACAGAAAAATGATGCTTTTATCAGGAAAATATATCTGTTCACACAAAAAGGGTGTTTTTGGTTGATAAAACGCAAAAAGTATCGACCTTGTTTTCTCGACAGAAGGGCAAGCGGTGTGATAGAATAAAGTCCATAACAGGATTCTGTTTGCCTAGGCATAAGATTCGATTCTCTTATGCCTACTTGAACAAAAGTGACAAATGAAAGGGGAGAACAACATGAAACAAGGGTTCAAACGGATTGCATGGTTCCTTTGTATGGTATTGCTTCTGGCAGGAAACGCCGGAATGTGTACGGCGGCAAACCCATCTGCACAAATTGTGGTGGATGCAAACACAAATCTCGGTACATTCAACAGAGCGGAGCAAAATATTAATTTAACAGGGCGGTCTAACAGTTATAAAAATACGCTGGTGGAAGATGTGGATTTTCTGGCGGAACACGGATTGGGGACAGGAAAGGTGCGGGTATGGCTGAATTTAAACGATGTACGCAACAGCAACGGCACATTCCATTATGAAACCTATACTGACTATTTCAATGCAGCGTCCCGTAATGCGTCGGAACTTCTTTTGTGCATTCAATATCCTTATGTGATAGGGCTTGACCCGGATGACCCTGGGCAAAAAACAACATTTACCTATAATGGGCAAGTGCGTACAAAAAACTGGCGGCTGGCAGATGTTCAGGAAAGTGTGAAACAGGTTGTAACAGATTTGAAAAAGCAATATCCAAAACTAAAATATATAGAATGCCTGAATGAGCCTGATATGAAAGCGGGCGAAGGGGGCGAAGGCGGCAGCTATGAAATGTCTGCGGAAAACTATTATAAAGTCTATCAATGTTTTAACGAGGCGATAAATGCTGTCAATAGTGACACATCTATTGCTGGAATTACCAAAGACCCGATATTGCTGGGCGGGCCGGTGACCTGCAAACTGAACACCAGCTATATTCCGGCGTTTTTGGAACAATATCAAAAAGATGGCAGTGTCAGAAAACGGCTGGATTTTATTTCCTATCATCAATATCATAATATTGATGAAGAATTGTCTCCGCCGTCTGCTATTCGGAACAAACCTGCCCGTCTGAATTTAGATATTACCAGAATCCGGACGTATTTAAAAGAGAATAATCTGAATGTGGACACGCCAGTATTTGTTACGGAAACCGGTATCTTTCCGGGCGGACTGCGCAGTGGGTTGGACGAGGGAAACAGCGATATCTATGATTCTCTTATCCAAGCGGCTGCTGCAGCAAACCTTTCCTATTATTACGCACATACCGCGCCAAATCAGGTTGTTCCGTTTACATGGCTGCCGCGGCATAACAGCGAACTGATTAAAAGCCAGCTGGTGTCAGACCATGCTGCTGCAGGAGAAACAGATAATACCTATGTGCATCCGACAGGAAAATTCACACCATTTGGAAATACGACTGTAATGCTCGGTAAGCTGAAATCAACATTGCTACAAAGTACAGAAACGCCCAGAACACAAAACGGAATCGGACTTTATTCCATTGCAACCAAGGACGACAGTGGTGTGAGCATTTTGGCGTGGAATTATCAATGGACGGGTTCTGCGCAATATGATACCACCATCACAGTGAACCATTTGCCGGAATTCTACAAAGGGCGTGATGTGACTGCAAATATTTATCTGATTGATGATACGCATTCCAATTTCAGAAATACACCGGAAAGTCCCAATTTGGAACTACTCCGCCAAAGTAAAATGACGCCTGACGGCGATAGTGTCAGCATAGATGTTACATTGCAACGCAATGCATTGGTATTGGTAGAATTGGTGCCATCGCAAAACATTGATTCCATTGGAAACAATAGATACCCGCTGATTTCCAGGAACAAGCCGGTGACGGCGAGCAAAAGTGCGGCAGGGTTTGAAGCAAGTAAAATCACAGATGGAAATTTCACGAACCGATGGGGTCCCAATGCAAATGCAGCGGAATTTCCGCACTGGGTACAGATTGACTTGGGTAAAGTGCAGGAGGTTAACAGCGCCGATGTCTATTGGTATAATCCTGCCGGTTCAGAGCGGAGTTATAGCTATTATATTGAGGTGAGCAAGGACGGGAAAAGCTACCGTCGCGTTGTAGATCGAACGAACAATAAGGAAACGGGGACGCTGCACGATATCATTGGTACACGGGCAAGATATGTGCGTCTTACTGTGACCGGGTGCTCGACAGGCGGTTACGCATGGTTGCATGAAATAAATCTTTATGGCGCTCCGGTTTTGCTCAGTCAGGGAAAGAATGTAACAGCGAGTAAAAGTGGGGCTGGTTTTAGCCCGTCCAAACTTACCAACGGAAATTTTTCTGACCGTTGGGGTCCTAATACGTCAGGATTTCATCATTGGGTGTGCGTAGATTTGGGGAGCAAACAATATATTAATTACTTTGATATTTTTTGGTATAATGACCCAACGAATCTACGTTACTATACCTATACAGTAGATATTAGTGATGATAATGAACATTTCACACGAGTCGCGGAGCGTGGCGATAATGCTGTGATGGATATGACACGCGATATTATCAATAGGGAAGCGCGCTATATTAAAGTGACCGTAACAGGTGCGTTGGGACAACCCTATGTTTGGATACGAGAAATACAGGCATGGGGTGTTAGCGGCTAAATAAAATGTATGTCAGATTCATAACAAAAGAGCCGGAAGCCTGAGCTTCCGGCTCTTTTGTTATCCAAATGCCGACAGTGGCATTTGAAAAAATACCAACCGTACTGTTGAAAGCTTATGTTCAAAGACGGATAGTATTTTGTATATAAGAAGAGGACAAACAAATGAAAAAGAATAACGCTGCCAATGCGGATAGAAATAAACGACAAGAAACGTTAAGCAAAGGCGCGTGGCGTGTCAAAATTTGCGAATGATACGAGTGTTAGTACGCTCTAGCTTTCAGCATTCAAAAACTGCTCCAGCCGATCCAGACCTTTTTGAATGGACTCCATGGAGGTGGCATAAGACCAGCGGACATATCCTTCCGCGCCAAAACCGCTGCCCGGCACCACGGCGACTTTGTTTTGTTCCAAGAGAAGCTGCGCAAAATCATCGCTGCCGGAAATGGTATGTCCATAGAAACTGCGTCCTATAAGTTGCTGTATGTTCATCATCACATAAAATGCGCCGCCGGGCGTAGTGCAGGAAACCAGCGGCATTGCGTTCATGCGCTGCACCATATAATCGCGCCGCTGCCGGAATGCTTCGCGCATGTCAAACACAGCATCCAACGGACCTTCCAGTGCTGCAATTGCCGCCGCCTGCGCAATGGAATTGGGATTGGAAGTCGCATGGCTCTGAATGTTGCCCATGGCTTTGGCAAGTTCACTGCCGCAGGCAGTGAACCCAATCCGCCAGCCCGTCATGGCATAGGTTTTACTAACGGCGTTGACCACGATAGTGTGTTCCTGAATGTCGCCGCCAAACGATGCAACACTGACATGACGGTTGCCGTCATAGACAAGATGTTCATATACTTCATCGGAAATGATATAGATATCGTGACTGACTGCGGTCTGCGCCAGCGCACGTAGTTCATCTTCTGTATAAACCATTCCTGTGGGATTGCTGGGACTGTTTAATACCACTGCACGCGTCCGGCTTGTGATAGCTGCCGCCAGCGCGTCCGGCGTCATTTTAAAACCGGTTTCTTCTCCGGTGGTTACAAACACCGGCACACCGTCCGCCAGCGCCACCATTTCGGGATAACTCACCCAATAGGGCGTGGGAATAATCACTTCGTCGCCAGGGTTGCAAATTGCTGTGAAAACATTCATCAAAGAGTGTTTTGCGCCGTTGGAAATGACAATTTGTTCCGGCATATAGTCCAGTCCATTGTCCCGTTTCAGTTTCGTGCAGACCGCTTTTTTCAGCGCGGGCATACCGGAAGCCGGCGTATATTTGGTAAAGCCATCTTCAATCGCACGGATTGCGGCGCTTTTGATATGCACCGGTGTATCAAAATCAGGTTCTCCTGTACCGAAGCCGACTACATCAATGCCTTCCGCTTTCATTGCTTTAAATTTTGCATCAATTGCCAATGTGGAAGAAGGATGAACCGCCTTCGCTTTTGTGGAAACAAACATGAGTGTTCCTCCTGTGTTTTTTAAATCTTTCCATACCATTGTAATACAAAAAATTAAAAAATGCAAGAAGAAACGACAAAAAATTCATTTTTTCAGAATTGTGCGCAAGATTTTGGAGAAGCTGCGGTAGGAAATTTGTTCAATATCATGAGGGGTATAGCCGTGAACGGCAAGCTCTGTAAAAAGTTTGGAATAGCAAGAAGAATCGTATAAATCTGCGTTTACGGCAGGCGTTCCGTCAAAATCGCTGCCCAGTCCGACGCCCGCACCGCCGCCCAATTGACAAAAATGGTCAATGTGAAGGATAATGTCATCTAAACTTGCATTTTTGGTGTTGTTCAAAAACAGAGGATAGAAACAAACGCCAACGCCGCCGCCGGACTCCAGCAATAAACGGAACTGTTCGTCCGTTAGGTTGCGCGGATGGGGACAGATTGCGCGGCTACAGGAATGGCTGGCGACCAACGGCGTAGCGGCATAGCTTGCTACGTCAAAAAAGCTCCTGTCATTCAAATGGGATACGTCAATATACATGCCAAGCCGCTCCAGTTCACGTATCAGTCTGCGTCCAAAGGGCTTGAGTCCCGCGTCGGAGTTGCAGCCGCCCGCCACATCGTTTTCGCCGTTCCAAGTGAGCGTGACGCCGCGTACGCCTTTATGATAGAGGGTGTGCAGTTTTTCCAGACTACCCTCCAATGACGCGGCATTTTCTAAAGAAAGTAGCACCGGAAGATGGTTTTGTGTGACAACGGGTGAAAGGTTCTCGGGTGAAAGGACAGGCGTCAGCATTGGCGCATGGCGCAGTCGATCTAATAAACGGCATACGGTGTCATAAGGGTGCATGTCGCCGTCCTCCACCCACAGGGCAAGCCCCTGCAAATATCCGTCATAGCAGAGCGCCTGCGCCGGTTGGAATTGTGTTTTTGCGAAGTCACAGGGAGAATCAATGTGCAGCAGTGTGTCTGCGTGCAAATCCAAAACAGTCAAAAGAGCCGCCTCCTCAAAATGCGTTTGGAATATGATTCAGTTCCGGCAGCGCGCCGTCTGTGAAAGCGCCAATCACTTCAATCACATCAAACCGAAACAGATATTCCCGATAGTCTATGTTATGCGATTGAATGTATTGCTGTGCGGCGCGGCGGATTTTTTGCTGTTTGGCGGGTGTGACGAATTCTCCGGGACGCCCGTAGCGCAGATAGCTGCGGTGTTTGACTTCCACAAACACCAGTGTGTTTTGCTGCTGCGCGATGATGTCAATTTCCGCATAGGGCAAATAGTAGTTTTGTTCCAGCAAGGTATAGCCCTGCTGCCGGAGATACCATGCAGCATATTTTTCGCCGTCGTTACGTCCTGCCATGCGAGCAATTTGCTGCCGCTGCCGTGTGGCTTTCCATGCGTCCATCATAGCGGCTTGTCTCCCAAAATTTTGGTTAAAAAAGAACGGCGGTGCAGCGGGCAGGGACCGTATTTGCGAATAGCGTCAATGTGTTCGCTGGTGCCATAGCCCTTGTGTTTGGCGAACCCATATTCCGGATACTGCTTGTCCAATTCCAGCATATAACGGTCACGGCTGACCTTTGCCAAAATGGAAGCGGCGGCAATGGAAAGACTGGTGGCATCGCCTTTTATCACGCATTCGTGGGGCAGGGTGAGATTGCGTATCGCATCGCCGTCTACCAGCACATATTCCGGCGCGGGACGCAGTCCGCGCACGCTGGCGCACATGGATTCATAGGTGGCGTTGCGGATATTGATTTCGTCAATGCGTGCCACGCTGGCGGTGGTGATGTGATAGGCGAGCGCCCGCTCGCAGATAACATCGTAGAGCGCTTCCCGTTTGGCGGGAGACAGTTTTTTGGAATCGTTCAAACCTTCAATGGTAACACCTTTGTCAAAGATGACAGCAGCAGTATAGACGTCGCCCGCAAGCGGCCCGCGACCCGCTTCATCTACCCCTGCCAAATAGAGATAGCCAAAAGAGTTGTCAAACTCCCGCATACGCAGCACGTTCCCATATTGCTCCAAGCGGCGGACAGCGGAGGGCGGTACCTCTTGTTCCGCCTCCTGAAGGGTGCGGACAGCGGCGAACAAAGCGGGTACCTCCATAGCGCGCAGTGCAGCGGCACGATTGTTTTTAGGAATATGTAAAATATCCATGCTATGATTCTCCTTTTTTTCATGCTGTTTCTTCTATTGTACAGGAAAATGGAAAAAAAAGCAAATAAAAAAGAAAAGACTTGCACTTTGCATGTCGTTGTAGTAAAATAAGGAAAAACAAAGGTAACAGAAGGAGCGGAAAAACATGGAACGCGATTTTTTGAAACAACTCATTTTGCCGGAATTTGTTGCATCAGCACAGGAGTGCGGCGAATGTGAATATAAACTCAAAGAAAATACGCCGGAGGTATATGCCGCAAAACAAAATGAATTGCAGGAGATGTTGCTGGAAGCGGCAAAGAAGCCAATGGATGTGGAGCGGATGTTGGAAACATCAACGGAAAAGCTGTTTCCGAAAGAAAATGAAAGCCGGCTGATTGATGAAACCGGGCGGTTTGCGGATTTGGAGGATACACCGCAGGGAGCGTTGATTGCCGTGCAGCGGCTAGCGTGGCTGTCGCAGGACTATCATCCGCAGCATGGACAAAAACATTTGTCGCAGCAAGAAAAGACAGTCTTTTTGCGTGCAGTAGTGCATTATTGCAAAATAGAAGCGGACAGAGAAGATTTAGGACGCAGCCGGTTTCATGCCTCTATCTTTTGTTTCCCCAAATGCGCTGTGCAGTTGTTCCATGTGTTTTTGCCGGACATGCTGGCAGTGGAACGCGGAGAAAATGGGGACGCGGTGACAGCGGAAGCCTACCGGCAATTGCTGCGTATTTGTATGCAGGCGTGGACGCTGCCGCAGCGCGGCGACCACACGGACGCACACCCCATCAGTCCGGAGCGGTTCCGCAAACATGTCTGGTGGGTAGGAGCAAACGCTGTTTGTTACCGTCCGCTGTTTCGGATTGCACTGGTATTGCGCAGCGTGGAAATGATGGATACGTTGATGTTTGTAGCAACGCATATCCTCACGCCGGTTTCCGCAGCAACGGTGGACACGGCGTTTTGGAGCGAAGGCATATGTGCGGACGGTTTCGGCTGGGGGCATGGGCGGCAGACCTATAATACAGGCTATCCGACACAGGGCATTATCAGCGGGCTGGAAATTATGAAAGAATTGACCCACACGCCGTGGGAACAGGAACTGCAAGGAATGGATTTTTCTTGGGTTTTGCACTATATGAACGGCATTACATGGGGCGACTACAACGGCTGGAATGCGCCCATGCAGTCGCGGCACATTTTTAAACAAGGCGAAAATATCCATGCACCGTGCAGCGGCACGCAGTATGCACTGCAAATTGCTACGCTGCTGAAAGAACATTTTTTTCATTTGTTACAGCCGGCACAACAGCAGGAGGTAGACGCATTGTTACAAACCGGAACTTCTCCCGTGCCAAACTATCCGGCGGGACAATATGAGGGCGTGCGCTATTTTTGGAATAACGATGATTTGATTTGCAAAACGCCTGATTATTATTGGTTTGTGAACATGGCGTCCGCACGGTGTGACGGTGTGGAATGTGCGCATGAAATGGCGGATATGCGCAATTCCTTTTTATGTGATGGTTCTTATGTTGTTTTGCGCCGCGGAGACGAATATGCACAGGCGCTTGGGACATGGCAGATGGGGATGCTGCCGGGTATTACATCACGGGAACTGACCAATGCGGAACTTCTGCCGGAAACCAATTGGCGCGGGTACCACAGCAAATTTAATTTTGCGGGCGGCGTGACATGCGGTCTCTTTGGTGCTGCCGGATTTATCTTTGAAAAAGAGCGGACGAAGGAGCCGGAAGCAGAGGAAGCGTATACCAAAGAAATGATGGGGGTGCAGGCATATAAAAGCTATTTTGCTTTCGGCGATACCTTTGTGTGTCTCGGTGCAGGCGTATGTGACGTGATGCCGGAATATAAGCGCGGTATCCGCACCACCATCAATCACACAGGACGGCATACGGATGTGTTGCTGATGGACGAGACAGGAACGGTATTGGAAAAGGTGGAAGACAAAAAATTATTATCTCTGAACAAACATTATGCAGTGTGGCAAGATGGAATTCTATATGGTATTATGGCAGCAGATGAACCGGAAACAAAGCTTGAAATTTGTGCAGATATGCGAAAAACAAATTGGGCAGCATTGAATATAGGAAATGCAGAAGTAACAGAAAAAGAGGTGCCGGTGTTTACCATGGCGCTGTTGCATGGAGAGAATCCACGAAATAGCGGATATGCATATTGGATGTATTGCGGACAGCAGGACGCAAAAGCATATGTAAAACAAAAACCGTTTCGTGTTTTGCAAAACACCACGGCAGTGCAGGCGGTGGAAACACAAGATGGAAATATGCTGCAAGCGATAGTATATGAAACGGGAACCATTTGTAGCGGCACAAAATGGCGTGTACAGGTGAATGGTCCGGCAGTTCTCATGCTGGAGGAAACGGAAGCGGGTATTTTGCTGACCGTTTGCGACCCTTGCCAAGATGTAGCGCGTGAGACCATGGAACTGATGATACAGAAAGAAGGGAAAGAAACGCAGACTGTTGTGGTGCATTTGCCGTCCGGCGCAGAAGTGGGAAAACCGGTCGCGGTTCAGGTGAAAAATGCATAATTTGAAATGAAGTTTAGCTTGAGGATAAGCGATTCGACTCTTTTATGCCTAACGATAGAAAATAACTTGTTTCACATAATACAAAAGCCTCTTTTCGTTTGAAAAGAGGCTTTTGTTTAAGCTGTTACAGATTAATACATGCCGCCTGGCATACCTGCTGCCGGAGCAGCTACCGGTTCGTCCTTGGGGATATCTGTTACCAGACTTTCTGTTGTCAGAACCATTGCCACAACGCTTGCTGCGTTTTGCAATGCGCTTCTGGTTACTTTTGTCGGGTCAACAATACCGGTTTCAATCATGTTGACATATTCTTCTTTTAATGCGTTGAAGCCTTTGCCGACTTCACCAAAGTTTTTGATGTTTTCAACGATAACGCTGCCTTCCAGACCGGCATTTGCCGCAATCTGTTTCACAGGTTCTTCTAGCGCTTTGAGCACGATAGAAGCACCTGTTTTTTCATCGCCTTCCAGCGCATTCATGCAAGCTTCCACGCTGCCGATTGCATTGATGAACGCTGTTCCGCCGCCCGCTACGATACCTTCTTCGACAGCGGCTTTGGTTGCAGCCAATGCGTCTTCAATACGCAGTTTCTTTTCTTTCATTTCTGTTTCGGTTGCCGCACCAACTTTGATAACAGCTACGCCGCCGGACAGTTTCGCCAGACGTTCCTGCAATTTTTCTTTATCGAATTCAGAAGTGGTTTCGTCGATTTGAACGCGAATCTGTGCAACGCGGTCACGAATTACGTCAGCACTGCCCGCACCGTCTACGATAATGGTGTTTTCTTTCTGCACTTTCACCTGTCTTGCACGACCCAATTGCTCGATAGAAGTTTCCTTCAAATCCAGTCCCAGTTCGTCGGTAATCACTTGACCGCCGGTCAAAATAGCGATGTCTTCCAGCATTGCTTTTCTTCTGTCACCGAAGCCGGGCGCTTTGACAGCAACGCAGGTAAAGGTTCCACGCAGACGGTTTACCAGCAGAGTTGCCAGCGCTTCGCCTTCCACGTCCTCCGCAATGATGAGCAGTTTTTTACCCTGCTGCACAATCTGTTCCAAAAGCGGCAAAATATCTTGAATATTAGAGATTTTTTTGTCTGTAATCAAAATGTAAGCATCGTCCAGAACCGCTTCCATTTTTTCCATGTCGGTTGCCATGTAGGGAGAGATATAACCTCTGTCAAACTGCATACCTTCCACAACTTCAGAATAGGTTTCCGCTGTTTTGGATTCTTCCACGGTGATAACGCCGTCGTTGGTCACTTTTTCCATAGCGTCCGCAATCAGTTCACCAACATTTTCGTCCGCTGCGGAAATCGCCGCAACACGTGCAATATCGTCTTTGCCCTGTATTTGACGGCTGTTGGAAACAATGGTTTCCACAGCAGTTTCCACTGCTTTTGCCATACCTTTTTTCAGAATCATCGGGTTTGCGCCTGCTGCAAGGTTTTTCAGTCCTTCGCGCACCAACGCCTGTGCCAGCAGAGTTGCTGTTGTTGTACCGTCGCCGGCAATATCGTTTGTTTTGGTCGCCACTTCTTTGACCAGCTGCGCACCCATGTTTTCAAACGGGTCTTCCAGTTCAATTTCTTTTGCAATGGTAACGCCGTCATTGGTAATGAGCGGAGAACCAAATTTTTTGTCCAACACAACGTTGCGTCCTTTGGGACCCAACGTGATTTTTACTGTATTTGCCAGTGTATTGATACCATTTTCAAGCGCTTTTCTAGCGTCTTCACCGTGTTTGATTTCTTTTGCCATTGGAAATCAGTCCTTTCTTTTTTCAATATGATATGGAATATTATTCTACAATTGCAAGAATGTCGCTCTGACGCAGAATTGTCAAATCTTCGCCGTCCAGTTTCACTTCTGTGCCGGCATATTTGCTCACAATGACTTTTTGCCCTGCTTTGACTTCCATTGTGATTTCTTTGCCGTCCACAACGCCGCCCGGACCTACTTCAACAATTTCAGCAATCTGCGGTTTTTCTTTTGCGCTGCCCGGCAGTACAATACCGCTTTTTGTGGTTTCTTCTGTTTCCACCATTTTAATGACAACTCTGTCTGCCAACGGTTTGATTTTCATACGAAATTACCTCCTAATGAACAAATATCTACCTATAACGTTACACTTAAATAAATTATTAGCACTCATTAGTGAGGAGTGCTAATACCTTGCTTTATATATTACCCAAAATTGGTAGTTTCTTCAACTTCAATTAAAGGGCGTTTCGGTAAAATATTCCGGATTTAAAGAAAATATCTCCCGATATCTCCCGATTTCTTATAATCACCAGAAATGCGGCGGCGGACTTGTCAAAATGACAGATAAATTGCAGAAAAAAGAGGTGCGATTCTATGTTGTTTCGCTTGACAGGAGAAAAATGGCAGTGCTATAATATTATCAAGAAAAAGGAAAGGAGATAACGTAAATGAAAAAGAGAATGACAACAGGATTTGTGGCATGGGTGGTTGTGTTATGCATTGGACTAATGCAGATACCGGCGTTTGCAGAAGGTCAGCATTATATGTACAGTCGCTATGACGGCGCGGCAATTATGGTGGAAAATGGAACGGAAGCGGCATTTTCGCAGGGGTATGCCAATCCGGACGAAACTATCACAGTATATAGTCGTGTAGATGGTGCACCAGCTGTTATTTGGTCTTATGAGGTAGCGGAAAACCAAGAATATTATGCAACCGGACTGCAAAATATTCGTATGTATAGTCGCTATGACGGCGCAATGATACTGGTGCATTCCTATGAAGCGGCGGGATATTCCGCGAATTATTACGGCGAAAAAGCGACGGTAACAATTTATAGTACGATAGACGGCGCTGCCTATACTGTTTGGGCGTCGGAACTTGCGGCTTATTTGAATGTGGGATACAGCACTGCGAAACCCTATATTCCGGTATATGCTTATGCAGGATTTGCAGATGTGCCTTCCTTTGGTAGTCTGGTAGGTCAGTCAGACAATGCAGTTTATGCAGATTTGGGCATCTATTATTACTATATCCTGCCAACGGATGGCTGGGAAACTGTAAACAGATATACGAATGAACTGAAACAATGGGGATATTGGTACTACATGACCTCCAGCGGTATTGATATCTATTATAACGGCACACATTTTGTCGGCATAGGATATTCAGGAAATGTTGTCGGTATTGGCATTATGTATTAATGTGAAAAAATATAAGTCAAAAAATGGCGGTTCACTAAGAACCGCCATTTTTGTATATGCAGAATTTTTATTTTAGTATGATACCGACAGGACAATGGTCGCTACCGTAGATATCAGCATAAATCAGCGCATCCTGCAAACGGTCTGCACAGTCCTCGGACAGCAGAAAATAATCAATACGCCAGCCGGCATTCGTTGCCCGCGCATTACGCATGTAGGACCACCATGTATAAGCACCTGTTTTGTCAGGGTAGAGACTGCGGAAGGAATCCACGAATCCGCTGCCCAAAAGTTCCGTCATTTTGCCGCGTTCCTGGTCAGAAAATCCGGCATTTCCGCGGTTGGTTTTGGGATTTTTTAGGTCGATTTCCTGATGCGCAACGTTCATATCGCCGCAGACAATCACCGGTTTTTGTTGATTTAACGTCAAAAGGTAAGCGCGGAAATCATCTTCAAACTGCATACGGTAGTCGATGCGCGCAAGTTCCCGCTGCGCGTTGGGGGTGTATACATTCACGAGAAAAAAGTCCTCAAATTCCAGCGTAATAACGCGTCCCTCATGACTGTGTTCTTCTACTTCAATGCCGTAGCGGACACAAAGGGGGTTTTGCTTGGTGAACACTGCTGTGCCGGAATAGCCCTTTTTTTCGGCGCTGTTCCAATACTGCCGGTAGCCGTCTAATATCAGTTCCGCTTGCCCCTCCTGCATTTTTGTTTCCTGCACGCAAAAAATATCGGCGTCCACATTTTTAAAAAAATCTAAAAATCCTTTATTCAAACAGGCGCGCAGCCCGTTGACATTCCAAGAAATCAGTTTCAATGGGAATCCTCCTCTTTGGTAGCGTTTTGATAACAACATCATATAATAAAATAGAAAAAATGTCAACCGGAAAACGGAGGGGAGGACAAGATATCATGGCATATAACAGAAAAAAAGCAGTGGCATACGCGCATAAACATGCGTTTCACCCCAATCCTGCATTTTATGATTTTTCGGAATTGGGCGGAGACTGCACCAATTTTGCTTCGCAGTGTCTCTATGCAGGGGGCGGCGTGATGAATTATAAACCGGTATTTGGCTGGTATTATCTGTCTTTGAATAACCGTGCGCCCGCGTGGACGGGTGTGGAATATTTATATAACTTTCTGATGGCGGGTACTGGTGCGGGACCATTTGCGCAGGAAGTCACCTTGCAGGAACTGCTGCCGGGAGATTTGATTCAGCTTTCTTTTAACGGAATAGACTTCCGGCATACGCCTGTTGTCGTAAAGGCAGGAAGAACGCCGCGTGACGTGCTGGTTGCCGCACGCACGGAGGACAGCGACAACCGCCCGCTTTCCACCTACACTTATCTGGATATCCGTTATCTGCACATCGTAGATGTGCGGGCATGAAAAGGGGGGGGCAAAAGAAAAAATAATTCAGAGGGCAATGGAAAAAAACAGTAATAATAAAATATAGATTATATGGGCGAAAAAGTTAAGCGGTCGGAATACAAAAAAATACAGCACAGTGGTCATATTTATACCCTAAGAAGCGATTATCGTAAATAAAAGCGATAAACGGTAATTGACTTGTATCGTATTTAGTGATATAATGCAGACAAGGATGTTTTGGGATGTAAGAGGTGAACTTATGAGATTTATTGGCAGTAAATTAAATTTACTAAAAAATATTGATATGGTCATATCGGAGAATGTAACAGGAAATAAAAATATATTTTGCGATATTTTTTCCGGAACAGGTGTAGTCGCTCGTTATTTTAAGCCAAGATATGAGGTGTATTCAAATGATACCTTGCATTTCTCATATGTAATACAAAAAGCAACCATTGAAAATAATAACAAACCGTCATTTTCCAAATTGAAAAATATAGGAATAGGCGACCCTTTCAAGTTTTTGGAAGAAACATCAATACAAATATTAAATTATAATGATGATAATTATTTTATAACTAAAAATTATACGCCGCACGATAATTGTCAGAGAATGTATCTATCAAATAAGAATGCTGCAAGAATTGATTTTATAAGAAAGACAATAGAAGCATGGCAAGAAGAGCATTTGCTTGCCGAATTGGAATATTATTATTTGCTTGCAGGACTGATTGAGGGAGTCCCAGCTGTTTCAAACATTACAGGTACATACGGCGCTTATTTAAAGCATTGGGACAAGCGTACTTTTAAAGATTTAGAAATGGCGCGGTTAGATGTTATTGACAACAAGAAAAATAATAAAAGTTATAACAAGGATGCAAACAAATTGATTGAAGAATTAAACGGAGATATTTTGTATTTAGACCCTCCGTATAATTCCAGACAATATGCACCCAATTATCATTTACTTGAAACAATTTCTAAATATGACTATCCAGAAATCCGTGGAATAACAGGAATGAGACCATATGATGATTTAAAATCGCCGTTTTGTATAAAGAGCGAGGTCTACGGTGCATTTGAGGACTTAATAAGCAAAGCAAAATTCAGTAATATAGTAATGAGTTACAGTACAGACGGCTTAATGACTTCTGATGGAATTGAAAGGATTTTAAAGAAACATGCAATAGAAGAAACTTATAAAATGTATTCAATTCCATATAGGCAGTATATGAGCAAAAAAACTAAGCAAACAGAATGTCTGTATGAATATATTTTTTACATAAAAAAAGATATTCCGCGAAAATCAACTTTTGATTTTAGGAGTATGCCAAGCGAAATGAAGTCTATCGTTACGGACACAAAAAAATATGTAAAAAGTCCTATGAACTATGTGGGAGGAAAATATAAATTGCTTCCTCAAATTTTACCGCGCTTCCCGAACTATATAGGAACTTTTGTTGACTTGTTTTCCGGCGGAGGCAATGTAGCGATAAATGTAAATGCAAACAAGATTATATGCAATGATATCAACGGAAAAATAATTGAATTATTTGAAACATTTAAAAATACGGAACTATCTGAAATATTGTACCAAATAAAAAAGCGTATTTCCGAATATAATCTTTCAAAAGAAAATGAGGAGGGATTTAAAAAATTCCGGACATTTTATAATGCAACACAAGACCCGATAGATTTATATACACTGACTTGTTATTCATTTAATTATCAATTTAGATTTAACAATGATTTAGAGTATAACAATCCTTTTGGAAGAAACAGAAGTCAATTTTCGGACAATATGGAACATAATTTGATTGCATTTGTTTCTAAACTAAAAAAATTGGATATTGAGTTTTCAAATAAAGATTTTACACAAGTGTCTTTAGACGGATTTACGCCTGAAGATTTTATTTATTGCGACCCGCCTTATTTGATAACAACAGGAACATACAATGACGGGAACAGGGGGTTTAAAGATTGGAAGAAAGAGCAGGAATATGCTCTATATGATTATTTAGATAATGCAGATAAAAAAGGAATTAAATTTGCATTATCTAATGTTATGGAACATAAGGGCAAAATCAATGATATTTTGCTGGAATGGGCAAAAAAATATAAAATCATTGATTTGAATTACGATTATTCAAATGCAAGCTATAACACCAAGAAAGGAGAAAGCAGGGAGGTTTTAATCATAAACTACTGATGCTGACAAAATGATGATTTCTGTAATTTCTACACATAATACAAATTTCCGCGCATTTGGCTGGGTACAAGACCCAAGCAATTTACGTAGTCTTTGTGATGTTGTTGCGATATTTGACGCAAATTCACAAAAGCACAAGGAATTAATAAGTACCATCATCCCAAAACTTGTTGAAAAGCGAGATGGGCGGGAGAATTTCATAAAAACATTAAAAGGTATTCCGTTAAAAATTAAATACAATCAACTTGTAGGTACTTCCTTTACGCCAAGAAGCATGTCAAGATGCAATGGTATTGTTCAGGCAACCGTAAAAGGGCAAGGGAGAGAGTTTATCGGTGATTGGCCTGCTGATAATTTTGTGCGCTGGGCACACTGCTTTGGGTTTATCAAATATGATTATACAGACGATACTTTTGAAATAACAAAAAATGGGTTAGAACTAACTAAGGCAAGGGAAACAGGTGATATCTTATCCCCAAAGGAAAAAGAATTACTGATAAATGCGATTTTGGCATATCCTCCGGCTATACGGATATTAAATTTACTTTCTAAAACAGAAGACACACATCTTACAAAATTTGATATAGGCGGGCAATTAGGATTTATTGGAGAAGACGGATTTACAAGTATGCCTCAAAAAACTTTCATAAGGTCATTGGCAAATGCGGAAGCAAAAGACCGAAAGACTATGAAAGCTGATTGGGAAGGATCTTCTGATAAATATGCAAGAATGATTGCAAGTTGGCTCGAAAAACTTGGTTTGGTTGAAAAAATGCCGAAAGAAGTTACAGTATCAATGGCAGGAAGAAAATTTACAGAAACAATAGGTCAAGCCTATATGATTACTGCAAGCGGCATTACTGCATTGAGAAAAGCCAACGGAAAAAGTAAACATAAAAGAATTGCTAAAAATGTGTGCTGGGAAATGTTATCAACCAAAGGTGCTGACAGAGAATATTTGCGGACAAGACGTGCATTCATTTTAAAGTATTTATCTGAAAACAAACATTATGTTTCCGTTTCAGAACTGATAAGTTATCTCGGGACAGTCTATCTCAATGAAAACGAGAATACTGTTGCTGATGATATAAAAGGCTTACAGAATATCGGTATTAATATATTGAAAAAAGACAATAAATTTTTATTTGCTGATGAAATAAGTGATTTCATTATTCCTCTGCCGCAATCACTTACAAAATCAGACTTAGCAGAAACAAAAGAGATAATCAGAGCAAAAATGTCTCATCTGTCACACGAATATCTGTTACTGATAGACCTTGCGTATGATAGTAAACAAAACCGCTTATTTGAGATGAAAACGCTGGATTTGCTGACCGAAGAATGTAATTATCAAGGGTTACATCTTGGTGGAAGCCGCAAGCCGGACGGAATCATTTATACAAATGCGGATCATTGTAAATATGGCGTTATCATAGATACGAAGGCATATTCTAAAGGTTATAACCTTCCTATTTCGCAGGCAGATGAAATGGAAAGATATATCGGTGAAAATCAAACAAGAGATGATAAAGTGAATCCTAATAAATGGTGGGAAAATTTTGACGGCGATATAGATAAATTTTATTTTATGTTCGTCTCAGGGCATTTTGTCGGAAATTTCAAATCACAAATTGAACGGATTAGCAGAAATAAAGGGATTCGCGGCGCTGCCGTAGCAGTTGCCAATCTTTTGCTGTGTGCAGAGGCGTATAAAGCCGGCTGCTTTACGCACGAAACAATCAGAAATGAAATGTTTCATAACGAAGAGTTTGTAATCCCTGAAGTTTTCTTTTGATAATACTTGTTTTTTACTATTGCAGGGTTTATGTACAGCCCCCCAAATATCCTATTGTTTTAAAACGATAGGATATTTGGGGGGCTACTTGACAGATAATCTGCTTTATTGATCTAACAGCCGTTATGATTTATATTATCCTTTTTCAATTGTTTTTAAAAATGCTTCCCCTGCGGCAATTGCCCGTTCTACTGCTTCTTTGGCAGGGCCGCCCGTTATGTTACGCATATTCACGCAGGTTTCCAGCCGAATCGCATCATAGACGTCTGCTTCAAAAATATCGGAAAATTGATGGAATTCCTCCAGCGTCAAAGCGTCCAAGGCTTTGTCGTGCTGAATGCAATAGAATACCAATTTCCCCAAAACTTCATGTGCGCTGCGGAACGGCAGTCCTTTTTTTACCAGATAGTCAGCCGCATCCGTTGCATTGGTAAAACCTTTGCCGCTGCCGCGATACATCACGTCTTTGTTGAATTTCAGCGTCGCCAACATGCCGGTAAATACCGGCAGGCAAAGTTTCACAGTATCAATGCAATCAAAAATCGCTTCTTTGTCCTCCTGCATATCTTTGTTATACGCAAGCGGGATACCTTTCATCATGGTGAGCAGCGTCATCAGTCCGCCATAGACGCGTCCTGTCTTGCCGCGAATCAGTTCTGCCACATCGGGATTCTTTTTCTGGGGCATGATGGAACTGCCTGTGGAATAGGCATCGTCCATTTCCACAAAAGAAAATTCATTGGAGTTCCACAGAATCAATTCTTCGCAGAAGCGGCTGAGGTGCATCATCAAAATAGACAGTGCGCTTGCGGCTTCAATGGCAAAATCGCGGTCGCTCACGCCGTCCAGACTGTTGAGCGAAACCATGTCAAAGCCAAGCTGCTGCGCCACAAAATCGCGGTCTAACGGATAGGTCGTTGCAGCCAGTGCGCCGGAACCGAGCGGCATGACGCTGGTACGCTTCAGACAGTCTGAAAGCCGCATTGCATCACGTTTGAACATTTCAAAATATGCCATGACATGGTGCGCCAGCGTGATGGGCTGCGCTTTTTGCAAATGCGTGTAACCGGGCATGATGGTATCCAAATTGTCTTTGGCAATACACAAAATGGTTTGTTGCGCGTCTTTGACCATGCCAAGAATGGTTTTCAACTCGTCCATGACATACATGCGCAAATCCAGCGCTACTTGGTCGTTGCGGCTGCGTCCGGTATGCAGGCGTTTGCCTGCATCGCCGATACGCTCCGACAAGATTTTTTCCACGTTCATGTGGATATCCTCTGCGTCAATATCAAATTCAATGCTTCCTGCTTCAATATCCGTCAGAATTTCCTGCAGCGTTTTCACAATCAAATCGCTGTCCTCCTGCGGAATAATCCCCTGCCGCCCCAGCATGGACGCATGGGCGATGCTGCCCGTGATGTCCTGCCGGTACATACGGCTGTCAAAACGAATGGAAGAATTGAAGTCGTTTACTTTTTCATCGGTTTCTTTTTGAAATCGTCCGCCCCATAGTTTCATGCGGCTGTCCCTCCTTTGAATAACAAATAAGGGGCGGCTTAACACGAAGGGGACTCCAGAGACTGCTTTGCAGTCTCATGTCCCCCTCGCGAGCTCCCCCTGGTTCGGGACGCAAGTTCGCATAAAACCCATATTACATATGGGTTTTCCGTCCCGCAAGGAGCCAAAAGTCGGGCGCATGTCCCGACTTTTGGCGTATTCTAGGAAGGGGAGACCCCTTCCTAACCCCCTATGGGTTTATTCTATTACAATATTATTTGTTCTTTTTGTTGCGTGCCAGCATGGTTGCACGAACCTTTAGCGGCAGACCAAACAAGTTAATAAAGCCGGCAGAATCTTTCTGGTCATAGACTTCATCTTCGCTGAACGTTGCAATGTCT
Organism: Clostridia bacterium; assembly: GCA_022801925.1. Classification (GTDB taxonomy): domain Bacteria; phylum Bacillota; class Clostridia; order RUG12999; family RUG12999; genus JAAWTG01. Next base: position 23,335 of record JAAWTG010000014.1, on the reverse strand, counting down.
TCGTCATACAGAGAATAGGGAGACTTGCTGCCCGCTGACATCATATTACCTTTGTAGAGTTTCACCCGAACCGTGCCCGTAACGGTTTCCTGTGTGCTGTCCACAAACGCGCTGAGCGCTTCACGCAGCGGCGTATACCAGTTCCCGTCATATACCAAATCAGCAAATTTGATTGCCACTTGGCGTTTGAACTGCTGAGTCATACGGTCAAGACAGATATATTCCAGTTCGTTGTGCGCGTAGTACAGCAATTTTCCGCCCGGCGTTTCATACACGCCGCGGGATTTCATACCAACCAGACGGTTTTCCACGATATCGTCGATACCAACGCCGTTTTCACCCGCCACTTTGTTTAGGTATTCCATCATTTCAACCGGTTTCAGCGCTTTGCCGTCAACCTTCACCGGAATTCCTTTTTCAAATTCAATTTCCACATAGGTCGGCGTATCCGGTGCGTTTTCCGGCGTGGTCATGAGTTTGAGAATTTTATCATATTGCGGTTCGTTCCATGGGTCTTCCAAATCCATGCCTTCGTGGCTCAAATGCCAGATGTTGCGGTCCATGGAATAGTTGTCCTCTTTGGTAACAGGCACGTCAATGCCGCGCGCTTTTGCGTAGTCGATTTCTTCTTCACGGGATTTGATGTCCCAAATACGCCAGGGCGCAATAATTTTCAAATGCGGCGCAAGTGCTTTGATAGTCAGTTCAAACCGTACCTGGTCGTTTCCTTTTCCTGTGCAGCCGTGGCAAATGGCAACAGCGCCTTCTTTTTCTGCAATTTCTACCAGACGTTTTGCAATACACGGACGTGCGGTGGACGTTCCCAGCAGATATTTGCCTTCATAAACAGCGTTTGCTTTCATAGTCGGATAAATAAAATCGGTGATATATTCTTCTGTCAAATCTTCGATATACAGTTTGCTGGCGCCGGTTTTTTTCGCTTTTTCTTCCAGACCTGCCAGTTCTTTTCCCTGTCCCACATTACCTGCTACGGCAATGACTTCATAATCATAGTTTTCTTTCAGCCACGGAATGATGATAGACGTATCCAGTCCGCCGGAATAGGCGAGTACTACTTTTTCTTTTGCCATTGTTTTCTGCCTCCATGTTCTTCTCAAAATTTGTTATTTCCATTATACTAAAAAGAAGAAAAGAATACAAGCCTATTTTTTACTAAAAATAATGTATTTTTATGAACAAAAACATGTATAATTGCATAAATATTCAAAAATAACTTGAAAAGATGAATGCCGGGACTTGCTTTTTCCGAAAGAATCCTATATAATAAAAGAAAAAGAAATTTGAATGTCAGGGCGCAGAGCCGGACAAGAGAAGCGTGAGGGATGAAAAGATGAATATTTGGAAATGGGATGAAACCTCAAAAGAGCAAAAAGAAATCATCATGAAACGGGCGGAAACGGATATCACGTCCCATATGGAACTGGCGCGTGAAGTGTCGGAGGATGTTCGGCTGCACGGCGATGAGGCGCTGGTGCGATATACGGAAAAATATGACCGTGTGAAATTGGAGAAAAACGCGATTGCGGTGACAGAGGCGGAAATTGAAGCGGGTTATCAGAATCTGGACACAAAGACGCGGGACGCGATTACATATGCGGCGAAAAACATTCGCAATTTCCATGAAAAACAATTACCGGAAGAAATGTGGTTCACGGAAGTGGACAAAGGGTTATTAGTGGGCGAAAAGACAACGCCGATTGTGGATGTGTGCCTGTATGTGCCGCGCGGCAAAGGCAGTTTTCCGTCCGTGCTGCTCATGCTGGGCATTCCGGCAGTGGTAGCGGGCGTGCCGGAAATTGCGGTAGTCACGCCGCCCAACGAACAGGGCAATGTGGACGACGCAATTTTGGCGGCGGCAAAAATCATTGGTATCAAGCATATCTATAAAGTAGGCGGTATTCAGGCGGTGGCAGCGGCGGCGTTCGGCACGGAAACCGTACCAAAATGTCACAAGATTATCGGGCCGGGTAACGCTTATGCAACAGCGGCGAAACGCGTTTTGGCAAACCACATTGACGCGGGACTGCCGGCAGGGCCGAGCGAAGCGATTATTTTGTGTGATGAAAATGCTGACCCGGAAAAAGTGGCGCTGGACTGGATGATTGAAGCGGAGCATGGACCGGATTCTGCGTCTCTGCTGGTGACGCACAGCAAAACGCTGGTGGATAAAGTGCTGCCGATTGTGGAAAAACAACTGACAAAAATCAGCGACAAACGCCGCGATTTTGTCACCACTAATTTTAATACCTACGGCGGCGTGATTTTGACAAATTCATTGGAGGAATCCATTGATTTTGTCAATGAATATGCACCGGAACACATGGAGGTTATGACGGAAAAACCGTTTGAAACACTGCCCAAAATCAAAAACGCGGGAGAAATTCTGCTGGGAGACTACACGCCTGTGACGCTGTGTAACTTCCTGTTGGGGCCCAACGCCATTTTGCCGACAGGCGGATTTGCAAAGACCTATTCCAGCGTTTCTGTGTTTGATTTCCTGAAACGGTCTTCCGTGGGCTATGCGTCCAAAGACGGTTTTGAAATGGTGCGAGACAACGCCTATCTGATGGCGAAAGTGGAAGGGTTTGACACCCACGGACTGGCTGTGAAAGAACGGAAATAAATCTGCCCGAGAGGAGCAATAACAATGATTCGAGTGACAAGAAAAACAACGGAGTCCGTTATGGAAGTGCGACTTACGCCGCCGCCTGTGAAACAGGACTACCGCAGTAAAATCACAACGCCCCTGCCGTTTTTGAACCACATGATTGAACATATCGTTTGGCGCAGCGGGTATAACATTGAAACCAAGATTGAACTGCCGGATTTTGATTTGACCCATGTGGTGTGTGAAGATTTAGGAATCACCATGGGAAAGGCGTTTGCCGCGCAGCTGAAACAAAACACGCCGCAGGGCGTTTATGGATTCGGTGACGCTGTTGGCATCATTGACGAAGCGCGCGCGTTTGCGGCGGTGAGCTTTGAGAGCCGCGCCTATTTTGAACTGGAAGCAGACGGCATTCCGGCGCAGTGCGAAGGAATGGACAGCGAGGATTTGTCCACCTTTTTGGAAGGATTTGCACAAGGCGCGTGCTGCACGCTGCAAATTCAGCTGCAAAAAGGCGTGAACGGACACCATATTTGGGAAGCGGTTTACCGTGCGGTGGGTCTTGCGCTGGGACGTGCGCTGGAAATCCATCCGGAGCGGGCAGGTATGACTGCGGGCGTTGCCGGCGGCATCACATTTGAAGTGGAAGGATGAGCGGTCATGAATCCGGCGAGTTTTTTAAAAGAGTTTGATACGATTTTGTTTGATATGGACGGCGTGATTACCAGTGAGCGAACCTATTGGGACTGCGCGGCGCTCAGCAGTGTGGAATTGGCGTTTGACAAACGCTATTTTGGCACAAAAACGCTGAATCTGGCGCAAATGGGACAGCAGGCGCAGGAGGTGGCAGACCGTGTGTTTTGCGGCGATGATACCATTGTGCTGCTGAAAAATTACGGTGTCAACACCAACTGGGACTTGGCGTATCTGATGTTTGCAGGTATTTTGGGACTGGACTGCGGCGAAGATTTTAAAAAGGTCTATGACCATTATAAACAGGTAGATTTGCGCGTGCCGGATTTATATACCCATGCAGAGGAATTGCTGCAAGCGGCGCTGCCGGATAAAGACTGCGCACGGTTGGGAGAAATCTGGACAATGGTGCAGGTTGCGTTTAATGAATGGTATTGCGGCAGTGAAGGGTTCCGTGAAACTTTTGGCTACGAAGCCTCGGACAGCGATAAACAGGCGATGATGCAGGGCGAAGAACCGCTACACTCGCTGGCGCAGACGCAGGAACTGCTGAAAACGTTACATACCGCAGGATTCCGCCTAGGCGTGGGCACAGGTCGCCCACGGGAGGAATTCCGCCGTCCGGCGGAAAACTGGGATATCATGCAATATTTTGAACCGTCGCTTTGCATCACCTATGACGAACTGGCAGCAGTACAGAAAAAGTTTCAACATGTGTCGCTAGCCAAACCACATCCCTATACCTTTGCAAAAGCAGTGCTGGGCGATAGTTGTTCGGATTTTGAACTGGCGCACGGAAAATATGATAAAAAGCAGATGGAAAAGGTTTTGGTGGTGGGAGATGCGGGTGCGGATTTGTTCGCCGCCAAAGAGATGGGCGCAAAGTTTGCGGCTGTGCTAACGGGCGTGAACGGACAGGCGTCCCGAACGTTTTTTGAAGTGCAGGGCGCGGATTTTATTTTGAACAGCGTGCTGAACCTTATTGAAGCATAAAAGAAGGTGAAACAAGTGGTGAAGAGAGTCACGACACCGCTGCGGCGGGAACAGCTGGGCGACCTGCATGCGGGCGACCAGGTGTTAATAAGCGGCGAAATATATACTGCGCGGGACGCGGCGCATAAGCGTCTGGTGGAATTGGTGGAACAGGGAAAGTCGCTGCCCATTGACGTGAAAGACCAAATTATTTATTATGTCGGTCCCTGCCCTGCCAAAGAGGGTGAGGTGATTGGTTCCTGCGGTCCAACGACCAGCGGGCGCATGGACGCTTATGCGCCGACACTGATTCGGCTGGGCGAAACAGGTATGATTGGCAAAGGCGAACGGCTGCCGGAGGTCTACGCGGCAATGCAGGAATTTGGCTGTGTCTATTTCGGCGCAACGGGCGGCGCAGGCGCGCTGCTGGCAAGCTGCGTGGAAAAGGTGGAAGAAATCGCCTATCCCGATTTACTCAGCGAATCCATTAAACGGCTGACGGTGAAGGATTTTCCGGTTATTGTCATTGGCGACATTTACGGCGGTAACCTCTATCGGCGGGAAGAATACTGAATCATATACAGTGAGTACCTCTCCTTCAAAAGGTGTGTGTGCCTTTGTTAAGGGGGAGTATCGGATAAACAGATACCTTTTGGATTTTACGAAATCTGAAAGGTATTTTTTTGTTGCAGAAGGCGCTTGTAACGGAAAAAATACAGCCAACGGATATAGGAAGGGTAACAAAATCATTACAATTTATTACCAATTTTAGAAAAGTGCTTGCAATTCCTATACGAACGTGTTAGTATAGGAATACAATATACGAATGCATTCGTATAAGGAGGGACGGGTATGAAAAAAATTCCGGTGATAACGGACAGGGAACTTGAAATTATGGAGGTGGTTTGGCAAAACGGAAGTTTGCCAGCGCAGGAAATCGCGGCATATTTTTTGCAGCCGGAGCATGGCGGCACAAGTAAAAACACGACCTATACCTTTTTGAACAGGCTGGTGAAAAAAGGCGCGCTGTCCCGTGAGGAACCAGGTTTTGTCTGCAAAGCGTGCTTCACGCGGGAGCAGGTGCAAAGAAGCGTCGGGCAGTCTTTTTTGGATAAGGTATATCACGGTTCGTTGTCCGGCATGGTGGCGCAATTTGTGGACGGGCATATTTCGGCGCAGGAAATGGAAAAATTGAAGGAGATTATCGCGGCATATGAAAAGGGGGAAGTGTGATGTTGCACATATTGGAGGTTTTGACAAAAAACAGTCTGGAGGCTTGTATCATTGCCGCCGTCATTTTGCTGTTCAAAGCGGTAGCGGGAAAACGCCTGTCCCCGCAGCTGCATTTTGGAATTTGGGGCGTTTTTTTGCTGAAATTGGCGCTGCCGGTTCGCTGGAATATTCCTATTTGGCAGACGGGAGACATTTCCCTGCAAAATATTGCACCGATACAGGCAGCGTCCGTTGCAGAACCAGCAGCGCCGGATATACAACCGGTCGTGCAGCAAAACGCCATAAGAGTTCCGGTACTGCTGTCATCAGTGTTGGTGCTTTTGTATACGGCTGCCGTCATCGTACAGCTATTGATTTTTGCAGGCTCCTGTCTGCGGACGCGGCGCATTTTGCGCCGTAGTGAAGTGAAGATATGCCAAGGAATGCGGGTGTGCTATACAGAGGTTTATCCCGCGCCGTTTTTGTTCGGCGTGCTGCGTCCGGTGGCGGTGCTGCCAAAACCTTATGAGGCAGCAGAGCAGACAGCCTACATCATTGCACACGAAGCGGCGCATGCAAAACAGAAAGACCATCTTATCAGTGTTGCTCTGTATATGCTGCGGACGATTTATTGGTTTAACCCCTTCATTTGGCTGTTTTGCAGGGCAGTGCGCCGTGATATGGAAACGGCGTGTGATGCCCGCGTGGTAAAGGATTATTCGGCGGCGCAAAAATGCAGTTATGCCACGGCGCTGGTGGAGGCGGCGGGGAAATATACGCCGGCGCCCGCGGCGGGATTCGCGGAAAAACGAGTGCGCGGACGCGTTCAAAATATTTTGCGCACTGCCTCTTATTCCAAAGCAGTGCGGACGATTACAGTGTTGGTAACCACTGTGCTGATGGCAGGCAGTTTCATTGGCGCAGGAAGCGCCGCGCCGCAGCTGCCGCAGGCGTATCAAAACGCACTGGAACAAATTATTGCCGCGCGGCAAACCGCGCCGGAGGCGGAAACGCTGGTTCACGTTTTGCCAATGCCCGACCCGATCTACCGCGTGGAACGCATTTCGCAGCAGACGGCGGAGGATGTTACGGTTTTTTATGTAATCAGGGAGGACGAAAATTTTCAGGGCGGATACAGCAGCAGTAATTTGAAATGCAACGCCATTTTGTTGCTTGCAGGGACAGAAAAGGTCAATACGGTGCATTTTGCGTTTGGTGAAACCGTGCATACATTTCGGCGGGCGGATATGGAAGCGGTTTATGGAAAGCTGACGGAACTGTCAAGCAAGGAATTGACGCGTATTTGTTATGCCAACCGCGCAATTACGGCGGACCGTATGCATTGCAACAGAATCCGCTGGAACAGTGAAAAAAGATACATTATCTCCCGATATTCTGAGCCGGACGACCACGAGACAGCGCCGGACGGCACGGAACGAATTATTTATCGCATCTTTTATGAAGGAAAACTTGAGGAGACGGTGTTTTGGCTGCGGAACGAAAAAGTGACGCGCATTGATACGGAAGGCGACAATGAATTTGCATGGAATCTTGGCGTCAGTATGGATATGAACAAGAAGGAACTTGTGGCGGCGCTGGGGAGCCCGACGGAAATACGGCGCAATACTTGGTTTTATCGCACAGATACGGGACAATATGTTTATTTCACCTACCGAAACGGAAAAATGACGCGGTCGGGTCTGTGCGAACAAATATTTTAAGCGGGACTATCGCTCTATAGAAAAAAGACACTTCACTTCAAAAGTGAAGTGTCTTTTTATCGCTGTGCAAATGAGATGGACAGGTGACAGATTCCGGCAACTTTTTTAGTGAAAAAGTGGACTTGTATTTTGCCCGCAGATATGATAAAATAGTATGTGTGAAAAGAGCGCAAAACAGCAAATACATCGCGGAATCAAAGAGGAGGAATGATTGCATGGACAAGCAGCCAAAAGCGGCGGTTGTCATTGGAAGTGATTCGGACTATGGCGTGGTGAAAGGCTCGCTGGAAAAGCTGGAACAGTTCGGTATCGCGTATGAAATTCATGTCATGTCGGCGCACAGAACGCCGGAGGAAGCGGCGGCATTTGCCAAAACCGCAGAAGAAAACGGGTTTGGCGTAATCATTGGCGCAGCGGGGAAAGCGGCTCATTTGCCGGGCGTTTTGGCGGCATATACGACCCTTCCGGTGATTGGACTGCCCATTAAATCCTCCACCATGGACGGACTGGATTCATTGCTGTCCATTGTCCAAATGCCAAGCGGCATTCCGGTTGCGACCGTGGCGATAGACGGTGCGGCAAACGCAGGAATCTTAGCGGCGCAGATTTTAGCGGGCGCATTTCCGCAGGTGAAAGAAAAACTGAAACAGTTTAAAATAGATATGGCGGAGGAAGTCCGCCGCAAAGACAAAGCATTAAGCGAAAAGATTGCAAGTGAGAAATAACTGAGGAGGGGTTACCAATGGCACAAATGAAAGATATGCTCTATGAAGGCAAAGCAAAAAAAGTATTCCGTACGGACGACGATAACTTGTATATCGTGCAGTATAAAGACGATGCAACAGCGTTCAACGGACTGAAAAAAGGAACGATTGTCGGCAAGGGAATTGTCAACAACCGTATGAGCAACCATATGTTCCGCCTGCTGGAAAAAGACGGCGTTCCGACACACTATGTGGAAGAACTGTCCGAGCGGGAAACGCTGGTGAAAAAAGTGGAGATTGTGCCGATTGAGGTGATTGTGCGCAACATTGCGGCAGGCAGTCTGTCCAAACGGCTGGGACTGCCGGAAGGCACAAAATTGCACACAACCGTTTTGGAATATTGCTATAAAGATGATGAACTGGGCGACCCCATGATTAACGACTATCATATCGCGGCAATGGAACTGGCAACCAAAGAAGAAATGCAGACCATTGCGGATATGGCGCTGCATGTAAACCGTTTCATGACGGAATACCTGAAAGACTTGAATATAGAATTGATTGATTTCAAACTGGAATTCGGACGCACGCCGGAAGGTATTGTACTGGCGGACGAAATTTCACCGGATACCTGCCGGTTTTGGGACAGTACAACAGGAGAAAAACTGGACAAAGATCGTTTCAGAAGAGATATGGGCGGCGTAGAGGACGCATATCAGGAAGTCATGCGGCGGCTGATGGGCGACGCAAAATAAAAACAATGTGGCGGGGTACAAGTATATCCCGCTACTGTTATTTGTACGAGAGAAGAAGAGTGGCGGGCGGGAGCTCGTAAGATAGTTTGGGAGGATTCAAAATTATGTGTTTTTTTAATCAAACGGCGGACAACAAACCGAAAGAAGAATGCGGCGTATTCGGTATTTATGACAAGAGCGGCAAAGATTGCGCACGCACGATTTACTATGCGTTATACGCTTTGCAGCACCGCGGACAGGAAAGCTGCGGTATGGCGGTCAATGACGATAACCACATTTTTTGTCACAAAGATTTGGGGCTGGTGCCGGACGTATTCAGCGATTTTGTGATTTCGCAAATCAAAGGAAACATCGGTATCGGTCATGTGCGCTATTCCACGACAGGCGACAATACGCGGGAAAACGCACAGCCGCTGGCAAGCAAATATGTGAAAGGAACGCTCACCATTGCGCATAACGGTAATTTGACCAACGCAGCGCGGCTGCGACGGGAACTGCAAGAACAGGGCGCCATTTTTCAGTCCACCAACGACACGGAAGTGGTTGCCTATTTGATTGCTAAGGAACGCCTGACTTCTAAATCCATTGAAGAAGCAGTGGCAAAAGCAGCATTGAAGCTGGAAGGTTCCTTTTCTTTGGTGGTCATGAGTCCGCGGAAATTAATTGGACTGCGCGACCCGCTGGGCATTCGTCCGCTATGTATGGGAAAAGTAGGCGACGACGTGACAATATTCTCTTCAGAAAGCTGTGCAATGAATGCAGTTGGCGCAGAATTTGTACGGGACATCAAGCCGGGCGAAATGGTGGTAGTACGTCCGGATAATACAGAATCCATCCAGTATGCAAAATCGGAAAAAACAGCGCTTTGCGTGTTTGAACACATTTATTTTGCACGTCCCGACAGTGTGATTGATGGACAGAGCGTATATGAAGCGCGGAAGCTGTCCGGAAAACTGCTTGCCAGACAATATCCTGTAGACGCAGATATTGTCATTGCGGTACCGGATTCGGGACTGTGCGCGGCAGTGGGATATGCGGAAGAATCAGGCATTCAATATGACTTAGGACTCATGAAAAACCGTTATATCGGTCGGACGTTCATTCAGCCTTCACAGGATATGCGTGAGCGCAGCGTCAACATTAAACTGGGTGCGATGGGGGCTTGCGTGAAAGGAAAACGCGTTGTTATGGTAGACGATTCCATTGTACGCGGTACTACCATTAAAAACATTGTGACCATGCTGAAAGAAGCGGGCGCAACGGAAGTGCATGTGCGTATTGCTTCCCCGCTGTTCCTGTGGCCTTGCTACTACGGAACGGATATTCCGGATAGAGACCAGTTGGTTGCATGCCACTATTCTGTGGAAGAAATTTGCGAGAACATTGGCGCGGATTCCCTTGGCTATCTCAAGCTGGAGAGTCTGCGCGAGATGGTGCCGGATTTGAAAATGGACTTCTGTGACGCTTGCTTCACGGGCAACTATCCCGGTGGCGTTCCGGAAGTATCCGATAAAAATGCGTTTGAACAGAGCATTATGGAACTGTAAGAAAAAGGGAAGGGGCTAAAACAAATGAGTGAGAGTTATAAAGCGGCGGGCGTGGACGTAGAAGCGGGTTATGAAGCGGTTCGTCTCATGAAACAGCATGTAAAAAAAACCTTGATTCCCGGTGTGATGACAGAGTTGGGCGGGTTCGGCGGTCTGTTTGAACTGGGACAGGGCTATGAAAATCCGGTGTTGGTTTCGGGCACAGACGGCGTTGGTACCAAACTGAAATTAGCGTTTTTGCAAGACAAGCATGACACAGTGGGACAGGATTGCGTGGCAATGTGCGTCAACGACATTGTGTGCAGCGGCGCGAAACCGCTTTTTTTCCTGGATTATATCGCGCTGGGTAAAAATGTGCCGGAAAAAGTGGCAGATATCGTGAAAGGCGTGGCGGACGGCTGCGTACAGGCGGGCTGCGCGCTGGTGGGCGGAGAGACAGCAGAAATGCCGGGCTTTTATCCCGAAGACGAATATGACGTGGCGGGATTCAGCGTCGGTGTAGTGGATAAAAAAGATATTATTGACGGTAAAGCTGTAAAAGCGGGCGATGTACTGGTAGGAATTGCGTCCTCCGGCGTACATTCCAACGGATTTTCGCTGGTTCGTAAGATTTTCGGATTGGACGAAGCGGGTGCGAAAGAGCGTTTGCAGCAGTCTTATGCACCGCTTGGCGAAACGCTTGGTGAGGCACTGCTGAAACCCACGAAAATCTATGTAAAACCGGCGCTGGAAGCAATTTCCAAATTTGATGTGAAAGCAATCTGCCATATCACGGGCGGCGGATTCTATGAAAATATTCCGCGCATGTTGCCGGAAGGTATGCACGCAAAAATCAATAAAGGTTCTTGGCAGGTTCTGCCGCTGTTTGACGTGATTGCCAAAGAGGGCAATATTCCGGAAAAAGATATGTTTGGCACCTTTAATATGGGACTGGGCATGATGATGGCGGTAGAGGCGGCGCAGGCGGGCGCGCTGGTGAATATGCTAAGCGGCATGGGCGAAAAAGCCTATGTGGTGGGCAGTGTGGAAGCCGGAAGCGGCGACGTGGAAATCGTTTGATTGGAAAGGATAGGGTATCATGGCAAAACGGATTGCAGTGCTGGCGTCAGGGTCTGGAACCAATTTACAAGCACTCATTGACGCACAGAAAAACGGTGAAATTCTGAGCGGCGAAATCGTGTTGGTGCTGTCCAATAAAGAAAACGCCTATGCGCTCACGCGTGCGGAGCAAAACGGTATCGACACGGCGGTGATTCCGTCGGTGGGCGATAGGGAAGCGTTCACAAAAAAAGTTGTGGATTATTTGGTGCAGCAGGAAATTGATTTGGTGGTGCTGGCAGGGTTCATGATTATTTTGGGACAGCAGTTTACAAAAACGTTTCGTGGACGCATTTTGAATGTACATCCCGCACTGATTCCATCGTTTTGCGGCGATGGATTCTATGGACTGAAAGTACATGAAAAAGCCTTGGAATACGGCGTGAAACTCACCGGTGCAACGGTGCATTTTGTGAATGAAGTGACGGACGGCGGCGAAATTGTGCTGCAAAAAGCGGTTGCAGTGCGGGAGGACGACACGCCCGAAACGTTGCAGCGGCGCGTGATGGAGGAAGCAGAATGGCAGATTCTGCCGCAGGCGGTCAGTCTGTTTTGTCAAGACCGTTTGGTGATAGAAGGACGAAAAGTGAAAATATTGGACAAATGATGAGGGAGGAAGAAAAATGGCAAAAAGAGCGTTAATCAGCGTATCAGATAAAACAGGCGTCGTGGAATTTGCGGCACAGCTCAGTAAACTGGGTTATGAAATTATTTCCACCGGCGGCACAGCAAAAGCGTTAAAGGACGGCGGACTTTCCGTGATTGGTATTTCGGAAATCACAGGATTTCCGGAATGCTTGGACGGACGCGTGAAAACGCTGCATCCGGCAGTACATGCGGGTATTCTCGCCATGCGCGGCAACAGCGAACATATGCGGCAGCTCCAAGAACTGGGCATTGAAACAATTGACATTGTGGCAATTAACCTGTATCCGTTCAAACAGACCATTGCAAAAGAAGGCGTCGCTTTTGAAGAAGCCATTGAAAATATTGATATTGGCGGTCCGACCATGATTCGCGCGGCGGCGAAAAACTGGCAGGACGTGGCGGTGATTGTCAATCCTTCTGATTATCAGACCGTAGTAGAGGAATTGAAAGCAAACGGCGAAGTGTCTCTGCAAACGAAAAAACGTTTGTCCTACCGTGTGTTTGAGCATACGGCGAACTATGACAGCCTGATTGCAAACTATATGTGGAAACAACTGGACGAAGGGGAATATCCCGACACCTTAACGGTCAGCTTTGAAAAAGCACAGGATATGCGTTATGGCGAAAATCCGCACCAGGCGGCGGTGTTCTATCGGGAAAGCGGCAAAATTCCGGCGGGCGTGATTGCAGGTGCTAAACAACTGCACGGTAAAGAGCTGTCATTTAATAATATCAATGATACAAACGGCGCATTGGATTTGCTGAAAGAATTTGAAGAACCAACAGTCGTTGCCTGCAAACATGCAAACCCCTGCGGCGTAGGTTCGGCGGACACCATTGATGCGGCGTATCTGCGGGCATATGAAGCAGACCCGGTATCCATTTTCGGCGGTATCATTGCAGCAAACCGCGAAGTGAACCGTGCGATGGCGGAAAAAATCAGCGAGATTTTTATTGAAATTGTGATTGCGCCTTCCTTTAGCGAAGAAGCGTTTGAAATTTTGAGCCGCAAGAAAAATATCCGGTTGTTGACGCTGGAAAATATCGTGCAGCCGGTCAGCAAAGAAGCATTGGACATGAAAAAAGTAGGCGGCGGATTGTTGGTGCAAAAACTGAACACAGAACTGATACATATGGACGATGTGAAGGTCGTCACTAAAACGCAGCCGACAAAAGAACAGATGGAGGAAGCGCTGTTTGCGTGGAAAGTGGTAAAACACACCAAATCCAACGCGATTGTGCTGACCAAAGACCATGCGACCGTGGGCGTCGGACCGGGACAGACCAACCGTATCACAGCGCTGGAATTGGCAATCAAATATGCAGGCGACAAAGCAGCCGGCAGCGTGATGGCGTCCGATGCTTTCTTCCCCTTCTCCGATTGCGTGGAAGCGGCGCATCAAGCGGGTATCGGCATGATTATCCAGCCGGGCGGTTCCATTCGCGACCAAGAATCCATTGACGCGTGCGACAAATACGGCATTGCAATGGTATTTACAGGTATGCGCCATTTCAGACATTAAGAAGGAAGAAGGAGCGGGAAACAATGAAGGTATTGGTAGTAGGCGGCGGCGGACGGGAACATGCAATCATCTGGAAGCTGGCGCAGAGCGATAAAGTAGATAAAATTTATGCCGCACCGGGCAACGGTGGTATTGCGCAGCTGGCGGAATGTGTGTCGATTGGTGCGATGGAAATTGATAAAATGGTGACCTTTGCTAAAGAAAACAACATTGATTTGACGGTTGTTGCGCCGGATGACCCGCTGGCGGCGGGCATGGTAGACCGTCTGGAGGAAGCGGGACTGCGTGCATTTGGTCCCAGCGCCAAGGCGGCGGAAATTGAAGCCAGTAAAGTCTATGCAAAAGAGCTCATGCGGAAATATAACATCCCGACAGCGGGCTACGAGGTGTTTGACGACCCGACAGCGGCGCTGGATTACATCAAAGCGCAGGGAATCTATCCGGCGGTAATTAAAGCAGAAGGTTTGGCGCTGGGCAAAGGTGTGGTGCTGGCAAAAGATTTTGAGGAAGCAAAAGAAGCGGTGGAAAACATGATGGTTCAAAAAATCTTTGGCGATTCCGGCAGCCGCATTGTGGTGGAAGAATTTTTAACAGGACCGGAGGTGTCCGTGCTGGCGTTTACGGACGGCAAAACGGTTGTACCGATGGTGAGTGCACAGGACCATAAACGTGCATATGACCACGATGAAGGTCCTAATACTGGTGGTATGGGAACGTTTTCGCCCAGCCGGATTTATACCGAGGCGCTGGCAAAACAGTGCATGGAAGAAATTTTCCAGCCTACCATTGACGGACTGGCAAAAGAAGGGCGTCCGTTCCATGGCACCATTTATTTCGGGCTGATGATAACGGAAAAAGGCCCCAAGGTGATTGAATATAACTCCCGTTTCGGCGACCCTGAAACGCAGGTGGTACTGCCGCGGCTCAAAAGCGATTTGTTTGACATCATGAATGCAACTACCAACGGCACGTTGGAAAAAACGCCGGTAGAATGGGAAGACAATGCGGCGGTGTGCGTCGTTGCGGCTTCCGGCGGATATCCTGGCAAATATCAGACGGGCTATGAAATTGCGGGTCTGGAAACGGCGGAAGAAGATGAAAACGTGACGGTGTTCCATGCAGGAACGTCCTATGACAGCGGGTTGTTTAAAACCGCGGGCGGACGCGTGCTGGGCGTGACCGCGGTGGACGAGGATTTGGATAAAGCGATTCAGCGGGCATATGCGGCGGTGGATAAAGTGACATTTCCGGCAATGCATTTCCGCAAGGATATCGGTATGAAATAAGAAAAAGCTGCATGGAATATGCCATGCAGCTTTTTTGATGGACAAATTTGGTGTTTTGCGGTATAATAAAGTTACAGTATTTTTTGGAAATATAGGAGTGCATGATGAATTATAGTATCAGGGAGCTACAAGAAACGGAGTATCATCTGCTGGACGATTTTCTCTACGAAGCAATTTATATCCCCGAAGGAATGCAAAAACCGCCGCGGGATATTATATATGAGCCGTCATTACAGGTTTATGTACGGGATTTTGGGAAAGAAAAAAGCGATTGTGGTTTTGTAGCAGTTGCAGGGGAAAAAGTAGTTGGGGCTGTATGGGTCAGAATCATGAACGACTATGGACATATTGATGATGATACGCCTTCACTGGCGCTTGCGGTTTATGACGGATACCGTAGGCGCGGTATAGGAACTGCGCTAATGAAAACGGTGCTGTGTAGGCTGCGGGAGATGGGATATGCTGCTGTTTCTTTATCGGTACAAAAATCAAATCCGGCGCTCACTTTATATCAGAGATTGGGGTTTGAAGCCGTTGAAACAGAAACAGGAGATAACGAAGAAGACATCATTATGCGATGCATGTTATGATTGCGATAGATGAATAGATACAGAGAAAAAATGCGGCTTCGTTTACGAAGGTACCCTGCGCGATTATTTCTACATGGATAATCAATATGTAGGCAGATTGTATTATTCCATGCTGAGAAATGAATTTGAATAATAGTTAAAAATATTTTCTATAAGTTAACAACTGTTCCATTGTATTTTTCGTTCCTGTATGATATGATAAAGACAGCAGAGGCCGATGCGAGTTTAAAAGCACAGGAGGAACGAATGAATGCAAATAGGAGAAGTGATACGCAGCAACAGAAAGAAAATAGGGCTAACGCAGGAGGAGATGGCGAATCGGCTCGGCGTGAGTACGCCGGCGGTGAACAAATGGGAAAACGGAAATTCCATGCCGGACATCACCTTGCTTGCGCCCATTGCCAGATTGCTGGATATAACGACGGATATTTTGCTGTCCTTTCAGCAAGAACTGACGAACGACGAAGTGAATGCGTTGATTGAGGAATTGGACGGCAAACTGAAAAAGGAATCCTATGCGGACACATTTGCGTGGGCAAAAAAGCAAATACAGCGGTATCCAAACTGTGAAACGCTGCTGTTTCGTATGGCGCTGGTACTGGACGCACAGCGGTGTGTGAAGAAAATCAAGGGCAGTGAAACATATGACGGCGATATCACAAAATGGTATACCTGCGCATTGAACAGCGGCAGCGAGCAGGTTAGGGAGACTGCCGCAGACGCATTATTTAGCTTTTATGTGAGAAAAGAACAATATGAAAAAGCGGAGGAATACCTGCAATATTTTTCCGCGCAGAATCCCGAGCGGAAACGAAAACAGGCGGTTATTTACAGCAAGACAGACCGTATACGTGAGGCATATCAGGCGTATGAGGAGTTGTTGTTCAGCGGCTATCAAATGATGAGCATGGTACTGCACAGCATTTATCTGTTGCGCATGCAGGAAAACGACAGGGAAAAAGCGCGTATGCTGGTGGAAAAACAAAAACAGTTGGCGCAAACGTTTGATATGGGAGAATACCATGGGATTTCTGCCGAATTAGAATTGGCGGTGGTGGAACAGGACACCGATAAAACCATTGCAATCGCGGAGAACATGATGGCAAGTCTAAAGGAAATCAGTGCATTTCGCGCGTCTCCGCTCTATGAACACATGGCATTTCAGCCGCTGCAGGAAGAATTTTTGGCAGGATTGAAACAGAATTTGCAAAAGCAGTTCCGAGAGGATGAAACTTTTGATTTTTTGAAGGGCGACAAACGGTGGCAAGAATTAATGCAGTAAATTGATTGGTACAAAGGAAATAATGGTATGGAGGAACGGCAAGATGGAGGAAATGAAAAAAAGCATTAAATATGTAAAGGGTGTTGGGGAAGCCAGAGCGAAACTGCTGGAAAAACTCGGCATTCATACGGTAGGAGACATGTTATATTTCTTCCCGCGCTACGTGGAAGACCGTTCCTCCTACAAAAGCATTCACCAGTGGGCGGACGGCGAGACGGTCTATTTTCAGGGAACCGTTTACCGTGAAATGATGGAGAATCGTATCAAACGCAACATGGTGGTGTATACCCTGATTGTAGAGAATGATGGGGAGTTCGCCAACATGGTGTGGTTCAATAACAAATATCTCAAAGATGTGTTTGAGGTGGGCAAGACCTATCAGTTTTATGGCAAGGTCAGCATCAAATATGGCAAAAAGCAAATTACCAATCCTACTTATGAACCGCTGGACAGCAATTTACATACTGGACGCGTCGTGCCCACCTATGCGCTGACGGACAAGCTATACCAAAAAAATATTCGCGCCATTGCCAAAAACTGTCTGGACATGATGGGCGGAAAAATCAAGGAATATATTCCCGCCTGGGTGCGGGAGGAATACGGACTGAGTGAAATCAACTATGCCATTTCCTCTATCCATTTTCCGCAGAATATGGACGACTATAACATTGCGCGCTACAGGCTGGTGTTTGAGGAACTGCTCATGCTGCAATTGGGATTGTTCAGCATGAAACAGGTCAAGCACACGGAGCACGCACCTGTGATACCTGCGCGGGAAGCCATGCAAGAATTTAAAGAGAAACTGCCGTTTTCCTTGACAGGGGCGCAGCAAAACGTGCTAAAAGAAATTGCGGCGGATTTGGAAAAAGACACGCCTATGAGCCGGTTGGTGCAAGGGGACGTGGGCAGCGGAAAGACGGTGGTGGCGTTTGCAGCAATTTGGGCGGCAGTGCAGCAAGGGATGCAGGGCGCATTGATGGCGCCGACAGAGGTGCTTGCCAGCCAGCATTATGAAACGGCGCTGCACTATTTTGCGGAGGAAGATGTGGCGCTTTTAACAGGCAGCGTGACAGGCAAAAAGAAACAGGAGACAATTGCGCGTATTTGCAGCGGCAGCGCGAAATGTGTGATTGGTACACACGCATTGATTGAAGATGCGGTAGAATTCGCAAATCTGGGGCTGGTGGTAACGGACGAACAGCACCGGTTCGGTGTGAACCAGCGGGCGAAACTTAGCCAAAAAGGCGGCAGTCCGCACATGTTAGTGATGTCGGCAACGCCTATTCCGCGGACGCTTGCATTGATATTATATGGTGATTTGGACATTTCAGTGGTAAATGAAATGCCGCCGGGGCGCACACCGGTGAAAACTTATGTGATTGAAGAAGAACTTCGCGACCGTGCCTATGGGTTTGTCGGGAAACACGTTGCCGCCGGGCGGCAGACATATGTAGTCTGTCCCTTGGTGGAGGAATCGGAAAAAATGGACACCAAAGCGGCGACAGAACTTGCCGGACAGCTTGCCATGCTGTTTCCGCATTATCAGGTGGAACTGCTGCATGGGAAAATGCGTCCCAAACAGAAAAATGAAATTATGCAGCGGTTTGCGGCAGGTGAAACACAAATTCTGGTCTCCACAACCGTGATTGAAGTAGGGGTTAATGTCCCCAATGCGACGGTGATGGTGGTAGAAAATGCAGAGCGGTTCGGACTGTCACAGCTGCACCAGATTCGCGGACGTGTTGGCAGGGGCAGCGAGCAGTCGTTTTGCATTTTGTTCAATCAGGGAAAAAATCAGGAGACGCGGCAGCGACTGGGAATTATGGCAAAGACAACAGATGGATTTGAAATTGCACGTAAGGATTTGGAACTGCGCGGACCGGGCGATTTTCTGGGCACGCGCCAGCACGGTATGCCGACGCTGAAAATTGCAGATTTGTTGACAGATGTCGCTGTGCTGAAGGAAGTACAGGAAGCGGCAAAAAAATTGCTGCAGCAAGACCCGCAGCTAAAAAAGGAAGAACACCGACTGCTGCGGGAAAAAATTCGGGAGCTGTTCCGAGACAAGGTCGCGCCCGGAACCATCAGCTAGAGGGGCAGGTTACCGTTGTCGGGCGTGCTTTTTTTCAAAAAATGAAATGAAAACGATAGCAATTGATTGTTGAATATTGCATTTTTTTGTGGTATACTATTTTCCAAGAAGGGATTCTCTCCGGCCTACGCCGTCGATTCATCCCCCCTTGGGGATTCCCCCTGCCACCGTTCTTCACTCGCGTGTCGTGCCGCGTGACGCGGCACTCCGAACGCTGTAGGGTATGAAATCTTCGGCACGTGTCCGAAGATTTCATGAATAAAAAGTTCAGGATTCCACATGTTTTGGTACTTTTTGCGCCAAAAAGTACATTATGGCATAATAAAAGTATGAGGGAAGCTGGTACGACAGATATGTACCCAAGGGGCAGACCCTCACTGCCTTTCCCGCGCGGCGGGTACCATTTTCTATTTCAAAAGGGCGTTTTTTCTTATGCTGCGTCAGGACGAATGCTTAAGAACCATTCGCTTAGCAGCGGGACGACCCTTTTATGGAACAAAAGGAGGAAGGCAGAATGAAAAAAGGAATTGCGTTGTTTCTGGGAACAACATTGCTGTGTGGTATGGCGGTTTTTGCTGCGCCGCAGCAGGAAGCGCTGGAGTATGTACAGCAGCAGAAAATCATGACAGGAGATACCACAGGAGACTTGGCGTTAAACCGAACGGTGACGCGGGCGGAATTTGCAAAAATGATAGTGACTGCCCTGCATTTGAGCGAACAGGCGGAACACGGATTTTCAGATGTTGCCGCAGAGTATTGGGGATACAAGGATATTTTGGCAGCAAAACAGGCAGGTATTATCAATGGCTATGAGGACGGAACGTTTCGACCGGAAGAACCGGTCTTATATGAAGATGCGGTGAAAATGGTGCTTGCGGCATACGGCGTGCAAGCAGAGTATCCCATTGGATATATGACGCAGGCAATCGATTTGGGATATTTGGACGGTATCGCGGCGGTCATGGGCGAATTTGCGCCGCGCGGTGATATTGCGCAGCTTTTGTTTAACGCAAGCAAAGTAGAACCGCAGGAACAAGAAGATGACCTGTGGAATGGCAAAGGATATAGCAGCGGTGGCGGCGCTGTCGGAAGTACGCAAGTAGCGCCGGGCGCTGTTTTTACAGACGCGGCGATGCCGGCGCCGATACCAATGCCGCCTTATTCGTATAATGACATGAACGCAGAGGAATATAACGCGCAGGAGGAAAATATTTTCCACAAAACGTCGCAAACGCCCGGTTCCACCTTTTCCATTGATGTGGATACGGCGTCGTACAGCAACATGCGGCGGTTTATCCTGCGGGGAGACTACCCCAAGGCAGGCAGTATCCGCACAGAAGAATTGATGAACTATTTTGATTATGACTATCCGGGTGCGACAGGCAGCGATCCGGTATCCATCACGGCGGAGGTCGGCGATTGTCCGTGGAATCCGCAGAACAGACTGGCGCTTGTTGGCGTCAAAGGACGGGAGATAGAGAAAGAAGAACGTCAGCCCAGCAATTTGGTTTTATTGATTGACGTGTCCGGTTCTATGTATAGCGCAAACCGTCTGCCGCTGGTGAAAAAAGCGATGAACATGCTGCTGGAAAACTTGGACGGACGAGACCGTATTTCGATTGTGACCTATGCCAGCGGAACAAAGGTGGCGTTAGACGGCGCGGACGGAAATGAAAAGGAAACCATTTTGGAAGTTCTGGATTCTTTGCGAGCGGGCGGCGGTACTTATGGGGAAGCGGGCATACAGTTGGCGTATGAGACCGCAGAAAAGAATCGCGTAGACGGCAACAACCGCGTTATTTTGTGTACGGACGGCGATTTTAACATTGGCGGCAGTTCTCAGGCGGAACTGGACGAATTAATCAGCGGAAAACGGGACAGCGGTATTTATCTCAGCGTTTTGGGATTCGGTATGGGGAATTATAAAGACGCCCGTATGGAAACCTTGGCAGACAAAGGCGACGGAAACTACGCCTATATTGACAATGCGAAAGAAGCCAAAAAAGTGCTGGTAGACGATATGACGAAAACGCTGTTCACCGTGGCGGATGACGTGAAACTGCAAATAGAATTTAATCCTGCCTATGTGAAGGAATATCGCTTGGTGGGATATGAAAACCGGTTGCTAAACCGTGAAGATTTTGAAAACGATAAAAAAGACGCGGGAGAATTGGGCGCAGGACACACGGTGACAGCGCTGTATGAGATTGTTCCAGCGCAGAAAGGGGAAACGCCGGACAGTGGTTTGCGCTATCAGGACAGTGTGACAGTCCCAAGCAAAGAGTGGTTTTGCGTCAATCTGCGCTATAAAGAGCCGGGCGAACAGGAAAGCAAACTCATGCAGAAAACGGTGGAACCACAGACCGCAGAAATAAGCGACAATTTCCGGTTTGCATCAGCAGTTGCACAATTTGGTATGCTGCTCAATCAGTCGGAATATGCAGGCAATGCAACCTATGAACAGGTGATAGAGCAAGCGCGCGGCGCAATCGGGGAAGATATTTTTGGACTGCGGGCGGAATTTATACAGTTGGTCGGCATGGCGAATTATTTGAAAAAATAAAAAGGCAGGGATGAGAGATGCAACGCAGAGATAAGCATAATTACTATTTGGACATTGCGGACGCGGTGCGCAACAGAAGCACTTGTTTGCGGCGCAGCTACGGCGCGATTATTGTGAAGAATGATGAGATTATTTCCACCGGATATAACGGCGCGCCGCGGGGCAGAAAAAACTGCAATGAACTCGGCTATTGTATGCGCAACAAATTGCAGATTCCGCGCGGAGAACGCTATGAAATGTGCCGGTCTGTCCATGCGGAAGCCAACGCTATCATCAGCGCGGCACGACGGGATATGCTTGGCGCGGTCTTGTATCTGGTGGGGCGGGAGGAAAACGGTAACCTGATTGAAAATTCCAGTTCCTGCACCATGTGCAAACGGCTGGTAATCAACGCAGGTATCACCACCATTATCATTCGCGATACGGAGGACAGCTTCCGCGAAATTCCTGTGACGCAGTGGATTGAACAGGACGATTCCCTGACAGACCAAATGGGATATTGAGTACATAATACGCAGGGAGAGGAACATGAAAAAACAGCTAAATGAAATGACGCTGGAGGAATTGTGGCAGCTTTTTCCCATTGTGTTGGAGCCGCACCGAGACTGCTGGGCGCAGTGGTATGCGGAGGAGGAAAAACAACTGCGGCGTTTGCTGCCGGAAACAGAAGTGCTACGTATCAGCCACATTGGAAGTACGGCGGTTTCCGCCATTTGGGCGAAACCGATTGTTGATATTTTGGTGGAGACGGCAGACCGGACTGCCCTGCAAAGCGCAGCGCAAAAGTTAGAGCGCGGCGGGTATCTTCGCATGTCGGAAGAGCAAAAACGAATTTCACTGAACAAGGGATATACGCCGGAAGGGTTTGCAGAGCGCGTCTTTCATGTGCATGTACGTCTGGTAGGCGACCATGATGAACTCTATTTCAGAGATTATCTGGAGGCATATCCTGATGTGGCGAAAGAATATGAAACGCTGAAACAAAAGCTGTGGAACTTGTTTGAACACGACCGCGATGCCTATACACAAGACAAAACGGAATTTGTGCGGCGGTATACTGGGATCGCAAAAGAACAATACCACGGTCGATATACAATTTAGCAAAACGTCTGTTGCCTTTTTGGCAGCAGGCGTTTTTTGCATAAAGACAAGGTTTTCCGCCATGAAAGCATAAAAGCAAGGTTTGTACCATACAATGATAGTATAAAGCAAGTTGCGGCAATCACAGAATCAGACAGCCGCAGGCGGGAAGGAGGACACAATGGCGGGAGTAGAACAATATTTGGAAACAGGTCGGCGGCTTGGAAGGGGGAAATTGGCGTCCTATCTGGGCGTGAAACTGGGACAGGTCGAAGAAGGTATTTGTCTGGCAGTGACCGCCGCTTATTTGGTGCAGGCAACAACGCTCAGCGGCAGACTGGAAACGCCGCTTACAGCATTTGATAATTTGGGAATCAAACTTCCCTTCATTCGCAGCGGATTGTTGGAGAAACAGGAACTGTGGGAAGCGTTGATACAAAACCAATATGATAATTGTATGTCGAAGGCGCTTGGGAACCTGTATCAAATGCTGATAGGCGCGCAGCAGACCGCGGCGATAGACCCGCACCAGGTGGCGGAATCAGCGGGATATGCAGGGATGACGGGCGGTATCCGAAACGTAGTGAACGGCAGTATGGTGTTCAATCCGGCAAATCCTGTCCAGCTTGCCATGATAGTATACCGCCAGCAGCAGGACAACGTACATATGGCAGCCTGCGCCAGAAGCGGCAGTAATTACTATTTGTTTGACTGCGACTACGGCGTTTTTGTTTTGCAGGACAGTACATTTGATGCGTTTATTCAGGACTATCACCGTGTACAAGATATCAAAGAAGCGATTATTGGCAGCGTTGCACGGATTTAAAAAAGCATTCCTATCTTTGAACTGAACCAGTTTGTGCAGACAGTACAAAAAAAGCACACTATGGTAAGTTAATAGTACTAGACAACATACTGACTTCGTAACTCATACGGAGTC
>JAAWTG010000061.1 GCA_022801925.1 Clostridia bacterium | reverse complement strand
GTTTTTCCGGCGAAAATCATGTGAAGGATAAGGAAGACGAAAGAGCAGGGCTAGTGCCCGCGAATGAGGATGACGCAATCATTTGCAGGATTTTCGCCGAAAAAACTGTATTTACCTTTGTCAAGTGATGGTAACAGTTTTGCAGTGGAATGGTCTTCTCTGCCAAGTGAAATACACCCGAAAACATCTCTCATATAGTACAATTTCAATATTTTATGCTTATTGTGACCCGGAAAGGATTGACCTCATTTATGATTACTGTACTATCCACTATTGTTGTCTTTTTAGTGATTATCATGTTTCACGAATTTGGACACTTCATTGCTGCAAAATCTCTGGGCGTTACCGTTCACGAATTTGCTATTGGATTTGGTCCAACTATTTGGAAAAAACAAGGGAAAGAAACACTCTATTCCGTGCGTCTACTTCCCATTGGTGGCTTTTGCAAAATGGAAGGCGAGGACGAGGACTCTGAATCGGAAGGTGCGTTAAACAAAAAACCTGTGTGGAAACGGCTCATTATTATATCTGCCGGCGCACTCGTCAACATTTTGCTGGGATTGGTTATCTTTTTCACCATTTTTATGCAAACGCCGCAGCAACTTACTTTGGAAATTGCAACTGTGACAGAAGGCTCTCCCGCGCAGGAAGTGCTGCAAGCAGGCGACGTAATACGTGCTATTAACGGACGGAAAGTGCATTATTACAAAGATTTCAAATTTATTCTTTCCAATGAAGCCTCCGGTCCTGTAACAATCGAAGTGGATCGCGGCGGTGAACGCAAACAGTTTCATATCACGCCGCAATACGACGCAGAAAACCAATCCTATATCATTGGCGTCATGCTGGGTTCTAAAACATTGACATTTTTTGAAAAACTGAAATATTGTTTTTATGAAACCTTTTTTGTGATTCGGCTGGTGATTTATTCTTTCATCATGCTGTTCACAGGTAAAGTACCGATTTCCGAAATGTCCGGTCCTGTCGGTGCAAGCTCCATTATCGGCACCGCTGCCAAAACGAATTGGCTGAGTTTGTTTAACATCTTTGCTGTTCTTTCCATTAACATTGGTATTTTTAACTTGATTCCCTTCCCTGCCCTGGACGGCGGCCGGCTCTTTTTCTTGTTGGTGGAACTGATTCGGCGCAAACCAATTCCGGCCGAAAAGGAAGGCTATGTGCATTTTGTGGGACTCATTATTTTATTTGGACTCATGTTGTTTATCACCTACAGCGACATTGTGAAACTCATATCTCCGCTGTTTCAGAAGGGTGGCTAAGACTATTCATTTATGAACATAAGCGGGATTTTATATCCCGCTTTTCTATAGCGCAAACAATTTTATCACTCATTACCCGACTTTGAAATCTGTTAAGGAGGCAGACGACAAATGAAACGTCATCAAACAAAATCCTTTATGATTGGGAACGTTC
The DNA here is from genome assembly GCA_022801925.1 of Clostridia bacterium. Taxonomy (GTDB): domain Bacteria; phylum Bacillota; class Clostridia; order RUG12999; family RUG12999; genus JAAWTG01. The sequence continues at coordinate 11,893 of JAAWTG010000061.1, read as the reverse complement.
CCATTGGCAGCAATCACCCTATTACCATTCAAAGCATGACAACCACCAAACCCAACCAAGCAGAGGATACTATCCGGCAAATTCTGACGCTGGAGGAAGCCGGCTGCGAAATTGTTCGTGTTGCGGTTCCCGACATGGAAAGCGCGCAAGCAATCGCGCAAATCAAACGGAGTATCCACATTCCATTGGTGGCAGATATTCATTTTGACTATCGGTTAGCGCTCAAATGTATGGAAAACGGCATTGATAAAATCAGAATCAATCCAGGCAATATCGGAGATGCGGAACGCGTGCGCGAGGTAGCACGTATGGCAAAAGAAAAACAGATTCCTATTCGTATTGGTGTCAACAGCGGTTCTTTGGAAAAAGAGATTTTAGAAAAATATCAGAAACCCTGCGCACAGGCGGTTGTGGAAAGTGCCGCGCGGCATATTGACCTGCTGCGCAGCAATGATTTTGAAGACATTGTCGTTTCCCTCAAAACCTCCAATGTTCAGGAAACCATCGACAGTTATCAGTTATTCGCGCAGCAGTTTGATTATCCGTTACATATTGGTATCACGGAATCCGGAACGGTTAGCGGCGGTATTGTAAAATCCAGCGTCGGCATTGGTATTCTGCTCCACATGGGGCTTGGCGATACCCTGCGCGTATCCCTGACAGGCAATCCTGTCAACGAGGTGGTAACAGCAAAACGGATTTTGAAATCTCTAGGGCTGCGTAAATCGGGCGCTGAAATCATTTCCTGCCCCACCTGCGGACGCTGCAATGTCGATTTAGAACCAATTGCATTGGCGGTAGAACAAGCTTTGCAGAAAGTACAGCAATCCATCAAAATAGCTGTCATGGGCTGTGCCGTCAATGGTCCTGGGGAAGCAAGAGATGCGGATTTCGGCGTTGCCTGCGGCGATGGTGCAGGATTGATTTTCGCAAAAGGCGAGATTTTGAAAAAAGTTCCCGAAGCAGAAATTGTTCCGACCTTGCTGGCATTTATAGGACAAGCTACAAATGAAGATTGATAATCATTGGCGGCACTTTTTATTGTCTCAAATGCAGTATATATTCAAACGTTTTTTGTGTATATTCTCCCTAAATGCACGATTTCACTAACATGTCCGCTTGTATATAAAAAAGACGAATCGCATACAGGATTCGTCTTTTTTGTTGGTAAAATAATCATTCGAGGTTAACCGTTTTTCTTTTCTCACAAAACCAGTCCGACATTATTTTTTTGCGCTGTCCATTATTGTAATTGCCAAACCGCAGTTTTTGACAACGGACACATATTGATACCATTCCAAACCATCACTTGAATTTTATTGTGCGGTTCTGTTTGCATCGCTACCTCCGCCGTAAAACGATTTCCACTCACATTCACCAAGGACTGCGGAATTTGCCGGAACCGTATCATTTTCCCTTTTTCATTATACACAGCAATATATATTCGGTTTGTTTTTTCCGCGCCTGCACTAATCGTTCCTGCTATCTTAACATATAACTCCTGCGGCGACTGAATCTGACGCGTTTCCACTCCCTTTGCATCTGTTACCACAATATCATATATATATCCATAAATGGGTAAATTCACCTGAAAATAACTTTTCTGTCCCGAAATAGCATCTTCCAGATACAGCTTTCCCGAAATCAACCCTGCCGTCGTACCGTTTGCCCGCGAAACCGTCAGCGGTTCATCATATTTCACTTCCAGCGTAGGATTTACATAAGCACTGCGAATTGCCGCCAGCACATCTGTTTGATTTGTACTATTTGTTGCCTGAAATGCCGCTAAATCTGTTTGAATATAGTTTAGACAAACATTCATGGAGGCAAAACGGAATTTAATGCTAACCGGTACAGTCGTTTGTTCCGCATCATTGAACACGACCTTCAAAATTCTGATTGGCCCTTCCAAAACATCATAGTCCTCATTCGTAAGCACAATGCTGTCCGTATAGCTGCTCAAAATGGAAAGCGTATTGTTTTGAAACGTATAATCCCGCCCTAAAACCAGCGCATTTCCTCCTTCATCCAGCACGCTGTGAATTCCTGTTGCTGCTGCGTTTTTTGTTCCCAAATCCACTTTAAAATCTGCGCTTTGCGCCGCGCGCAAATGATAAATGGTTTCCTGTTGAAGTTGTAGTACCTGCGGCGGTACCGCTCCCTGTGTCATTCTAACAACCAAATTTTTTCCTAAACTGATATCTGTATTTTGCACAGTAAAAGAGCGTTCTATATATGGATTATAATCTAACGCTTCTGCACTGTAGGTATAGGTTCCCGTTTCCAGCAAATACATTCCGCCAGGCTGCGGCCGGACAATTTGTCCATCTTTTTTCACTGTCACCTGCGCATGAGACGGCGTCTTTTGAAACGTCACCTGCGCACGCGGCGAAGTATTCTTTGTATATGCCTTAATACAGCAATTCGCAAAGTTTCCCGCTTCGTTGCTGATTTCTTTCCAAATGTTCATATCAGATGACAGATAACTTTCGCCCGGTGCCGCTTCCGCTCTGGCATAATAAGAATTCACTGTTGAGCGCGCTTCTATTGGCACAGGATGCGAAATTCCCGGCGTTTCATACTGCACAACCACCACAAATTTAGAACCGGTCAACGGTACCGGCGTATCCAACTGCACTGTATGATATCCGGTTCCGTCCAGTATACCGTTTTTCACCAGCTGCATTTTATTTTTGTCCAGTGCGCCGCTACTTGGATTCACATAAACCCGATAGCTTGTAAATGCCGCCGTGGCGATTGTCAATTCTGTCAATTCCTGTGCGCCTGGCTGCGTCTCAAACACATTAGCAGCATAATATCCCGAACCCGTCTCCTGGCTCAGTCTCACAAACTGATTGAATCCCAATGGGTCATGACTATACAGGTTATCATAATCCTTTCCCACCTGCGCTCGTCTCACTGCAACCGGCATCACAATATCCTGTGCATAGGAGATATAAAAATATCCTTTATCACCCCAACCTGTTCCCCAACTGTTTTGTGCAATCCAAGCGCCGTCCATGCCCGGGTCTGTGGTGAAATTACTGCGCGAAAATGTATCATCCCAGCCAACAATGCCTACCGCGTGATTCACTGTTTTTGTTTCATCTACATATAACGCATAGGTATTCATATTATACTGTGCATGGTTAAATCTGATATTAATATCCAGCATTCCACTCTGCATTAATGCGGTTTTCAGTTCTGAAATAATCTCTTCCCCGCTCTGACTGCTTTTGTCATAGGGCAGATATTCAAAATCCATCAACCGCACATCACTCGTTGCTTTGTCAATCTCAGAAAGATATAAACTATCCACACTATCGACAAACGGCATTGCGCTTTCCTCTATCGGTCCTACGCCGCGATACAAATATGCTTGCAGCATTTCCGGCGACCCGCCGCTGCTCGCCAAACGGTTAAACGCTGCCGCATTAACGCCATCCTTCATTTGATAGACCTGAGAATATTCCAAATGTCGCGGCGAAAACTGATATTCTTTATTCCCTTGCTTCATCAGGTAGGACGACAGACTCGCCAGTCCTGCAAATGCCCAGCAGCCGCCGGAATTCAATTGATTCCGCACCCCGGGGACAGCATTTTGTTTTCGTAGGTCATAGGTCTCCGGCGCAGTGCTCATCACAGTGATTGCCTGATCCGTCTCTGCCGGCACTTCGAACATTAGCGGCGGAATAGCCCCCTCCCGTTCGCTTCCTTCTAACTGCAGATATTCTTCATATAATGGATTCAGCGGTGCCACTTCAAGCTGGATATTCGCGCTTCCTGCCACCTCTTCCGCTAATACACTTCCGGCGCTCACCATCAGTAAACAAGCTGCAAGCCCTATAGAAACAAATTTTCTCATATTCGGTACCCTCTCTTTCGTCTAAACAGCGAGAACATGTTACCCCCACCATTCCACCACATTATTATAGTATCGTTTTTAATTCACTACCATGATGATATTTGGAGACCTCAATGCCACTATGGATATTTTCTTTTAACACATGCACATGCGAAATAACGCCAACCATACCACCCGCATGGCGTATCTGTGCTAATATTTGTAGCGCGTCCGCTATGGAGGATTCATCCAGCGTTCCAAACCCTTCGTCAATAAACATCGCCTGAAGCTGAATGCCGCCGCAGCCTGTCTGCACCACCGCCGAAAGCCCCAGCGACAAGGACAGAGATACCAAAAACTTTTCACCGCCGGAAAGGCTTGCCACACTGCGCCGCATACCTGTCCGCCGGTCAAATACCTCAAGTTCCAATCCTGCTTTGCGTGTGCGCCCTGTCTTTTCCATTGTTCGCAGCAGCCGATATCTGCCGTCATGCACTTTTTGCAGCATTTTGTTCGCTTCCGCCGTAATGGAGGAAAGCATGACCCCAAGCACATACCGCTGTAGGCTGACGCCGGTATCTCCCCGCAGCATATGTGCAAACATCTGGTCTTGCTGCCAAGCAGCTTCTTGTTCGCGCAGCCACGCAAGTTCTTTTTCCATTTTTCTTAAAACAGTATTGGCGCGCTGCAATTCCTCTTCCAAAACAGAAACCGTCTGCGCACAGGTGAGATACTGTCCGTGCAGTTCCTGCAATTCCTCTTCCATTTGCTCCACATTCGGACGCACAATATGTGCCAGTTTTTTTTGATATTCCATCAACGCTTGATGGCATGAACGGCAGACAATTTGATAGTCCTGCAAAGTCCGTTCCATGGTAACCACCACGTCACTTGAAACCTGTTCCTGCAACAATTCTTCCCGCCATGTAATCTGCAATTCTGCTAGTTTTTGTTCCCACGCCTTCTGTGCCGCTACTGCATGCTTCTCCGCCTGCTCTAATTCCTGCTGCAATATCTTTTCTGACGCGGCGTTTCCTTCCAACTGTAATTTATATGTCTCCAGATTTTCCCGAATCTGCTGTTGCTGCTGCTCAAATTTCTGCGTTTCTTTTCGCTGCCATTCTATCGCTGTACGGAGTTTTTGTAAATCCGGCAAATCCCCACCGGCTTGTGCAGATACCTGCACAAATTGCCGTTCCGCTTCCGCTTTTTTTTGCTGTGCTTCTTGATAACTCCGCTGTAATTGTTCTTCTATCAGTTGACACCGCTGCAACTGTTCGCTACAAAACGCTACCACCACTTCATATATATCGCGCTTCGCTTCCTCCGCCTGCGCAATGTTCAGCATTTTCTGCCAAAAGTGATATTGTGATGCTGAAAAAGAGTCTGCCGATTCTCCTCCCTGATATTGTTCCCTCTGTTGCTGTAGCTTTTCTGCTACTGTCTGGGCTGCTTGTTTTGACAACAAAAAAGCTTCCCTCGCTTTCGCTGTCTCCTGCCGCAATTGCTCCACATCGTCTTTTGAAGCTGTATATCCACCTTTTGCCGGCGCAGGGTGATGGCAGCTTCCACAGACAGGACACGGCCCCCCTTCTTGCAATTGTTCTGCTAGCCTTTTCGCAGTTTCCTCCATTTGGTGATGCAGCGCTTCTTGATAGTGCTGTTCCAATGTCTCCGATGCTGTTTGCAGTTCCGTTTGCCGCTGTTTTTCCCGTTCCCATTTCTCCTGCAATTGTACAAGTTCCTGTTGCTGCTGCTCTCGCTCTTTTGCCGCTTGTAACAGCGATTCCTGCTCCGCACACTTTTGACGGTATTCCGGTATTTTTGCAATAAATTCCACAAGCGCCAACTGCTGTGCCTGCAATGCATGTTCTCTTTCTTGCTGCAAACGCTGCCGCCGCACGCTGCACTGCTCCAGTTTTTCCTGCCAAGAGACACATGCCCGTGCTGCCGCCGCTTGATTTTTTGCTGCCTGTTCCATTTGGCTGTATTGTTTTTCAATCAGTTCATTCTGCTTTAGCGTCTCCTGCATCTTTTCATAGCTTGCACGCCCTTTTTCAAGCTGCGCTTCTTTTTCTTTCCATGTATTTTCCGCTTCCTGCAATGTCATATATTGCCCCAGCAAGTCATTTCTGCGTTTTTGCAGCTGTGCGGCGCGTTCTTTCTCTTGTCTCCACCGTTCATATAGCGGCAATACCTGCTGCACTTTTTTCGCTTGCCCCAGCTTCTTTTCCAATTCTTTCATTTCCAGCTGACGCAATTGCAGCCGTTTCCATTGCTTTTCCTTTTCCTCCAAATTGCAAAATACCTGTTCTATCACTTGCGCCTGCTGCAATTGCTGTCCCTGCTGTTCCCACTGCCCAAGCAACGCTTGTTGCTGTTTCTGTTTTTCCAGCAAATTCTCTTGTTTTTGTGCCAGCAAATCTGCCAGCGTCTCCAAATCAGCACAGCCAAACTGCGCCAATCCTTGTTGCACTGCAACCTGCTTTTGTTCTAACGCCCGTTTTTGCTCATTCACTTGCCGGCAAAGCAACTCCGCCGCCTTTTGCCAGCGTTCTGCTCTGAATAAACGAACCAGAATTTTTTCTTTTTCTTCTGATTTTGCAAGCAGCAGCCGTTCAAATTTTCCCTGTGGCAGAATAACCACCTGGATAAACTGTTCATATCCCAGTCCCAGCAATTCCTGCGCTTTTTCTTCCACATCACGAATACGTGGATTTTCAAAAAATGGAACGTATCCGGCGCCTTCTTCATAGTAAAATGCGTCTTGCTGCGGCAAATATTCCAAACCGCCATCACGTTTTTTCCGTATTTTCAGTCCGCGTGTAAACCGGTAACGCTTGTTCTGTAATTCAAATTCAAACAATACCTCAGTCAGCTGTGATTCGTCTGCGAACTGACAGCGCATTGCCGCCAGTTCGCCGCGCACACCGCCGCTACTTTTACCATAGAGCGCATAGGTCATTGCATCCAAAATGACGGTTTTTCCTGCCCCTGTCTCTCCATGAATTAAAAACACGCCCGCACCTTCAAAAACCGTAAAATCAATTTCCTGACGCTCCACAAACGGACCAAACGCCGAAAACGCCAATTTCAGAGGTTTCACTGTAAATCACCTCCGTTTTCCGCTTCCGCAAGCGCTTTGCAAAACCATTCCGTTTGCTGCACAGAAGGCTCATATCCCGCTGTTTCCTGACAAAATTTTCCCAAAACATGCTGTGGGGAAAGCGTTTCCATTTCTTCCGCTGTCAGCGTGATTTGCTCTCCCTCAGCTATAACACTTTTCCCTGTGACACACAGCAAATTGGGGTAGTCCCGCCGTAACATCTCCAGCACTTCCACTCCTGCCGGCTGGTCTGTAATTTCCACTTTTATGTAATCCTCCAGCGGTTCCTGTACCGCCTGTTCCAAAACCTTCTGTAAGGTTCCGCTGATAACGTGCAGCCGTTTAGATTCGTGCAACACAATCCGGCGTATTTCACCGCTGTCCGTATCATAAACAGATACGGACTTGTCCTGCTCCGCTTCGCCAAATGAGTATGGAAACGGCGACCCGCTGTAGCACACTTGTTCTCTCGGCTGCTGCGCGCGGTGCAAATGTCCCAGCGCCACATAGTCAAATCCTTCAAATACCTGTGCGCCCACCTGCTGCGCACCGCCCAAAAGCGCCGCATGGTCGCTTTCCGATAGCTGCGTACCGGTTACATAGGCATGCGCCGCTAAAATATGACGGCACTGCGGCGACCAATTGCTGCGTATTTCATCACAAAGACACGCCATTGCCATTTCATAGCTGTCAATATGCTGCTGCGGATACCGGCGGCGTACTTCGTCAATATGAAAATAGGGTATCGCAAAAATTTCCACATTCTCTTTGTGACAAGACAGCAACTTTTGCGGCAATTTTCCTGTCACATAGAGACCGCTGCGCGCCAAAAGCGCACTGCAAGACGACAGACGTGCCGCACCGTCATGGTTACCTGCAATCACGACCATCTCAGCGCCACATTCCTGACAAATCTGCGTCACTGCGCCGCTATATAAGGCGATTGCTTCACTGCTTGCCACCCGGCTGTCAAATATATCGCCGGAAACAATTACAATATCAATTTTTTCCTCCTGCACCAACTGCACCATTTGCCGAATACAGTCCCGCTGTTCCTCTATAAAACTTCGATGATGCAGGGATAACCCTAAATGCCAATCTGATGTGTGTAAAATCCGCATGATTTTCTCCTCATGTTTCTTTCATGCCGCTTATGTGCGGCTCCAATTTATGACCGATTTTTTTCATCACAAAGTAATAACAAATCACCAATTGCACTGCCGCGCCAACCCACGCGAGCGGCGTCGCAAAGCAAACGCCGGTATATCCCAGCCATTTTGAAAACAAAATGGCTACGGCTGTGCGCACAAATAGTTCTATGATACAGGATATAAATGGCGCCGTGACATTTCCAACTCCTTGCAATGTACTTCTGTAAATAAAAATCAGCCCTAAGAAAAAATAGAACAACGCCACAATATTCAAATATTCTTGCGCCTGCTGCACTGCCTCCGGCTGTCCATTTCCCAAAAACAACCGAGATAACGCGCCGCCTAAGAAAAACACCAGTCCATATCCCACAACACAAAACAGTAGCCCCAACAAATTGCATTTTTTCACGCCGCTGCGAATTCTGTCATACAAACCTGCACCGTAATTCTGCGCCGCATAGGTTGACATCGTCACACCGAATGCCACCAGCGGCTGCTCCGTCAACTGTTCAATTTTGGAAGCTGCCGTATACGCCGCTACCGTTGTCGACCCAAAGCCGTTGAGCGCTGTTTGCAGCGCGATCACGCCAATTGTCATGACCGATAGCTGAAATCCCATAGGGAATCCCATACGCAGATGCATCCAAAGATGCCGCCAATCCTGCTTCCAGTCCTCTTTTTTAAGTTTTAGCAACGGCATTTTCTTTTTGGCATAAATCAAGCATAAAATACCCGAAATTCCTTGTGCAATTACGGTCGCCCATGCCGCGCCTGCCACCCCCATGGAAAAACATAAAATGAACACCAAATCCAATATGATGTTAATCACCGATGCGATAATTAGGAATATCAGCGGCGTTTTGCTGTCGCCCAGTGCGCGGATAATATTGGATATCATGTTATAAAAAACAGTGGCAACACTGCCCAAATAAATTACAATGATATAGCGATAGGCATCCTCCACAATGTCAGCCGGCGTGTTCATCAACCGCAACAGCCATTTTGCTAATAACGTACTGACCAGCGTAATGACCAGCGTCAATGCGCCGCTTAAAAGAACCGTTGCTGCAATAGAACGGCGCACGCCATCGTAGTCCCGCGCGCCGTAACGCTGCGCAGTTATTACGGAAAATCCGCTTGTCATTCCCTGAATGAAACCTAATATCATGAAGGAAATCGCACCTGTTGCCCCAACAGCCGCCAATGCCTGCATGCTAATGGTGCGTCCTACAATCAGCGTATCCGCCATATTATAAAGTTGTTGAAATATATTTCCCAGCAATACCGGCAGCATAAACATCAATATCAGCCGCAGCGGATTGCCCTTTGTCAAATCATTAACCATGTTTTCCCCTTTGTTTTCAATATTTCTAAATATGTATATACTTTAGGATATCAAAAAGCACTGCTTTTTGTATTTATTATACTAAAAGTACCCAAAACGCAGAGCGTTCCGATTCTCCCCAGCCCCCTCTAACCGGCTCCTGCGGAGGGCTGAATTCGTTACATATATTGCAGCGTTCTACAGTAAATAACCGAAACCGCTCTGATATTCCATACCTCTCGCCGCTTAGAGTGCCGCGTCATATCCCTCCGCCAGACTTCGGCTGCTCCCTCCCTTTAGGCAAGGGCGGCGATTCAGCGGCACTTTTTCATTCATGAAATCTTCGGACACATGCCGAAGATTTCATACCCTACAGCGTTCGGAGTGCCACGTCACGCGGCACGACACGCGAGTGAAGAACGGTGGCAGGGGGAATTCCCAAGGGTGGATGAATCGACGGCGCAAGCCGGAGAGAATCCCTTCTTGGAAATTATTATACCACAAACGCGAAGCGTTTTTGTCCTCACGCAAGAGGACAGTTCCGAGTCGTATCCCGACGAGGAACCTCCTATACTGTTCGTGCATCTCCGTCGGTTGCCGACTTCTTATGGTCGGCGAGGCGGAGGCACTTTTCAATTCCGTATAATATACGCTTTTGCGTATATTATACCATATTTTCTTTTTCTTGAAAAGAGCGTTTTGTAAGAAAACCGGTCGATTCCATGAAAATATCAAATGTTTGGGGGCAAAAAGAAGCAGGAAACGCATAGCATTTCCTGCTTCTTCAAAAAAACATTTATTTCATGTAATTGTTTTCTTTCACAATCACATCATGTGCGCCGCCTTCTACGATACTTGTAGAAGATACCAGCGTGAGTTTCGCTTTCTTTTGCAGTTCCTCAATGGAGGATGCTCCGCAGTTACACATGGTCGATTTCACCTTGTTCAGCGTGATGTTCACATTGTCACGCAGCGGACCTGCATATGGCACATAAGAATCCACCCCTTCTTCAAAAGAGAGTTTCCCTGCGCCGCCCATGTCGTAGCGCTGCCAGTTTCTTGCACGGTTGGAACCTTCGCCCCAATACTCTTTCACATAATTTCCGTTCATGCTGATTTTATTGGTCGGGCTTTCATCAAAACGCGCAAAATAGCGTCCCAGCATCACAAAATCCGCGCCCATCGCCAAAGCCAGCGTGATATGGTGGTCATACACAATACCACCATCGGAACAAATCGGAATATACACACCGGTACGTTCAAAATATTCATCACGCGCTTTGCAAACTTCCAGCACCGCCGTTGCTTGTCCGCGTCCGATTCCTTTCTGCTCCCTTGTGATGCAAATAGAACCGCCACCGATACCGACTTTAATAAAGTCCGCGCCTGCTTCTGCCAAGAACAGGAATCCTTCTTTGTCCACAACATTTCCCGCGCCGACTTTTACCGTATCGCCATAGGTTTCACGGATATACTGAATCGTAATCTTCTGCCATTCCGTAAAGCCTTCCGAAGAATCGATGCAAAGTACGTCCGCACCCGCTTCCATCAGCGCAGGCACACGTTCTTTAAAATCGCGCGTATTAATTCCGGCGCCAACCATATAACGTTTTTGCGTATCCAGCAGTTCATTGGGATTTTCCTTATGAGATGAATAGTCCTTACGGAACACCATATACATCAGTTTATCATTGCTGTCTACCACTGGTAAAACATTCAGTTTATTATCCCAAATGATATCGTTGGCTTCTTTCAGGGTAATCCCCTCGCGCGCAAATACCATAGATTCAAACGGCGTCATAAAATCCGCCACTTTTGTATCCAGCGCCATACGTGTTAAACGGTAGTCCCTGCTGGTAACAATTCCCAGCAGTTTTCCGCTCGATGTTCCGTTATCCGTTACCGCCACAGTCGCATGTCCTGTTTCTTCTTTTAATGTCAAAATATCTGCCAATGTCTGATCCGGTTTGATGTTGGAATCGCTGACCACAAATCCTGCTTTATAGCTTTTCACACGACCGACCATTGCCGCCTGTGCTTCTACCGACTGGGAGCCATAGACAAAGGACAGTCCGCCTTCTTTTGCCAGCGCAATTGCCATTTTGTCGTCCGAAACAGACTGCATAATAGCGGAAACCATTGGGATATTCAGCGTAATCGCCGGTGTTTCCCCTTTTTTATATTTTGTCAGCGGCGTTTGCAAATTCACTTTCGCCGGAATACATTCCGCCGAAGTATAACCTGGTACCAACAGATATTCATTAAACGTATGCGACGGTTCATCGAACACATATGCCATAATTAAAAGCCCTCCTCATTTATGTTATTCTTTTCATTATAATCTCTTTTAAGGCAAATGTCAATATTCAGTGAAATCAACAGGAAACGTAGTGCATATCGACCCTGACGCAGTATTTTCCATCCATCATGTAAAGACAGGGGAAAGCGCAAACGTATACCGGGCGGAT
>JAAWTG010000013.1 GCA_022801925.1 Clostridia bacterium | reverse complement strand
AAGAGACGGCCGTCTCTTGCCTGAGTGGATTATCAATAGGAGGATGGTAACAATGGACGAAACAAACAAACGAGATACCTCATCTGAAATAGAACCAACACCGGAAGAAACACCTGATTTTGACTTACTGGAAGAATCGCTGGAGGTTGGTGATACTTCTGCATCTCCGGTTCAGCCCAAGTCTGCCTGCGAAGAATTGCCGGAAGATATCGATACTTCTGCGGCGCAGGAGAAAGGAACGGAACAAATGAGTGGCTTCAGCCTTGGAAAAGAAATTTTTGAATGGGTTCAGGCAATCGTTGTCGCTATCGTGATAGCTATGGCAATCCGCACTTTTGTGTTTACGCTTGTGAATGTCGATGGGCAATCTATGGAACCCACACTTCACGACCGCGACCGTTTGGTGGTAACACGTCTGGCATATACGCCGGAAAAAGGTGATATCATTATCTTTCGTCCTGACTGCGACCCCGACCGTCCCTATGTGAAACGTGTGATTGCCATGCCCGGAGAAACCATTGATATCAATCCGGAAACCGGCGATGTATCCGTCAACGGCGAAATTTTAGACGAGCCATATATCAAAGAACGTATCCGCACGTTCGGTACCGTATCTTTCCCGGCAGTTGTTCCTGAAAACCATGTTTTCGTGATGGGTGACAACCGCAACCACAGCAAAGACAGCCGCTCGCAGGACGTTGGAATGGTTTCCTATGAATCCATCATTGGAAAAGCGAATTTCCGTTTCTGGCCGTTTAGCGACTGGGGTACGCTATATGAAAATGAATCTGCCGGAGCAGAGTAAAAAATGATTTGACAAACTGCTGCTTTTGCTGGTACCGTCCTGCGAAAACAGCAGTTTTTTTATTTGATTCGCAAAGAAAGGATTGATTGACATGAATCTGCAATGGGGTATCGGAATATAAAGACAACCATAGTCAAAGCCTTATAAATAAAGGAATTGACTAAAATAAGTTTTTACATATTTTACTGAAATCAAAGAAAAAGAGATGAAAATAATGAAATTAGTATCATTTCAATCTATGGAGGCATTAAAGGATTTAATTAATAAAGGCTACCTTGAATGTGATGAATCAAAAATAAATATAGAAAAAGCAGGACCAACTTATTCTTGGGTTTTAGAAAAAATGAATGAAAGGATTAAAAATCCAACTCATACAAAGTATCCTATTTGGTGTTGGGTAAGGTGTTATAATAATATTTGTCCACCTAAACATAAGGGAGAGCCGGTGGGAGATTTTGATGTTAAAATAACTTTTCATAAGCCAAAGGAAGAAATTTTTATTACAGATTTTAGAAGATATTCGTTTTTGCTTAAAAACAATTATATTCCTTCTAGTATTAAAGATAAGGAAAATTTTGACGAGAAATTAAAGCAATATGATATAACTTTAGAAGAGTTGCAAGCTTACGTTAGAAGAGATAAATATAAAGAACATAGAAAAGATAAAGAATTTTTACAATTATGTGAAGAAATAAAAAAGAGTTTTGATAGATGCATTACTGAAGATAGTGATATATTACAGGGATGTATTTGGAGAATTAATATGAATGAAATTGAAAAAATTGAAATTCTAAATGATAAAGAGTATAGATATGGGTCATTAAATTATGTGAGAAAAAATGGAAAAAGAATAAATTGGCAACGAGATTTTTATAAAAAGTTAAACTAAAAAGGAAGAGATACATATGGATAATAATCGACAAAATGCGACAATCAACTGGTTCCCTGGTCATATGGCAAAAACCCGCCGTCTCATGGCGGAACATCTGAAAATCACCGACCTTGCCGCCGAATTGGTGGACGCTCGGCTGCCGCTTTCCTCGCGTAACCCTGAGATTGATAAAATTTTGGGTTCCAAACCGCGGCTGGTGATTTTAAATAAATCGGACATGGCGGACAGCGCCGCCAATGCGAAATGGGTCTCCTATTTTGAAGCGCAGGATATTACCGCGCTGGAGGTCAGCGCCTCTACCGGCAAAGGCATATCCAAAATCGGTGACTATGCCAAAAAAGTACTGGCGGAAAAGATTGAAAAAGACAAAGCCCGCGGCATTCACCGAAATCTTAAAATTATGGTTTGCGGCATTCCCAACGTTGGAAAATCGTCTTTTATCAATAAAATCGCAGGGCGCGCCGGCACGAAAACGGGCGACCGTCCCGGCGTTACCAAAGGAAAACAATGGGTTCGGCTGGACAACGGTATTGAACTGCTGGACATGCCCGGTATTCTGTGGCCCAAGTTTGACAGCGACGACGTAGCGGTTAAACTGGCATTTACCGGCGCTATCCGCGACGAAATTTTGGACGTGGAACATCTGTGCTGCATTCTGCTGGAATTTTTGCGCAGCAACTATCCGGACGCGCTCTGTGAACGCTATAAACTATCTGATATAGTGGAAAAAACCGGCTATGAACTACTGGAAAACATCTGTAAAAACCGTGGATTTTTGATTTCCGGCGGTGAATTCGATACGTTCCGCGGCGCAAATATCGTCCTCAACGAATTTCGCGATTGCCGTCTGGGACACATCACACTGGAACTGCCCGGGCAGACGGAACTGGTTTACAAAAACGAGTTTGGTGTTTTGACTTATGCAGGGCAATAGCTGCAAGGAACTATCGTCTGAGTTTGATTGTTGCAAATTTTGAAAGGTCAGGTTCCGACATCGGAACCTGACCTTTTGCTTATATGCTATTACAAACGTTCTATTTCTTCCAGTGTAATTCTCTTTGTTCTGTTTGCAAATCTTTTTTTGTGCAGCGCATAATATTGCATAATTTCCTCCCGCGATCCCTGAAAACTGCATTTCACACAATAAAACTTGCTGTCATCTTTCCGCAGAAGCACGTCATTTTCTTTTCCCAAACAAAACGGGCATCTCAGCACGTCTTTTCTTTCTTTACATTCAGGCATGTCGCCGTCTCCTTTCCGACTTGTAAATCGCATGAAATCCCAAGTGTATAATATGGTGAGAATAAATATCCGTCTTTCACATACGCGCTGCACGCTCTGTCATCCGCATTTTCCAGCGACAAACGAACATTCAGCTTTGGAATCACAGCGCTGCAGCTTTTTCCCGCCGCTGTCTCATAAGTTCTTCCGGTATACCCAAACTTCTCGGATATCTCGTCCGCTCCTTCCGCATAGAGCACCACGTCTTTTAAATTTTCCGGATATTCCGTTACGCCATACCCCGCCTTGACATATTCTGTAACACGAAAAACGGCATTCTCCTGACTACAGTCCGTAAGCGCTCTGTGGAATATGATTTTTCCGCAGCGGTAAATTTCAATGCTTGTTTGCAGCGTCACACTGAGTCCGCATTCAAATGCAATGCGCTGTTCCTGTAATACCAGTTTTGTTTTTTCCGGCGTTGTATGTACCGATTCAATGCGCGTCGGATAATCGCACAAATCTTTTTCTTCCCCTTCATATGCAATGAGCAGCGTTGTCCGCGCGCCGTCTGCCGAGTGATGCGCATTCCCGCTCCGATACTGCGACTGAATCAAATACGGATTGGACGCCATTGCCAAAAATTCTGTATCCGCGCCGCTGCAGCGCGGCGTTCTGCCGATATAGGGGCGCAAATCGCCAATAGAACCTCCCTGCTCCATATCAAGCAGCAGCCGCCATGCAGGACTGCAATACCAAAAATAGTGTTTATAGGAACCATACAAGATTTCTTTTGCAAAATATTGCTGCGCGGCGCCAATCTCCACTTCGTTTGTAAACGCATCCGCAAACTCCCGCATGTAGACAACCTGAATCTGATTCTCCTGCGACAACTGCGCCAAATATTCCAAATATTCTTTGTAAATCTGCTGCGTTTCTTCGTCCGAATCCTGCACATTGATACTGCCCGACAACCAATTGGGACCGACAAAGGTATTGGAATAGGAAAATCCTTCATTGAACCGCTCTTGGAATCTGCACATATCCAGCAAATTCAGTGTATAGGGACATATTGTGCCTTCATTTGCCATGGCGCGCTGGATATTGGCAGGATGACTGGCAAAAAAATCGTTCCTGCCTTCATAGGACAGCGCCATATCGCGCATCAAATGCGGCACCAATACAATACCGTCCCATTCCTCGCGGCTGCGCGCCGGCACAAGGCTGTTGTGCTTTGCCGGATACCACGGAAAGAACGGCATTCCCTCGTTAAATAAATACCATGAATGGTTGCAGCCGTGAAACACTTTCACGCCTTCTTCAAAGCACCCACCGACCGATATTTTCGTTTCCGGCGATATTTCATGCAGCAGCCGCAGTGAGGTACTGTCCATGTGATAGCAGCCTACACTGACCGGTCGGTATCCGAAAACAGACTCAAATTTTCGGATATGCTCCTCAATGATAACGCGTTTTTCTTCTTCCGTAAACAGCCATAAAAATGTTTCTTTTTTGTTCAGTTTTTTGACAAATGATGTTGCGGAAAGATTGGCAAACCAAATGCCGATTTCATCGCCATATGTTTTCTGGTCTTTTAAAACCTGTTCCAGCAATTCCTCTTCAAACAAATTGTCATACTGCAAAAACACCGTGGTTTTTAGTTTCAAATCATGCGCATATTTTTGTTGCAGTTCAAACATGGGTCTTTGCGCCTGATTGCCCGGTCTATGAATTAAATTCACATACATGAACGTTTTACCTCCCGTAATGGCATCATAAACTGCCATTTCATACTTTTATCAATCTGCAAATCATTTTAATACATGCTTCTCCTACCCCAAAATCGAATTTCTTTCATATTACTTCCCTAACTTTCGGAACTGTCCCGGCGTCATACCGGTCGCTTTTTTAAATACGCGCATAAATGTACTTTTATTCGTAATGCCCACTTTTCCTGCCACATCCATCACAGGAATGTCGCTTCTGCGTAAAAGTTCCTGTGCATTCTTCATGCGCACTTCCATAATGTATTGCAGAATGCTTTTTCCGCACATTTCTTTAAAAATTTTAGAAATATAGAACGGCGTATATTGAAAATGTTCAGCAACTTTGTTCACATTCAAGTTGAAATCTGAAAAATTCTCATCAATATAGCTTTGAATTTCCTGACTCAAATTGGAATCGTTATCGCTCTGCATCTGCCCGAGTTCGCATGTTTTTCGCAGCAGTGTATCCAATTCTCGCAAGAGTTCCACAGGGTTATCGCTGAGAAACATTCGCTCCAAATTCACAATATCCGCTTCTTCTGCAAACTGAGAATCCAACATACAATTCTTGATAATTACATTGATGATATCATATAAAAGACATTTTGAAATGCCCATCACCTGTCTGGAGTTTTTGGTGCATTCCTCAATCATTTCTTTCATATACTTGCTGGCATGTTCATAGTCTCCTGCCCGAATCACCTCTGTCAACATTTTCTCTTTCTCATAAAAGCGGTAATATTTATAAGTCTCCGAAACGTTTCTCTGGGAACAGAGGGAAATTTCACCATATTTTTCATCGCCCATTTGCAGCGCTGCCAAAGAATCCAAATAACTGTCCGGCAGACGTTCCGTTCCTGTTACCACTGTTCCGATACCGGTCAAAAATGAGAATTTGAAATGAAAGCGGATATGCTCCTGCGCTTCCATAACAATATGTTTCATGTGTTCACACACATTTTCTTCCACTAAAACGCCTAAATTGACGATACACACCAAATTCTCTTCCAACTCGCTCATGACGCATCTGTATTGCCGGTCAATCAATTCGCCGATAATATTGTTCATGACAAGGCAAGCAATATGATGTATTTCCGCCTCGTCAATATGCTCTTCATCTTCCTCTAAAACCCCATAATCGCTGACGCTAAAGGTCAGCACCACAAAATGATTGTCGTCACCGCAAAATCCTAATTTCTCCAGCAATTCTTTCTGGTCGCCGGAATCCACGAACTTCCCCAGCAATATCCGGTTAATCATTTCACTTTGCACAATATCACGGCTCTTTCTCAAACGGTTTTCTAATTTCTTGTTCTGCCCGATGGTACGGTCTAAAAAGTCTGCAATGGCTTTATATTCATTCTCCCCTTTTTCTCTCACGTTTACATATTCAATCAATTTATTTACCGGTCGGTAGTTCATGCGTATCATAACAAATATGCTGATACCGCCGCAAAGCAGACACAGAAGCACCGTCAGTAAATACCCATATTGAATCCGCTGCATACGCGCTCTAAAAAATTGATTGGGTATAAAGAACACATATTGCAGTCCATTGCTGGTAAAACGCAGTGTTGTATAGGACTTACCTTGAAAGGATACATTCTGTTCCATCTGCTCCTTTTCTCCCAAAACCTGCTTGATTTCTGCATCACTCACCTGCGTGTTGCTATAGAGAATATTTTTTTCTCCGTCCAGCATGACTAAAACAGAGCCGGGCAGTGCATTATCCATCTGCATCACTTCTTTGAGATAGCTGCTTTTGAGTACAAAAAAGGTATCCACAACGTTGCTCACATGTTGTGTGAAAAAAACATCGCCTTCACTGTTTTTCACACAGCGAATAGAAGAAGATGCGGAACCCAAAAAATCAAGAAATTCTTCCCATCCCATTTGCGCTGAGAAATAGATGCGGTAATAATACTTTGTATCATATACTGCGCTGCCGGTCACGACACAATCCAAATTCTTATAATAGATACCGTATTCATATGAATTACTGCTGTTTTGTGCGAGATTCAAGCGCGCTTCGAGCAATTCATACTCCGTCACTTCTTCGGAATCTGCCATAGCAATCATTCCCAAATTTTTGATACGTGAAATGACATTTTTCCCGTCGTACAGATGGGAAATTTCGTTGTTAATATTATACTGAATATCTTGCAGGCGCATCTCGCTGTTGCTGATAATATCGTTTTTCATAACGTTATAATAATAAATATAATTAAATACACCAATCAAAATAGGCAGCAAAAAAACAAAAGTGTACGAAATCACCCATATGTTTTTTACACTTTTCCATACGTTGCTTTTCATCATCTATTCCCCCTGCCTAGATATCATTATGACACAATGCCGCCATAATATCAATATCCGCGAACAGAAAAAGTCCGCACAGATTATTGTACGGGCTTTTCCTTGCGGCTGCATTGTCTATTCCTTTACCGCACCGGTCATTACGCCTTGAATAAAATACTTTTGTAAAAACGGATAGATACAGAGAATCGGTACGGTTGACACCACAATAATCGCATATTTTATGGTTTCGCTCACCACGGCTTTTTCCTCATAACTCACCGCCGTATCCATGGACGAGGTATCATTGCTAATCAGGATTTCTCGCAAAATCAGCTGCAACGGAAATTTCGCTCTGGTTTTCAGATAAATGCTTGCATTAAACCAAGCATTCCAGTGACCCACCGCATAATACAAAATGATGACTGCAATCGTGCTTAAACTCAGCGGAACGGCAATGCGCAGCATAACCGTGATATAGCTGGCGCCGTCCAGCATAGCCGATTCCTCCAGACTTGCCGGCAGAGACTCGAATCCGCGTTTCAAAATAATCATATTATAGGTTCCCACCGCACCCGGCAGCAGCAGCGACCAAAGACTGTCAATCAATCCCAGTCCTTTAATCAACAAATAGTTTGGAATCATGCCGCCGCCAAAATACATGGTAAAAATAACCATCAACATCAGCGGTTTTTTCAGCATCATTCCCTTATGACTAAAGAAAAACGCTGCCAAAATGCTCATAACCATGTTGATTCCGGTACCTACTCCCACAATAAAAATGGTGTTCAGATACCCTGTGAAAATATCTTTGTTTTGCAGCACCTTGAGATATGCCTGTATATTCGCCTTTATCGGCCACAGTAAAAGCCCCTGATGGCGCATCAATTCATAGGAATCCGAAAAAGATGCAAACACGACATAAAGCATAGGATAAATCATTGTTATCAGTAGCAGCAGCAAAAAAAGATTGTTGCCCACCAGAAACAGACGCCTTTGTATACTTGTTTTCATAGTCTTCCTCCTACCAAATGGCTGATTCGCCGCACTTTTTGCTGATGTAATTCGCAGTGATAAGCAAAAAGAAGTTAATCACGGAATTAAACAGCCCCACTGCTGATGAATAGCTGTAACTTGCCTCTAAAAGCCCCTTCCGGTATACAAAACTGGAAATGACATCCGCCGTTTCATAGGTAAGGGGGTTATACATCAGAATGATTTTCTCGTAGCCAACGTTCATCAAACCGCCAATCTGCAAAATCAAGAGCATCACAATCGTGGGCATCAGGCAGGGCAGCGTGATTCTGATGGTTTGCTGCCACCGCCCCGCTCCGTCGATTTCCGCCGCCTCATATAAATCCTGACTGATGGAGGACAGCGCCGCCAGATAAATAATGGTTCCCCAACCCACGCCCTGCCAAATACCCGATATGACATAGATGGGAACAAAATATTCCTTCACATTCAGCATATCTTCTCCGGTTGTGATGTGCATGGCGGTTAAAAGATTGTTGAGAAATCCACCGTCCGCCGTGAAGGTTTTAATCATACCCACCACCACCACCAGAGAAATGAAATGCGGAATATAGGATACCGTTTGCACCAGCTTTTTATATCTTATCCCCCGCACCTCATTGATGAGCAGCGCAAGAAGAATCGGTGCCGGAAAGCCTCCCGCCAGTGACCAAAAACTAATGTTAATGGTGTTCATAAACACTCTGCCGAAATAGGGGCTGCTTAAAAAACTTTTAAAATGTTTTAAGCCCGCCCACTGGCTGCCCAAAATCCCTGTTGCCGGCGAGAAATCTTTAAACGAGATAATCAGACCATACATAGGGACATAATGAAACACCACATAATAAATCACGATTGGTATAAACAGAAGATACAGTCCTCGATATTTTATCAAATCTTTTTTGAGTCTTGTTCCAAAGCGCTCCTCTGCCGCCGCCAAATGAAGCGTTTGTTTTTTGTATTGCATTGTATTGCATTGTATTACATTGCTTTCCCTAGCCACTATTTCTTCTCTCCTTATCGCTTATTAAAACGATCCAGCGCGTTTTGCTGAATCTCTGTCGCACGCTCCAATCCATAGTCTTTCACCTGCTGCACATATGCATCAAATTTATCCAGCGGCTCTTTTCCTGTAATAAACTTCAAATACATTTCCTGCACATAGGTATTGATGTCGTTCACAATGGCGGAAAATTCCTGACTTTCCTCGCCGGTCGGCGTAAGCGGCGGCATTGCATAGGTATCCACTTCCGTTTTCATCCATACCTCCTGCGCGGCTTTCTGCTGCGGGAAGCGGTAACGCTGTTCAATATAGCGCAAATCCTGTACATAAGCGCCTTTGCCTGTTGCTGATGTATAAGCGGCCAGCGCTTCGTCAAAAGTAAGTCCGTCCGGATTGTTTGTAATCAACTCAGAATAGGTCGGCATTCCGTCCACCATGTTATAGCTAAGGCCTTCCTGACCAAAGTTGAAGAAGTTATGACCTTCCTCTGTATATCCATAGTTTAAAACTTTTACCGCCAACTCTTTATGTTTACTTTTTGCGCTAATGGCAGGACCCCTAGAATATACGACTGCGTCTTTTGTGGCAAATTTGGTCACATCGCCGCGATTTTTCACCGGATACGGTACGCCCACCAAATCGAATGCTGGATTGGAATCTTTTGCGGCGCTCAGCCATTTTCCCATACCGGAACCAAGCCAGCCGAATACCGCGCCGGCTTCACCGCCGAGCAGCTTTGCGTCTACGGTTTTCGTATCCAGATTGATAAAGTTTTTGTCGAAAAGCCCTTCATCATACCACTGCTTCAACACGCTCAGGCATTCTTTAAATTCCGGCTGTATATTGCCATACATGACCTTTCCGTCCACCTGATACCAGCCGCTCGGCACACCAAATGCGCCGACCAGACCGCGGAACACATCGTTTGCCGAAATACAAAGCGGCGATTCAATCCCGTTGTTTTTAAAGGTCGTCAGCACATGATGCCAATCGTCAATGGTTTCCGGAACCTCCAGTCCCATTTTGTCCAGATAATCTTTCCGGAACATATATCCCGCCGTTACACGCAGTTTTTCATTTTCACCGCCATACTGTACCAGACCCGGAAAATAGTAATAATTCCCCTCGTCTGTGCGGCTGCGTTTATTGATAAATTCATTCTCCTGTAAATAGTTCCAGAAATCCGGCGCATATTCCGGAAGCAAGTCATTGAGTTTGGCAATTGAGCCTTCCGTAATCGCCTTGTCCGGTCCGCCGACATAATCCGCCCAATACCAGTCCACAATATCCGGCAATTCTCCCGATGCAATCATCACGTTAAACTGCGCTACCTCTTGTCCGGCAGCGGGGTGCATCCGCTCAAATGTGACGCCCAGCCGCTTCTGATATTCTGTGTTCCACGCATTGGTGTCCGCATCCGAACTGTAGGCTTGACTCCAATAGGTGAGTTTCACATCTGTGTCAATGGGATATGAGGATTTTTTTAGTTTATCCAAGTCCGCCGTCGTATTTGTCCCGCCGTTTCCGTTACCGCAGCCCGACAGTAAAACGGTCGTGCCTACAAGCGCCGCCAGGACGGCCGCCGCAATTCTTGCTTTTTTCATAATAATATCATAGCCTTTCTGCCCACAAATTGAAATGAAAAATCCTAACGTCCTTATCGTGGGCGGATAAGGCGTATAATGGATATTGCTGTCCATCTGCATTTTCGCCAAAGGCGAAAATATTGCAGGGACAATCAAATCAATTAACGTGATTTTTCACGTTAATTTCCCCTTCATTTTATTCATATTCCCTCATTGATAACATTTTAGTTTTTCCCCATTTTTTCCATGACCTTATACAGCACCAGCGTCGCTTCCGCACGCGTAGCCGTTTGTTCCGGTCGGAAACTTGCGTCGGGATAGCCGCTCAAAATGCCTGCCTCACTCAGCGCTGCCACCGCCGCTTTGGCGTCCTGCCGTACCTGTTCCCAGTCGGTATACGTTGCTGTCGCATCTGATTCCTTCACTTTCATGATGCGGGCAACCATCAGCGCCAAATCTTGTCTGGTCAAACTCTGTCCCACGCCAAACGCGCCATATGCGCCCTGCACCAATCCCGCGCCGCCTGCCGTACATACATAATCCGCATACCATGCACCGTCCGCCACATCAGAAAATATTGCTTTTTTCTCTGCATTGATATCAAACGCACATACCAGCAGTTTGACAAATTCTTCACGCGTGATATTGTTATCCGGCAAAAATTGTCCGTTCTCGTTGCCGTTTACAATATTCTTTTCCGCCAATGCATAAACCGCTTCTTTTGCCCAGCTGTCCGCCATATCGGAAAACCGTTCCGGCTGCTGTTCCGGCGGCGCGGTCTGGGTAGGCGGTGCAACCGGCATCGGCGTGGTTGCCGGAAACGTTCCGTCAACTACATTTCCGCCGCGGCCGCCGCTTCCTCTGCCTACGCCGCCGTAGCTGCCGACGGTATTGCCCTGGTTGCTTGCCGTCTTCGCCTGTACCGTAGCCGAAAATGTTTTTTGTATTCCCTCAATCACAGCGCCTTTGGAATCTCTGCCTCTTGCGGTTAGCGTAACACTTTGCTCCGTGGACTGATGTTTTACCGTCCCGAATTTATCAATGGCATTGGGGTTGCTGGATTCCCAAACCAATTCCAATCCATGTTCCGTCACCAGCGGAAGTTTGATGAAAGAAGCTGTAATCTGATTCAGAGAGTCTTCGATTTCCACGCCCTGTATATCAAATTTCAGCAACTGCGCATCGGTGAGAATCGCCTCCACGCTGCCAATCTGAATGCCGCCGCCGGCTTTTGTTACCTCCGCGCGCAGCGCCGTTGCCGCTACCGGAAACTCTGTCACTTCCTGCCAGCTTTTTGCCCGTCCCTGATAGTACCATTTGAGATTGTCATAGCTGGAGTTCACTGCGCGGATATCGCCGATTACCATTTCTGTTTTCAGCGGAATATCCAGATTCGCCGTGGTTCCTTCCGCCGTCCACACGGTAGCCGGATCCGTATCCAGCACTGCCGCTGCCTCTGTGCTGCTTGTTTGACCTGTTAAAATATGCCGGTGCGGTATGGTATAGGTACGGCTGATAACACGCGGCAGTTCCGCCCCTTTTGTCAGCGTAGCCGTTACCGTCACCTGCGCATCAAATTCCGTGCCGTCTCCTTCAAAATCGGTCAACAGCTTTCCTTCCGGTTTCCCGACGCCGTTTTCTATTTTAAAATAGTCGGCGCCGTCTCCCTCTAATTGATAGCTTATGTCTACTGTTCCGTCCGTATATTCTTCTACTGTATAAGATTCCGGCAGTTCCAGCGTATCGCTCAGCACTGCGTCCGCTTCCGGCAGCAGCGCTTCCATTTGCGTCGCTGCTGCCCGAAGCGCAAACCAACTCTCTGCGGGCATCTCCATCTTAACCACTACCTCTAGCGAAAATTCCTTACTTAAGCCTCCCATGGTAACGGTTCCCTTCAGTGTCACGGTTTTGGAGGTGTCTTGTTCGTCACTGTATGCCGGTCTGGTCACCTCGCCGGATATGGATAACGTAGACGGGTCGGTGGAAGACTTCCATGTAATTTCCGAGTTGTTCAGTCCCGCCGAAGGCATTGTCAGGTTTTCCGTTACGGCTGTCAGATCCACTCCCGGATTTTCCGCTGTCACGCTTTCCGCAACGCCCTCCACTGCGGCATTAAACTGCGCTAGTGTCTCGCTCGACACACACGGAACAGTCAGTATCGCACCGGAAAGTCTGGTATCCATAAAATCTGCCTGTGATGACAAATCAATAGTGAATGTATCGTTTTCCTGCGCCGCTTCCGTCAAAGTGATTTTTAATCCCAGTCCCACATTGGTTTGTACCCCATTATAGGGAATGTCATAGCTGACTGTATAATCCGTTCCAACTTTTAATGCAGTTCCGTTTTTTGTCACCGCAATCTGGTCTTTTGTTGCCATCTTCAACGCTTGGTTCAAATAGATGGGAATAGTGGTTGCTCCCACTTCGATGGCAATATCGCTGCCATCACCGATACCATATTCAATGTTGCCGCCTCTTGCACAAAACTCATCTAAATAAAGGTCTTTTCCATCAATATTTATCTGTACCAGACCTACTGCATTACTTCTCAGCGCAAACTGCCCCAAATGCTGGTTTGTTACCTGTACTGCCTCGCCCTCTTTCGTCTCTTTCAAAGTACCTTCCAGTAGCCAGACATCATAGACATGCTTCACATAGTCAAAATGGAGTTTAAAGCGGTACCACACATTTTCTACATAATAGCCTGCCGAAACACCGCCGCTGGTACCCACGCCGCCGTTCGCATTATCTACCAGCAATTTACCTTTTTCTGTTAAAGATACCGCATGTTGATCCCACTGAGTCTTGCCGCCCGCTAATGTCCGCGGTATAAATACAAATTTTGATTTTGCAGTTGTAGGGTAGACGTCAAAAGTGACATCAAAATTACCGGGCCAGGACCACGCTGCCTGAAGTCCACGGTAGATTCCCTGCGCCCCATCAAAATATAAGGCTTTCTGCGTGCCGCCTTCCGGCGCGGGCTGGTAGTTCGTCCATGTTCCGCCCCAGTTTCCGCCCACAACAGTGCCGTCTCCGCCCGGCAGATGAAGCCAAACATCGTCTCTCTCAATGACATTTGCCGCGCCCGCATTCCACGCAAATGCTCCGAGGAATACCGTCAACGTCAGTATTGCTGCTAATAGTTTTTTCACTGTTTTCCCTCCGTTCCTTATTTAAAGTAAACAACTTCTTTGACAATTCCATAGTACTGGCGAATGTATACATCATTGCCCAGTTCAAATTCCGCCACATTTCCCATACTGATGTTTTCTGTTGTACGGTTCACCACGGTGACCCGTGTTGCTGAACTTAGCGCATATACGCGTTCTTCTCCGTCCAGTTCTTTCAGCACAACCGTGCATCCACTGCTGTCCCATTCAATAATCTCACCATAGTTTACGCCCAAATAGGCAATCGAATGGTCGCTGCTGAACTGCCCTGCTTTGAGCCAAGCCGCATTTTCTTTTTCCATGGCGCGCACATTGATGATTGCGTTAATCACTTCTCCCTTACTGTTTAGCAAATAGTGAATAACGTCTCCCTGCCGGATATCGGTGATTGCGCTCACATTTTTTCCGTCTGCATCTTTCACCGTCCAGTCTGTTAAATTACCATCTACATTTCTTTCCATAATCATATTTTTCACGCCATATAACTGATCCCATGGATCCTCCGGATTTTCAATCGGCGCTGTTCTCAGCGTGGTATAAACGCCGGCGCGCCAGCCTTTGAGTATCATAACGGAATCTCCGTCGCTGTTCGAGCCGCGTATCACTTTATCCACAATCAAATTGTCGTCCAGCGGATCCGGCTCGGTTGTTACCTTTGAACCGCCTTCGTAAGGATAATACCGAATGGCAGCCTCCGCAAATTTTGTGCTGGACAGATTATAGAAATGCATTTCCCCTCTGCCGCTTACCGCTGATTTCAAGCCGCCGATGCCCAACACGCAGTCCGGTATCATTTCATTGGAGTTTATCAAAGAAAATGCCGTATCGTCACTCACAGCTTCCTGCGCCTTTGCCGGATAGGGAATGCTCAGCAGCAGCGTGTTGGCATTCACGCCCACCTGTTTTCCAATCGTGTTGGATTTATATCGGGTCATCGACAAGCTGTCATTAGAGCGGATTTTCTTTTCCGCATACAGTCTGTCCGGCTCCGCATGGTCGATTTCCACTTCCAATTCATTGATTTTGCCGCCGGATACGGCATAACGCAGCATTTTGTACAGAATGAATGTTTCGTTTGGCCGTGCGCCGTCCACTGAATAGAACTGCGATAATTTCCACAGCGTTTCATAAGTCTGATCTCCCGTACACGCCTGTCCGTTGACTTTCACTCTGGACGCACATTCAAAGCTTTCCACAGCGCCGCTCGCTGTCACGATTTTCATTTGCACCGGCCCGCCCAAACCGCTTGCACGTCCTACCACAGTTCCAAAACCATAGACCAAATTTCCGCCGGAGAGCAGGTTGAAATCAATTCCAACAATCTGGTCAAGCGCATTCAGGAAAAAGGCGCTGTCCAACCCAACCGCCAGTTTTTTCACTTTTTTATTGTTTGCCGCTACCAGCGCGGTATATTCCTCGGAAATTTCATATTCCGTGCCGTTAATCACCGCTCTTTGGACGCCGTCCTGCACCAAGGAACTGATGGCGCCGGAAATGCTCTCTTTGCAAACCACGCCAAAGGCGCGCTGTATTTCACCACTCTCATCTGCTTTTGTAATAAGCGAAACAACCTGATTGCTTTCCAAATCCTTTGGATTCACCACTGCGCCGTCTCGGTCGGTCAAAATAATCTTGTTGTTTTTATAGGCGCGTTCCATGGTAACGGATTTGTTATATCTGTCTGCTATGGTGAACGTATCAAAAATGAAATTGTTAATCAAATAATCCTCATAAGCGCGAATCCACATCAAATCATAGCTTCCGTCCTGATTGTTATCCACAAACAGAACTTCGCAATTGTTTTTCTCCAGCGCTTTCAAAGCTTCTTTCACATCAAAGCTCTGCGGATTGATAGAGCGCACCGGTCCCAGATACTCAAAGCCTACAAACACGGCTCCGTCATCAGCCATCTGAAGGGTCTCTGCTCTGCCGTTCACTTCCGCCCGTATGCTACGCAGCCCGTTTCTGGAAAGGATGTCTCTGCTCTGCACGCGAAGGGTTTCATTTTTGCCCGGCACCGGATACAGACACACAATTTCATTTTCCTGCGCCGTTACGCTTCTATCCACATATGCGCGCACCCGCTGCCCCAGATAATTCATTGCCTGCGCCGTATAAGCCGTCGTATAAACGTCATCATCAATCCGGATATTGCTTTGCGTCCCGCTCATCGGTTCTTGTCCATATAAATCAATCAGACTGTTGGCGGTGACAATCCCTTCCACTTTTTCCAAATTCCAATATTTCCGCAAATAGCTGTTGTTTCTGTCCGCCTCAATCGTCACTGTCGTTCCGTTCACGCCGGTAAGTTCCGCAACGGCTGCATTCATGCTGCGAAAAACCAGTTTTTTCACATCTGCCCAGGTCATTGATTTCTCCGCATCGCTGGACATTCCTTTCAAAATACCCGCTCTATTTGCCACATCTACATATCCGATAGGATATCCGCCATACGCCTGCACCACATTGCTGTATCCCAAAACGTCTACCATGACTTTCAACGCTTCCAAATGCGTTACCGGATCGTCCGGCCGAAACCGATACACGCCCGGTGCTTCCATTTCGCCTTTCATATAACCGATACTTGCAAGGAAGGAGATTGCGCGGTAATTCGCGTCTTCCTCCGTCACATCACTGATTCGGATAACGTTGTCAATCTCATAAAACTGATTTGCCCGTTCCATCACATTCGCTACCGCGCCCGCAAATTCCGCACGCGTTACCTGCGCGGAATTATCCGCCGCATTGCTCACCAAATGAAATGCTTCTAAAAACACTTCCGCCTCCTGCAGCAAGGAATCAATACCATTCTCCGCCGCCGGTACCATGGTGCAAGTTCCGGCAAGCATCGCCAGTATCAAAAACATCCCCATTAACTTTTTCATAAGCCACCTCTCAACCTTTCTATGTTTTGATTATTCCCAGCCAATATAGCGGGCAATCTTTTCTATCGCGTCCTCCGGCAATCTGCCTGCGGGACGTAAAACGGCAACATCGCCTGATACCACAACAGACGTTTTATAGTGCAATTCCAGAAGTTCCGGCGTCACATAAAATGTACCGTCCTCGCCAGTAAACACCGCAGCGTCCTTCGTCTGCTGCTTCTCTCCGTTGATGGTTACAGTACCGTCTTCACCAATCCAAGTGGTGCGGTCGTCAAGCAACTGCCATGTTTTCTGGCTCTCACCGTAGCTGAGTCTGGAACCCATCGCTTTCGCCACTGTTTTCAGCGGCAAATACAGACGACCGTCCTTTTTCACAGCCTTGGGCAGATTGCCTGTCTCTTTGACCACATTGGAAATCATATAGGTATCCGCATCCGCCTTCATCACTAGCGCATCAGATAACTGCGCGTCAGAATATTCCGGTTTTGTCTTTGCCACAGTGAGTTTTATTTTTTTGCCTTCCGTGTTGTTCATGTTCACTTTAAAGGATAGGGGCGCCATGCTGAGGATTTCAACCGCATCTCCTGCCTCCAGCACCTTTGCTGCGTCAAAATCGCAGGTCACTGTTACGGTTCCGCCTTTCATGGTTGGCTCCGTCATGGAAAATTCTGCCTGATGTTCATTTTCCGCATTCATCAAAATCAACTTGCCATTGGTACGAATGCCGCCCGCTTCACCGCCTTGGCTGCTCCAGAAATTATAGCCGGTTACGCCGAGTTTATTATCCCGAACCGCGTGTACCTTATCGTCCTGTGCCAGAATTTCAATATCCGGTTCCGCTTCATATTTCTTGAGCCGCTCCTGCGTGGTGTTCGGCAATACGACATAGGAATAGCCTGCGTTTTTGGGATTGATGCCATGTTCATAGCGAATCTTGCAAAAATCAGCGTCTACTGTTTCCAAGCTATCCGACAGCCACATATCCGCTTTCTTTTCGGAGCGATGCTCTTTTTGATAAGTGACTTTTTGCTCTCCCGGAAAATAGTATCCCATATCCGCGTTTTCTGTATTTCCTTCCAAATAGATGGTTTTCACCGTCTGGTCTTTCTTTTCAAATTCCGTCTCGGAAATTTCTTCGCCGTTTACCACCAGCCGGTTGGAAGCGCCTTCTTTCAGCATACGGTTATCTACAATGCTTTCCACCTCGGAACTTCCTCCGGTGATACCGCTGCCGAGACAAACAATTTCATCATCGAACAAGAACCACGATTTGCGTCCGGTCAAGCTGCTGTTCCAGTTGCAAACCTCCATGCCCGCCACGCCGTATTCTTCATTATAATCCATGCTGGAAACCCAGCTGTTGCTGTTATACATTTCCCCTTCAAAACGTGTCAATGTTCTGGGAACCATGTCCACCGTGATACCCGGCAGCCGGTAATGGTCTACCGCCACCCAATAATCACTATTAAACTGACTCTTGTCTTTCGTGAGATAATAGGTCATTCCCGAACTGGCATACCAAGCCTGCATTGCGTCTCCGTTCGGCGCTTCAAAGGTTTTGGTGCGGTCACTGAACATGGATAATCCCACGCCGTATTCCGGTCGCTGCAGCACCACTTTATCCCCTACCGGATACCGTTTCAGCCATGTAATGGGACCACGTGCAATGACGCTTTCGTCTTTCACCAATTCGTTCTCCAAATCCCCCTGCTGCATCAATGTTTCTTTATAGATTCCCTTGAATCTGGAACGGTAGGGCTCCGACATTTGGTCGCCCAGCGAACCGATGGAAGAAGAAATCATCATTCCCTGTCCGGCGCCGCTTCCCACGCTTCGACCGGCTGTATTATCTACTACATAACCATCATACATAATACCTTCAAAGCCGTCCGTCATTTTTTGCGCCAAATCATCCATGATATATTGTTCCATCTGCCACGGTGTACCACTAAGCTGTGTTACATAACTCATGGTGTTGGATATCTTATCCCTTCCATAGGATGCATTGTAGAGGATACCGCTATGATACATGAACGAACCGTCCCAATAAAATCCGTCTGTCGGAACGCCTTGTGGCACCGTATCATTGGAGCGTGTCTCCTGCGCTATGGAATACACTGTCTTATGAATATACAGCGGATTTTTAACCATTGCCGCCATCTTTAATGAAATGGTTGCGAAATATAGCCGATTCGTCCCCTGCACAGTAATGTGAAAATTTTCGTCTAAATGTGTGTTAATGCCGTCCTCACACCGCTTACACAGTTCCTCCGGTGCGTCTTCGCCCAAAATCATCATAATTTGTGTCAGTTCCGTTGGCGTGGACACCGTCCAATACCACCAGTTTCCATATTGCGTGATACCCGGATAATATTTATTTGTTAAAATAAAATCCACGCCGTCCAATATAGTTTTCAGCAATTCTGCATCTTTATAATATTTGTTATGTTCCTGCTCGTATGCCGTAGCCATAAAACGGAATTTTGTGAGCGTTTCGTTGATTTTGCTTGATTCCATCGCCTCGTTGGAACGAATCGGAATAAATTCCGACCACAGTTCTGTTTTGGGATTGCGAATAATGGTTGCCAGATACTCGTCCACTGTCGCTTCCAGATTGGCAATGGATTTTTTTCGTTCATCGTCATATGGCTTTTCGTTTCCCACAAAATTTTCTCTCCAAAAATTGCTGATGTTTTGGAAATCCTCCGGCATGGGCGTTAAACTCGCCATATAGTCGGTCACTAGGGTGTCCAGCATATCCCGCGCACCATCTACCGTTGTCTGGTCCATGCTTTGATTCAAAATCTGCTGTCCTTTCTCCAGCGCTTCTTTAAACTGTTGTTCCACCTCTGCGCTGTAGTGATGCTTCATTTTTTCATTCCGCATCAACCCCAGTTTCTGTTCTGCCAGATAAATGGAGTTTTTCAAATCGGTTTTATCCAATTCATTGGCGGAATATACACCGAATTCCGCAATGGACACCACCGCATCTTGATATTCATTATCCGTCTTTGTGACGGTAAGCCGTATGTATCTTGCTTTTGTTGCCGGAAAATTCAGCGTTTTCCCATAAGCGCCTATCAGCGTCCCTGTAAACACTCTGCTCCATTTTTTCCCGTCTGTTGATACTTCAATGTAATAGGATTGAATGGTGGAATTTAATTCCTTAATCCGAAGCCTGTTCACCCAGCTTAAGGTATATAAATCAAATAAGTACCAACCGCCATCGGTTCCCAGCGGAGAGTCAAATACCGACGCCTCATTTCCATCCGTCATTTTCCGAATCGTGGTAGCAGCGCTCTCTAATGCTTTCCCCGCGCTGTCATGAAATGCTACCTGCGCTGTTACCCCGCCGGCAAGATTTTCAGAATCCGCCGCTGCCGGAAAACTGATTAACGTTACCAGCATGGCAATGCTCAACATAAGACCGGTGACTCTGCCACCTCGCTTTAATCTCATATCGACGCCCTCCCTTTTTGTTGATACTATTATCATATCACGCAGCGCTTTTCCTAAGCAAGTGCCAAAAAGCAAAGATAAGTCCCAAAACCCAAAATCCGCGCGACAAATAGGATTTCACAGTTTGGTCTCCCTCTCATATGTGTTCCTTTTTTAGAATAAACCGAAAAAAATCAAAACATTTTTCTTATTTGAGACCTATGACGTTCCTCTTTTTTTGCACCACAGTCCGGTCATAATTTTTTATGAATCTTAGGCAAAAAAGCAGGCACGGAGCAATTTTGCTCCGTGCCTGCTTTTTCTGCTATTATTTTATCCTAACGCTTCCATACGCCGCATGGCTTCTTTCGTTTTTTCCGCATCGCCAAACGCCGTCAAACGGAAGAATCCTTCTCCGTTTTCACCGAATCCCACGCCCGGCGTTCCCACGACATGTGCCTGTTCCAGCAACTTATCAAAATATTCCCACGAGGAATATCCCGCCGGACATTTCATCCAAATATAAGGCGAATTGGTGCCGCCCGTGAACCAAACGCCCATCTTTTGCAGTGTCTGTGCCATAACCGCCGCATTTTTCTGATAATACGCAATGGCTTCTTTTGTCTGCCGCTGCCCTTCGGAGCTGAACACCGCCGCCGCGCCGCGCTGCACAATATACGGCACGCCGTTAAATTTCGTGGTCTGCCGCCGCAGCCACAGCCGATTCAGTTTGGTACCGCCGCATTCCAGCGCCAGCGGCACAATGGTATAACCGCAGCGCGTCCCTGTGAATCCTGCTGTTTTGGAAAGCGAGCAAAATTCAATCGCGCAGGTTTTCGCGCCCTCTATTTCATAGATACTGCGCGGCAATGAAGAATCTTGAATAAACGCTTCATAGGCTGCGTCAAACAGAATCACCGCCTTTTTTTGATTGGCGTAGTCCACCCACGTCTTTAGCTGCTGCCGGTTATACACCGCGCCGGTCGGGTTGTTGGGCGAACAAAGATAAATAATGTCCGCGTCCACCGTTTCGTCCGGCATGGGCAGGAATCCATTGGATGCGTCCGCCTGCAAATAGCGCACATTTCTGCCCGCCATGATGTTGGTATCCAGATAGACAGGATAGACAGGATTGGGAATCAACACCTGATTGTCCTGCGCAAAAATATCCAAAATGTTTCCCACATCGCTTTTTGCCCCGTCGCTGACAAACACTTCCTCCAACTCTAGCGAAACACCGTTTCCTGCATAATATGCCGCAATCGCTTCCCGCAAAAAGTCATAGCCCTGTTCCGGTCCATAGCCCCGAAACGATTCTTTCTGTCCCATTTCCGCCACAGCGCTTTGCATTGCTTCCACCACCGCCGGACACAGCGGCAGTGTGACGTCGCCGATTCCCATGCGGATAATCTCCGCTTCAGGATGGCTTTCACCAAACGCCGCCACTTTTTTGGCAATTGTGGAAAACAAATAACTGTCCTGCAATTCTAAATAATGTCCGTTGATTTTCATTACGCCATCTCCTACCCTATTTTTTTAAACTGTAATCTCACCTTCAAAGACCGCTGTCGCATCGCCCGTCATGAAAACAGCAGCGTCCGTATAGCGAATCACCAAATCTCCGCCTTTGAGTTTCACGGTAATATCTTCGTTCTTTTTACAATATCCGTTTTCCACGGCCGCTACCGCCGCCGCACACGCACCTGTACCGCACGCCCACGTCTCGCCGCTGCCGCGTTCCCACACCCGCATTTTCAGGGTGTTTCCATCTAACACCTTCACAAATTCCGTGTTCACGCGTTCCGGAAACAGCGAATCATTTTCAAACTGCGGCCCCAGCGTTTCAATATCAATCGCGTCCACTGATTCGCAGAACACCACGCAATGCGGATTTCCCATGGAAACGCAGGTGATGTCATAGTCCTTGCCGCCGATATTCGCCGGCGCGCCCACCACCTTGTCGCCCTGCATTTTTACAGGAATCAGCGATGGCGTGAGTTCCGCTTTACCCATATCCACTTTGGCGCGCTGCACCACATGATTGCGTTTGATGAGTTCCACGGTTTTGATGCCGCTGAGCGTCTCAATTGTCACGGTTTCTTTGTCTGTGATGTGGTTATCATAGAGATATTTCCCCACACAGCGAATCGCATTCCCGCACATTTTTCCTTCACTGCCGTCTAAGTTAAACATACGCATTTTTGCGTCCGCCACGTCTGACGGACAAATGAGCACCACGCCGTCTCCGCCGATACCGAAATGGCGGTCGGACAGCGATACGCTCAGTCCTTCCGGATTGTCAATGGTTTGGCTGAAACAGTTAAAATAAATATAGTCATTGCCGCAGCCCTGCATTTTTGTAAAGTTCAGTTTCATTTTATCCTTCCTCATCTGATTCAAATTTACCAGTTCAATGGAAGTTTCGGAATACCGGCTACGCAGGCTTTGTGCCAGCGCATTCGCCGTATCAATACTCGTCAGACACGGAATGTTACGCTCCACCGTTTTGCGGCGGATTTTCACGCTGTCCCGCGTCGGAATGCGTCCCTTGGAAGAAGTGGAAATGACATATTGGATTTTGCCGCTTTCAATCAATTCCAATGTGTTATGCTCCGATTCGTGAATTTTGTCCACGACCGTCACGGGCAATTCCGCTTGCCGCAGCACCTCCGCCGTTCCGCGTGTTGCATAGAGTTTAAAGCCCAAATCATGATACTGCTTCGCCGCCTCCGCGATTTCATGTTTATCCGTGTCACGGACTGAAATGAAGATACCGCCCTGTTTTTTCATGTGATATCCCGCTGCAATCAGCCCTTTATATAACGCTTCTTCAAGGTTGTTACCGATTCCCAACACTTCCCCAGTTGATTTCATTTCCGGTCCCAAGTGATTGTCCACACCCATGAGTTTTTCAAAGGAGAACACCGGCACTTTTACAGCAATATAGGGCGATAGCTTATACAGCCCTGTGCCATAGCCCATTTCCTCCAGCGATTCTCCCAGCATGGCGCGCGTTGCAAGGTCGACCATGGGAACTCCTGTCACTTTGCTAATATAAGGAATGGTTCTGGAGGAACGCGGATTCACTTCAATGACATATAATTCCTCCTGGTAAATCAGGTACTGGATATTCACCAGCCCTTTTGTTTTCAGGGAAACTGCCAAATTTTTGGAGCATTCCACAATACGCTCCGTCATTTCATCAGACACATTCCATGCCGGATAGACCGCAATGGAATCGCCGGAATGCACGCCCGCGCGTTCAATATGCTCCATGATTCCCGGAATCAAAATGTTTTCCCCGTCGCAAATCGCATCCACTTCCAGTTCCGTTCCCATCAAATATTGGTCTATCAAAACCGGATTTTCAATGTTTTGGTCTAATATAATTTTCATATATTCCTTAATATCATCGTCCGTAAAGGCGATAATCATGTTTTGTCCGCCCAACACGTAGGAGGGACGCATCAAAACTGGATAGCCGATTTTCTTCGCAACCTCCAGCGCGTCGTTTGTGTTCATGACCGTATAGCCCTGCGGACGGCGAATCTGTAGTTTTTCCAGCAGCGCGTCAAACCGTTCTCTGTCCTCCGCCATGTCAATGCTGTCCGCGCTGGTACCCAGAATTTTCACGCCGCGGCGGTCTAATTCATTCGTCAGCTTGATTGCCGTCTGTCCGCCAAACGCCACCACAACGCCCACCGGCTGCTCGGTTTGAACAACATTCATCGCGTCCTCTATGGTAAGCGGTTCAAAATACAGGCGGTCTGCCGTATCAAAATCGGTGGAAACCGTCTCGGGATTGTTATTCACAATCACCACATCATAGCCCGCTTCTTTCAGCGCCCAGACGCAGTGCACGGAGGCATAGTCAAATTCCACACCCTGCCCGATACGAATAGGACCAGAACCAAATACAATGACCGTCCCCTTTTCGCTTTTTTTCGCATTCGCAATAAACTCTGCCGCTTCGTTTTCTTCTTCATAGGATGCGTAGAAATAGGGCGTTTCCGCCGAAAACTCCGCCGCACAGGTATCTACCATTTTGTAGGCTGCATGGCGCGGCTGCTTGATTTTGCAACCGGACAGTTCTTCAATGGTTTTATCTAAATATCCCAGCTTTTTCGCTTGTAAATATAATGTGTCATCCGGTTTTCCCTGTTTCAGCGTTGCTTCAAACCGCACCAAATGCTCCAGCTTTGCCAAAAACCACAAATCAATTTTGGTGATGTCATGAATGGTTTCTTTGGTAATGCCGCGTTCCAAGGCTTCCACCACTGCAAACAGCCGTTCATCATTGCACTCATGCAGTTTTGCTTCTATTTCCTTGTCCGTAAGCGGCACAAAATGCTTGTTATGCAGCGTCATGCGGGAGATTTCCGCCCCGCGCACCGCTTTCATCATTGCTTCTTCAAACGTCGCGCCGATTGCCATGACTTCCCCTGTCGCCTTCATCTGCGTCCCCAACGTACGGTTCGCATAGACAAATTTATCAAAGGGCCATTTGGGGAATTTCACAACCACATAGTCCAGCGCAGGTTCAAAACAAGCGCAGGTTTTTCCTGTGACGGCGTTTTTGATTTCATCTAACGTATATCCAATCGCAATCTTGGTTGCCACCTTGGCAATCGGATAGCCTGTCGCCTTGGACGCCAGCGCTGAGGAACGCGACACACGCGGATTCACTTCAATGACCGCATATTCAAAGGTATCGGGGTTGAGCGCAAACTGACAGTTGCAGCCGCCGTTGACCTTCAGCGCTGTGATGATGTTCAGCGCCGCGCTGCGCAGCATTTGATATTCTTTATCCGCCAGCGTAACTGCCGGCGCAATCACAATACTGTCCCCTGTATGTACGCCGACCGGGTCAAAGTTTTCCATGCTGCACACGGTAATCACGTTGCCTTTGCTGTCGCGCATGACCTCAAATTCGATTTCCTTCCAGCCCGCAACGGATTTTTCTACCAACACCTGATGAATGGGTGATACCTCCAGCCCGTTACCACAGATTTCGCGCAGTTCGGTTTCATCTTTGGCTATTCCGCCGCCGCTGCCGCCCAGCGTGAACGCAGGACGGATAATCAGCGGATAACCGTTTTGATTCGCAAACGTTACCGCGCTGTCCACGTCCGTTACCACCTGCGAAGGAATGACCGGCTGCCCAATAGACAGCATGGTATCCTTAAACATTTGACGGTCTTCCGCCTTATCAATGGTCACAGGGTCTGCGCCCAGCAGTTCCACGCCATATTCGTCCAAAAATCCTTCTTTGGCAAGCTGCATGGATAGCGTGAGCCCTGTCTGACCGCCCAGCGTGGAAAGCAGTCCGTCCGGACGTTCTTTTTGAATGATTCGTTTGATGGTTTTAGGGTGCAACGGTTCAATATAAACCGCGTCCGCCATCGCTTGATCTGTCATGATGGTTGCCGGATTGGAGTTCACCAGCACCACTTCAATGCCGTCCTCTTTCAACGCGCGGCATGCCTGCGTACCGGCATAGTCAAATTCAGCGGCCTGTCCGATAACGATAGGACCGGAACCTATTACCATTACTTTTTTGAGTTTTTTATTCAGCGGCATGTTCTTTTTCCTCCTTAATCAGACTCATGAAGCGGTCAAACAAAAAATTGGTGTCGTGCGGCCCGCCGCACGCTTCCGGATGAAACTGGACGGAAAACGCTGGAATCGTTTCATAACGCACACCTTCGCAGGTTCCGTCGTTGGCATTGACAAACCAAAGTTTCGCGCCCTCCGGCAGCGAATCGTTCACCACTGCATAACCGTGATTTTGGCTGGAAATGAACACCTTACCTTCCTCCAGTTCTTTCACCGGCTGGTTTGCTCCGCGGTGTCCGTATTTCAGCTTCTCCGTCTTTGCGCCTTGGGACAGCGCCAAGAGCTGGTGTCCCAAGCAAATGCCAAACGTGGGGATTTTATGTTCCATCAACTGCCGTAGCTGTTGCACAATCTCCTGATTTTCCGCCGGGTCGCCCGGGCCGTTTGACAGCATCAGCCCGTCCGGTTCCAGCGCCAAAATTTCTTCTGCACTCGTTCCTGCCGGTACCGTTACCACTTCGCAACGCCGCTGCAGCAGTTCCCGCCGGATATTTTCTTTTGCGCCGAAATCCCACAGCACCACGCGCCAGACAGCGTCCGCTTCCGCCATAGTTTCCTGTTCCTGCCGCGTGACCGCCGCCACTGCACCGGTGATTTGATAGTCTTTGATTTCTGCCAACATGGTCTCGCTCACCTCGGGAGCAGACACAATTCTGCCGTTCATCACACCGTATTCCCGCACAATTTTCGTCAGTTCCCGCGTATCAATGCCGCACAGACCCACAATATTGTTTTCCTTTAAAAAAGCGTCAAGATTACCCTCCATACGGAAATTAGAAGGTTCTTGACACCACTCTTTGACAATATACGCTTTTACATGGGGCGCTTTGCTTTCAAAATCTTGTGAAATCATGCCATAGTTTCCAATCAACGGAAATGTTTGCACAACAATCTGTCCAAAATAGCTGGGGTCGGTCAATGTTTCTATGTAGCCTGTCATGGCTGTTGTAAATACGATTTCTCCGGTCACATCTGCCGACGCACCGAACCGCTGTCCCTGAAATACTGTTCCATTTTCCAAAATCAGATACGCTTTCATCTGTTTCCTCCTTATGATTCATAGGTTCTTAAAATGCTCTCCGCAATTTGCCGTTTTGTCAGGCGCAAATCCATTGCCTGTTTTTCAATGTGCCGGTGCGCTTGCTGTTCCGTCAAACTCAAATACTGAATCAGCGCGCATTTCGCCCTGTCCACAAGCCGGATTTCTTCTATTTTTTTATGCAATTGCACATTTTCACGTCTCAGCCCCAGCATACGGTTGCGGGTCGCCGTGATGAGTTTCACGCTTTGGTAAAACGCCGGACGCTGGGTCGGCAGTCCCACCGTCAAAATCCCATAGTCCTCCACCCGCGCGCTCACTTCATCTTCTATCTCATGTTTCACGACCATCACCACTCCCGCAAGACTGGTTTCTGCTGCCATGATAGCAAGTTCATGTCCAAATTCATCCGGCAGAGGCGCATGAACCAGCACCAGTCCGAACTCAAACTGTCCCAGCTTTTGCCGTGCTTCACTGCCGCTTGACACTTCTACAATGTCATACAGTCCAATCCCTTGCAGCAAGGTTTTCATTGCCTGCTGCGCCTTTTCCGAACGTGAAACCATCAGAACGCTGTCCATGCGCCTCACCTCCGTTCCTCTCTATCTGCTTATCAAATCATTTGAAACACACTGTCCGCTTCGCCGCTTTCCCATTCCTGCTGTTTTTCAGCAAAAATCTTTCCCGCCGCTTTTTCCGGCAGATATTTTTTCACAAAATCGCTGCTGCGTGCCACATGCACCGCCTCCAGCAATGTTTCCGGCAAACTTTCAAACCCGCTTAGCGTTGCGCTGTCCGCTTCATATAGATTCACATTTGCCGGCGCGCACAATTCCAGTCCCTGTTCAATGCCGTCCAGCCCTGCATGAATCAGCAAGGCAAGCGCAAAATAGGGGTTACAGGACGGGTCGGGAGACCGCAGTTCCATGCGTGCCGCCGCGCCGCCTTCCGCCGGAATGCGCACCAATTGGGAACGGTTTTGATGCGACCACGAAATATATTTCGGCGCTTCAAACAGTCCAAACCGCTGATAGGAATTTACCAGCGGATTTAAAAATAGCGTGATTTCGCGCACCCGCCGTAAAATCCCTGCAATGAAACTTTCCGCTTCCTGCGAGTGTTCATTCGAGCCGATTTTAAACAAATTTAATCCGCCGCGCAGCAACGATAAATTGATGTGCAGACCGTTCCCGCTGAAATCTTCCAGCGGTTTAGGCAGAAAGGACGCATACAGCCCGTTCCGGTTTGCCATGGTTTTGACAATGGTTTTAAACGTCACCAGATTGTCCGCCGCCGTAAGCGCGTCCGCATGGCGGAAATCCACCTCGTTTTGCCCCGGTCCTTGTTCGTGGTGGGAACTTTCCGGTTTGATTCCCATGCTTTCCAGCGTCAGACAGATTTCCCGTCGCACATTTTCGCCCCTGTCCAACGGCGCCACATCCAGATAGCCCGCGCGGTCGTGGGGACGTTTGGTGGGATTGCCGTTTTCATCTAATTCAAACAGATAGAACTCACATTCCGAGCCGATTTCACAAACATACCCTTTGTCGGCAGCACGTTTCACCGCCGCTTTCAGCAGCGTCCGTCCATCGCCTTCAAAATTTTCTCCGTCCGCGCGTTTCACGTCGCAGAAAAACCGTGCTACTCTGCCCTGCTGCGGACGCCACGGCAGCACTGCCAATGTGGACGGGTCGGGATGCAAATATAAATCACATTCCTCCATATTCATAAATCCCTTGACTGCCGAAGCGTCAAACGAAACGCCCATTTCAAATGCCCGCGGCAACTCGTCCGCCATGATGGCAATATTTTTGACCGCGCCAAACATATCGCAAAATTGCAGCCGGATAAATTTCACATCATTTTCTTCCACAAACTGCAACACTTCCGCCACAGTATAATCCATGTTCCCACCTCAATTCAGACGTTTTCCCGCCGAAATGCGTAAATCCTTTCGAATACTTTCTTTTTTATTATAGCGTATTTTTTGGAAAATGAAAAGTTTTTTTTCAAAGTTTTTTCGTTTTTTTATCAGTTTGCCGTATAGAGCCTGCGGTATGGATTGTTTGTGTTTGCGCTCAGCACCCAAAAATCCGTTTCCATCAGTTTGCTTTGGTCTTTGTCAAACGTTTGGCAGAACTCCTGTAAATACGGCTCTATTTCTTGTAGTTCCTCGCGTTTTGCCTTGTGCACCTCCACCTGCGGCGGCAAATTCTCCGGCGCTTGCGCGGCGCGGATAAAAACTTTTCCACCGTGCATTCCCGTGCTGCAAAAATTCCCGACCGGCACGCCGTCTGCGCCGATTCCCAGCACAATGATAATGCCGCCCGCCTGATATTCTCCCAAAAAACTGCCCGCGCTGCCGCCAATCACCAAAACCGGCAGTTTTTCTTTGTAGGCTTTCATGTGAATACCTGCGCGGTAGCCCGCGTTTCCTTCCACCATGATTTTCCCGCCGCGCATGGCATAGCCCGCCGCGTCACCGATTGCACCATGTACGTAAATTGCACCATCGTTCATGGTGTCGCCCGTTGCGTCCTGCGCATTGCCGTACACCGTAATGGTCGCGCCGTCCAGATACGCGCCCAGCGCATTGCCCGGCGTCCCGTGGATTTCCAAATGCTTGCCGCTCAGCCCGCTGCCAATATACCGCTGTCCAATACAATTTTCCAACACAACTTCTTTATCGGCACAGGCGCGCACCTGTTCGTTCAAATCTCGAAAATGCATGTCATTTCCCCTTGCATTCAATTTCATACGCGCACACCTCCTAACTTTTTCGCCCGCTCAGCCCGCGCAAACGCCATAAGCTGCGGTTTTTCTTTCAATAGCTCAAAATCCACCTGTGCCAGCGGCGTTCTTTCGCGTACCATTGCTGTGTAAATGCCCGCCCGCGCCACGTCGCCGATTAAGACATATCCTTTCAAAACGCCGTCCGCCGTCACTAGTTTTTTATATCCGCTGTCCGTCTGCACCACATATGCCTCTCCCTCGTAGCTTCCGGCAGTAATCATGTGCAGACCGAAAAAGCCGATGGCGTTCATGGGAATCGCGCTGTCATATTCTTTTTCGCCGCCCGCCATATTGATTCCAGCGCATTCTCCCTGCATATAGGCGTTTGGCAGCAAGGCAAGCACACTCTGCTGCCCTGTTGTCACATCCAGACTTTCTGCGCAGTCGCCCGCCGCAAAGACGTCCGGCAAAGATGTCCGGCACAAAGTATCCGTTTGAATACCACGGTTTACTGCGCCGCCTGCCTGCCGCACCAATTCCGCATTCGGACGCACGCCCACCGCCAAAACCACAATGTCAAACGGTACCGTCTTACCGCTTTGCAGATATGCCGTGCTGTTCTCAAACCGCTGCACGCTATCCGACAGCAAAAACCGAATCCCTTTTTGCTCTATGTGCCGCTGCACCATCTGCGCGCCCGTTTCGTCGAGAATGCTGGGCAACACGTGGTCTGCCAAATCTACCACCGTGATACTGCCCACTTTGTCCGCAATGCCTTCCGCGCATTTGAGTCCGATCAGTCCCGCGCCGACAATCAGTACGCGGCTGTTCGCTGTGATTGCTTTTTCCAACGCCAGCGCATCGTCCAGAGACAGAAACGTGAATTTTTGTTTTACCGTGTCCAGCCCTTCCATGGGCGGCACAAACGGTTTAGAGCCGGTCGCGACCAGCAGTTTATCATATGTGACTGTTTCTCCGCTGTCCAAAACAACCTGTTTTGCCGCGCTGTCAATACGCACCGCTTCTTTGCCCAGCATGACCGTACAGCCCGTCTCTTTATAGAAGCCGTCCGGACGGTATTTCATGCGTTCTCTGTCCGTTTTTCCATAGAGCAGATAGGAAATCAGTGGACGGGAATAGGTGTGGTAGGGTTCTTTGGAAATGATGGTGATGGAACCTTCTTTATCCTGACTGCGGATTCCCTCCACGCAGCCCACCGCTGCCGCGGAATTTCCGATAATGACATATTTCATGTTTCTCACCTCTCCTCATAAACGACTGCGCGGTTGGGACAGCCTGCCACACACGCCGGACTGCCCGCGCTGTTCGTCAAACATAATTCACATTTCTGTACCACGCCTTCCTCGGACGGCACAACTGCACCGTAGGGGCAGGACAAAATGCAGGTATAACATCCTACGCATTTTTCTTTGTCTATCTGAATCACGCCGTCCTTTTGCGTGAGCGCGCCTGTGATACAGCCTTTCACGCAGAGCGGTTCCTCACAGTGCCGGCAGGAAACCGCGAAATGAACGTCGCCGCCGTCCTCCACCTGAATGCGGGGGTGAATATCCACATTTTTCAGCGCTTTGACCATGTCGTCCTTTCCGGA
Organism: Clostridia bacterium; assembly: GCA_022801925.1. Lineage (GTDB taxonomy): Bacteria > Bacillota > Clostridia > RUG12999 > RUG12999 > JAAWTG01. The sequence goes on along the minus strand of JAAWTG010000013.1, from coordinate 35,966 downwards.
ATTGGCAAACGCGCAGTAGTATTCGCACAAATGACAGCCGAGACACCACTGTTCATTGACATAGACCCTTTTCATTTTCGTCCCCTCCTCATTCTCCGGCGTGCTGCACGCCCAAGATATCCAGTTCTTTTTGCGTCAGTCCCACGCCGCGCAGCATAAGCCGGTTGCCGCGCAGCGCTTCAATGGAGTTGATTCCCATACCGCCCATCATTTCTTTGATTTCATGGTTCCATGCCGTGAGCAGATTCACCAGACGCTGCGCGCCGATTTCGGGATTGAGCCGTTTCACCAAATCGGGTCGCTGCGTGGCGATTCCCCAGTTACATTTTCCTGTGTGACAGCTTCGGCACAGATGACAGCCCAGCGCCAACAGTGCGCTGGTTGCAATATAAACCGCGTCCGCGCCCAGCGCAATGGCTTTCACCACGTCCGCGCTGCTGCGAATCGTGCCGCCCACCACCACGGATACGCTGTCGCGAATCCCTTCCTCCCGCAGCCGCTGGTCTACGCTGGCAAGCGCCAATTCAATGGGGATGCCGACGTTGTCGCGGATACGTGTCGGTGCCGCGCCCGTGCCGCCGCGGAAACCGTCAATGGCAATGATATCCGCGCCGCTTCGGGCAATACCGCTGGCAATCGCCGCAACATTGTGCACCGCCGCAATTTTAACGATAACCGGTTTCCGGTATTCCGTCGCTTCTTTCAGCGAAAACACCAATTGCCGCAAATCTTCAATGGAATAGATATCGTGGTGCGGCGCGGGCGAAATCGCGTCGGAGCCTTCCGGAATCATTCTTGTTTTGGAAACGTCTCCCACAATTTTGGTGCCCGGCAGGTGTCCGCCAATGCCCGGTTTTGCACCCTGTCCAATTTTAATTTCAATCGCCGCGCCCGCTTCCAGATAATCTTTATGTACGCCGAACCGCCCCGAAGCCACTTGTACAATGGTGTTTTTACCGTATTTGTAGAAATCTTCGTGCAATCCGCCTTCGCCTGTGTTATAGAGAATGCCCAGTTCCTCCGCCGCTTTCGCCAAGCTGGCGTGCGCATTGTAGCTGATGGAACCGTAACTCATGGCGGAAAACATCACCGGCATGGACAGCGCTAGCTGCGGCTGCAAATTCGGTTTGATTCTGCCCTGTTCGTCCCGCTGAATGTCCTCCGGCTTTTTCCCCAGAAATGTCTTGGTTTCCATAGGCTCGCGCAGCGGGTCAATGGAAGGGTTTGTCACCTGAGACGCGTTAATCAGCAGTTTATCCCAATACACCGGATAGGGTTTGGGGTTGCCCATGGAACTGAGCAACACGCCGCCGCTTTCCGCCTGACGGTAAATCTCCTGAATATTCGCACCCGCCCAGTTTGCATTTTCTTTAAACGTATGGTCTGTTTTCACGATTTTCAGCGCCCGCGTCGGGCAGAGCGACACGCAGCGGTGGCAGTTGACGCATTTTGCGCTGTCGCAGCGCATGACGCCCAATTCCTCGTCATACCAATGCGCTTCATTCGCGCACTGCCTTGCGCACACCTGACAGCCAATACAATTATCTTTGTTACGAATGATTTCATAGTCCGGATATAAATAGTTTACAGGCATTTTGCCGCCCCCCTTTCACTCAGTCTGAAAATCGCTGCTTCTCCGCCCTTGGGCGACCAGAGTTTTTCCAAGTTTGGTTCCACAACGCGAATCGCGCATTCTTCGCTTGCGATATATACCATGTCTTCTTTTTCGCCAATCACCATAGACCGCAGTTTCAGTCTGTCGTTCAACGCCATAATGCCGCCGTCAAAGCCCAGCAGAATGGAAAAAGGACCTGTAATCAGCAAACTCGCAAAGGCGTTGCGTAAATAGGTCAGCCGTTCCCGTTCCTCTTTGGGTTTCTGTTCAATGGTTGACCAGAACGGCGCGGCAATCACGCTTGCCATTTCCTCCAGCGACAATTCTTTTTTGCGTACCAGATAGTCTATCATGTAGGTAATGACTTCCGTGTCGGTTAAAAGCGTGCATTTATAACCAAACATTTCTATGTACCGGCGGTTCGCGTCATAGGAAGAAATTTCGCCGTTGTGTACAATGGAATAGTCCAGCATAGCAAAGGGGTGCGCGCCGCCCCACCAGCCGGGTGTATTGGTGGGATAGCGTCCGTGCGCCGTCCAGCAATACCCTTCATATTCGTCCAACCGATAGAACTCTCCCACATCCTCCGGAAATCCCACCGCCTTGAACACACCCATGTTCTTGCCGCAGGAAAACACATACGCGCCTTCAATCACCGTATTGATTTTGATAACGCTTTTGACCGTGAATTCTTTTTCGTCCAGTTGGCTGTCCGCCAGTTTGGTGGGCAGCGGTGTGACAAAATAGCGCCAAATCAGCGGTTCATCTGTGATTTTCGGCGTTTTCTTCACCGGAATTTTAGACAGGTTAATCACGTCAAAATGCCGGTCTAAAAACCGCTCGCATTCCTCCCGCGCGGCATTGCTTTCATAAAATATATGAAATGCATACAAGTCTTTATATTGCGGATAGATTCCATAGCCTGCAAATCCGCCGCCCAGTCCGTTGGAACGATCGTGCATGGTTGCGATAGAACGGATAATGGATTCACCGTTTATTTTTTTTCCGTCTTTGGAAAAGATGCCGGATATTGCACAGCCGGAAGGGATTCTGGTCTGTCCTTCTTTTAACATCTCCTGTTCCTCCTTTGCCTTTTTCTGCACAAAAAAAGCGTCCACCAAAAAAAGAAACTGCTTCCTTTTTTGATGAACGCCATTGTTCATTCTTACATTTTTTATTATTATACCGTTTTTTCAGCAAAATGTCAATACTTTTTTGAAACTTTTTTATGTTTCTCTTTCATTTTTTAAGTTTTATCAGCTTATTTCCTATATATTCCCCCTTTTTCTGCATGTCGTTTTAAAATTTCTTGCAAAAAAAGTTTTAAAAAACACTTGACAAATTTTCTCCTTGGGTGTATACTGTGTCTGTAAACAGCAAAGGCGCTGTGGGTCAAATGCCCGCAGTGCCTTTTTTATTTTCCTTTGCAACCGGTTCAAAATGATTTTTATTAGGAGATGATTTGAAATGACTACAGTTCCTGAAGTATTCGGCAGTATGGTGTTTAGCGACGCAGTCATGCAGGAAAAACTTCCGAAAGACACCTACAAGGCATTGAAAAAAACCATTCAAGATGGAAAAAGCCTGCAAATTGGTATTGCAACAGTTGTTGCAAACGCAATGAAGGACTGGGCAGTAGAAAAAGGCGCAACGCATTTCACCCATTGGTTTCAGCCCATGACGGGTATCACCGCGGAAAAACATGATAGTTTCATCGCGCCGACAGGCGACGGGCGGGCGATTATGGAATTCTCCGGCAAAGAACTGGTCAAAGGCGAACCGGACGCGTCGAGTTTCCCCTCCGGCGGGCTGCGCGCAACATTTGAGGCACGCGGATACACCGCTTGGGATCCTTCGTCCTATGCTTTTATCAAAGACGATACCCTCTGCATTCCCACTGTGTTCTGTTCCTACAGCGGCGAAGTGCTGGACAAAAAGACGCCGCTGCTGCGCTCCATGGAGGAATTGAACCGGCAGGCAATGCGTATTTTAAAACTGTTCGGCAGCAGCGCAACCCGCGTGACAACAACCGTGGGACCGGAACAGGAATATTTTTTGATTGACAAAGAAATGTATAAACAGCGCCGCGATTTGGTGTTCACCGGTCGGACGCTCTTTGGTGCAAAACCGCCCAAGGGGCAGGAAATGGAAGACCACTATTTCGGTACGATTAAACCGCGTATCGCAGCGTTCATGAAAGATTTAGACCAAGAGCTCTGGAAACTCGGTATTCTGGCAAAAACAGAGCACAATGAGGTGGCGCCGGCGCAGCATGAACTCGCTCCCATCTTTTCCACCACCAACATTGCGGCAGACCACAACCAGTTGACCATGGAACTCATGAAAAAAGTGGCAGACCGTCACGGATTTGCGTGTCTGCTGCACGAAAAACCGTTTGCCGGCGTGAACGGCAGCGGAAAACATAACAACTGGTCTATTTCCACGAACACCGGCGTCAACCTGCTGGAACCTGGCTCTTCGCCGCATGAAAATGCGCAGTTCCTATTGTTCCTGTGCGCGGTTATCAAAGCGGTAGACGATTATCAGGATTTGCTGCGGCTTTCCGTTGCAACTGCCGGAAACGACCACCGTTTGGGCGCCAACGAAGCGCCGCCGGCAATCATTTCTATGTTCCTAGGAGATGAACTGACGGAAATTCTGGAATCCATTGAACATGACGATACCTATGACAGCAAAGAAAAAAGCAACATGGAAATCGGTGTACATATTTTGCCAAAATTCCCGAAAGACACCACCGACCGCAACAGAACTTCACCGTTTGCTTTCACAGGCAACAAATTCGAGTTCCGTATGCTGGGCTCCGCGCTCTCCATTTCCGGTCCGAACATCACGCTGAACACCATTGTTGCAGAATCTCTGTCGCAGTATGCGGACGAACTGGAAGCGGCAGACGATTTCCAAAGTGCGCTGAACAAACTCATTAAACGTACCATTAAAAAGCATAAACGTATCATTTTCAACGGCAACAACTATTCGGACGAATGGGTTGCGGAAGCAAAAAGCCGCGGACTGTATAACCTGAAATCCACACCGGAAGCGCTTCCCTATTTCAAGAGTGAAAAGAACATTAAACTTTTCACCAAACACAACATTTTCAGCGAAGCGGAGATTGTTTCCCGCTGTGAAATCATGCTGGAAAACTATTGCAAAGAACTGCACATTGAAGCGCTGACCATGCTGGATATCGTGCGCAAAGACATTCTGCCGTCCGTGATGAACTATGTCCACAAACTCAGTTCCACCGCCGCCGCAAAAAAATCCGTTTTGGCGGACGTCAACTGTGATGTGGAAAAAGCGCTGATTTCCAAACTTTCGGAACTCGTTTCCTGTCTGTATCACAAAACAGACAAGCTGGAACAAACGCTCCTGGCTGCCAAAGACTATGAATCGGACGCACAAAAATGTTCCGCTTATTATCACGACAGCGTGTTTGCTTCCATGCAGGAGGTTCGCGCCATTGTAGACGAACTGGAAACCAGCACGGCAAAAGAATTTTGGCCGTTCCCAACTTACGGCGACTTGCTGTTTAGCATTTTATAAATTTCAGGCATAAGAGAGCCTATATAGTCGCACAACGGCGTGCAGTACAGGAAAATACCCCCATTTTCCTGCGCCGCACGCCATTTCTATTTGTGAAAGAAAAGGGAGGAATTATTTATGTATTCATCTGTCAACACCATATGGGTCTTGCTCGGCGCAGCCCTGGTATTTTTCATGCAAGCCGGATTCGCCATGGTGGAAACCGGTCTGACACGCGCGAAAAATGCCGGTAACATTGTTATGAAAAACCTGATGGATTTTAGCATCGGTACGCCGATATTCTGGCTGCTCGGTTTCGGATTGATGTTTGGCGCGGGCAATTTTATCGGACATTTTGACCCAACCATTGCCGGCGCCTATACGGACATTCTGCCGGAAGGCGTACCCAAATGGGCGTTTGTCATTTTCCAAACGGTATTTTGCGCAACCGCCGCAACCATCGTCTCCGGCGCCATGGCGGAACGCACCAAATTCAGTTCTTACTGTATCTACAGCGCCATCATCAGCGCGATTGTCTATCCCATTTCCGGTCACTGGATTTGGGGCGGCGGCTGGCTCTCACAGCTTGGATTTCACGATTTTGCAGGTTCCACCGCTGTTCATATGGTAGGCGGCGTTGCAGCGCTTATCGGCGCAAAAATACTGGGGCCACGTATCGGAAAATATTCCAAAAGCGGAAAATCCAAAGCGATTCTGGGGCATAGCCTGACGCTTGCGGCGCTCGGCGTGTTCATTCTGTGGTTCTGCTGGTTTGGATTCAACGGCTGTTCTACCGTTTCCGCCGAAGGCGACGAAACGCTGTTCTCCATGGGTTCCATCTTTATGACGACAAACCTTGCGGCGGCTGTTGCTGCTTGTGTCACCATGGTAATCACTTGGATTCGCTATAAAAAACCGGATGTTTCCATGACGCTCAACGGTGTGTTGGCAGGTCTGGTCGCCATTACCGCAGGCTGCGACGTGGTATCGCCCATCGGCGCGGCAATTATCGGTCTCATTGCAGCATTTGTTGTTGTGTTTGGCATTGAATTTGTTGATAAAAAACTCAAAATCGACGACCCTGTCGGCGCGGTTGGCGTTCACGGACTCTGCGGCGCGGCAGGCACAATTTTAACAGGGTTGTTCGCGCTGGACGGCGGCTTATTTTATGGCGGCGGTTTCCAATTTTTCGGTATTCAGGTGCTGGGCGTTGTTTCCGTCATTGCTTGGGTTGCCGTTACTATGACCATTGTTTTCTTTATCATTAAAAAGACAGTGGGCCTGCGCGTTTCCGCCAGCGAGGAAATTGCCGGTCTTGATTCCGAGGAACATGGACTCGCCAGCAGTTATGCAGACTTTATGCCTATGGCAAACCTGACTGCAGTAGGCGGCAGCGAAGCTGCGCCAAGCATAGCGCCGGTGGAAAAGGCGGTTCCGGTGGAACACTACACGGCTCCCGCTGCTTCCGCTGAAGCGGTTTCCGGCGAAAAACTCACTAAAGTCGCCATTGTGATGAAACAGAGCAAATTTGACGAATTGAAGGACGCCATGAATGAAATCGGCGTGACCGGCATGACCCTTACCCATGTTCTGGGCTGCGGCATTCAAAAAGGAAACGCACAGTATTACCGCGGCGTTGAAATGGACGTGACACTGCTGCCGAAAATCAAAGTGGAAATTATCGTTTCCAAAGTACCGGTGCGCACTGTCATTGAAACAGCGAAAAAGATTTTGTATACAGGGCATATCGGCGATGGTAAAATCTTTGTCTATGATGTGGAAAACGTTGTCAAAGTCCGCACGGGCGAGGAAGGCGTTCAAGCATTGCAGGACACCAAATAATCTTTATTTTCCTATCAAATCATGACATCTATAAAAACGGTTTCTGAAGTCATTCGGAAACCGTTTTTATAAATTATATCTGTTTTAAAACAGCACTATTTTTGTTTTTCTATTGACTTTGCTCATGACAAGCAGTATAATGGAGAAAAAATTTCATAGGAGGGTTTTTCCATGCTGATTCAACCAAACATGACCGTCCTGTTTCAAGGGGACAGCATTACAGATGTAGGGCGTGACCGCGAAACCGACGATTTGGGGCGCGGTTATGCCCGCATTGCCGCTGGACTGTTTACGGCAAAATATCCCAAGATGAACGTTACTTTCCTCAATAAAGGCATTTCCGGCAACCGCACCTGCGATTTGCTGACGCGCTGGGAAGAAGATTGTCTGGCGCTGAAACCGGATTTTCTTTCCATTTTAATTGGTATCAACGACACTTGGCGCCGCTATGACGCAGCTTCTCTCACCACTGCGGAGCAATATGAATCCAACTACCGCGCACTGCTCACACAGGTACGCGAACGGCTTGGCAATATTCCCATTTTGTTGATAGAACCGTTTCTCATGCCGTTTGTGCCCGATAAATTAAATTGGCGTGAAGATTTAGACCCCAAAATTCACGTTGTACGGAAAATGGCTCAGGAATTTCATGCGCACTATCTCCCACTGGACGGACTGTTTGCTTCCAAATCTATCGAATGCGGCTATGAAATTTGGTCGGCGGACGGCGTTCATCCCTCACTCGCCGGTCATACGCTGATTGCACAGGAATGGCTGAAACTGGTAGAAGAAGCATAAATTTTTCTTTTGACAGACCTATCAATACATCTCCTATCTAGCAGGGGATATCGGTATCTGTTGTCCCAAAATAGTATTATAAATAATAATTTCATACATAAAACAGCCCTCCTGATAAAACAATCAGGAGGGCTGATATTTTTTTATTAATATTCAATGCCGCGCCGTGCCGGTACGCCGCGCTGCATAGGATGTTTTACTTCCCGCATTTCCGTCACATAATCTGCCCTGCACACCCATTCTTCCGGTGCGTCTCGTCCGGTCAATACCAGTTCGCACTGCTCCGGCAGCAGTTCCGTCAACCGCAACGTTTCCTCCGGTTTCAGCAAACCGCAGGACAGCGCGCCGAACACTTCGTCCAGCACGACCAAATCTGCATGTTTTACCGCCTCACACGCTTCGTTCCACAATGCGCGGCATGTTTCCGCTTCCTGCTGTTTTTCTGCCTTGTCCATTTGAAAAACAAATTTCTTCGCCTCTTGCCCACGCACTACCGTGCAGTTTTCCGTTTGCGACAAAAACAGTGATTCTCCGCTTATGCCGCCTTTGAGGAATTGAATCAATACAACCTTGTTCCCATACCCAAGCTGACGGCATATGAGTCCGCACGCCGCTGTTGTTTTACCTTTACCGTCTCCGGTATAAATATGAATCAGTCCCATGGTTCCACCTCTATCTTTTCCCCAGCAGCTTTTTTGCCATGCGTTCCATTCTGGGATAGGCGTAAGCAAAAAATTCTTGGTATGCCTGACAGTATATATTTTTGCGCGGGCGCCCGTCTATAAACGGTTCTCTATGGCGTCGGCAGCCGCCGCGGCAAATGGACAGCCAGCGACATACTTTACACGCTTCGTCTATGTAATCCGATTCTGCGACAAATTTTTTTGCCGTTTCTGTGCGCATCATATCCGGAAAATCATCTTGCTCCACATGTCCCAGCCGGTATCGGTCCAGCACATAAAAATCGCACGGGTAAACGCTGCCGTCTCCCTCCACGACAAAATAACAGGAACAAATACCCGCCATGCCGCAGGATTCCGGCGGATAGCCTGCAATCATTGTCACATAGTTATCAAATGTCCGAATGCTGACAGGATCGCCTTTTTCAAAATCCTGATAATATAAATCAAACGTAGATTTCAAAAAAACAGTAAATCGCTCCAATGACAAAGAATATTCCTGTCCCTTTTGCGTTTCTTCACCAAACGAATCCAGACAGGGAATGAACTGAATATAACGAAATCCCTGCTTTTTCAGGTTTTGATACACCTGCTTGGCATAGCGCGCCACATAGTTGTTCACAACGCACAAGATATTAAATTCCGCGTGGTGTTTCTCCAGCCGCTTCGCAGCGGCAACCACGCGGTCATAAGTACCGTTTCCGTTTTCATCCACGCGAAAATGGTCATGCACCTCCCGCGTTCCGTCCAGCGACAATCCTACCAAAAACTCATGTTTCGCCAAAAATTCTGCCCATTCATCGTCAATCAACATACCGTTGGTCTGAATGGTATTAATAATACGGATTCCGCGGGTATTATGCTTCTTTTGCAGCTGCACCAATTTCCGGTAAAAATCCAGTCCTGCCAGTGTCGGTTCCCCGCCCTGAAAGCCAAACATACATTGTCCGTCTGCCTGTTCCAATGCTTTGCGCACCAGCGTTTCCAGCAACTCCTCCCGCATCACGCCAAAAGATGCCGCCTTCCTATGGCTGGCTACATCATGATAAAAACAATAGCGGCATCTTAAATTACACAGACTGGACGCCGGTTTAATCAGCAATGTAATCGGCGGCATATCCTGTTCCTCCTTTTTTAGCAGCAGGGAATCAAATCCCCTCCCATACATTCACAGCAACAATCTGCGCAAAGCAAATTGCCACAACAACTACAGCAACTCGTATCCGTCATACCTTGTCCCATATCGCGAAACTGCCCGCCCTGCCGCTGCATACGCATCATTGCCTGTTGGTAAAGCGGATTGCCCGGCTCCATACGCATTGCCATGGCAAAGGAATTATATGCCTCGTTATACCAACCCTTTTCCAGCGATGCCATGCCCATCAGATAGTACCACTGTGCATTTCGATTCCCGCAGCCGCGCAGCCGCGCCATTGCCGCATCTATCTGTCCGCTGCGAATCATTCTCTCAATTTCCGCAAATTCCGCAGAATCCGAACCGGTTCCCGCATATTGCTGTCCGCCTGCACTTTGATTCTGATAGGTATTGTTTTGACTGCTTTTCTGTTTCATCAGCATGTGATAGGCTTCGTTGATTTCTTTCATCTTCTCCGCCGCCAAATCAGAAAGCGGGTTGTCTTTATATTTGTCCGGATGGTATTTGCGCACCAAATTCCGATACGCCGTTTTAATCTCTTCTTCTGTCGCGTTCTGGCTGACGCCAAGCACACTATATGGGTTCATTTGATGTTCTTCCTTTCCATGGCGTCCTGCCGTTTTTCCGCCGCATTTTCACCACTGTCATATTTCTCCAGCAGCCGCCGCGTTGTCCCTTGTAACCCTAAATATATGATATTATCCAACAGTCCCTTATTTTTTTTCAAATCTAACAGTTCATACGCCTTTGCCGCCTCACCGAGATTATACCACAACGGCACAGCGCTCCCCAAAATTTCTTCCCGCGTGGAAAATGGATTATATTGTCCTTTTTCTCTGTCTTTTTCAAAATCGTCTATTGCGTCCGCCAAATAGAGCCAGCGTCCGAGATTATATCCCAGCGCCCGCAGTGCGCGGTCTTCCAAGCCGGGCATAGCAAAGACTTCTTCCATAATTTTGGCAAATTGTTCCGCTACTTCGTCCACATTTCGGCAATTTTCCGTTTCCAGTTTGTGAAGCGTTTGCAAATGCTGTTCTATCACAGCCGCCTTTTCGGCATACGCCCGTTTCACTTTTTTGTGCGGCGGTGCATAAAACGGCAGCGCGGCAATACCGGCGCAAATCGTATGATCCAGCATATCGTCCTTGATTTTATAATAGGTCAACTCCACACTCATATAGGCGCAATACTCTAATGCTTCACAAGGCGCCGCCACCGGTCGTTTACGCAAGGGATTCAGCATACACCGCCCCTGCACGATTTTTGTCTGCGAATCCCTAACACTATCGAGTAAAATGCTCAGCACTGTGAAATCATAACTCAGTCCCATCCGCGTGACGGGTCCCAGCAGTTTTCCCTGCGTTTTGCAAAGCCCACAGTAGTAAGCGCGAAACGTATTCCATTCCTTGATCTTTAATTCTTCTTTTGCTGCCTGAATATATCCAAACACAAGTAACCTCCGTATATGGACATCCATCTTTTGTTTTGTACGTTTTTCCGCATTGTATACATCATTAGACCTGTACAGTCGAAACATTCCTACTTGCAGTTTAATGATACAATAATACAGGATATATTGTATCATATGCCGCTATGAAATTCAAGCGGTTTTGTCCGATTCCGAAATTGTTCACAAAAAGTTTATATTTGCCGTCTTTGTTGTGCTGCCATTCTTAGGCATTTTTGCTTATAAAACAAAAAGCTGTCCGCATACATACGGACAGCTTATATAATTTTTTATTATTCTGCAGGTGTCTGTGTTCCTTCTTCCGGCGTCTGTTCTGCTCCTTCTACCGGTGCTTCTGTTTCACCCTCGCCTGCTTCATCGGTACTGCCTTCAATCGGCAGCGTTAAATTACCGTCATCGCCAATTGGCAACGAACTTTCCGTACCTGTACCGGTGCCGTCTGTGCCTTCCACTTTATTGGTAATTGCAAAATTATATGCCAAAAACAAAGAAGTACACAGGAATATAATCGCACATGCTGCTGTTGCTTTTGCCAACATGCCGTCTTTCGTTCTTCCTTTGTTTCTTCCATAATAAGAATTATCCATATTGCCGCCCAACACACCGGACATTCCCGGTTTCTTAGCCTGCTGCAGCAGAATCACGGCGATAATAATTAAGGCTACAATAATATGCAAAACACCGACAATTTTCACTGCTATTTCCATTCTTTCATCAGCTCCCACTTCACTATTTTCTTGCGTTTTAATTGAATCACCATAGTATTTTACCATATTTTTTCACATTTATCAAGTCTTTTTTGCATTTTTTTATACAAACAAATAAATTGGCACAAAAATTACAACCGCAATCAGCAAAATTGCTCCAACCAATTTTGTATATACATTTGTTTTTGCGTTCATAAAAACAGTAACCAGCCGAAACGCTGCGAGTGCAAATGCCGCACAAACAACAACTTCCAGCAGATTTACTGTCCCGCAGACACTGTGCATTAAATATCCTACCATAGCGCTAAGCGCTATAAAAAATATTCCGGTATCCAGTTCCATGTGAACCGCAAGCCGCTTTCTGCCGGAAACAATCAAAACCGCAATCAATGCGCTGCCCAGTCCAAATGTACCGCTTAGCAAGCCTACCAGCAGCATCCACCACACATATCGCCATGGTCGGTACGGTACAGCCGCTTCTTCCTCTTTCTGCCCAAACATGTTCTTCCCGCAAACAAACATCACAACGCCTGCAATCAAAGTTGAACCAAATAAAATCCACTGGAATATCTGTGCCGGAATCTCTTTGGAAACATAGCCGCCCACTACCGTTCCCACAATCAGCGGCACCGTTCCCACAATCAACGTTTTCCAGTTCGGACGGCAAGCGCTGCCTTTCATACAAAACAAAAATAAATATAAAACAAATTCAACTGCGAGGGAAATACCCACCGCATCATATGCCCCTAAATGTCTGGCAGCTAGCAAAAAAAAAGGTGCCAGAATCCAAACAACACTAGCTCCCCCCGCTGCAACTAACCCAGTCAATGCACCTGCTACCAAGTACAAGCCGAACAACCCCTTTTCCTCCCTATCCTCGAAAAAACAGGAACAGCTTCTATTTCTATCAACTTTCTATACCAATATTATACTGATAAAAAAAATGTTTGTCAACTATATTATCGTTTATTTATCCCCTAAGTTTCCCTGCCAAAACGCCTGTCGAAAAGGCAATTTGCAGGTTATAACCGCCGGTATAGGCATCTACATCCATCACTTCTCCTGCAAAATAAAGTCCTGCTATCCGTTTGGACTGCATGGTAGATGGATTGATTTCCTTCACATTCACACCCCCTGCTGTGACAATTGCTTCCTCAACGGGACGCAGTCCGCTAACCGGAATCCGCATTTCTTTCAATGCTTTCACGATACTTCCGCGTTGCTGTCGGCGGATTTGATGCACTTTTTCATGTGCTCCTATGCCGCTTTCCCGCAGCAGGTAGTCTATTAACTTCTGCGGCGCCAATGACGGTAAATAGTTAATAAAATCCCGATTGGCATATTCCGCAAAATCACGCAGCAGTCGTTCCTCCAGCTTTTTTTCCTCTAACGCCGGTTTTAAATCAATAACGATTTCATATTTCCGCTGCGGTAAATGCCGCATATGGCAACTCGCACTGAGCACCAACGGACCGGACAGTCCGAAATGCGTGAACAGCAGTTCTCCCTGTTCCTCAAAAATCCTTTTCCCATTTTCAAACAGCGACAGCCGAACATTTTTCAGCGACAGTCCCTGCATGGTATGAACCCATGATTCCTCCGTTTCCACAGGCACCAGCGAAGCACGCGGCGGCACAATGGTATGTCCCAGCTTTTGCGCCATGCGGTATCCATCGCCGGTAGAACCTGTCAACGGATAACTTTTTCCGCCGGTTGCAAGAATAATATGGCGGCAGGGAATTTCCATGCCGCTATGTAGCCGTACTCCGCATACTGCACTATTCGCTGTTACAATTTCTTCCGCCTGTCCTTGTACATATTTCACACCGCCTGTCCGACAGAACCGAATCAGCGCCTGTACAACATCAATTGCTTTATCGCTCTGCGGGAACACCCGACCGCCGCGTTCTGTTTTCAGCGGCACGCCCTGTTCTTCAAAAAAAGCGATAACATCTTCATTGGTGAATCCGCGAAAAGCACTAAACAAAAACTTTGCATTGCCCGGTATTTGCTGCATCATATCCTCCATGCTGCCTGCATTTGTCACATTACAGCGTCCTTTCCCGGTAATGCGGAGTTTGCGTCCCAACATTTTATTTTTTTCCAGTATTGCCGTTTCCACTCCCGCCGCCGCAGCGGTCCCCGCCGCCATCATGCCTGCTGCGCCGCCGCCAATTACGATACATTCCGGCATAACCGCCCTCACTTTCTCTCCTGCGCATCCCTTGATTTTTCATAGACCTCATATTCGTCCCAAATATGTTCCAAATGCTCAAATGTCTCGGCAACTTCCTCTTTTTTCCGCATACCGATTGCTACAATCAATGCATTAATAACGCTCAGCGGCGCCACCAAAGAATCCACAAATGACGCCATATCGCTGCGCGCCGTCAGGCGGTGCGTTGCATATTGGTTGATGGGAGAAGATTCGCTGTCCGTGATTGCCACAATATTGCTGCCGCGGCTTTTGGCATATTGCACTGCCTGCACTGTTCGTTTGGAATAACGCGGAAAACTGAGGGCAATCATCACATCCTGTTCATCAATACGCATAATCTGTTCAAACACTTCGCTTGTGCTTGCCGCGCCGACCATACAAACATCTTTAAACAGCAGATTCATGTAAAATCCCATGAACTGCGCCAGCGCCGCACTGCTGCGCGCCCCCAAAATATATATTTTACGCGCGTTCACCAGCACATCCACCGCTCTGTGAAACATATCAACATCAATTTCATCCATGGTCTGTTTGATTTTGCTCAAATCGCTTTCCATCACCATTTTCAGCGTTTCCTGTTCGCCGATTTGGTTGTCCGCTACCTCCATGCGCTGCACTGCCGTCAGCTTATTGCGAATAATTTCCTGTAGTTCCTTTTGAAAACAGGCATACCCTTCACAGCCAAGTTCCGTTGCAAACCGCACCACCGTCGATTCGCTGGTGGACACCATTTGTCCTAATTTATACGCCGTCATAAACGCCGCTTTGTCATAGTGTGCTAAAATATAGTCCGCTATTTTTTTCTGCCCTTTGCTAAATGTAGGATACCCCAATTGAATACGAGATAAAATATCCTGTTCCATGTTTTCCTCCATCACTGCGGCTTTTGTGCCACAAAAAATATTTTTTCGCTTTGCCGCCGCGGCGCGTCCAATGTTAAATCGTCATATTCCCCCAACAATTTTAGACCTGCCCCGCGCAGCGCAGATTTTATTTCCCCACGCGTATATGCTTTTTCATAATGCACTTCTTCAAACCTTTTATACAGTCCGTTTTCCTCTACAAAGAAATTCAAATCAAACATGCAAATTTTTTCTTCTTTATCATAGGCGTTTTCCCAAGTATAGTAGGCACCCTCCACTTCATCGGTAAATATGTTTCCGGGCAACAGCGTTTCCAATTTATACTTTGTATTAATATCAAAAATGAAAAGCCCGCCGGGATTTAAATAATTCTGCACCCAATGCAGACATTGTTCCAATTCTTCTTTATCCAGCAGGTAATTCACACTGTCCAGCAAACACAAAATGACGTCAACCGTTCCATATAATTCAAATTCCTGCATGGTCTGGTTCAAAAACAAAATGTCTAGCTGTTCCGCTTTTGCTTTTCGCACCGCAACGCCAAGCATTTCCTGCGATGCGTCAATGCCTGTCATATCATAGCCCCGTTTTGCCAGTTCCACAGCAACTGTGCCCGTGCCGCATGCAAGGTCTACCACCAATTCCGGCTTTTTCGCCAAAAACTTTTGCATAAGCAGTTCCACATAATCGCAGCGTTTTTGATATGCCACGTCTTGCGTCAGCACGTCATAAACCTCCGAAAAAGAGCGATATGCTTCTCTCGTATCACTGTTTGCCGCAATCAAAGACCGAAAATCTGCGTCCTCCTCCAGCCGATTTTGCAAACATTTCAGCACAAACGCTGGCACATCCAGCTCCCGCACAATATCACTGTAGCGCATTCCTTGTAAAATACGTTCCGCACCCGCCAGCCGCTGCGCCACCATTTCCAGTTCTGCTGGTCGACACAGCCCGTCCAACAATATCCAAAATTCATCTTCTGTTTTCAGTTCCGAAAGCTTTTTCATCAACTGCTCAATCAAGCTGCTATCCTCCACTAGTGTTTTTCTTTATTATACCATATCTGCGGAGCAGATTGGTATAATTTTGCGCATCGCCGGTTTCGAGCGAAGCGATGAAACAATTCGGCGGCGCTTTTTATTCTATAATAGTCACTTTGTGACTATTATACCATAATAAATGTACTTTTTGGCGCAATGTTACCCAAAAACGCGGGGAGTTCCGATTCTCCCCGCACCCCGAGGGACGCCCGCCTGCGGGCGGGAGGGTTTCCCCTGCGCGCGGGGGGGATTTTATCGATTCTTACCCCTAATACTTCTACGGCTATTATACCATGTACAAAAAAAATTTGCAAGCCGCATTGCGCAAACTTGCAAATTTTATTTCTTCTATGTTATATATCTGCTTTTTTGATTCCTTTATCCACCTATGACAATCAAATCTTTTGTTGCATGGTTTAATATCACCAGCTGTCCGTCCACCATTGTCACCGTGTCCTCAATGCGCACGCCGAATTCATCATTCAAATAGACGCCCGGCTCCACGCTGAACACCATACCCGCACACAGTTCCTCCGCCGATTTGGAAGAAACCGCCGGCGACTCATGGATTTCTATGCCAACACCATGTCCCAGCGAATGTCCAAAATATGCGCCATATCCAAATGCATCCAGGGTCTCTCTTGCCAAACGATCCAGCTCTGCCAGCGGCATTCCTTCTTTCAAATGATTCAGCGCTTTTAGCTGCGTATAAAGCACCATATTATAAACCGAACGCTGTTTCTCGCTGATTTGTCCGACCGCAACAGTACGCGTCATGTCGCTGCAATATCCCTCATAGACACACCCGAAATCCATCACTACCAAATCGCCTTCTGCAATGGGACGGTTTGTCGGTTTTGCGTGCGGCATCGCGCCGTTTGGTCCGGCAGCTACAATGGTATCAAACGATGGACGCTGTGCGCCGTGTTTTTTCATGGCATATTCAATTTCTGCTGCCGCTTCCAGTTCTGTCATACCTGGTTTCATCACGGAAACCACATGTTCAAACGCCAAATCGCCAATATGCGCCGCCTGCTGCATACGGGCGATTTCTTCCCCTTCTTTACAAACACGCAAAGAGTCTATCATATCATGAACACCGCGTAGCATGGTACGCGGCATTTTTTGTTTCATACCGGTATATACCGCATGGGATACCTGCCGGTCTTCAAACCCCAGCAGTCCTATGTTGTGCCGCCCAACAATCTGTTCCAAATGGGAAGCAAAATTTTTTGTGATATCAATTAAAATAAAATCGGGGCTTTCTATTTGTGCTTGTTTCAGATAACGGAAATCTGTCAGAAGATAGCCGTTTTCCATGGTGATAATTAAATCCCCGCTGCTGCCGGAAAATCCGCTCAGGTAGAATACATTTTCCCTGCTGGTGACAATCACGGCGTCAAGCTGCTGCTCCGCCATTCTTTTTCTCACATTGCCAACTCTTGTTGCAATACTCATGGTCAATTCCTTCCTTTCTAAAAAATGTCCTCCCCCGTTTTTTCATTCCGTCTCAAACCCCAATAACGCCTGTAACCCCAGCAGATAGCTGTCCGCGCCAAACCCGCTGATTTGCCCTTTGCAAACCGGCGCCAATACCGAAGTATGTCGAAATTCTTCCCGCGCATGGATATTGGACAAATGTACTTCCACCACCGGCAGACGCACTGCCGCAATCGCGTCCCGCAACGCATAGGAATAGTGCGTATATGCGCCCGCATTCAGCACTACGCCGTCCACTTCCTGCCGTGCCTGATGCAGTCTGTCAATCAGTCCGCCTTCGCTGTTGGATTGAAAAAATATTGTTTCCACACCATATTTTGCTGCATACGCTGCAATCTGTTTTTGGACAGATTCCAGCGTATCTTTTCCATAATGGTCCGGTTCCCGTTCGCCCAACAAATTCAAATTGGGTCCATTCATAATCAACACTTTTTTCATTGCTCGCCATTCCTTTCCTTACGCTACTTTCATCATCTGACATAATGACAGCTATCTATTACGCATACATGCTTCATATTTCTGTTTCATCTCCAAAGCGTCCTCTGCCTGCGTTCCCGCCGATTCGCATAAAATGACCGGTTCCAGATTGCGCTGTGCCAAAAGTTCCGCCAACGGGTCAAAATCCGGCCCAAACTGGTTGTCACGAAAGCACCAATGACGTTTTTCGCCGCCTTTGGTATATTCAATGCGGCTGAAATGACTGTGAAACCGTTTTGCCCGCTCTTTTCCCAATTTATTTTCCACTGCGTCCAACACTGCCGCAAAATCTTCTTTCGTGTTCAAACACCCCAGCCCGCGCGTATGCAAATGGCCAAAATCAATAGTCGGCAACAACCGATCATCTAACCGGCAAAGCTGAAGCACCTCGTCCAGCGTACCCAGCTGATTGATTTTTCCCATTGTTTCCGGACAAATATGGATTTCTCCAAAGCCCGCCGCGTCCGCTTCCTGTATTGCCATACGAAGTGTCTTTTCCGCCCAGCCCATTGCTTCCTCACGCGTCATCTTAGCGCAGGCGCCGCTGTGTACAACAATGCGCTGCGCCTCCATCCACTGTGCCGCTTGCAAGGTCTGCATGATATAATCAATACTTTTCTTTCGTTTGTCTTCATCATCTGTTGCTAAATTAATGTAATACGGTGCATGGACGCTGAGCGTAATATCGCGTTCTTTTGCTTTTGCACCTAGCGTTTTTGCCATCTTCTCCGACAGCCGCACGCCTCTTGTGCAGGGATATTCATAGGCGTTTAGCCCCAATTTTGAAAGCCACTCCGGCATCTCAAGCGATGATTTATATCCTTCTTCATAAAATGCCTGTGCATTCCCTTCCGGTCCAAATCGAATCATAGTCACTCTCCTGTTTCTGCTGTGCCTACTGCCGGCACGCACCAATATCTTCCAAGGCAGTTATGCCTAGGCATATGAGAAAATCTGCCCTAGGGACCGCACGAGATTCGACTCTCTTATGCCTCCCCTTTTCAGAGCAATGATATAGGTATAGTTTATCATAATTTTTCCCATAATACAAGTGAATTTTGTAAACATCCGGTGAATAAAGTTTCACCAAAGAAAGAAGGCTGCTTATGCTTGTCCGCCTCGGTTTCGTCGCTATGAGCGTCCACTTGAAAGATGCCTCCCCATCTAAAACCATCACCCACACCCGTTTTGAAGCATTGGGCGATCTGCAACGCGCGCTGAACGCTATCCGTTCTCTGGTGGAAATCAATGCACAAAACACCTTACGCCTGCTACGCTACTACGGCAGTCGTGGTATTCATCTCTACCGACTGACTTCTAAACTGGTTCCGCTTGCAACCATTTTGTTGCAAACCCACGAACTGCAAGAACTTGTTTCCTCCCGCGCTTTGCAACTGTTTTCTGAATGCGGCGAAACTGCGAAAGAACAACATATGCGCATATCTGCCCATCCTGATCATTTCACAGTGCTTGGCAGCACCAATCCGTCAGTCATTGAAAGCGCTATATTAAATCTGCGCTATCACCATGAAATTTTGGAACTTATGGGGCTTTCGGATAGCTGTTATCAATTGGTATTGCACGTTGGCTCTGCTGCCGGCGGCAAAGAAGCTGCCGTGAAACGTTTTGCTGAAACTTTTGAAAAGTTGCCTTCTCATATACGACGACGGCTTATACTGGAAAACGATGATAAAACATATACTACCAGCGAAACTTTGTCTCTTTGCCGACAACTGAAAATCCCCATGGTACTTGACGTCCATCATATGATATGCAATGGCGAGCCGGATGATACCCTGCTGCTGCCAGAAATTTTGCGGACATGGGACGGTCAGGCATTCCCGCCAAAATTTCATTTTTCCTCTCCGCGCAGTCTACAATCGCCGCGCGCCCATGCTGACTATATTGACCCTTGTAGTTTTTTAGAATTCCTCATTCAGCTAAAAAATGCCGGCGCGCAGCAAGCGGATATCATGCTGGAAGCAAAACAAAAAGATGAAGCGCTCTTCACACTGATGCGCACTCTATCAGACCGCACAGATATACAACCGATAGACGGCGGCAGTTTTATAGTATAATATACGCAGAGCGTATATTATACGGATTTAAAAAGTGCCTCCGCCTCGCCACGCATAAAAACGTGGCAACCGGCGGAGATGCACGAAATTATACCAAAACGCTTCGCGTTTATGGTATAATAAAAGCCTTTCCGGTTTTGCTCCAACCGGAAAGGCTTTGCTGTTTTTTTAATCTGTCAACAATGCAAACAGTTCTTTTGCCATCTGTACATCGCGGATACGCATACCTTCAAACTTGTTATATGCTTCTGACCCTTCCTCCAGAGGATTTTCTTCAACAACACTAATACCATAGATAATATTTTTGTCCGCGGAACGCGCAATCACTTCCGGCATAGTCATCATCTGGCTTTCTTCCCAGGTTTCCCAAGTTTCTTTATCCGCAATAACAATCTTTCCCAAAATCTCTTCATTGCCTTTAAAGGTATACATCAAGCTAATATATGCCACTACGGCATCTTCGTTTGTCATATCCAGAACATCCGCACGGTAATTACCTTTCCACACCTCTGGCACATGCAAAACAAACTTGTATTTATTGTTAATATATTCACCGTTTTCCGTAATTTCCCCCTGCCCATTTTGCGTAAAATCAATATATTTGGAGAATCTTTCCATCTTGTTTTTCTTTTCTGCTCCTTCGCCATTCTCCTGCTGTCCATCTCCATTCTGAGAAGATTGAGATGTATTGGGGAGCGCACCATTTTCCTGCGGCACAGACGGTTCTTTGTTCAAAAAATATGCCGCCAGTATGATTCCAATAACGATAAGCCCAACTAGCAGCGCGGCAATCAGTATTCCTTTTCTTTTCATTTATCCGGCTCCTCTCCATTTATCCCTATCGCCCTTAGAGAATTTATTTCATCTTTCTCCATTCAACTACCCCGCACCATATTGAATATCTTTAGCATACCATAAGAACCTGTTCCTGTCAATAACATTCCCATGATAATTCTTTAAAATGTAGATATCGATTATCTTTTTGTACCAACAGAAAAATATTGAAATAGTTCTTGACAAACATAATAGAATATGATAGAATAAATATTGTATGAAAAATAAAATATAGGGGTATAGCTCAGTTGGTAGAGCAGTGGTCTCCAAAACCACGTGCCGAGGGTTCAAGTCCTTCTGCCCCTGCCACACACAAAAGTCTTGAACACGTTGTATGGTCAGCGGTTCAAGGCTTTTTTCTTTTGTCTTTTTATTCTTCTTTCTAACCGTTTTCCCTTGATTTTCTAACCGTTTTCTAACCATTTTTTATTCAAAATATTTTACTCTATCGTCAAACAAGTATCAATCGCTAATATGCGGTCGTGTATTTCATCCAACCTTACTTAAAATGGGCATTAACATCTTATCCGTTTTCATCTGTTTTCAAACATTCCGTTTGTTACATCATCAAAAAAGCATCACTATTTACAGCGATTTCCAAACGATATGTTATTCATGCAGATTAATTTTTGACTCAATTTCGCTTATGCTATATATACAAATAATCTGAAAAGAACTTTTCCTTCTCTTTGTTTACAGCGGCTCAAAATTTGCACCGCCTTAGAACAATTCGCAGGCGGGGCTTGCTAAACTCGAAATCGTTTTTTCCAAAAGGGCACATAGGTTCGAACCTCGCCATCTCCTCCAAAAAAAAGGACTGCAATTTTGATACAAAGTCGCAGTCCTTTTTTCATGTTTGAAATAGTTCGATTTCAGGTCATTTATGTCTTTCATACAAAAATAAGCCATATTAGTCTTCTTCAAAGCAGCAAAAACACTTGACGGAAAGTTTACTACAAAGCATAACATTTCATGTTAAAAAATCAAAGATATGTGTCCTACACTTAATGCTCTCTATAAATAGACACTTAATAAATTTAAACGACATCTCCCTCTGTGAAAGCGTTGTTTATGCTCCGTGTTTACTATACCGATTAAAGGAGATTTCCTATGAAAAATTTAATCACTTCTCAAGTCGACCCAACAATTAATACAAATACAATCAATAAAGAGATTAACCAAATTTTAAAAGAATTCTTCAAAAGCAGGATAAACGGAAGCTTTTTAATAAAAATCAAAAATAGAGTCATCACCAAATTTGGCTTACAGCTATTTGAATGCTATCCTAATATTTTTAATCCTTCAACAGTGGTTACAGGCAATGAGGAAACCATTGAATATGATATATGCCGAATAATTATTGGAATACATCGTCATCATTCTATATTTCTTTCAAAAGAAGAAATCCCAGGCAATGAAAAAACGAAACCTATCAACGACATTTGGTTAAAGAAACACTAGAAAAAAATAAAACTTCATCAATATGGAAGCACATTTTATCGAAAAAAGCAACTGTTGACCGGTGATGAATTTCTATATTTCCCTGTACCATATGAACTATTTGTCCTGTGCATGAAATCTATTGAATTGCTGCATAGCAGTTCTAATGATTTAGCTGTTCATTACGGCGATATCATAAATACCGCTTTATCCGCACTAACCTTGATGGAAAACAATTTTTTCAGCAATGCATATCCTTTGTGCCGCGTAATGATTGAGTTATACATAAAAACGCTTATTTTGCAAAAACATCCTGAAGCCATAGAATCCTATTTAACATTTATTAGGTATGAAATTGAACAATCTTGTTGCCGTCAAAAATATCCCGATGAATTCAATAATCTATATAACCAAAGAAAATATCAGTCATCTAAAAACAAAGTTCACTTTCTTCATTATGGTTGGCTTGACAATATAAACGCTTACAATCTTCAAACAAAAAACAGATATTTGATAAACGGAATTTTTGATTATCTAATGCGCGAAACCAACAATGTGCCGTCTGATACCTTGCAGAAGATAAAGCAATTATATAAAGTGTGTCATGGATATGCTCACGGACGTGTCAAACATGTTAAATATCCCTTACTGCAATATTGGGAGATATCTATGATGATTTACAGTCATTTTTGTATTTCGATTTCTTCAACGGAATTAAGTATAACGATATCCCTAACAAATGCAAAATGCTCCAATCCGACAAACCTCCAAAACAACGTTTCGGGTACCGGCAGCGAATACAGCGTATTGCCGCCGGCGCCACAAAAGCATCCGTTTTCTCGTCTCAATATTTATTGCAATAGTGAATTGGGCGCTTCCGTAATACATGCAATCCCTGACGTTGGAACGGCAAGTTCAATCAACAAACGATCTTTCGGTAAATCAAACTTTTGGGCAACATTGCCCATACAGTCAAAAATAACACACTTTTTGCCGCCCCAACGCTCCGCATCTTTCAAAATGATTCCGCGTTTTCCCAATCCGTTCACTAAAATTAACTTTTCTGCGTTTTCTTTTGGCTCAACCACTTGATTCTCATACGCCGTAATAATCATTGTCCCATTCTTTTGCGTACAAACAGATGAATAATTCGCCCACGGCGCGGCCGCTTCGAAATTTTCACTGAGTAAAACATCTCGATACTCACACCAGAACTTAAGATAAAACGCAAGCATTTTTTTATGTTTCTCATTTATTTTTTCCAGCCGCACCGAAATCTGCGGTACTGTATATAAAATACTAATCATCTGCTGTGCAGCATTTTCCGGTGTATCCTCATAATTCCATTCGAGCATATCCGAATGTACTGCTGTGTTTCCCGAAAGCATACGCAAATCCACCATACCGATACGATTTTTCAGACCATCTGCCGGACAATCGGATACTCTCAGCATGTTTCCGTATGTCTGCATCAACGGTCCCATATATTTCTGTCTGAATTCAATTAAAATATCAGGATTGATTTCCCGCAATTTCGTCATCGTATCATACAGCAATTTTTCTATAGCGTCTTCCAGAGAATCAAAATCTCTCCCGTTTCCGCTTTTGTGCAAGGAATACTCCGTCAGACTAAATCTATCGATAAAATCAAGCTTAAATCCATCTAACTTCCATTCCGACGCGGCTCTTATGTATAAGCCAATCAGATATTCTCTGACGCGCGGAAACCTCGGGTCAAGGCAACACCACTCTTTTCCTTCCGGATTATCCAGAAAACAATTTTCAAACTGTTTCCACGCCTCGGAATTTCTACCCACAAACGGTACAGAATACCACAAAATGACTTTCATATCCAAATCATGTATCCTTTTGATTAGCTGCTTCATATCCCCAACTTTCTTTTTTGATATCTGCCAATCGCCGCAGTATGAATATACACAGGAACAATCATCGGTCTGCCAGCCGTCGTCTATAAGAACCGCACGACAGCCAAATGTTTTCGCGATTCTACATTGTTCCACAATCTCGTCCGCATTCAAATCCTGATGAAAACTATACCATGTAGAATACATAGGATATTTTGCAACCTCGGGAACATAGGCGCTTGCATATCCGTATTCGCTCCACCATTTTCTCACATCTGCAATCGCTTGGTAGTATGGAATATCCCTCAAATCAATCCGAAGGTCTGCCTCGTACGAATGCAGTTGCCCAACCGGGAGTGTAAATATATCAATAGAACAATTAATAACAACATCCGATTCATTCACGCCCATACGAAACTGCACAGGCGTTTTGGGATCCGACAGTGCAACTGTCATTCGATTTTTCCCCGAGCGGCTAATCGCCGTCTGAACAGGAGCACCCTCCCCTGCTCTGGAAATCGCTTTATTTCCTTTCCAAACAGGCATAATATTACGCTCGTCAACGTGAAGCGGACTCCATACCGAAAACACATCTATACAAGGCGCTTTAAAGTTTAACGATACCATTTCAGGGTGAACGATACCCTCATATGTGAATTTCAAGCGAAATACCGCAACGCCGTTTTCACGGTATGTATTTATAATTTCCGTGTTTTGGGCACCCCCTTTTTCCGTTACCGTTAGTTCTATTTTATTGATATCCATTATCATCTTGTTTTTCTCCTCTTTGTCTGATTATTTTCTACGCGCTTTTCCAAAATCATCACCAAAACAGCATATCAAATCCTTTCAGCTTATAAATTGCCTCCGTGAAGAAATAATCACCGTAAATAATCGGAATATGCTTGCTGCTGTCCGGGGAATGATACGCCTCTGTTCCTTTTTGCAAAATGGAGTCCTCTTTGTCGCTCCAATCGCAGAAATCTTTTTCCAAAGCCTTTAAGATACGCAAGGCCGCTTTCATGTATAAGTGCTGTTCATGCTCTGGTACATTTTTGGCAATTTCTATCAAACCACAAGCAGCACAGGCGCCTGCCGTAGTATCATAAATAACAGGCTCCTGTGGCGCACGAAAGTCGCATAGCGGCACACCATATTCAGCAGTGTTGGCAATAAAGTAATGCGCTACACGCTTTGCCGCATCCAAATATACTTGCTTTTGCGTATGAATATAGCTGAGAATATATCCGTACAGCGCCCAACTCTGTCCGCGAGACCATGCGGAGCCCAATTCATACCCCTGTCCGCCAAACGCTTCCACAGGTTCACCTGTCACAATATCAAGGTCTACAATATGATGAACGGATCCATCCGCACGCAAATGCGTTTTCAGGGTTGTGTCCGCATGACTCATTGCAACATATTTGTAACGTGGGTCACCTGTTTCATGAGAAGCCCAATAGAGCAAAGGAATATTCATCATACAGTCGATAATAACCCTGCCAAACAAATCTCCGTTCCAAGCTCGGATAAATTTGCCGGAAGAATTAAATCGCGCAGCAAGAATATCAGCAGCATGCATTGCACGTACCTTAGATTTATGTCCGCCAAACAAACGGTAGTTGACCCCTGCCGAGATATGCCACATAAAACCTACATCGTGATTCAGGTGGTCATAATCTTCAAAGGCTTCATCCAGGAGTTCTTCCGCGTGTTCTGCTGTTTTGCGATATTGCTCATCTTTTGTGCCAACATACATCAGCCACATCAAACCCGGCCAAAAACCGTTTGTCCACCAGCACACGCCATCGCCGCTCTTTTTTTCTACATACTTCCCGTTTTCTGTAGTATACGGCAGCTTATCAAAAGATGATTGACTGACCGGCTTTAACTTTTTGTCGATTTTCTCCCATATTTCATCAATCCATGTTTTATTCTCATTCATTATATTTTCCACAATTCATCTTGTATGATATATTTACGGTTAAATATATCCATACGCTCCTTTCTTTTTAACCTTTATAATACGTGCAACGCTTCTAAGGTCTTTCATTCGGTTGGAAAACCCCATGTGTTTCATTTTAACTTTAGTCTTCCTCCCTGCCGGCCAACTCACGGTATTGTCCGGGTGTAATTCCCTCATATCGCTTAAATGCGCGCAGAAAAACAGTTGCACTGGAAAAACCTGTATCCTCCGCAATCTGTTTAATGGTTTTCTTTGGATTTTTCAACTGTTCCTTCGCCTTCTTCAGTCGAAATTTAACAATGTAATCCGCCATACCGCCGCCAACCTGGTCTTTAAAATATTTTGAAATCCAACCTGTTGTGATTCCGAAAACATCTGCCATTTTATTCACATTCAAATCCGGGTCCGCATAGTTTTTTTGAATGTAATCTAAAATCTGTGTACAGCGAGCGTCACCCACAGTATGAGCATAATTAGCGCTTAAATCACAAAGCAGATTGATATACTTCAAAATTTCGTTCTTTGCCTGGTCAACTTGCTTGATAGTATAAATCTGCGTAGAAAAAAGATACAGTTCTTTAAAATCAATGTTTTCATCGCTGTCAATCTGTGCTGCAACTTTCAGCAAACTGCTGATGATTTCTGATGTGAGTACGCGCAGCATTTTCAAGTTAATTCGTTTTACAGTCACATTATATGAAAAAATTTCTTCGAGCACCTGCGTGGCATTCTTCTTGTCACCCAATGTGAGAAAATTCATCAGCTTATGTTCCATTTCACCGCTGTATGCATAACGGTCAGAAAGCTCATTGCCATCATCGTAAATAAAGATAGCGTCTTTTTGTCCAAGGAATCTTGAGTTCATTGCTTCTATTGCTTCATCAAACGCCTTGGGCAATTCCTCAATCCCAATTGCCATACCGCTGACTGCACAGATGAAATCAAGACCGAGTTCTTCGCGCAGCCTACTGCGCAAACGTGACAACAAGCCGCAGACTGTCAGCAACGTTGATGTTTCCTTTTGCAAATTAAAAACAACAACCGCCATGTTTTTCGCCATGCAGAAATAGGTGTAAATTTCCTCCTTTAGCATGGGCGGCAAATACACTGCCAGATACCGCTGAATTTTGTTAAGCGCTTCCGTGTTATCCTCTTCATTGGTATCCTCCGGTAGGATAGCGTCAATCACAGAAACGACAAAATACTTGCCTGTCATTTGCAGATTATATCCTGCCAGAAAATCCATATCCACACGCTGTACATCCAACTTTCGTTCCAGTATTCGGCGCAGAATCTCCTCACGCATATACAACTTTTGTTCTGCCAATTTTTCTTCCATACGCCGTCTATTGCGTTCATTTATCCTTGAAAACAGCCATACCAACGCCCCACCAAAAACGATACAGAGCAAATAGCACAATACAAATGCAATGCGTACCGAACGAATATTTTTCAAATAGATGCTGTTTGGCAGCATTCGTACATATTGCAGTTCTTCAATGTCAGACCGGACAACACTGATTACCTGTTTTTGCCCAAACACAGTCTTTACACAAGTACCTTCCTTTGCACAAATCTCCAAAGGCCATTGCTCCGTTTTTTGGCTTGCAAATAACATTCCCCCTGTATTTGAGACAATATACAGTTCTTCTCCATCCACCGATTTCAGCGTTGCCAACAACTCATTCACACTTATTTCATCAATCTCCATCATGATGCCGATTGTTTGTGCTTGGTATACGGAAAAATTTAGATTCACGTAACGCCGGCATAAAAATAACCGTTGATTGCCCTCCTTATCTGTCAAAATTTTCAGACCGCTTATTGACATATCAAACAAATCGTTCAGCCACGATTCCTGCGTTGCATAATATGTTGAAAAAGACATTTGATATGCTGTTTTCAGCGATACAATCCCATTAATATCAATACAAATGTCCTGGTCTTTCAGTATAATATAAGCATTTTTTAAAATTCGGCTGTTTGTATCACTGTTTTTAATATCCTGAACGAGATTACCAGCATACTCTGAACGTTTATGCGGCGTGATATTCGTATTTTTGAGCAGTGTGACACTATTAGACTGAATGAGATTATATGAAATATTATCCAGTTCCTGTAAATAATTATCAAAAATATTTTTTGTATGTTCAATAGAGGAAGCATTGGTTTTCGCCAGTTCCTGTTCAATCACGCCAATCGCGTTGGTATACCCTGCCAAATTGATTACAATCGACAGCAGAATAACAACGGAATAACTGCCGACCCACCATGCATATTTCTTAAATTTTTCATCTTTCCGCAGTTTTTTTATCGTCTCGCTAGTGAACCGCTTCATTTTCCTTTTGTTTCCCCCTTCACAAAGAAGCCGGCGCTCAACTGATGAACGCCGGCTCCGGCTGCTCTAAGCTATTTTACCACACATCTTCCCCTGTGGACAAGAACCAATTTATTCCATCAGCGGGCAAGATAGCGGTCATAGGCAGTCTGCTGTAACTCTAAATAGCGGTCCAAATTAAGTCTCTTTAACCCTTCAACAAATGCCTCGTAATTGGAAAGCGGTTCTGCGCCCTGCACGAATTTTAAAATCATTTCCTCTGTATAAGTAAGGATTTCCGCACTGAGCGTTGCCATTTCTTCCGACTCCTCCAACAGCGGCGTTATCTGCGGAATTTTTGTTTTACTGCCGCTTTCCACATTTTTCGCCCAAAGCTGAAAAGCGTCAATTTGCTGCGGATATTGATAATACTGTGTCAAATAATCTTCATCCTGTTTGAGCCCGGTCGTTGGGTAAGATGCTTGGAAATTGCGGCACATTGCCTCGTTTATGCTATACCCCTCCGGACTATGCAGAATTTTATCCGTATAAACCGGTTTCCCATCCACCATATTGTAGGTATCTCCCTCAATGCCGAAGTTCACCAACATGCGTCCTTCTTCAGAATAGAAATAATCCACCCATTTCACCGCTGTTTTTACATCGGCGCATGCCGTGGTGATTGCCAAAAACGGCGCCTGAACGTCATCTTCTAACAGCATAAAACGCGGTGCTTTTCCTTTCTCGACAGACGGATAAGGCGCTGCCACCAATTCATAATTCGGATCTTTTTCTTCCATCAGCTTCATATATCTGCTGATATCTCCGCCAATATAACAAAACTTAGCTCCCGATTCCCCGCTGGTAATTTTCGCATCCATAATCGACGCATTGTTTGTCGGGTAATCATTGTCCAAAATACCGTCCGCATACCACGTATGAAGTTGCGCTAAAAAATCTTTGAATCCCGGTTCTGCCGGACCGTATTTTACTTTTCCGCCATCAACATAAAAACGCGTTCCCACATCAAAACCACTGCTAAATCCATTCCGACCGGTAAGAGAAGCTGTGTTGCCGGTCAATGCGGCAGTTGCGCCTTTCTTCTCCTTAAACGCACGCAAAACAGTATCCCATTCCTCAATTGTCTCCGGTACGGAGAGGTTTAGCTCTTTGAGCCAATCGCCCCGCAAACAAAGACCACCAAAAACACGAGCGTCTCCTATATTAAATGCCGGAAATCCAAAGTATTTTCCGCTGTCCGTTTTGCTTCCCTTTGCATACATATCTTGCGTTACCAACTTCTTAAAATTCGGCGCGTCAGAATCCACATAGTCGTTCAACGCTACAATCACATTGTCGTTAATTGCCTTATCAGGCCCGCCGGGATAGGAAATCCAATTATAAGCAATCATATCAGGAAATTCACGTGAAGCAATCATCAGACTGAATTGCTCTGTTTCCTGTCCGGTCGGCGGATGAATAAAATCAATATGGATACCGGAGCGTTTTTCCAGTTCCTGAAACATTGCCACATCTCCCAACGATTGCAATGATGTGCTAACCCCTGCATTCAACGTTGTCCAATACGTCAATGTTTTGGTTTCCCCTACCGTGCCTGTGGTTTGTTTTGTGCCGCATCCGGAAAGCATTCCTGCTGCAAGTACACATGCAAGTGCAACTGTGAAAATACGTTTCATTTTCATTTTCCTCCTTATATTTTAATTGTTTCATTACCCTTTGACGGCGCCAATCATAATACCTGTTACAAAATACTTCTGAATAAACGGATATACCAGCAAAATCGGCACTGTCGCTACAATGATGGTTGCATACCTAATGCTTTCTCCAAGAAAGAAGCGGTCGGACGCCGCCGCACCCGCCGTCATCTGATTTGTATCATTCATGAGCAAAATTTCGCGCAATACCAGTTGCAGCGGATATTTTGCGCGGGTACGGATATAGAGCAGCGCATTAAACCACGCATTCCAATGTGCCACACCATAAAACAAAACCATGACTGCAATAATCGGCAGTGACAGCGGCAAAATGATACGGAACAGAATCAAAATATCGTTTGCCCCGTCAATTTTTGCCGATTCCTCCAAACTTTCCGGAATTTCCGCAAAATTCGTGCGCATGATAATCATGTTATAGGTACTAATCGCGCCCGGTAAAATCAGTGCCCATAGTGAATCGCCCAGATTCAGCCATTTATAAACCACCAGATATGTCGGAATCATACCTCCGCCAAAATACATGGTAAACAGCGCCATATATGTCATCACACCGCGCAGCGCAAACTTTTTGCGCGTCAGCAAAAACGCACAAATCGCTGTCATCAGTACGTTGAGCGTGGTACCAATCACCACGACAATCAGCGTAGTACGGTAGCCTGTTAAAATATTGGGGTTTTGCAGAACCGCTTGATATGAAGCCAGACTGAACCCTTTGGGGAGCATCATCATTCCGCGGGCGCCAATCAGCTGTGCACTGTCCGAAAACGAACATGTTACCACATACCAAAACGGGTAGAGCGTAACCACCATCATCAAAATCATAAATAGAATATTACATACCGAAAATACTTTTTCTCCGATAGAACGTTTGATTACCATCTCTCTATCCCCCTTAAAATAATGATGTTCCGCTCAAACGGCGCGAAGTCTTGTTCGCCGCTACCAACAGAATCACATTCACAACCGACTGGAACAAGCCGACCGCTGCGGAAAAGCTATAGCGCGACTGCCCGATTCCCATACGGTACACATACGATGAAATAACGTCCGCCACTTCATAGGTTCCCGCTCCATAGAGCAGAATAATCTTCTCATACCCTACGCTTAAAATCTGTCCCACGCGCATAATCAGCATAATCATAATCGTTGGCAGAATGCCCGGCAGCGTAATGTGAAGCGTCTGTTTCCAGCGACCCGCGCCGTCAATGACCGCCGCTTCATACAGTTGTTGGTCGATACCCGCCAGCGCCGCCAGATAAATAATGGAACCCCAGCCAATCCCCTGCCAGATATCCGAAATCACATAGATTGCCCGAAAATACCGCGCATCACCGACGTAGTTGGTTTTTTGTCCGCCAAACACCGTGAGCATACGCGTTAAAACACCATCGCTTGCTAAAAAGTCTACAATCATGCCGCAAATAACCACCAAGGAGATGAAGTGCGGCAGATAAGTAACCGTCTGTACCACCTTTTTAAACCGACGCTGACGCAATTCATTCATCAGAAGTGCAAAAATAATCGGCGCCGGAAACCCAAATAAAATGCTGTAAAAGCTGATGAGCAGCGTGTTTCGCATCAGCCGACCGAAATAGATGCCACCGAAAAATTCCTGAAAATATTTCAGCCCCACCCATTGGCTTTCCATAATCCCCTTGCCCAGCTCATATTGCTTGAATGCAATCACCAGACCAAACATCGGCAAATAGCAAAACAGAACATAATAAGCAATGACCGGAATTGCCAGCAGATAGAGATACCGATTCTGCCACAGTTCGTTTTTTACCTTTGTTTTCAGAGAGAAATGTTTGCGCAGGTCTGTTCCTGTATTATTTGCTGTTATAGTTGCTTTCATTGTTTTTCTCCCCTCTAATATTCCTTAAAAATAACGATAGTATTGATATCAAAATAACGTGCTGTATAAAAGATGTAATCTCCTTGTGCAATGTCGTTCACCGTACCCACGGTGCTGCGGTTCTGAATCGGGTCATACAGATAGATTTTCGCCTTGCTCGTTATGGGAAACACACCCCTGCGCGTACCATAATCAATCACCATTTCCTTCTCCGCGGCATTTGCCTTCACAACCTGTCCGCGCAACATGGTAGTCTCACTATATGCACTGCCTTTTATGCCTTTTTGCGTAAAGCCCTCCTCCGCTTTGAACTGCTGCACAATGTTTTCTACATCACCATTATCGTTGGTAGAAAATTGTATCACATCGCCCTTACGCAGATTTTTGGAGTCCACAATCGTTTTGTCTATCGTATAAACCATTGACATACTGCCGTTATACATTCCCCGCAGCGCATAAACAGGTTCGTCATCATCATTGACCGCCTCGTTAATATCCGTCACTAACATGTATGGAGAACTGTTGCTGATATTGGTTGTCTTTTTATCCACTGTACACGCCTTGGCACAACACAGTTCATCCATATCGTAAAGATTGACGTTGGTGTAACTCCGGTCGTGTACCAGCAGTCCCACACCGCCGGCGGAAAATTCATCGTCCTGCGCACTTTCCGGATGGGGCGGAATCTGGAACACCTTTGCATCTTTCACACAAGCATAGTCTTCAAACGAACGTGAACTTGACATATTCCGGTAGACAACGGCGGTAAACGTCATTGACTTGCGGAATATTCCATCGCGAATTGCCGCTTCTTCTTCCGCGCTTCCGCTCCCAATCTCCTGCGCTGTGTTCAGTTCGCTTATCTCCCGTTCCGCACTGACGCGGTATGTCACCAACTGTGGTTTTACCGTACCGTTTTCCGTAAGCAAACGATATGCCTCTGCCGCTGTCCGTCCTGTTTCACCGTTAAGCCGCAGTTTGCTGCGCAGCGGCAATTCAACCCAGCGGTTGTTTTCCGTAAATATTTTCAGCATATAGCCGCCCAAATTTCCTTCTTTTCCGGCTTTTACAAACCCATACACCATATCGCGTTCACTGTTTGACGCCACAACACGTCCAAACGCGTCAATATAGAAATTCCCTTCATCGCCCACTTTCAGGATTTTCATCATAGAATCGCTAACATCATATTCCTTGCCTTCAATGGTGGCTTTCCTATCACTTTCGTTTATCGTATTCACGGTTCCGTTCACGCTTTTCTTATTCACCAAAACTGTTTTAATCGGTTTGCCCTCTCCAATAGCTTCCGCGTAGGAAAGCACATTCCATTGCGCCAATTCTTCCGTGGAAATCGTTTGCCCGTTACTTGTCATATGCAGATGATATTCACTGCTTGCCGCATCCAGTTCTACCGGTTCGCCGCCAAGATAATCGGTCACCATACATGTGGTAACAGAAACACCGGAAACAACAATGGTTCGGTATACGTCCAGCAGCAGTACATCATAAGCACCGTCTTTATCATTATCAATCAGCGTCAGTCTGCCGCATTCCGTCTCAAATAACGAGGATGAAAAAGGTGTTTGTTTGCCGTTATAAATCACACTCGCCAGCCGTGAAATCTCTGCGGTTCTCAATTTTCCTCCCTCATCCGCATATGTCAGCTTTTGCGCAGTAACCTCGGAAATGTCCTCAATATCTAATGTAAGCGTTTCATTTTTATTCCGCTTCGGTGCGACATACACCAATGTGCAATCTTCCCCCTGTTCCTCGCGGTAATACGCCGCTACAGAGTAACCAAGCAAGTCCGCCGCCTGTGTTTTGCCCGCGGCGTAACTTTTACCGTCAACGGTGACATATCCCTGCCGAATCGAACTGCTGCCTGTCAGCAGCGTGGTGATTTCCGTGCCGTCCAACACGCCGTCTGTCCGATAGATATGAAACCGTTCCTTCAAAAGCGTGTCATGTGCATCACTGTCCAGCGTAACACTTGTGCCTCCTATCGTCTTTACCTGAAACACCGGAGCATCTAAAGCATTTTCTATCATCGTTGCCGCGACCGCACCTGTGATTTCTGTTGAACTGCCGCAGCCTGCAAATAGTTTGAGCTGGTTTGCCACTATCTGATATCCTGTTGGATACCCGCCCTGCATTTCCGCCAATGTTTTATATCCAAGAACCGTTACCAGAAGCTTCGCCGCCATGTCCCGCGTTACCGGGTCGTTCGGACGAAACATTGCCCCTGTGGTTCCCTCTGCCAGCCCAATTTCATAGGCTGTGCAGAGGAATTTATAGTTCTCGTCACTTTGGCTTACATCTCCGAACGGCGCGGTATATTGTGCGCCGACAATGCTCTCCGGTTCAATACCGGAAAGCCGAACCATCAACCGGATAAAGTTTCCGCGCGAAAGCGGCGATTTGGATTTCAGCAATCCGGTTTCTTCCTGCGTCAAAATACCGAACGCTTGCAGCTTTTCTATTGTGTCGTCCTCCACCGGCGCCGACAATGCCGGAAAACCATGTATCAATGTCAAGCACAGGATTGCTGTCAGTAGCATGGATATATATTTTTCAAACAATCGCATTGCCTTCCTCCTCCCTATCTCGCCAACAAATCAAGCAGCCCACAGAGCACCTTCGCCGCCTGCGCCCGACTTGCATTTTGTAATGGTCCAAAGCTGCCGTCGTCATGCCCGTTGATAACGCCTGCTTGCCGCATGAGATATACGGCGCTGCGCGCATAGCCGCTGATTTCTCCGTCGTCTGTAAACGGCTCCGCATTTCCTTCCGACAACTTCACATCAAGTATTTCCAGCATACGGCTGAGCATGACTGCCATATCCTGCCGCGTAATCTGCTCGCCAACGCCGAACCGTCCATCCTCGTATCCTGTCACAATCCCCATTGACTGCACTACTGCAACATACGGCGCATACCAGCTATCTGCTGCAACATCTGCAAATTCCGTTGCGGAAGCGCCTTTCGTAAGTCCGAACGATTCCACCATCAGTTTTACAAATTCCTCACGCGTCACGCTGTCATTGGGGCGGAACTGCGCCGCTGCGGAAATTGCGCCCGCTGCATAGAGACGCTCCACACTGTCACGCGCCCACTCTGCCGCCGTAAGGTCTGTAAAGCGTTCTTCCTTTTCCGGTTTTGTGGGGTTATTATCCGGCGCAAGCGGAACTTTGCCGTCCGGCAAGGTTACTTGTCCGATAGATGTCGCACCCGGTCGACCGCCACCCGACGAGCCGCCGCTGCCACCGCCGTTTCCACCACCGCTGCTGCCGCTTTCCAATCCTTTTTTATAGTCTGCAACCGCCTGTGCAAACACGGTACGGAACGCTGCAAAACTCTTAAACGGTGCGGTCGGCGCGATTTTTCGGTTTATCTCCGCTTTGCCTGTCGCCGACAAATTATTATAATATGTTTCGTCTGTATGACCGTTTAAAATGATAGGATTTTCCGAAAGAATCTTCGAATATCCTGCCCACGTGGTCGCATTCAATTCCGTCAGCACTGTCTGTGCCTGTTCCAACAACGCGGTAAACGCCGCATAATCCGCATACGGCTTTTGCTCAAACACCGTCTGGGCAATATGTGAAATCAGTGTGCTGTTTTCCGGCAGACCGAGCAAACCGCGATGATTCTCCAGTTCTCTGATGATTTCTTCCGGCGCTGCGGCCGCATTCACTGCACTGATAAGCGCCTCCCGTTCGTTTTTATTGACATAATAGATCGTTTTTGCTTGTTTGCCGTTTATGCCATACGCGGTTGCACAAACCGCATATGCTCCGCTGGCAGCAGTTTCCGGCATTGTGGTTTCTACGGTGAATGTTCCGCCGTTTTCTGCCAGAACCGGCAACAAAAACAATGGTTTTTCCGGCGTTTCTCCGCCCACGGAAACCTGGACGAGCATGTGGCCCTCACCCGTGACGATCTGTCCGATCCCCATGCCGCTGTCGTCGCCC
>JAAWTG010000060.1 GCA_022801925.1 Clostridia bacterium | reverse complement strand
AAACTTTATGTAAATCCATGTCCAGATAATTTTGATAAATTTCCTCCAGCGGCAGTTCGCAAACGGACGATGTTTCCTCTTGTGCCGCACCTTGCACAATCAAAACGAATTCACCTTTGGGCGCATGTTCTTCGTAGTAGGCGATGGCATGTTGTAAATCCAGACGCACGAATTCTTCAAACTTTTTGGTAAGTTCGCGGCATAGCACAATATTTCGGTTGCCGAGACAGTCCAATAGGTCTTGCAGCGTGGATTTCAATTTGTGCGGTGCTTCGTAGAAAATTAACGTATCGGTATAATGGGAAACCGCGTTTAAATGTTCCCGCCGGTTCTTTTTATTCATGCTGAGAAATCCCTGAAAACTGAAACGCCCTGTGGGAAGTCCGCTGGCAATCAACGCGGTAAGCGCCGCATTGGGGCCCGGAAGCGGCACAATGGGAACTTGCTGCTCAATGCAGAGTTTTACCAAATCTTCGCCCGGATCGGAAATGGCAGGCATGCCCGCGTCTGTCACCAATGCCACAGACTCGCCTTTTTGCAAATGGGCGAGGATTTCCATGCCGCGCTGGCGTTTGTTGTGTTCAAAATAGCTTGTCATCGGTTTTTTAATACCGAAATGATTCAACAGTTGCAGACTGCGCCGCGTGTCCTCGGCAGCGACAAGGTCTACGGATTTTAAAGTTTCCAGTACCCTGACGGTGATATCGTCCAGATTCCCAATAGGGGTAGGGCAGAGATAAAGTGTTCCAACTTGTTGTGTCATTTGATTCATCCTTTAAATATCGGAGGCAAAATTTGAACGCCGGAATTGGCGCCGCGCACTCCTTTGATTAATAATAGTTTGCAGGTATGCAGCCGCCGGCTGTGGACAAATTG
Source organism: Clostridia bacterium (assembly GCA_022801925.1). Lineage (GTDB taxonomy): Bacteria > Bacillota > Clostridia > RUG12999 > RUG12999 > JAAWTG01. The sequence continues at coordinate 12,875 of JAAWTG010000060.1, read as the reverse complement.
CAGCACTTTTGGCGCAATGCCGTGCGTTTCCATAGCGCGCATGATGTCGCTGAGACGTTCGCTGTGGTGAACCATGTAGAGGCTGCCGCCATATTTTAAAATACGTGCCGCACTGCGGACAACGTCCTCCAGCGTGCAGCAAATTTCATGGCGGGCAATGGCTTTGCCGTCATGCGCGCCGTGATACCCGCTATTGGCAGGAATATAAGGCGGGTTACAGGTCACGGCTTCGCAGGTGCCGTCCAGCATGGTGTGCGCCTGTTTGATGTCGCCGCAGAGAATGGAAACGCGCTGCTCCAAATGGTTCAGCAGGACGGAACGCTGCGCCATGGAAGCATAGTCCGGCTGTAATTCAATGCCAATGAGCCGCTGCGCTTTTATTTTGGCAGAGAGCAGAATGGGAATCACACCGCTGCCGGTACAAAAATCAACCACTGTCCCTTTGGTGGCAGGGTTTACAAAATCGCTCAGCAACACGGCGTCTGTTCCATAACAAAAACCGTCCGGATTTTGAATCAGGCGCAGTCCGCCAATTTGTAAATCATCTATACGTTCATGTTCTAACACTGTCATAAATTTGGCTTCCTTTTTGCGAATACAAAGATAGGTGAAACAAATTTGTTCCACCTATCTTTGTATTGATTTTGTGACCAATTTTTCTTATTCGGGTTGCGGTGCGCCAACAGGACAAACACTTGCACATGTACCACAGTCGATGCAAGTACCAGCATCGATAACGTATTTGGAATCTCCGGCGGAGATACAAGATACGGGACAATCTGCTTCGCAAGCGCCGCAGCTAATGCATTCATCAGAAATCATGTATGCCATTGCTCGTACACCTCCTTATTTTGGTATAATACAATATATTATAAAAAATTGTATTTACATTAATTGCCTTCCAGTTTTTTCAAATCAGCCGCATTGGCGTCATCGCGCGCGGCGGCATGTTTAATAACGGTGACATCATTTTTGTCATATTCTTTGGGAATATCCTGTTTGTCAATTTTAACGGTTACTTTTTGTCCCAAAATGTTAGAAGCGATAACCGTACCGTTACCATCCGGCGTTTTCACATAGGAACCTTCTCTTGCCAATCCTTTTCCAAATGCTTCATAAGTTTCGTATTCATAGTTCAAGCAACACATCAATCTGCCGCAGGCACCGGAAATTTTGGTGGGATTCAGAGACAATCCCTGTTCCTTTGCCATTTTGATGGATACCGGTTCAAATTCGCCGAGAAAAGTGTTGCAGCACAAAGGACGCCCGCAGATACCAATGCTGCCAAGTTCCTTTGCTTCGTCGCGCACACCGATTTGACGCAGTTCAATCCGCGTCCGGAAGGTAGCCGCTAAATCTTTGACCAGTTCGCGGAAATCAATTCTGCCGTCAGCAGTGAAATAAAACAACACTTTTCCGCAGTCAAAGGTATATTCCACATCCACCAAATACATGTCCAGATGGTGTTTTTTGATTTTTTCGCTGCAAACACGAAATGCCTCATCTTGTTTCTTTTTGTTGTTTTGCAGAGTTTTATAGTCGTTTTCCGTTGCGAGTCGAATCACCGGTTTGAGTTCCGAATGAAACGTTTTTTCATCAATTTCACGGTTTGCAATCACGACTTTTCCAAATTCAATTCCGCGCGCAGTTTCTACAATCACGCCATCGCCGACGTTTAATTGAAATTGTCCCGGTGCGAAATAATAAATTTTGCCGACCGGTTTGAACCGGACGCCGACTATTTCTATCATAATAACCTCCGAAGTGCCTTTATTTATCATCGATACAGCCATATAGCAATGACATGATAAGCAAATCATATTGAACGTTGCGCTCCAGTCTGCGCGTCCCTAAAGCCAATTGTTCCATCACGCGGATAATCTGTTCCATAGACGTACTGCCCGCGACATTTTCCAGCAAAGCGGACGATCCGTGAACCAAATCGCTGCAACCCAATTTTATCAGCAACAGTTCGCGAAACACAGAAAGCAAATACTGAAACGAAATCGCAAGCGTCTTTTTTTCTTTTCGGTTTTTCCGATCGCGTACGCCGAAATAATCCGCCACACTATAGCAATCTGTCAAATTGCCGCCGCTTAGTTTTTGCGCCAAGTCAAACAGCCTGTCCCGTTCCTCTTCTTCCAGAGCAATATCGCCGCTGGAAAGCTGTATTTGCTGCAATTGCAGCAGTGTTGTGCGGGAACGAATGGTTTCCAGCAGATTCATATGGTTGCCGCAGAGAATCAGAAATACCACATCGCCGGGCGGTTCTTCCAAGACTTTCAGCAACGCGTTTTGCGCCTGAACTGTCATAGCAGCGCCGTCACGAAACAGAATGACCTTCCGCTTTCCCATATAGGGTTTGACATAGCTTTCCGAAACCACATCACGCACCTGCGCCACAGAAATTTGTTTTTTGTCCTCCGGTGGCTGAACGGTTTGTAGATCGGGATGAGAAAAACTTTGTGCCATCTTACAATTTTTACAGGTGCCACAGCCGGCTCCGGTATCGCACAACAGCATTTGCACAAATTTCTGGGCAATAGCAAGTCCCATATCGGGGCTTGGTGATTCCAGCAAATAGGCATGAGACACGCGCCCTTTTGCTGTTATCGTGCGCAGATAAGATTCCAGTGACGAGACTTGATTGGATTGCTGCATGTTTCCCATTCCTTATAGCTTTTCAAATTGTTCAATATCAAGAACAAACACAGTGGCGCCGCCTACTTCAACTTCAATCGGATAGGGCATTACGCCGCCCATTGGCGCAGAAGTAGTGGTGATTTGTTTGCGGGTACGGCATTGTTCCCGAAGAATTTGCAGTACATCCGATACTTTATCTTCCTCTGTTCCAATCATCAGCGTTGTGTTTCCGGCATGCAGGAATCCGCCTGTAGTTGCCAGTTTGGTGACACTGTAGCCTTTTTGATTTAAAGCAGAATTCAGTTTGTTGCTGTCTTCAGAATGTACAATTGCAATGACCAGTTTCATAAAATCTCCACCGCCTTCGTTTATTAGATTGGCAAACCGTATGCCCTTGTTTGCAGTACTATTATATAATGAAATCCATAAAAAATCAAGCAATTATCCATAAAATGTTCTGTTTTTTTAAAAAAGTGGGAAAGAATAGGAGAAAGTCTGGAAAAAGAGAAAAAAATGTGGTACAATATGATAGAAATGGTTTTCAGGTAAACAAAAGAAAATTCCATGCGCGGCGGTTGTTTGCCTGAACGGAAGGAATGGAGAAGATTCTCTAAAGCAGGGAGGGACAGCGGTGGAAGTCAGACTGGCAAAACCGGAAGAAACCAAACAGGTACAGAATCTGTGGAACTATTGTTTCTATGAAGAACCGCAATATTTGCAGTGGGTGTTTGGCAGCCGATATCGTGCGGACAATACGGTTGTGGCGGTGGAAGCAGGTCGAGTCGCAGGGGCATTGCAATTGATTCCCACTGCACTGCGTTTGCATGATAAGACAGAAGCTTGTTATTATATTGCAGGCGTTTCGGTTTTTGCGCAAAGCCGCGGGAAAGGTATTGCGGCGGCAATGATGGCGTTTGCGGAGCAGGTTGCCGCAGAGCGGGGCGTTTCTATGCTGCTACTGGTGCCGGCAATTAGTGGCTATTATGAGCGATTCGGATATGTGCATTGCACGTCAAAAGAAGAATGCGTGTTTCCGGTTTCCTTAGCGGCGGGCTATCGGTTTGACGGAACGGCAGAGCGTGTGGAAAAAGCGGCGTTGCTTCTACCAATTTATGAGACATACGCAAAGTATTGGGACGTTACAATTGCGCGAACGCAGCAGGATATGGAACAGATTGTGCAGTGCTTTTCGACAGAATGCCATGGTGGCGCTTATGTCTTTTACCGGAAAAACGAAGCGGTGGCATATTTGGTGTACCATGTTACGCCGCAGGAAATCAACGTGCCGGAATGTGCGTATAGAAACGAAGCGGGCGCGTGTGCCATTTTGCAATTCTTAGGCCGCCACAGTATGCAAACCGAAAAAATCCGGCTGCGCCTTGCGCCGGGAGACCCGTTATATACGAAACTATATCAGACAGGGGTGCAGCGCATCGTGACGCCAAGCTATATGGCGAAAAAAATCGGCTGTACGCCGGAGGAAACCGCTGCTTATTTAGGTGTTGGCGCAGGAAAAAGAATGGAATTGCTGGGACAAACAGCAGGAAATCAAAACAGTATTTATATCAATTTACCGCAATGGTATTGAAGGAGGAAATAAATATGGTAATGGTATTGTTTGCAGATGGATTTGAAGAAATAGAAGCGCTTGCGGTGGTAGATATTTTGCGGCGCGGCGGTGTGGAAGTCAAAATGGTTTCCATACAAGCAGAAAAATGGGTGTGCGGCGCGCATGGTATCCGCATAGAAACGGATATAGCGGTCGGAGACGGATTGCTGCCGGAGACGGAAGCTGTGATTCTGCCGGGCGGCGGTCCGGGCACAGAACGGTTAAAACAATCGGCATGGGTGGAAGACACACTGCGCCGGGCGCAGGAAAAGGAACTTTATTTATGCGCTATTTGTGCGGCGCCTTCCGTACTCGGGAAATATGGATATTTAAAAGGAAAAAAAGCCATTTGTTATGATGGGTTTGAAAATCAGCTAACAGGTGCGGAGATAACGGACAGCGCGGTTGTGACAGACGGAAAGGTGATTACTTCTAAAGGTGCAGGAACAGCGCACTTATTTGCATTTGAGATTTTAAAACAGCTTAAGGGTGAAGCGACCGCGCAGCAAGTGAAGGAAAGTATGAAATATGAATAAACAGGAATTGCGCCGGCATTTTTTAGCGCTTAGAAACGAATTGAAGGAGCAGCAGAGAACAAAGTGGTCGCGGGATATCTGTGCGCTTCTGCATTCCTGTCCTAAACTGAAACAGGCAAAGACAGTTGCCGCGTATTATCCGCTGGGAAGCGAAGTGGATTTACGTCCGTTGCTGGAACAGTTGGCGCAGGAAGGAAAGCGATTGGCGCTGCCCATCTCTTATTCTGGCGGCGTGATGGTGTTTCATGAAGCGAAACTGGAAACATTGGAACAGGGATTGTATGGCATTTTTCAACCGCCGGAATGCAGCGCAGTTATTGTGCCGGAGAAAATCGATGGTATGCTGGTACCGGGCGTGGTATTTGATTCTATGGGCGGACGCATTGGTTATGGAAAAGGATATTATGACCGGATTTTGCAGCAGTATCATGGCTGGACAATGGGGATATGTTATGCGGCGCAAATGACCGAGAATGTGTTTTCGCAGCCGCATGACGTGCCGCTGCAATATTTGGTGAATGAAACAGGTATACACAAAGCGATAACATAGGAAAGGACGCAAGACATGAAAGACAGATTGATTCGTATGATAGAAAAAGAAGGACATTTCCGCGCCTTTGCAATTGATTCTCATGGAATGGTAGAGGAAGCGCGCAGAATTCATGGGACATCGCCTGTTGTGACGGCGGGATTGGGAAGGTCGCTGTCCGCTGCCGCCATGATGGGGGCGGAGTTAAAGACACCGCAGGAAACCATTTCCGTTCAGCTTAAAGGCGATGGACCAGTTGGATGTATTGTGGCAGTGAGCGACAGTGACAGCAGAGTGCGCGGTTATGTAGGGGAGCCGCTGGTAGACTTGCCGTTGAAACCCAATGGAAAACTGGATGTCAGCGGAAGCGTTGGACATGGGCATTTGACGGTCGTGCATGATTTGGGTATGAAGGAACCCTATGTGGGACGGGTGGAATTGCAGAGCGGAGAAATTGCAGAGGACATCGCTTATTATTATGCAACTTCTCAGCAAACGCCGTCAGTGGTAGCACTGGGGGTGCTGGTTGACAGAGATTATACCGTAAAAGCAGCCGGTGGATATATTGTGCAGCTTATGCCAGACTGCCCCGAAGAGGTTGTGAGCAAATTAGAAGAAAATGTGGCGCATATGCCGGCAGTGACACAAATGTTAGCGGAGCAGCATACACTGGAAGAGATGATGGAAAAAATATTGCAGGGTTTCTCCTATGACATCACAGAAGAACGCGAGCCTGTTTACCACTGTAATTGCGGCAGAGAACGGATTGAACGCGTTTTGATTTCTCTTGGGAAAAAGGAATTGTTGGATATGGCGCGGGAACAGAACGGAGCGGAAATTCGTTGCCATTTCTGCAATAAAACATATCCATTTTCTGAAGATGAATTGCGAGAATTAGTTAGAAAGATATAGAAAACAAGAGAAAATGGAAGGTATAGGGGGGTAATTTGAATTTAATGGCAAAAAAAATGAAATTACCCCTTGACTTTTGATTCTGGATATAGTATAATAATCAATGTTCCGCATGAATGGGACAATGGATATGGGCGCATAGCTCAGCTGGGAGAGCATCTGCCTTACAAGCAGAGGGTCATAGGTTCGAGCCCTATTGTGCCCACCATATTCGGCCTGGTAGTTCAGCTGGTTAGAACGCTAGCCTGTCACGCTAGAGGTCAAGGGTTCGAGTCCCTTTCAGGTCGCCAATTTGCCTCTGTAGCTCAGTCGGTAGAGCAAGGGACTGAAAATCCCTGTGTCGATGGTTCGATTCCGTCCGGAGGCACCATTATTATTTGCGGGAGTGACTCAGTGGTAGAGTGTCACCTTGCCAAGGTGAAAGTCGCGGGTTCGAATCCCGTCTTCCGCTCCAAATTAGCCCAGTAGGGCATCTGTGTGGAGAATGAATAATGGGCAGCGTTGCAGCCCACTATTCATTTTTCATTATAACAGAGAATTTGCAAGTTTTAAGCAGCAGACATAATGGCAAAAGAATTTGCATAGAATGAAATAGTATGGCGCCATAGCCAAGTGGTAAGGCAGAGCTCTGCAACAGCTTTATCCCCAGTTCAAATCTGGGTGGCGCCTCCAGAAAAGCAGAACCAAAGAGATATAATGTCGATTTGGTCAGCTACAGAGAGGGTTTGCGAGTTTTTCGCAAACCCTTTTTCGTAGTCAATTTTCGGAGATATTCACTTCTGTTCGGGGTGATTTGAACTATGACTGCACGAAAAAACCAAAGAGATAAAAAGATATACGGGTAGGATTTGAACCTACAGCATACAAGTTAATATTGAAAATCAGAGGTAATTTCTTTTATTAGAAGTTACCTCTTTTTTTGTACCTAAAACTATAATGAAAGGAAAGAGGACAATGGAAACAAAAAAATTTTTGCAACAGGTGTATGGCAGAATAAACAAACAGGAGAATCCGCTTGTCAAACTAAATGATGACTGCATTGAAATTTTTGAGGGCGATAAGGTAGTTTTCAAAATCGACGGCAAAGGCTGTATGTTCTATGCAGCAGACAAGCGATTATCAAATATTGTTGATAAACTCCACGAGGAGATACAGCCAATTGTATGCAGTGTAGATGAATACTTCAAGGCGATGGAAAGTGCTCCGCCGCTTACCGCGAGAGACTTTGATATGCCATATAAGAAACTGGCAGAGTTTAATGGTGTAGTGCTTGGTGGAACAGAACATGAATCCACAGGGGATTTTGAGTTTGCTACATGGAATCTATCAAACAATGCTTTGTATCATGGGCATTATTATAACGATTATAGAAAGGCCAAGGAAGACTTTGCTATTCGCGCTGGATTAATTGATGAGAATAAAATTTTTGAAGACAAACAGCTTGTTCAAATTTTTCATTGTATTAGGGATACTTTGGCAGGGTATGAGTTAAAGTCTCCTATTACAGAAAAGCTGTTAGAAGAAACAAAGTCTAAGATAGAACAGGCATTACCAAATTTGGACGAACTTATCGAAGAAAATAGCAGAGAAGTGTTTGAACAGCAATTTGGACTATGATGCTGCAATAAACGAGGAGGTGAAAAAATGAGAATTTTGGCGGTACAAATGTCAGATGAATTGTTTGATAAACTCGGACAACATGTGAAAGAAGCGAATATGACCAAACAAAATTATGTGAACGAGGTTATCCGCAATGACCTTATGAGTCACAGGCAAACGCAGGAGGTAGCTGTGCAAAAGATATGGGATCGTGAGAGTGTTGCAAAAGCGATTGACGACTATATAAAAGTTAATGAGAAAATCCCATCACAGAAGGAATTCAAAAATGAAAATGGTTTGCCATCCTACAACGCTGCGGGAAGGTGTCTGGCGATGTCTCCTGCAGAGTACGCACAGCAAAGATTTGAGCAATGGCAGGCAGAACAAGAAGAAAATGAAACAAATGAACCAATCATGAGTATGTAAGCGGTGTTCTTTAGAAATAGAGGACACCGTTTTTTTGTATCTAAAATGAAAAAGGAGTGAAAGGATTATGGCAATCAATCAGACAGAAAAAAATATCATGCAAATCAACCTATTAGTAAATGAAATATCCTGTCTTGCCAGAGTGCTGGAAAATAGCGGGAAATTTACGGAATCACCGTATTATTACGATAAATTGGGCAGTAGAGAAAATATTGAATGTGTGATGGCGTTAGCTGCCGATGTACTGCAGAAAATTGTAGAACAAATGAGCGTTCAGATGCTGGAAGAGTTATATAATGATCAGGGGATATCTCTTCCGGAATATGTGGATATGATGAAGGAAGCTATACGGACAATGAATTGTCAGGAAATACAAAATTGCGCCCAGATGTTTGCGCACTTTGTGTGTGATTTAGTTATTTGTGAAGCACAGAGTGATGAACACTACAAAAAAATATTCAAAGGAAATAAAAATAGAAAAAGAAACATTGATGTAGTGAGGGAGATTAGGAAGGAAATCTTAAACTTTAAACTATTAGTAGAAGATATTGAAATGACGCTCTGTGGTGAAGAGTGGAGCCTTGTAGATATGTACGAACATAGTGATATCCATCTCGTGAGAATTGTTGCGGTTGTGGAGAAGGTGGTTCAGCTTCTGAATGAACTAACGGAAGATTTTAAGGACACGCTTGACTATGAGGTGGATGATTGCGGCGGTTTTGATTGTGAGAGTTTTGCATGGTGTTTGAGTAAAGTGAAACACGAAGGATTTGAAATTGTAAATTACCTTGAAAGTTTTGAAAACGCACTGCGAAACCTTGATCAAGAACTGGAGGTTATTGAGAAATGGTTTAAGTTGTTTACGCAGCCAAGCTATTTGGAGGAGACGTGGAACCTATAAAAAAATAGACACAAACCCAAGAAATCAAAGGAATGGAATAAAGTTGAATACTCTAACTAAGTGGCGGTCACCAATTGGGAGAAATCCTGAAAGGTGACCGCTTTTTTTGTGCCTGAAAACGGGGAGGTGGCGTATGAGTAATCATATTCGTGATGCACCTTAAGAGGCAATGACATATCGATTTTGCGATCGTCATTTCCTTATGTTTTTAGGGATAGGGCGATCGATGTTGTTTGCCGATGGGAGGTGAAACTATTTAGCAAATATGTAGAAAGCCCTATTGTTTGGTATGGAGGGAAAAGAGCGATCAGGGAATTTATTTTTAGTATAATGCCGTATGTGATTTCGAGGTATGTAGAAGTATTTGGCGGCGGAGCAGCAATACTTTTGGGAAAGGAACAATCTAAATTTGAAGTATATAATGACTTCAATTCGGACTTAGTAAACTTGTTCAGATGTATCAAAGAACGGCCGTTGGCATTTTTGCAGGAGGTATCATGTTTTCCGCTAAATAGCCGTCAGGAATTTAAACTGTTGCTGGAGTTTATGAGCGGAGTAGAACCTGATTTCACGGAATACAGACGACAGGAGGAACAAATTGCCCGTGAATACTTTAACGAAGCAGAACTTGCACAAACGCTCAAAATGATAAATGGCAGAGCGCAGCTGTATGACGTAAAGAGAGCAGCAGCGTTCTACAAGTTAATACGTTACAGCTATGGAGGCGGCGGCAGAAGTTTTGGCGGTCAGCCTGTAAATTTAATAAATACAATCGAAAACATTTATGCGGTATCCAATCGGCTCAAGAATGTAGTTATTGAGAACAAAGACTTCGAGAGTCTCATAAAAACGCATGACAGGGAAGATACCTTCTTCTATCTTGATCCGCCGTATGTCAACACAGAGTCATATTATCAGGTAGAATTCAAGAAAGAAGACCATATAAGGCTTTATGACACGTTGAAAACCACAGCAGGAAAATGGCTACTTTCGTACAATGATTGTGCCTATATAAAAGATTTGTATCAGGATTATTGCATTATAGAGTTATCAAGACCGAATAGTCTCGCTCAGAAATATCAAGCAGGAAGTGAATTTAAAGAGCTGCTGATTGCCAACTACGATGTAAACGAGCGGGCAAAACATGGAATTGTACAGCTATCAATATTTGAGGAGGAGTTATATGGAAGGAACTATCTACAGGATTATCGGAATAAGAGGTAGAACAACGATACCGTTTCTGTTGCGGACGAACTTAAAGATAGGCGATAACACAATGCTGAAATATACAACAGACGGCAAAAGTGTCATTGTAACGCCGTTGAGAGTCTGCAGCACAGATACATGTCCGATAAGACCGGAGGTAAAGCTGACTCTGGAGGAGATTGGAGAACTGCTTGATACATGCGATGAAGAGACGCTTGAAACACTTAATAACATGCTTCATAAAAAAAGGAGAGAGAAAGATGGAATATAAAGCAAATGTACATGTCATTACAAAACCCGGAACATTAAAAGGATTCGCATCAATATCTCTTGATGATGAATTTGTAGTACGGGGATTGAGCATCCGAGAAGGGAAAAACGGCTTATTCGTCAGCTTCCCGTCTGAAAAAGTGGGTAGGGAATTTCGGGATACGGCGTATCCGATTACAGCTGAAGCACGAACAGCAATTACACAGGTTGTGCTGGGCGAGTATGAACAAAAGCTGGAACAGGCAGAGGAACACAGGAATGAAGCAGAACAGGAACAGAAAAAAGAGGAGGAAAATAAACCTTCTTCCACAAAATCTCAGAAATCAGGAAGTAGAACGCAGAAAGACCGCGATAAGGAATTATTACCGGATGGGGAAGACGAAACATTAGAAGAGGAACAAGGTCCTGTAATGGGCGGAATGTGAGGAGAATGAATTAACAGAGCAAGAAAATGCAATCAGTCTAAACTAAAAACACAGGAGGCAAATAAAAAGTGAACACAAAAACACACTGTATTTATGCGGTATGTATGGCATTTATTGCAGCGGCTATCAACATGTTTGGCGTATTTGCAAACAGTGATACCAGTATAGAAACAGATTTTCAAGCACTGAATCTATTTCAAACTGCATTGAGCAAAAAGAGTGATGCGGAAACTGCTATAGCAAGTGGTGAATGCGGAGAGAACCTCATATGGACGTTGGACGGCAATGGTACGCTGACGATTGACGGCACAGGTGACATGGAAGATTATAGTATTAGTAAGCGTGCTCCATGGGAAGTATATTACAATCACATCAACACGATTGTGATAAGTGAAGGTGTTACGTCCATCGGAAGCTACGCATTCTATTCCGCAGACATAACAGAAATAGAAATACCGGATAGCATCAACACGATTAAGATATTTGCTTTTGCATATTCGGATTTACAGCAAATTACCATACACAAAAACATAGCAAAAATTGCACAAGGATGTTTTTTCTACTGCCAAAATTTAAGTAAGGTATACATGGAAAGCGAAGAAACGGAATTTGATTTTCAGGTTTTTGAAGGGTGTCCGTTAGAAAGTGCCGGACCAAGAGGCAGTGGCTGTGATATGGAATTTGATTGGGAAACAAAAATTCCGGCGTTTGCGTTTTGCGAATGTGCAAAATTAACGCAAATTATAATACCGGATGGCATTGTATCCATAGGTGATTCGGCAATACGTGGCTGTAAGGGACTAACGTCGATAGAATTACCGGATAGTGTTATAAGGGTAGGAGTGCAGGCGTTTTCAGACTGTTCATCGCTGCAATCAATCGCAATACCGGACGGCGTTGATGAAATGAAAATGTATACTTTTTACGATTGCGGTGTATTGCGGGAAATCGTATTACCCACGCATTTAAACAAAATTGCCTATGGAGCGTTTTATAATTGTTCGTCTCTAACGGAGATAACAATTCCCAACAATATAACGGATATTGATAGCATGGCATTTGATGGTTGCACCGCTCTGCAAAATATCTATATAGATAGAGCGGAGGGCGTCATAATTGACGCACCGTGGTCAGCACCGAATGCGGAAGTAACATATTTGCGAAAAATGGACATACAGCCAAGTTCCCCACAAAGTTATACTGGGCGGGAAATTACGCCGGTTGTGATCAGCGAATGTAGGCTAGACAGTACAGCCTCCAAAACGCTGATAGAAGGAACTGATTACAAGGTAGCATACAGGGATAATATAGACATTGGTATGGCAGCAGCAGGAATTACATACATAAATGATTATGCCAATCTCTATATGCAATCAGCATTTTTTGAAATTATACCAAAATCTGCGGAAGCATTGACAATCGCACCCATTCCGCCGCAACTGTACACAGGTCGACCAGTCAAACCTAATCCAATCATCAAAAATTTTTAAACTAAGAAAGAAGGAATTCATAATGAAAAAGACTATGAAAAAAATAATTGCATTCGTATTAACAGTTACAACGATGTCAATATGCAGCGTTTTTGCGGATACAACAGCGCAGCCTGAAACCGGAGAGACTGCTGCCACTCAAAACAGTACAGCGTATACCGGTGAAGCTGTCACACCGGATATTGCCTTGCAGGATGCAGGTGTTACGCTTGTGAACGGAACAGATTATGACTTGGAATACCAGAACAATATTGAGGTTGGTACGCTTTTTCCAAAAATATCGCAGCCCCAATACTTGCTTGCCAATTACCCTACATCGACATAGATGG
>JAAWTG010000059.1 GCA_022801925.1 Clostridia bacterium | reverse complement strand
ATATTTACCCCTTGAAAATGTCCTCCGACTTTGTGCTTTGCACAAAGTCTCCCCCTCTTACTTTTCTTGGGGTAAATATCCTCCGCTCCTTTGCCCCCAACCGCCTTCGCTCCTGCGGAGGGCTGTAGTGCTTGTTTTTACTGTAGCTTTCTACGGTAAGTAATCGGAATCGAACTACTTTCTAATCATCTCTAAAAAGGGGAGGACGGCATGACGGCGAGTAAAACGAGCCGGAGTAAGTCCCCCTTTTGAAAACGTAGTATTTTTATTATATTACACTTTTCTAGCTTTGTCAAGACGGCGAATGGAAAATAGTGCCGTCAGTCCGCCGCTGATTAGCAGCATGGCATAAAAACTGATGCCGCGGCTGAGCAGTACGCCCGCCGGTGCAAGCGCAGCAGTGAATATGCCCGCCGACATCTGCAAAAAAACGGATTCACTCGCACCGACCGCGCCGGGCAGCGGCAGCGACGACACCGCCACCACCAGCACCGCTTGCAAGGCGATCATGTCCAGCGCGCTGTGCCCCGAAAGCCCCAGCGCCGCATAGACAAATGCCGGAACAGAATACATGCAGGTCAATTGCAGCAACGTGATCAGCAGCATTTGCAAGACCAGCACAGGGCGTTGACGCAGAAGCTGCGCGCCCTCGCGGTATCCGTCCAACTGTTTACGCGCTGCGGCGCGCACCGCCTCTCCGCGCCGCACAATATGGCATTTTTCCAGCAGCCTGATTCCGCCCATTACCAATTTTTCCGCCGCGGGCTGCCAAAACATCGCCAGCACCATGAGCGTCACCAGCAGCAAGTTGAACGCCGCTCCAAGACCAAACAACAACAAAACATATCCTTTTGCCGCGCCCAGCAAATGTCCTTTCAGCAGCAACATCACGCCCGCATACAACAGCATGGAGACCTGATAGACCGCGCCAATCATCAAATAACACAGCGCACTGTGCGGCACTTCAATATCGTCTTTCGCCATCAACACCATTTGCGCCGGCTGTCCGCCAGATGCGGAAGGTGTGATTGCACTGAAATAAAAACCTGCAAACGCATATTTCAGGCAGTGCAAAAACGGTACTTTGCCGCACAGCGGACGCATCACCAGACGGGTGTTCCACGCTTCGCATACCACAAACCCTATCATGACCGCCAGTCCCGCCGCCAGCCAGATAGGGTTTGCCTGCTGCACCGCGCAGCACAACTGCCGCAGTCCGTCGCCGCGCAGCAAGTAGTATAGCGTGAGTCCAAAGAGCGCCGCTAAAAACAGTCCGCTCCAAATATATTTTTTCTTGTTTTTCATGACAGCATAGTCCCATCCACTTTCACAAATTCATAGCCACGCGCAAGCAGTTTCGGCAAAGCCATTTCCAGCGCCCCAAGCGTATGCTCCGGTGCCCCCTGCGCGCCGCCGCTGTCGTGCAGACATATCACCGCGCCCCTGTGCACTCGCTCCAGCAGTTTTTGCGCAATAACCTCCGGCGTCGCGCTGCGCTGCCAGTCCTCGCACATCACGTCCCACATGACAAGCCGCAGTCCGCAGTGCTCTATCTCATAGCGCGTCATGAGATTGGCGTGGCCCCATGGCGGTCGGTACCACCGGAAGGGAACGCCGAGATAATCCGCCGCCAGTTTCATTTTTTCAAAATCTTTTTGCACTGTCCACGGCGCAGTGAGCAGCGCATTTTGATGAGACGCGGAATGAAATCCAATCAAATGTCCGCGCCGTTTCATCTCTGCAATCAGTTCCGGACAGGCAAGCGCATGTTCCGCCGTCACAAAAAAGCTTGCCGGCACGTCATAACGTGCAAGCAGTTCCAGCAGCCGTCCGGTATAGCGCGGGTCGGGACCGTCGTCAAACGTCAGCATCACTTTCCCGCCGTCCGCCTGCCGTAGCGCACGTTTGTCCGCATGTTTGGTATACCACGTTGGCAAAGGCGCATAGAGCGCGTAAAGTCCCGCTGCCACAAAGGGAATCCATTTTTTCATTGCGCCACCTCCTGCCGCTGCATTCGTCTTGCAATCACTGCCGCCGGATCGGCGCGCAAACCGCGGCGCACCGCTTTGATGTTCTCCCGCATACGCATAAGCTGCACTTCGTCTTGCAGCAGCGTTTCTATCTCCGCCACAATGTCGTCCGGTTTTTTGGAGCAGACGCGTCCAATGCCATGACGTTCAATGAACTGCGCATTTTTCTTTTCCTGCCCCAGTTCCGGCTGGCACACCAGCATGGGTACGCCTTCATAAATGCTTTCAAACAGCGTAATTCCGCCCGGTTTGGAAAGCAGCAAATCCGCCCCATGCATATAGTCCTCCACATGGCTGGTGAATCCCACCACCTCTATGTTTTCCCAGCGTCCCTGTAATTTTTCATAAAGCGCCCGATTCTTTCCTGTCAGAATCGTTGTATGTAATCCCGGTATGCGGCTGAGCGCGGCATAAAAACTTGTCCCGCGCCGCGGCAGCAGACACAGACCGCCGCCGCAAATCAGCAGTTCCCTGCCGCTGCGTTTTTCTTTTTTTCCGCCGCTGCGGAACCCCTCGCGCACCGGTATCCCGCTGACCTCTATCTGGTCTTTTGCCACGCCTTTGCGCATGAGTTCCCATTTCACTTCTGCCGCCGGTACAAAATAGAGGTCTGTTTCGGATGAAATCCATTCGTTATGCGCACTCACGTCTGTGATACAGGTCACAGCACACACATTGCTTTGATACATCTTTTTGTAAAAAGAAACCAACTCTGCACCAAATGGCAGCGTAGAAATCACCACATCGGGGCGGCAGTTTAAGATCAGCCGCCGGAAAGGGCGTAAAAACATGCCCGACACCAAATTTTTGCAGGGCTGCGGTAATTTATCGTTACAGGTATAGTAGATATTGTACAGCGCTTTTGCATGGCGCACCAATGTGCCAAACATGCGGTACAGTGCGCCGCTTCCCTGCGGCATTAAATATTCCACAATATCGCATATCTGCACATGCGCGCCCGGAAACCGCGCCTCCATTTGGCTTTTGATTGCCGCCGCTGCTGACAGATGTCCCATGCCGAATTTTCCACTTAAAATTAAAATATTCACGGAGTGTCTCCCCCTTTATCTGCTGCATATTTTTTGCGCAGAACGTTTCCTTTTCTCTCTTATCTCCTATTTTACGCCCTATTTCTTAATTTTTTATTAACAAATTCATGAATGATTCTCAAATTTTTTCCGTATATTTTTTTAATATTTCTGGGAATACTAAGTTTAGCCTGACGCTTCCAATTTGAATACCGATTTTGAAAGGCAAATTTCCTGCAATGCTGCGTTGAAATGCTCGCTAATAAAACAATTATTAGCTCCGCTTTCGCCTTGTCTTGCATAAAAATTTGCGCTTTCAAAATTCTGCGACCTAAAACGAATGATATTTTGAGCAGATTTTGGTGCGGAGGATGCAGATAGGCTGGCGCCTACGGGAGACGACAATCCGAAAGATGCCGAAATATCGTCGTTTTAGGCGTGTTCAAATTGGAAGTGTCAGGCTAGCTTAAATATAAGGAGGCTACTATCATGGATTGTCAATGTCAAGCAAATAAAAGTATTCAATGTACCGTACAGCAGTGTAAACATCACTGTGGACAGCAGGACTACTGCTCTTTAAGCAGCATTTTGGTGGGAACGCACGAACTGAACCCTACCATGGATCAGTGCACAGACTGTAAGTCTTTTGAATTAAAATAAACCGACGCATAAAAAAACTTCCCATGTTGGGCGAATAGTTGGCATAAGAGAGTCGGTTCCCTTATGCCTAGGCGCATAAAAAGGATACAGGTTGTGAGCAGCCTGTATCCTTTTTGTTTTGCCATAGCGTCGCCATTGCAGGATATACAATATAATTGGTATATTGTTCTTAGGCGTGTTCTATTCTATAATAGTCACAGAGTGACTATTATAGAATTAAAAGCGCCGCCGAATTGTTTCATCGCTTCGCTCGAAACCGGCGATGCGCAAAATTATACCAAATTGCTTCGCAATTGTGGTATAATATTTTCCAAGAAGGGATTCTCTCCGGCTTATGCCGTCGATTCATCCCCCCTTGGGAATTCCCCCTGCCAGCGTCCTTCGTTCGCACGTCATGTCTCATTCTTCGACACTCCGGACGCTGTAAGGTATGCAATCTTCGGCACGTATCCGAAGATTGCATGAATAAAAAATTCAGGATTCCACATGTTTTGGTACTTTTTGCGCCAAAAAGCACATCTATTATACTATAATAAACTTTGAACTATTGATAACAAGAATGCTTGTGCGGATTTTTGCAAACAGGAGGATGCATATGGAAGATAGAAAAAATATAAATATTGCATTTCATTTATTAAAAGGGGTTGCCTGTATCAGTGTGGTATTCATACATATTAAGTTCCCATCGTTGTTCGGACGTATCGTCTCTTATGCCGCTTCTTATGCCGTACCGATTTTCTTTATGATTACAGGATTTTTTGCTTTTGGCAGGGATGCAGACGTCATAAAGCGCAGATTGGTGAAACTTATCAAAATATTTCTGTATGCATATGCGTTATTTTTTATCTATCATGCCGGATATGCTTTATATAACCACAAACTACTCCTGTGGCTAAGCAGTCATTTCAATCGGAATACGCCGATAAAATATTTATGTTTTTGCACGATATCCTTTGCAATACCCTTATGGTATTTGATAGCGATGATTGAAACATATGCTGTTTGGATGATGATTGTAAAAAGAAACCGTGAGAAAAAAGCGCTGAAATGGATGCCGGTACTCTTTGTTTTCTATGTCTTACTGACTTCGTATTGTGAAACTGCAAAACTTGAATGGTTTTGGAAAACAAATTTTATTACCTGCGCAATGCCGTGGTTTTTATTAGGCTATTATTTGCATACAGACGAGGCTGAAAAACTCCGCAATATCGCTACATATCAGCTTATTATTCTTGCGATAGCAGGGTGCGCCATCTCGGTTCTTCCCGAGGCGTTTGATTTGAAACTGAAATGGAATGTTATCGGGTATCTTCCATACGCATTTGCTTTATTTACACTTGCTCTGAAAAACCCGCATGTAAATATTTGTAAACCCCTTGCATTTATCGGCGACAAACTATCTTTATATATATACATACATCATAGCATTATCGGCCATATCATTATGGTTGTAAGCAAAAACTTGTTCCATATTGATACCGAAGGACTGGTTTATATGTGGTGCAAACCATTGATTGCGTTAGGTATTACGATACTGTTTTCATGGACGTTGTTCCGTATGAAACAATTTATGGGTAAGCGTAAGATACCGATACATCAATAAATCCGGCGTTACGATTAAAAAACCTTCCCGCAGTCCTTTTGTGGGAAGGTTTTTATGTACTTCACGATTAACGGTTCAAAATATGTTTTCCGTCAAACAATAAAACGCCCAGACCTGTCCCCATGTCGTTCCCTCGCTGCAAATAGGCGATAAAATTCCGCTGCAAGGTTGTGTCATGCGGCAGTTTTTGCAAATCGTTGGTCGGTTTGCAATGGAAAATACGCCAAAAGTCTTCCTGATTCGGCGAACTCTTGCTTTCTATCACGTCAAACATCTGCGCAAATGCAGCCATGTTGGAGTCTGCCGGGAAAACATCTTGATACGGCGGATACAGCAGCCACGAATAACAAACCACCGGCAAAACGCCACCCTCCGGTTTATAAAATTCATGTGCACGGCGCAGCGAATCCATCACTGCGTCCGGCGTCAGCGCACCGCTGGACGGAATGTGGCAATTATACACCGTGTCGCCTTCCTTCAAAACATCACGGTAAGCGGCGCACCCAAAGGCAACGGTTTCATATTGCAGCCGTCCCAATTTGAACCGTTCGCACAGATAAAACCGCCGGAACCATCTTGTGACAAACGTTCCCCAGACGTTATAAACCGCTTTGCATTCCATCAATTTATATTTCAAATCGCACATGGTATCCCAAAAAAGTTCCTCTCCCAGCCCTTTCTGCCGATAGAGATAGAACAGAGGTTTCGTGCAAAGAATTAAAAAAATCATGTCCACTGTCATCCTATGAATTCCCGTTTTCTCTGCAATTTCCCGCAGCACATCAAGATATTTTTCGTCTGTCTCACAAAAAAAATTATCCATTGCCGCATATAGGCTGTTCATCATTTCTTTTTGCTGCAAAATGCAAAATTGCTCTTCCAAAAAACCGATGGCTTCGGGCGGAAATCCTGTTTTTTCTCCAAATGTTTTTATCATGCACATCATTCCTTTTGACGTTCTTATTTGTTCATCATTATATATTGGGTGTGAAAAAATGTCAACGATGAATGCGCCGTCTTTTTCACAGATTGATATGCTATTTCACAGAATTTTTGAGAAAGGCTATTTCTTTTCCCTATTCTTTTGATTTTCCTGTTCCGGTTTCCAGTTCCACTCATAATAAAAAATGCCGGACGCTGCTAAACATTCCAAAAATGTAAACCATGCGAGCTGCGGGAAAAAGCCCAGCAGCGCATGACCTTCCGAGAGCAACGGCAAATGCAGCGCTACCGGTCCCATTGCCAGCAAAAAACAGGCGAACAATGTACCAAAACGCAAAATATCTTTATAAAACGTTTGTTTCCAATTTCCCTCCATGTTTCTCCCCTCTTTCCGTTTGTGCAGTTGTTTCCCGCTTCGCCATTTATATATTTCTTATTGTAACATGCTGCCAAAGGGCACGTCAAACCACAAATATTGCCGCCAGAGGAAAACACGCCGTATTTCGTCTTTTTCAGCCAAATTTTCCTGTCGAATCCACCCGCAGCAGCGTGGAATTTCGCGAACGGTTTCACTTGAAATCAGATGGCTGTTGCGTTATAATAAACACAAGATATTGTGTATCTTGTCCGACTAAAATACAAGATAATGCAAAAGAAGGGAGCTTCACATCTATGCTGACACACAAACCCAAGCCGGAATTTGCACAGGAACCGGAAGAACACTATCTGCTTGAAAGAATTGAACTGCCCTCCGTCCCCCTGGTGCTTTCTTATTATATAACCGTTAACACCAGCCATAGCGCCACGAATATTTCCGCTGCGGAATATGGCATTGAAATTCAGCAAAAACAGCCGCCGGACAGCACCATTGCACGAAACTTTGCACTCTGCATCAGCCCCGACCAAGATACGGTGGAGGAAATCTTGCATTTCATGGCGCTGCACACAGTGACGCCTTTGCATCTTCAATTTGTTCTGGAAGATATTTGGCTGGAAACCGACCACCCGCATGTTCCGCCGGTTGTCCTGACAGTGGAGGAACAACGTTTGCTCAGCGATGCACAGCGCAAAAGATTGCCGTTGCTCTCCAGCGATTTGCAAAAACTGGAACAACAGGAAGCGCGTTTTTTGTCGGATAATGTCTGTTTTTATCTATAACGTCTTGTCAAAATTTCCCGAGCATGCTATAATAAGCGCACGGCGTTTTTGTGCAATTAGCTTTTTTTACTTGTGCTAAACAGACAGCGGTGGTGTGGACCCAACGTCGAACCACAAAAACGCATATCGCTTTATGTTGCTTCTCTTGCAGTCACCCCGCCCTCCCCACAGGCTTGGTCTGCGGGAAGGTATCATAAAGCAACAAAAACAAAAGCAGTGTGAGAAGAAATCTTATAGGAAAACAATATCCACGCAGGCCCTAGAAGCGTGGATATTATTTTCCGGCGATTTCTGCCGTTTTCATCAAAGGCGGAGCAAACCTCCTTTGGTTTTTATGCGGCTGAAACGCCCTTGGGGGGAGGCGAGCAGATTTTTTGCCTGAAAGAGCTGAAGGGAACGGCATCCCAAGCTTTAAACGGCACAATGTCTGCCCACCGTAGGGCGTAGGCATGGGAGAATAGGCTCCCATGCCTAGGCAAAGAAACGCCAAGTTACCTATGACTTGCGCGGAAACACTGCTATTCGGGCAGAATAGAACTTGGGGGTTTCTTTGCCCGTCCAAGAGATAGACTTATCTGCGGCAAATATTTTGACATCATTGATTGTTTGACACCATGGGACCAGACACAATCTCTGGATTGTGTCTTTTTTGTGCGTAAGTTTTCCGGACTTTTCCGATATACCTGCTTTAGGCTAAGGTATATTTTCTTGGAACGACTCTGCGGGAGTTCGTCTGTGCGGAAATAAGGTTCCTTCTCCCAGCGCACATGAAGGAGATGGGAGACATGATTTACGGCTACGCAAGAGTATCGTCTCGCGAACAATGCGAGGACAGGCAGTTACTGGAATTGTTTCAGTACGGCATTGACAAAAAAAACATTTACACAGACAAACAAAGCGGTAAGGATTTCAACCGCCCGGCATACATTCGGTTATACCGTAAGCTGCGGGCGGGCGATTTGCTGGTGGTGAAAAGCATTGACCGTTTGGGCAGGAATTACGAAGAAATTCTGACAGAATGGAAACAGATTACCAAAGTCAAGGGCGCAGACATTAAAATTCTGGATATGCCCCTGCTGGACACAACCCTCAGCAAAGATTTGCTGGGAACCTTTATCGCTGATTTAGTCCTGCAATTGTTATCTTTTGTGTCTGAAAACGAACGCAACAACATACGCCAGCGGCAAAAAGAGGGCATCGCTGCTGCCAAACAGCGCGGCGTACGCTTTGGCAGACCCCCCGCCCCCACGCCCGACAATTTCACAGAAAATTATTACCGCTGGCGTATGGGAGAGTTGTCCGCCGGTCAAGCTGCCGAGAACTGCGGTTTTGAGGTTTGGACATTCTACCGCCGCGCGCGCGAACACCGCAGTTCCAATTTCTAAAACCAAACTACGCGGAATCACAAAGGGACTGCTTTCTGTGACCATTGGTCACGGAAAGCAGTCCCTTTGTGATTCCGCACAACATATTTTAAAGCAATGCCGCCCTATTTTTTATTTACTTACATGCAATTGTTCCATTAGTGCGTTTTGCAAAACCTGCGAAAAATTAATATTTTCTTTTAACGCCATCTCATTTAACCATTCCGGAATGGTGAGCGTTTTTTTAATCGCTTTATTTTCATAAAACTTTCTATATTCTAAAGTATCGCAGGCAATCATAACAACAAAAGCATTATCATCTGTTTTAATATTTCGCGGGTCTGTTGGTTCCGGAATTTCTTCTCCATTCTGTTCCATATCGTATAATGTCAAACATAATACATCATTTGCCATTTTCACGCCGTCTTTTACATCATCCCCCTGTGTAAAACACGCTTCAAAATCCGGAAAACAAATGGAAATCCCATTTTCCTCCTGTGTAAACACTGCCGGAAACACATAATTATACATTCAAAAAACCTCCATTCTATATTTATAGTATTGCAACAGTATATTATACTTATTCAATTCCCGCCTGTTTCGGGACAAAAATTTTATATCCTCTGCTCCCTGTCTATTTTAAATCACATTGTTGTATAAATTCCGAAGCGGTCAAAATGAATTCCTCGTCAGGAAAATGTTTCTTGTTCCCTGTGATTAACATTACACCACAGAATTTGGCTACTTCATAAAACTTTTTATCATCTTTATCTGTAAATATTGTATCCAGCGACCTGGCAATCACAGAATGTCCGTTGTCGATAATCCATTCAAGCAAAGAATTGATTTCTCCGTCTGAAAACTGAAATTTGGGTCTTTTCAATACCTCTCTGTATTCGGCTAACATTCTATAATCATAGCAAGGAATCAGTTCGCCGCTGATTATCATACTCACCACTCTTGCCGGCGCACCATTTCTCGACCACATAGCAGATACAAGAATATTTGTGTCAATTACTACCAGCATTCTTAGACTCCTTTTCTTGCGGCGGAAATTTCAGCCTCTATTTCCTCATCGGTCATATACCCATCTTTTGAGGCTTTTTGTCTCATAGAATTAAACGCAATCATTGCTTTTGCCTGTCTTACTGCTTTTATGGTTTCTTCAAAACTGCCGTCTGTAATATCAATCATAATCGCTGTTGGCTTTCCGTTATTGGTAATGACAACTTCTCCATCTGCCGAAAGATTCTCCCATATGTTTTTGGGACTGGTTCTTAAATCTCTTACTGTGTAAAAATTCATATCACTCACCTCGCATTATTATTATACTATATTGTGTCACAATTGTCAACATTTTATGTGCTCATTTGTGTATCCGATTTGTGAAAAAAATGATAATAATTATGACTATAAAAAAATAACCGCCCTCTCGACCAAAGAATAGCGGTTACTTTAAACTGTTAATCTAGGTAAACCGTCTTCAAACGGTTCTTTTGTATCTGCTATTATCATATCCTAAAAGCATACATTTGTCAAGAGAAATATATAAAGTCAAACAGGCACATCAATTTTGATGTGCCTGTTTGAAATCTATTTGAATTATTTTAATGGCTCAATTTATATAGCGCATACTGATTGAGGGACACACCTTCTTCTTTTGCTTTGATGGCAAGTTCCTGATGAAGTGATTTTGGAATTCGTAGATTAAATTTGCCGCTGTAATCATCAAGTTTTTGTGGTCTGGGCACTTCATACCCATTCTCCAACTTTGCTTCAATATATCCTTCCATTGCTTCCATAATGCTTTGATATGCTTCGTCAAAAGATTCCCCTGTGCTTTGGCAGCCATCTAATTCTAAAACTCTGGCATAAAAATATTTCCCACTTTCATCTTGAATCGGTTGAATAATAATATTATACGGTAATTCTAAATAATCTTTGACATTCATCTCTTTTCCTCCTTTTGATGTGGTGCCTATACATTTAACTTTTTATATTTTTCTTGACAAATGTATGCTTTTAGGGTATAATAATAGCAGATGCAAAAGAACCGTTTGAAAGACGGTTTACCACAAAAGTTTTAGAAGAAAATAACCGCTAACCTTTGGGCAGGAGGGCGGTTATTTTTTTCGCCTCCCGCAGGAGGTGGTTCGGAGCAGTCTCCCTGCGACGAACTTCCTATTTACTAGTATCATTACCAGTAGTGTAAAACAAAGTATGTATTCCATAAATCCACCCCCTTTCTTTTGGGGCTGGTACGCGTGCCCCGAAGGGGTAAACCGCCTTCTGATACCTTTTGTATCTGCTTACTATTTAGTATAGCACACTTCAACCATAAGTTCAATATCTTCTATTTAAAAGTAATATTTTTGTAATAATTCTATTTCTCAAGAAAGGTATTCATGTATACCGCGGCGCATGTCCCGACTTTTACAAATTAAAACAGGCACGCTATTTGCGTGCCTGTTTGTTTTGTTCTTTTCGCTGTTTTTCGAGCAAAAGTTCTATATACTCTGTTACCTGCTCTTGATTTTTTTTCGAGAGTTGGCTATATTCTTTATTAATCTCTGATAATTTCTGATAATTTTCTATATTAGATATGCCAAACAAATAATCAATTGATACATCAAAATATTGCGCCAACAAAATAATCGCTTCCGCATCGTTCGGATATGACATGTCATGCTCATAAAAACTAACCATTCGTGCAGTTACATTCAGCAATTGTCCAATTTCTTTCTGGGAAACTTCTTTTTCTTCTCTCAACCGTTTTAGTCTCTGTCCAAATGTTACTCTCATTATATTTCACCCATTTATATTGATGTTTTAAGCATTATTATCATATCATAGTTTTCTGTACAGGTTTTATTTGAGAAATTATTTTACTTTTTATGTGCATTCAAGAATTATCTCTTCTTTTTTAATTTCTCAATTAAAAATTCCATATAATCTTGCAGGAGTTCTCTTTGCTCGTCCGGTAATTGTTCATACAAAGAACAAATATCTTTAAATTCACTACGAACTCTAACATTAGATTGTCCTAATAAATAATCTATCGTTACTCCAAATAGTTGCGCTAGTGTTATATATATTTTTATATCTCCTGGATAGTTTTCCCCGCGTTCATATTTCCCAACCATTTCTGATGATACATTTATTATTTTCCCAACTTGTTTCTGCGTATACTCTATTTCTTGCCGAAGTTGTTTTAATCTCGCTCCAAACGTCATATTTATCACCCAAGTATATTATAGAGAATAATTTCTGTTTTTGAATAAAATAGTAGTAATTTTACATTTTATTATTGACAAAGAAGTGTAGCTTCTGTTATAATGAATTATGGAAATATAGTGCCGTCAAAGGAGGGCTTTCATTGGAAGTACCGAAAGAGCTGCTGAATCAATATTTGGTGCGATATTTAAGGGATAATATCGGACTATTCACTGAGAAGCTGGATATGGACATTCCTGCGATTGTGCAGTCGCGCGCCGTGCAAGCGCTGGAGGAAATTCGCGCTGCTGTGCGCCGCAACGACGATTTCTATGACAACGCGGGCGATTTTAATACAATTGAAGAAATCCTGCATATTTTTGACAAATACGGACTTCATTCGGGTGACTGCCATGACTTCGGATAAACACGGCGGCACGCCGCCATTTCACTATGAAAAAGACGAAGAACTGCTAAAGCGATATGAAAATTGGGAAGATATCCTTGTCTGGCTCGCCAAAGAACGGCTGAAAGAACAGGACGAAACCTACCATCGGCTATGGGAAGATTTCCACATGTCATACCATGCACTGATGCGCTATAGCACAGGGCACGCCTCATCGGTAGAGGAAAAAATGGCAATGGACTTTCCCTCCATTGTGCAGCAACTGATGGATTATCAAACAACCTATCTGTTCCGCGACGGTTTTCGCTGTTTCTTCCAGCTTTATCGCGAACTGACGCTTGACCGTCTCATGGAGCAGTGCGACGAATGCACACGCCCGCGCCGTGGCTGGCACAGGCGATAAAATCGCATTCTTGTCTCCTAACAATAAACATAAAAGGCATGAATCTCTTAATGCCTAAGCAAAAGGGGCTGCACCACCAAATGCAGCCCCTTTTGCATTTTAAATCAATCATATCCGGCAGCAGAATAGGCATAAAAGAGTCGAATCTTACGCCTACAATGTTCATGCCAAAAACAAAAAAGACTTTCCCACAAGGAAAGTCTTTTTTGTTTATTCATTTCGTCACCACAATCATAAATAAATTCTGTGACACGCCGAACATCAAAGCCCCGCCGTAAGCGGCGAAGGAAAAAGCACCGCTGCGTTTCCCATTCCCCATACCACTCCGTGACACGCGTATCTGTAGCAATAATTGGGGAAAATCGCCCCGCCGCAAACCGCTTCCTATTCCGCCGCCAAAATATAGGCGTACACGTCCTGTCCGCCTTCCATCAGCGACACTTCCACCTCTTGTTCGTCCAACAATTCTTCCAATTCCTCCGCCAGCGTCTGCGCCGCGTCCTCGTCCGCCAGCCTGCCGTAATATATCGTTATCAGTTCCGTATCGTCGCCGCACATCGCCTCAGCCGTCTGCTTTGCGACCTGCTGCATATCCGCGCCTGTGATTTGAATGCTGCCGTCAATAATGCCCATGAAATCCCCTTCATGGATTTCCATACCTTCCGACACACTCTCGCGCACCGCATACGTCACTTGTCCGGTCACCACATGCGCCGCCGCTTGCTGCATTGCCTCCAGATTCGCTTCCACGTCCGCTTCCGCATCAAATGCGGTGATTGCCGCAATGCCCTGCGGAATGCTTGCCGTCGGCACCACATGAATCGCCGCGCCTTCCTCCATGTCCGCCGCCTGCTGCGCCGCCAAAATGATGTTCTTGTTGTTGGGCAAGACATATATCGTGTCGCTGTTCGCACGGTTTGCCGCTTCCAAAATATCGCCCGCGCTGGGGTTCATGGTCTGCCCGCCTTCAATGATATAAGCCGCGCCCATCTCCCGCATGATATGCGCCAATCCGTCGCCCGACGCTACCGACAAAATGGCATAGGGACGGCGCGGCGCGGCGGGCT
>JAAWTG010000058.1 GCA_022801925.1 Clostridia bacterium | reverse complement strand
CAGCATATTCGCCTCATACACTTCTTTTTTCAGTTGTTCGTTTCCAATCGCTTTTACGATTTCCAACATTTTTTCATTCTCCTTATCTTCGAGATGTTCGTGCGCAAACGGTGCGCAGAGGACCATCCGTAATTATGCCTTAATATTATATCACAGGAAAAATAAAAATGCAAGCATTTTTTTAGAAATTACCGGAAAAAACCGCGAAAATTTTGAAATCGGGAGAAATTGAAAACGAAAAAGATTCCTATAAAAAGAAGAACAGCCACATGGCTGTTCTTCTTTTTATAGGAATCTATGTTAGCAGCAGCAATCATTGTCGCAGCAATTGTTGTTATTATCGTTAAAAATCCAGAAGAACAAAATAACAGCTAAAATGATCCAGATGATAGCATTGTCGTCTCCGAAGAAACCACCATTACCGTTGCAACCCATATGTCCCGCCCCCTTTCTCCAAATCTTTTTTTTAGCGAAAAAGCGGCAGGTACTTTTTTAGAAACTATCTGAATATGTACCTGTCCGCCGCTTTCCGCTTAAGAGCCAAGGGGAACTGTGCGATTAGTCGCAGCAGCATTCATTCCCGCCGCAGCCGCAAGAGTTGCAGAAGAAGAGCAATAAGAACAGGATGATGAACCATAAAATGGAGTCACCGCAGCCAAATAAATTTTTAAAGTTCATACAAGAAACCTCCTTCATTACGTTTTAATTATGGAATACGTTTGTAGTGTGCTTTAGCAGCATTCGTTGCCGCCGAAAATGTTGCAATTGCCAAGAACTACCAAGATGACAACCAGGAAGAATAAGATTTCACTTCCGCATCCGCCGCATCCGTTTCCGCTAAAAGAATTTTTAAACATAAAGATTCACCTCCGCTAAAAATAAATACTAACCTTTGCACTGTAGCTGATATTGCCTTCTCGCTATCATAATATGCAATGCAGCATAAATGGTTACGGCAGAATGAAAAAAAGTTTTTTAGTATGCATAAATAAAGAAACGGGAAGGGTGATAAAAATATAAAGAAGAAGCGACGCATATTTTGTGAAAAAAATGATAGACATATTTTGGGAGTTGTGCTACAATAGTAATGAAACAAAAGAAAGTCAGGAAAGAGGTGCAGCCATGCGGGCAGTTATTACGGTGATTGGGAAAGATAAAACAGGAATTATTGCAAAAACAAGCATGTTGTTATATCAGGAGAATATCAATATATTAGATATCTCACAGACGATTATGCAGGAACTATTTACAATGGTCATGTTGGTAGACCTTTCCGGTTCGGAAGCGGCATTTGAGTCAGTCACTGCAAAACTGGAAACACTGGAAAAGGAATTGGGTGTTTCTATTCGGATACAGCATGAAGATTTGTTTCAGTCCATGCACCGAATTTAATAGAGTGATATAGAAATAAAAAGTGGCAACCGCAAAATGTGACTATCTGCATTTTGCGGTTGTAAAACGTTACAAAGGAGGCGGCAAGATATGCTGAGCAACCGTGAAATTATGGAAACCATTCATATGATATCAGATGAAAATTTGGATATCCGGACCATTACAATGGGAATTTCTTTGCTGGACTGTTGCAGTGAAAGCATGGAAACCATGCGGCAGAAAATTTTTGATAAAATTGCGAAAAAAGCGGAATACTTAGTAGAGACAGGCGAAAAAATTGAACGGGAATATGGAATCCCGATTATTCATAAACGAATCGCTGTCACTCCCATTTCTCTGCTTGCGGCAAATGCGGCGGGGGAAAGTACGGTGCTTGCGCTTGCAATGGACGCGGCGGCAAAACAGACGGGCGTCAATTTTATCGGCGGATATTCCGCGTTGGTGCACAAAGGATATACGGCGGGAGATGAAAAAGTGATTCATTCTTTGCCGCAAGTGCTGAAAGAAACAGAACGCGTTTGTGCCAGTGTGAACGTTGGGACAACAAAAGCGGGCATTAACATGGAGGCGGTGCGCGAAATGGGAAAAATGGTCAAAGCGGTTGCGGAGGCAACCAAAGAGCAGGATTCTTGCGGCTGTGCCAAGTTGGTTGTATTTACCAACGCAGTAGAGGACAATCCGTTTATGGCGGGGGCATTTCACGGCGTTGGCGAGCCGGAATGCGTGATTAATGTTGGCGTTAGCGGGCCCGGCGTGGTGCGTAATGCGGTTGCGAAATTGGGAAAAAATGCATCTTTTGATATCTTGGCGGAAACTATAAAAAAGACGGCGTTCAAAATTACCAGAATGGGACAGTTGGTGGCGCATGAAGCGTCCCGCCGTTTGCAGGTGCCGTTTGGCATTGTGGATTTGTCGCTGGCGCCGACGCCGGCGGTGGGCGACAGTGTGGCATATATTTTAGAAGAAATGGGTCTGGAACAGTGCGGTGCGCACGGAACGACAGCGGCGCTGGCGCTGCTGAACGACGCTGTCAAAAAAGGCGGCGTTATGGCAAGTTCGCATGTAGGCGGACTATCGGGCGCATTTATTCCGGTGAGTGAAGATGCGGGCATGATTAGCGCAGTGCGTAGCGGCGCTTTGTCGCTGGAAAAACTGGAAGCAATGACCTGCGTTTGCTCGGTTGGGCTGGATATGATTGTCGTACCGGGCGATACGCCGGCGCAAACCATTTCGGCGATTATTGCCGATGAAAGTGCGATTGGTATGATTAACAACAAAACGACGGCGGTGAGAATCATTCCAGCGGTCGGTAAACGGGTGGGCGATACGGTGGAATTCGGCGGATTGCTGGGCAGCGGTCCTGTGATGCCGGTCAGCCGTTATTCCAGCGAGACATTTGTAGGGCGCGGCGGAAGGATTCCGGCGCCGATTCATAGTTTGCGCAACTAATGCGTATAGCGGAAGAAGGAGAATTCAGATGGAAGACATGATTAAACAAATTCTGGATATGGAAAAAAAGGCGCACGACATTGTAGAAGAAGCGCGGGAAAAACAGACCCATCTGGACGAGGACGTGGAAAGCGCGGTGCAGGAATTAAAACAAGAATGGACAGCTAAAATGAACAAAAAGATTGAAACGCTGCGTGCGCAAGAAGCGAAAATAGCACAGGAAAAACTGACGCAGATAGAATCAAATACCCAAATGCAGCTAAACAAATTGGAACAGTTATATCAGGAAAACGAGAAAAAATGGGTGGATATGCTGTTTGAGGACATTTTTACGACCGGTTCGTAAAACAAATCAAAAACGGCTTTTACAGAACAACCGTAGATGGGGCATAAAACCCAAGTTGCTGCGGTAAGGGAGGTGTGGAAATGTCTTTTTCCGGTTTGCTGCGCTATGGTGCGTTGGCAACAAAACTCAAATCCATGTCAGGAAAACTGCTCACCGCGGCGCAATTGGAGGACCTAAAAAGCAAGCAAACGGTGACGGAAGCGGTGGGATACCTGAAATATGATACGGCATACCGCGAAGTGTTAGAGCCTGTCAGGGAAGAAGAGGTGCACCGCGATTTGCTGGAGTGGCTGCTGCATATCAGCGCATTTGAGGATTTTGTGAAATTGCAGCATTTTATGAATATTGCAGACCGGCGTTTTTTGCAAACATGGTTGGTGCGGCATGAAATTAACATGCTGAAACTGATTATCCGTCGTGTGGGAACAGGCGAAGCATTCCATGGCGTTATCTATAAAGTGCCGCGGGAATTTCAGGCGATATCCAGAATTGATTTTGCTAAAATGGAACAGGCGCACACAGTAGACGATGTTATTGAGGCGCTGCATGGTATTCCTTACCAGCAAGTGCTGCGGGCTGCCTATGGGCAGGAAACGCAAAATGGAGAAACCGCATATTTTGATATGGAGACGCAGCTTGATATTTATTATTATACCAATCTTTGGCGGCAAATCAAACGGTCGCTGCAAGGAAAGAACCGCAAAAAAATGGAACAATATGTTGGCTATGAGGCAGACATATTAAATTTACTCTGGATTTACCGCAGCAAAAAATATTATCACATGCCGCATGATTTTATTTATGCGCTATTGATTCCTGTCCACGGACATTTGCGGGAAAAAGAAATCAAACGTTTGGTGGAAGCGGAGTCGCCGGAAGAACTGATAGAGATTGCGAAGGAAAATAAATATACCGATATCTTCAGCAAACATGACAATGGACTTTATGAGAGGACGTTGCTGCAGCTTCAACTGAAATTGATGAAAAAAATGAATGGCGGCAATGCCTATCAATTGACCGCTGCATTTGAATATCTCGGTGCGAAACAGTTGGAACTGGATAATATCGGTTCGATTATAGAATGTATTCGCTATCGGATACCAAAGGAAGAAATGTGGCGGTACGTCGTATAAAATGAAGTGAGCAGGTGCAGACTTATGGCAATACAGAAAATGAAACTGATTCATATGATGGGACCGGTAGAACAGTTTGATAACGTGATGGAACAGTATGTTATTGACAGAGATGTGCAAATGGAAGACGCTATGAAGGTGACGCACAACATCAAAGGCTTACAGCGGTTCGCAGAGATGAATCCATATGGCGATATGTTCAAAGCGTTAAAAGATATTTGCCAGTTTTTGGAGGTGGAACCGCAATATATACCGGGGGCGGAGAAACCGGAAGAAGATGTGAAAGCGTATCTGGGACAACTGCGCGGGGATATCACGGAGAAAATGGAACAAGTGAAAGACTGGACAAAGCGGAGCGCAGAGAACAAAATATTGATAGCACATCTGGAGCATATGCGGGAGATTGATATTCCGCTGGAAGAAATGTTTTCTTTTGAGTTTATGCGGTTCCGATTTGGCAGACTAACCAGAGAAGCCTATGCGAAATTGACAACCTATCTTGGAGAACTGCCGACGGTGTTTGTCAAAGGCGCGGAGGAAGAAGGCTATATATACGGTATGTATTTAACGCCGCATGGCAGCAGCAAACATGTGGACGATGTGTTTGCAACGCTGAATTTTGAGCGCATCCGCATTTCAGAAAAGGCGGTAGGGAAACCGCGCGACGCGCTGCAAATGCTGGAGCAGGAAAATGAGACGCTGCAGCGGCAGGCGGAGCAGAATGTACTGGAACTGAAACAACGAATGCAGGCGGAATT
Organism: Clostridia bacterium; assembly: GCA_022801925.1. Taxonomy (GTDB): domain Bacteria; phylum Bacillota; class Clostridia; order RUG12999; family RUG12999; genus JAAWTG01. The sequence continues at coordinate 8,809 of JAAWTG010000058.1, read as the reverse complement.
GCCGAAAATTATGCGGTGGTACAGTTATTATAAACGGAAGTTTTATGTGCATGAGATTCGCGCAAAAGCAGCGCATACGGAGGACAGCTTTTATGTGGCTTGCTGGGCGGGACGTGAAGAAGCAAAACAGATGGAACAGGCGCTGGAGGAAGAAAAAGATGTGATGCTGGTGAGTCAAGACCCCAGCGAACTGGAAAAAGAGTTGGTGCCGCCGACCAAAATGAAGAACTGGAACTGGGCGAAGCCGTTTGAGATGTTTGTGGAAATGTATGGACTGCCTAATTATCGTGAAATGGACGCAACGCCGCTGCTTGCCGTCACCTATATTCTCATGTTCGGCATGATGTTTGGAGATGTGGGGCAGGGCGCGGTGCTTGCTATCATAGGTTTTATCCTATATAAATGGAAGAAAATCCGCCTTGCGGGAATTGTGTCCATGGTGGGTGTGAGCGGCACATTGTTTGGATTTGTCTATGGCAGCATTTTTGGCAACGAAGAAATATTACCGGGACTGATTCATCCCATGGAAAGTACGAATACGTTGCTGATTTTGGCGGTGGCGTTCGGTGTGATAATGCTGCTGATTGCTATGATAGCCAACATTCTCAATGCCATTAAAACAGGAAACCGCGGCAGGCTGCTGTTCAGTCAAAACGGATTGGCGGGACTTGTCTTTTATGTGGCAGTGATTGCAGTGGTGGTTAGTACCATTACAAAAGGTGCAAGCGTGCCGGTGACTGTTGGGATTTTTCTGTTTGGCGTGCCGCTGTTGCTTATCTTTTTGCAAAAGCCGCTGGGTGCGCTGCTGGAGAAAAAGAAATCGTGGATGCCGGAGCGAAAAGGTGAGTTTATCACGGAAAATTTCTTTGAACTCTTTGAAATCCTGCTGAGTTACATCACCAACACCATTTCGTTTATCCGTATCGGTGCGTTTGCGCTGGTACATGCAGGTATGATGATGGTGGTGTACAGTTTTGTGGAAATGGCAGGCGCGGGCGGACCGGTTGTGTTGGTATTTGGGAATTTGTTTGTCATGGGCATGGAAGGTTTTATTGTTTGCATTCAGACGCTGCGTTTGGAATTTTATGAGATGTTCGGACGGTTTTTTGACGGAGATGGGAAACCGTTTGTACCATATAAAACAATTTTAGAGAAATAAGATAGGAGCAGAAAAGGAGAAATGGATATGAGTACATTGGTAACAGTAGTCACGATGGCATTGGTTTTATCGGTTGCGATTCCGGTTTTGATTTATGTGAAAAGCGAAAAAGGTGTGAAAAGCAAAAAAGTTGCCTTATTTACGAATATAGGAATGTATTTCACATTGATGGTTGCGTCCGTCATTGCGATGTGCACAGGCGCAGTTGGCGCGGAAGAAGCGGCAGCGGCGTCCATGAGTTCCGGTATGGGATATTTGGCGGCAGGACTGGCGACCGGTATGGCAACCATTGGCGCCGGTATTGCCGTAGGCGCGGCGGCGTCGGCTGCGCTGGGCGCTATCAGCGAAAATGAAAAAGTGTTCGGAAAAGCGTTGGTATTCGTTGCGCTGGCAGAAGGTGTTGCGTTATATGGACTGCTGATTTCCTTTATGATTATCGGAAATCTGTAAGACCTACCGGAAAGAGGCGAAACAGGTATGAAATTGTTTGTGATAAGCGACAACGTGGATACGCAGACAGGGATGCGTCTGGCGGGCACGGAAGGCGTTGTTATACATGAAAGGGAAGAATTTGAAAAAGCGGTTCAAGATGCTCTAAATGACAAGGAAATTGGTGTGTTGCTGATTACAGAGAAGCTGGCACAGGAGTTTTCTGAAACGGTTTCGGAATTAAAGATGAGTGTATCACTGCCGTTGGTGGTGGAAATTCCGGACAGACATGGTACAGGGCGTGCACCGGATTCCATTACGTCCTACGTAAAAGAAGCGATTGGCGTGAAGATTTAGAGAAGGAGGCGGCAAAGGTGCGTCAGATGGAAGAAAAATTGCAGGTATTTGAACAAGAAATTCTAAAGGAAGCCAATCAGAAAAAGACGGCGATTGAACAGGATACAGCGCGGGAAAAACAAACGCGTATTGCACAAAAAGAAAATGAAATTCTCACAAAAGCCTATCAAACCATCCAAAAAGAACTCGGGACAATCCGCAGGGAACAAAATGAACGATTGTCCAAAGCGGCAAGCGACAGCAAACGTCTGGTGTTGAATCGCCGCGGTGAAATTATTCAAAATGTCTTTCAGCAATTAGTGCAGCGCGTTGAAGATTATCGGGAAACAGAAGCCTATACGGCGTTTTTGCTCCGGTGTGCCAAAGCGGGACTGGAGGAAGTGGGCAGCGGAGACATTGTTGTTTTAATTGATAAACGGGATTTGAAGCAGAAAACGCTGCTGGAAAAACTCGGCGTCTCTGTGGAACAAGACGCGATGGATATTTTAGGCGGCTGCCGGGTGCTGAACCGGTCGCGCAATGTGGTAAGCGACCGTTCTCTTGCCAAATGTATTGCAGAAGAAAAGGAACATTTTTTGGAAGAAGCGGATTTTCGTATCCAGCCGGTATAATGGTGCAGATACCCACTCCACAGGGGAGAGGGTAAGGAAAGGTGTTTTGGAACATGGTAAAAGGAACGATATATGAAATCAATGGACCAGTGGTCAAGGTCAGAGACGTGAAAGGCTTTTCCATTTCAGAACTGGTGAAAGTGGGAAATGAAAAGCTGATTGGCGAAGTGATTGGAATTGACGGCGAAAGTACCGTCATTCAGGTCTATGAAGCAACGGCAGGTCTGAAACCGGGAGAACCGGTAGTGGGAGAAGGTATGCCGCTGTCCGTCACGCTTGCACCGGGTATCATCAGCGGAATTTTTGACGGCATTGAACGCCCGCTGGACATCATTGCAGAAAAGACCGGCGCATTTATTGCCCGCGGCGTGGATGTGGAACAGTTGGATATGGAGAAAAAGTGGGACGCACATATCACGGTGAAAGCAGGAGACAAGGTGACGGGCGGAACGGTGATTGCCGAGGTGCAGGAATCGGTGCTGATTATGCATAAAGCCATGATTCCACCCGGTGTGGAAGGCACTGTCGCAGAGGCGAAGCCGGACGGCGGCTATACCATTTGCGAACCGATTATCACGGTGAAAACGGCTGGCGGCGAACTGCTGGAAATACCCATGCTGCAAAAATGGCCTATCCGACAGGGACGACCATATGCTGTGCGCCGTGCAATTGAAAAACTGCTAGTGACAGGGCAGCGGGTCATTGATACGCTGTTTCCTATAGCCAAAGGCGGTACGGCGGCAATTCCGGGCAGTTTCGGAACAGGAAAAACCATGACGCAGCACCAGCTTGCAAAATGGTGTGATGCGGATATTATTGTCTATATCGGCTGCGGCGAGCGCGGCAATGAAATGACGCAGGTATTGGAGGATTTCACAAAGCTGATAGACCCCAAAAGCGGAAGACCGCTGATGGAACGCACGATTATCATTGCAAACACATCGAATATGCCGGTAGCGGCGCGGGAAGCGTCGATTTATACAGGCATTACGTTTGCGGAATATTACAGGGATATGGGCTATGATGTGGCGATTATGGCGGATTCCACCTCGCGCTGGGCGGAGGCGTTGCGCGAAATTTCGGGTCGCTTGGAGGAAATGCCGGCAGAAGAGGGATTTCCGGCATATCTGCCGTCGCGGCTGGCACAGTTCTATGAACGCGCCGGATTGGTGGATAATTTGAACGGCAGCAAAGGGTCGGTATCCATCATTGGCGCGGTTTCGCCGCAGGGCGGCGATTTTTCCGAACCGGTGACGCAGAACACCAAGCGGTTTATTCGCTGTTTTTGGTCGCTGGACCGTTCGCTGGCATATTCCCGCCACTATCCGGCGATTGGATGGATTGCAAGTTACAGTGAATATTTCGACGAACTGGAATCTTGGTATGAACAAAATGTGGGCGAAGAGTTTCCAAAGTGCCGTGCACGGTTTATCGGACTGTTGCAGGAGGAAAGCGATTTGATGGAAATTGTGAAGCTGATTGGCAGCGATGTGCTGCCGGACAGCCAACGGCTCACGCTGGAAATTGCGCGGGTGATTCGCGTGGGATATTTGCAGCAAAATGCGTTTCATAAAGATGATACCTATGTGCCGTTGGAAAAACAATATCGCATGATGCAGGTCATTTTGCATCTATATGATGAGGCAAAGAAACTGGTGGACTTGTCCATGCCGATTTCCAGACTGCGTGACACAGGTATTTTTGAAAAACTCATTGCAATCAAATATGATGTGACAAACGACCGGTTGGAAAAACTGGAGGAATATGACAGGGAGATTGACAGCATTTGTGGGCAGTTGAAACAGGAGTATCAATCTTGATGGGCTAAAAAGAGGCGGTGAAAAAGTTTTATGGCATTAGAATATATAGGTTTAAAAGAAATCAATGGGCCGCTGGTCATCATTGAGGGGGTGCAAGATGTTGCGCTGGACGAAATGGTGGACGTTGTGTTAGATAATGGAGAAAAACGGTTGGGGCAGGTTGTGACGGTTTCCAAAGACAAAGCCGTTGTCCAGATGTTTGAAGGAAGCACAGGGCTGGCGGAGGATAATGTCGTATCACATTTTACAGGACACACCATGGAATTGGCAGTGTCCAAAGAGATGTTGGGACGCGTATTTGACGGTGTGGGACGACCGATTGATGGATTTGGAGAAATTTTCCCTGAGGCAAAAGTGGATGTGAACGGTAGTCCCATGAATCCGGTTGCCAGAAACTATCCGCGGGACTTTATCCAGACAGGAATTTCCGCGATTGACGGATTGTCCACGTTGATACGCGGACAGAAACTGCCGATTTTTTCCGGTAGCGGTATGCCGCATGACAATCTGGCGGTTCAGATTGTCAGTCAGGCAACTTTAGCGGGCGGTAGCAATGATGATTTTGCGATTGTGTTTGCAGCAATGGGTGTGAAGCACGATGTGGCAAACTATTTTAAACGCAGTTTTGAGGAAAGCGGCGCGCTGGAACGCGTAGTCATGTTCATGAATTTGTCCAACGACCCTGTAGTGGAACGTATCATCACGCCGCGCTGTGCGCTCACGGCGGCGGAGTTTTTGGCGTTTCAGCACAATATGCATGTTTTGGTGATTTTAACGGATATGACGTCCTATGCGGAAGCGCTGCGTGAAATTTCTTCGTCCAAAGGAGAAATTCCCTCCAGAAAAGGATATCCGGGATATTTATACAGTGATTTGGCGTCTCTGTACGAACGCGCGGGCATGATAAAAAATGCGGAAGGTTCGGTAACGCAGATTCCGATTTTGACAATGCCCAATGATGATATCACGCACCCGATTCCGGATTTGACAGGATATATCACCGAAGGACAGATTGTTTTGGAACGGTCTTTACATTTGAAAGGCATTTATCCGCCGGTTTCTGTGCTGCCGTCGCTTTCGCGTTTGATGAAAGACGGCATTGGAGAAGGATTTACGCGGGAGGATCATCCGGAACTGTCCAACCAATTGTTTGCGGCATATTCCAAAGTGAGCGATGCACGTGCGTTGGCATCGGTCATTGGGGAAGAAGAACTAAGTGAAACGGACAAACAATATATGGAGTTTGGCAAAACGTTTGAACAACAGTTTGTCGGGCAAAAGAAATTTGAGAACCGTTCCATTGAAAAAACGCTTTCTATGGGGTGGGAGTTACTGAAATTGCTGCCCAAAACAGAACTAGACCGTATCAGCAAAGAAATGATGGAAAAATATTATAAAGAATGAGGCGATAGAGATGGGCGTTTATGAGGTTATACAAACCCGGCGGACAATCAGACGGTTTGCGCAAACACCCCTGTCTGCCGTGCAGCTTCGCGATTATGTGGACGCGGCGCGCCTTGCGCCGTCAGGAGCCAATTTGCAGCCGCTGAAATATGTGATTGTACAGTCAGAAGAAATGGTAAATCGCATGTTTGAACATGTGCGCTGGGCAGCTTATATTGCACCGGAGGGAACGCCGGAAGCGGACGAACGTCCCACGGCATATATTGCCCAAATTGCGGATTTGGAAATTAAGAAAAGCGGATATGAACTGGACGCCGGCGCCGCAATGGAAAATATTCTGCTTGCGGCGGAGGAGGATGGTGTTGGCGCTTGCTGGATGGGCGCAATTGACTATGCCCAAATCAGCAAAATGCTGGGACTGAAAGAAACAGAAAAACTCATTGGCGTTGCGGCGCTGGGGGTGAAAGCGGAACAGCCGGTAGAGGAAGCGTGGCAGGGCGATGTGAAATATTATAAGGACGAAACCGGAACGCTGCATGTGCCCAAACGTCCGCTTGATGAAGTGATTCTAGGTGAAATATAACAGAAAAGTGCGGTGAGAGACATGGATTCCATATTGTTTGCGACCAAAGGGAATTTAATTCTGGCAAAGAATACACTGCGTCTGTCTGTGCAGGGATATGAACTGCTGGACAAAAAGCGGACGATTTTAGTCAATGAAATGATGTCGCTGATGGGAAAAGCAGATGCGTTGCAGAAAAAAATTGATTCCACCTTTCGGGAAGCATATGACGCGTTGCAGCAGGCGAATATCACGGAAGGGATTATGCACGTCAAGCAGTTGGCGCACGCAGTGCCGGTGCATCAGGAAATGCAAATTAAAATGCGCAGTGTCATGGGCGTAGAAATTCCGCAGGTGGATATCAATGAAGAATATGTAAAGCCAACCTATGGATTCATGGGAACCAGCATGAAACTGGACAAAGCGAAACGACATTTTGATGATGTGCGGATTCTGACAGAACAAATGGCTGAGGTGGAAAATGCCATATACCGTTTGGCGACTAATATTAAAAAAACACAGCGGCGTGCCAATGCGCTGAAAAATATCATCATTCCACGTTACGAAACTATTGTTGCGGATATCACCAATGTTTTGGAGGAAAAAGAACGGGAAGAATTCACGCGGCTTAAAGTTGTGAAGCGTAATAAAATGAGGAAGAAACAGTAACATCATAAAACCGGACATGGCATAAGCAGCATGTCCGGTTTTATACTATAAAGAGGGAATTTAAGCGTTATAGTAGTCCGGCAGGACGTCCCGACCCAATTCTGTCAGCATGCGTTTGTCGCCGGAGAGAGTGGCGCCGGTGGTTGTTAACATGTTGCCGGTGATGGCTGCGCTTGCACCGCTTTGAAATGCTGCGCTGCCGCTGTGCTTCATCAGCTTACGCCCTGCTGCCAGACGGATATGTGCTGTCGGATTGATGTAACGGAACAATGCAATTGTCCGCAGAATATCCTCTTCCGTTAAAGGATTTAGGTGTTCCAGCGGCGTGCCGGAAATGGGCGTTAATGCATTGATAGGGATGGACAGAATACCAAGTTCGGCAAGACTGACTGCCATGTCCAGCCGATCCTCCCATGTTTCGCCCATGCCGATAATACCGCCGGAACAGACGCTGAAACCTTCTTTTTGTGCCAGTCTGATTGTTTCAATTTTCTGGTCATAGGTATGTGTCGAGCAAATAAAAGGAAAATAGCGGCGGGAGGTTTCGATGTTTGCATGATAGCGCTGCACACCGCTTTCGCGCAAACGGCGGAATTGTTCTGCTGTTAAAAAACCGTGAGACGCGCATAATGAAAGTTTACAAGCCTTTTTCAATGCGCGGTAGACGTTCAGCGCTTTTTCAAAATCCTGTTGATTGAGTGTGCGTCCGGAAGTGACAATGGAAAAACGTGCAACGCCTTCTTTTTCATTTGCCAGTGCTGCCTGAACAATGGATTCTGTGTCCAAAAAGCCGTAAACTTCACATTCGGTGTGATGATGGGCAGACTGCGCACAATATTTGCAGTCCTCGCTGCAACGTCCGCTTTTGCCGTTTATAATGGTGCATAAATCCACTTTTTCACCGCAAAAATGCTGTCGGAGCAAATCTGCACCGGCGCATAATGCGGTCAAGTCACAATTTAGGAAAAACCGGAGGTCGTCACGGCGACTGAGCCGTTTACCCTCTATGATTTCTTTGGCAAGTATTTTTACGTCCATGATACAAATTCCTTTCTTATGCAGCATATAGCAGATTATTCCTGCGGCAACAGTTTCGCCTTGGACAGGGCAAGGCGAATGGATTTGCCAAGACCGACCGCAACAAAGATTTTGATGACGTCAACAAGGATAAATGGGAACACGCACACTGTCAATGCATACCAAACAGAACATTGCATTTGCAACACGAACCAAACTGTCCCGAACAAATAGGAAACCACCATACCGATAGCCAAACCAATCATGGTGATAATGGCGTTAGCATGAAATTTTTTCATGATGATGCCGCTGATGAGTGCCAGTAGGATAAAGCCAACTAGATAACCACCGGTGGGACCTGCCAGTTTGGCAAGACCGCCTGCATAACCGGAAAATACCGGCAGACCGACAGCGCCGAGCAGTAAGTAAATCAAATAGCTGATGGTAGCACCTTTGGTACCCAATAGACAAACTGCCAAAAAGATAACAAAATTGGTAAATGAAACCGGAATGGGGCCGATGGGAATAGACATGGGACCTAAGATACACATGAGAGCAGTCATAATAGCGCATGTAGTAAGCTGATAAATAGTAGATTTGTTTTGCATAATTATTTTTTCCTCCTGCTATGTTGTTATGATTTTTTAGTATAGCATGAAATGAGTTGGTTGTCAACTAAAAATAATTATAAAGTTTACAACATGGTAAGAAAGAAGGAATTTGTGAAACGAAAACAATGAGGGGGAGGCAAACAAAAATACCGGCAGAATATATATTCTGC
>JAAWTG010000057.1 GCA_022801925.1 Clostridia bacterium | reverse complement strand
TGACTCCGTATGAGTTACGAAGTCAGTATGTTGTCTAGTACTATTAACTTACCATAGTGTGCTTTTTTTGTACTGTCTGCACAAACTGGTTCAGTTCAACAACAGCGGGCGGCATTTTTGTGGTGTATGCGGCTATGCCACCCCTTCTTTTGGAAAAGGATACCATAGAAAATCGACATCTATCCGTTTGGTATTTTAAAATTTAATTTCCTTGCCTTCTTTTTTCCATTCCATGAATTCGGCAGTGGCAGCAAACAGCACATCGCCGGACGAGTTGATTGCAGTTTCAAAGGAATCTTGTACAACGCCGATAATAAAGCCGATTGCAACGACTTGCATAGCGATGTCGCTGCTGATGTTAAACAGCGAACATGCCATTGGTATTAAAAGCAGCGAGCCGCCCGCAACGCCGGACGAGCCACATGCCGCAAGCGTGGCAAGAATACTTAAAAACAGTGCGGAAAAGATATCGGGCTGAATGCCCAGCGTATGTGCGGCGGCAAGCGTCATGACCGTGATGGTGATAGCCGCGCCGTCCATATTGATTGTCGCACCAAGTGGAATAGAAACAGAATATACGTTTCTGTCCAGCCCAAGTTTTTCACATAACGCCATGTTGATGGGAATGTTTGCCGCGGAACTTCGCGTAAAAAATGCAGTCAGACCGCTGTCCTTAAAACAGCGAAGCACAAGCGGATAGGGATTTCTTCTCAGGCAAATTCCAGCAATGAGCGGGTCGACAACCAGTGCGACCGTGAGCATGCAGCCCACGAGCACCAAAAGCAAACGACCGTAGTCGGTAAATATACCGATTCCGTTTTCCGATACCGATGTAAACACAAGCCCCATGATACCAAACGGCGCAAGGTTTATCACCCAACGAACCGCCTTTGTTACCGCCTCGGAAATATCGCCGAGAATCTTTTTGGTTTCCGGATTTGCCAGTTGTTTGAGGGAAAGACCGAGAATCACTGCCCAGGTGAGTATGCCGATGTAGTTTCCTTCGGATATGGCTTTCACAGGATTTGCAACCATGTTCAGTACCAGCGACTTCAGCACTTCTCCAATACCGTTTGGCGCTGCTGCTTCCGTCTGTGCGGCTTGCGAAAGCGTCAGTGTTACCGGAAAGAGTTTGCTTGCGCTGACGGCAACAAGCGCGGCAAGCAGCGTGCTGAGCATATAGAGAATAATGACCGTCCGGAACCGTTTGCCGATTCCGCCGCCCGCGTTTGCAAGGGAACTGATGACGAGCACGAACACCAAGATAGGCGCGATTGCCTTGAGTGCGCCGACAAAGACATCGCCTAGGATTCCTAACACATTCCAGTGGGGAAGAAAAATGCCAATCAACGCGCCGATGATAATGCCGGCGGCGATTCTGAGGATAAGGTTTGTTTCGGTATACTTTTTCAGTATCTTTCTCATAGCGTTATCCACCCTTTCGTCCATAAGGAAATTTCTGTATATCAATACTATAACATAAGGAGGACGTTTTAGCAAGTATTCATTTTTCATTTTTTAGGAGCTGGGAAATCAATACTTGAAATTTAAGAACAGATATGGTATACTAAAAGGGGGGTAACTAAAAAGCGTGGTATATTGGGTAATATCCCCCGTATTATGATAAAAAGGGGAGAGGATGATGTTAACCAGAAAGGAATTAAAGCAAAACGCATGGCAGGAACTATCCGGAAAATGGGGAAAGGCGGCAGGTGTTACTCTGGGGTACATGGGAATATGGCTGGCGATGATTCTGGTAGTTGAGCTGATAGATGCACTATCGGGGGTAAGTATTTTAGGGAGTATCATTGTACTGATTTTGATTGTCGTATGTCTGATTCCATTAGCGTTTGTGATGCCAACAGGATATGAGTGGATTTTTTTAAAACTGCACCGGGGCGAAACAACTTATTTTGGAGACATCTTTTTACCGTTTGCACAGGTTGGGAAAATTCTTGTCATTGCAATATGCATTTGGATTATGAAATTACCGTTTCCGGTATTACAAGAACTTGTTAGATCGGTTCATATAAATAAGATGATTGTATGGATACTAACGATAGGCGCTAGTGTTGCTGTCGCTTATATTTCACTTACGTTTATACTGATAAACTATATTATGTATGACCAAAAAGAACTTGGAATCATTGCAACAATGAAACGCAGCACAGAACTGATGAAAGGACAAAAATGGAACTGCTATATTTTGTTGCTGTCCTTCTTTTTCTGGTATCTGTTGGTCCTTGTAACCTGTGGTATTGCAGTTTTATGGGTTGCGCCTTATGTCAAAACGACCATGGCGAATTTTTATGACGAATTACTTTGGCAGGAGCAGCAAGCGCAGGAACAGCAAGCGGGCATGTCGTCCGGGACATGGGAATATTGATTACATAGAATGGAATATCAGAAGCCGCCGGCAGGGAATCTGTCCGGTGACTTTTTTATATAAAACACGCTGCCGGTGGTTAAAAAATAGATAAAAATTTGCCCTAAATATGTCTAAGCATAAACAGCCAACGGTTCACTGCGCTGCGGTTCAAAAGAAAGTGATATATGAATACTAATATAGTCTCTGTGTTTGCGTTCGGTTTTTTATTTCGCGGCTGAAATTTCCGGCTGCACGCCTTGTCTGAAAATCGATATGCAAACCAAGAAACCACAAGAGTATTCGGGCAGATTCCTCCTCTGCGCCATGGTAGGCGGGCGGAGGAAGACACATCAAACAATCCCGTATGCACTTTTTCAAAACGTTTCAAAAGAGTGCTTCGGCAAAAGATAGGAGGAGAACCGTGCAGGAAATTATCAGACGTTATGAATCATATTTTGATGATTGCCGTCCCTTGGAATATAAGGGGCTTACCATCTATCCGTTTTTAACCAAAGATATCCGCATATGTAATATGGCCTGTCACTGTCTCCTTGCAGACCCGGTCGATTTTGAAGATATCACGCTCATGCCGCTGGAGCGGCTGGAACTGATTTTAACAATAATAGACCGGATGATGCGGGGGCAGTTGCCGGAGCAGGAAGAAAAACGCGCCCAATACTATACGCTGGTGCAGTCTTTCCAACTGCTCATGCGCAGCGCATTCAGAGACTTTGAATATGATTTTAAAGACCCTCAGAATGAAAACAGAAAAATCGTATTGCAGCTGATGGAAAAACAATCGCAGCAGTATACGGTATTGGGGAAAGCAGAGTTTGAAGAATTGGCAGACCTGATTTTGTATCATAACGGGATTGATGTGGCTTATAAAAAATACCCGCCCGCTATGCGCAGGGAACTGGAAAAAAAGTTAAAAGCAATGCAGAGACAATCTGCAAAAGAAGCGCCGACTATCGAAAAAATGATAGACAGCGCTTTTTTGTTTCTCAAATCCTACGACGCGGTGATGAACCTTCCGCTGCGAAAGTTTTATCATTTGATTTCCAATATCCAAAAACGGGAAGAATATACCATTTTAATGTCGGGAATGTATATTACTAAAAATGTTTCACATTGGATGAGCGGCGGATATGAATATGACCCATACCAGAAACTGGTAACGACGGCGGATTTGGAAAACCAATTTCAAAATTTATAAAACAGAAAGGGAGTAAAACACTATGGCAGCAACACAAGATGTAACAGGCAAAAAGTACAATTATACAATGAACGCATGGGATGCGTTTTTGTATACGGTAGACGGAGAATATTTTGCAAAAGCGGATGCGCTGAGCGAATCTTCCGTTAGTTTAACCACAGAAATGCAGGAAAAAAGAGGCGGCAGCGCAAATCTGGCGTTGTTCAGCATTCCGACCAGCAAAGAACTGTCCATTTCTCTGACAAATCTGGACTTTGACGAAAAGAGAATCGCACTGCAAACCGGAGAAAAATTCAATCTGGGACGGTTTGTTGTGGAAGGAAGAACAGCTTCCTGCGAAGTGGCAAATGGAAAAATTGAACTGCCGGAAGAACCGGTGGGCAAACATGTCTATCTGGACAATGACGGCGAGGCAATTGCTATTGCAGTTGCGGCAGAAGACGCAAAAACGATTTCCGTTGCAGACTATGCAAAAGACGGCGATTGCGTAAGCGTTGTTTATGCAGCAGAAGTGCCTTCCGCACAGCTTGAAATGGGTCGCGATACAGCGCCGGCAATTATCAAACTGGTCATGAACAAAAAGGTATATAACGGCGAAACGGGCGCGCATGTGAAAACCATCACGCTGACAGTAAACCGCTTCCAGTTGGACGGCAACATTGAATTTGCCGGAACCATGGGCGACAGCGACACCATTGCGCTGAACGGAAAAGCGTTGGCTTCTAAATCCTCCAAATGCAGCGACGGCAAATTGTCTCTGGCAGTTCTGAATGTGGAAGAAGTAGCTGGCGACAGCATGAAAGTGGATAAAATTGCGCTGAAAGAAACTTTTGAAATGAAAGTCGGCGATACGGAAGCTATCATGGTCAGCGGCGTGAAAAATTCCATGGCAACTTTTATGCCGTTTGATGTGACAAAAGATTGTACGTTCAAATCTTCGGACGACACAAAAGTAACGGTAAGTGCAGCGGGCGAACTGGAAGCCAAAGCGGCGACAACCGAGCCGGTTACTGTGACAGTTACCTATAATGCAGATACAACTATCACAGCAACAGCAAAAGTGACAGTAGCTGAATAAAAAAGTCTAACGCAGTGGGGGGCGGCTTGCCGCCCCTTCTTTTTTAAAGGTGAGAAGAAATGGAACTATGTCAATACCAGCAGTGGAAAAATCGGGAGGAATATCGGGACAGTTCCGGCAAGACACGTATTTCCTGCCGCAAAACAGGGCAGCTATGCCACTGCCAGAGATGGTGCAAACAGGAAGAAAAATATGTGATCAGCGACCACCCGGCGCGCTACTGCAAATATTATAAAAATATACTGGAAAAATAGGAGGAATTTGCATGGAAACAAAAGCATTGGAATCGGTGGATTTGATATTGGGAGAAGCGGAAGAGAAGACAGTTCGGTTAGACTATGATATTAACGGAGAAGTGTTTTGCGTCAATGTGAAAACGGCGCTTCCGGCAGGAGAAAAATATGCTTTTTTGAAGTTTATTGTGGACAACTGTTTTGTGGAAGGACTGGATGTAAGCTTCAATCGGGACATTGCCTTCAGCGTAGCTTTTTGGCAGGCTATGACGGATTTGCCGCTGCCAACAATATTCAGTGAAGAACAAGGGAAAGAACTCGTGGACGTGGAGAAAATTGTGCGTGGAGAGCGGGCGCTGAACTTAATACAGCGGTGCAAACAGGACGCTTGCCTGAAAGAAGTGGTGCAAGCATTGGAGCATGACGTAGATATCGCGCTGCACAAAGCATTTTTAGAGAATTTATTTCAGAAGGATAAAACGATAGAATAAAATGTTAAAAATGATGCAGGCAAACAATCGTTTTAATACTAGAACCATTATTTGCCTGCATCATTTTTAAATAGAACACGTAAGAGGTGAATATAATGAGCAAAAAAAGTAGATTTCAAATGGAGAAGGTATATGTTTTACCGGATTCCACAATATATAAAATAGCAGATGCTGGAATGAAGACAGCTTTGAATAGTATAGCGACTCAAAACCTCGCTGGTTATTTAGTGCTACAACAAATAGAACGAATAGTAAAAATGAGAAATCTAACTGTAAAAGATCCGCTTGAGAATTACAATTTATCATTAAAAAACAATTTTCTATTGGACACAATAGAATATGCTGCTAATTATGCAGACGATAGTGGTTTAGCGGCTCATTTGGTTAATGTAGCTGGTGCAAAATATATAAAGAATCCCCAATTGCAATCTGAAATAGAGAAAAGAGTATTCAATAGTATACCTATGGCAGGAGTGTATTTTGATGTAGTAAATAATCTAATAGACGCAGATGAAAATGTGTTGCAGAGTGAGGCAAATTATGCAAAGGTGATGGGAAATCGTTATAAAGAAATGATGACATTGTATGAACAAGTGGGGCAATTAAAGACGATATCGGGTACAGATGATAATTATCAACAAATAAAGACATTAAAGACACAAATACGTGTAACGCAAAAAAGACTAAAAGATTTAGGTGTTTCAATAGATGGCGTACCTATTGCAGATATGAATATGGAAGAATTAGATATATTTTTAAATGATTTACAGGATCAATTATCATATAATGAAAATAAGTTCCAAGAGGAGGCGCAAATTGATAAAGGGATAGCCGCATCCTTGCTAATATTAAACAAAAATCGAAACAAATTTCTGTTTCGTTACAATGATCCAGAGGTGATAAAAAAATATGACAGGGAGATAAATGAGTGGGCAATTGAATGGTTTGATACGATTGGTGAGTATTATCTTCGAGAAAATGATGATTATCAAAATATGAGTGATACGCAGAAAATGGCAGTCAAAAGTATTGGAATTGAAGACATTAAAAAAAGAGGCTTACGACTGGAATCTAATGATATAGCAAATTTGGGACAAGTGTTTAGAGATAAATTTAATAAAACCGTAGATGAAGTAAAACAGTATACAGATGAACAGCAACAGGAATGGGCGGAGAAGTTAAAAATTATTCAAGATGATATATTACTTGGTGGAACAAACTTACCAAAAGTTTATGAAAATACACAAGATGAAATAGTCACTACAGAGATGAAAATCATTCCATTGCCGGAACTTCCCCAAATACCTGAAATCCCTAATTACATAGAGTATCCCCAATTATTGCCGCCACATGGAATTGGGAAACAAATTCTCCAAACGGCTGATGTTATACAACAACATACGGGGCTGGCGGAAGAGTATATGGCATTCCGGGTACCCATAGGACCAGATATGGAAGTTATTACTAAATGTATACCTGTACAACTACCTGCACAACCGGTAGTATATGCAGGAATACAAGATAATGCAGTGAAACCGATGATTGGACGGAAATTGCAGGGAAGTATGTTGGGGGGCGTCACAGAAAAACTGATAGCACAAGGGGACAAGTCAGAAAAACAACAGGATTCGGCGTCTGAGCAGAAACTCGCGGATAAGATGAGCAGCTTGGGTGAACAGTTGCAGAGCACTTCTAATTTTAAGCAACTAGCGCGTTATATGGAAATCAATCAAAAACTAAGGAAAACGAATTCGCAGTTGGAGGAGCAGGCGAAGAAGAAAACGGGCAGCAGTCAAGGTCAGGTTGTGCAGCGGGTCAATCCGCTGGCGGAATACATGGAACTGGTGAACCACAAAAAGAACATGGGAGAATATGACGACGACCTGCTCAAATATGTCAACGATTTGCAATATGCCTACCAGAATCTTGCTAAGACGCAAAAAGAGAAATGGGCGCTGGAGGAGCAAATATATCAGGCGAAAAAAGCCTACCGTGCACAGCTTATCAATGAAGTTGCGGACAGTGAACGCTTCACGCAGGACGCCTATCAGACCATGGAAGGGTATAAACGGCTGCTGAGCAGCGGCGCAGGGTTCACGGAAAAAGAATTGAAAGAAATCTATTATAACATGGACCAAGCGCAGGCGCGCGCATATGCGCAATATTTGCAGATGGCACAGGGGAAATACCAGAAAACCGGCAACGAACGGCAATATGTCAATGATTTGCAATGGGGACTGGAAAACCGCGCCTATACGGAGGAACAACGCTGGCAGTATAACCGTGAGATTGAGCAGTCCTATCTGCGGCAGGCGAAATATGCCTATGAACGCAGCGGCGACGAACGCGCCTATTTGCGCGAACTCGACACGCGTATCAGCGACGCGACACTGACCGAACAGGAACGCTATCAAGTTTTGCAGGAATGCCTTGGCGTATACGAAAAAATGACGCAGGAAGCCAAAGCGCAGCGCGACATCTTAAAAGACAGCCAAACCGCGCTGATAGATTTCTATAAAAACGAGCTCAGCGTTGCGGTTGACCCCAAGAAACGCAGCATGGCATATGACGATTTGTTTGTTGCGGCAAACAACACCGTTGCGGAAGCGCACACGCAGCAAACGGAATCCACGCGGCTGGCAAACCTATATCGGGAGGAACTGCAAAACAAATTCGGTATTTGGGATTCGGACAAGTTCTTTAATATCCGCGGAGAAATCGTTCAAAGCGCGGTAGAACAGCAGTTGGAACGGCTGCCGGAGGAACAGCGCGCACGGTTTCAGGAACTTATCGTAGAACTGGAAAAACAGAAAAAAGAATGGTATGAAATGGAACAGGCGCGCCTTGGCGCGATTAGTACGCTGCAACAGGCATATGGCGAACTACAGGCGCAGCAGCAAAAAGCCTATAACAAAGTGGTGGACATGATTCGCAAACGCAAGCAGCAGGAACTTGAGGCGTTGGAGGAAGTACATAAGAAGCGGTCTGAACAGTTGACAGATGAACTGAAACAGGCGGAAAAGGTCTATGAACGCCAGCTCAATTTGCTGGACGACCTGAAAAGCAACGATGACTATCAGCGGAGACTGCAAAAGGAGACAGAAATTCGCGATAAATTGCAGCAGCGTATCGACCTGCTTGCGCTGGACGACAGCGACAGCGCGCGTATGCAGCGGCTGGAACTGGAAAAACAACTGCGGGAACAGGAAGAACGCATTGCCGAAATGCAGCGGGAACATGAATATAGCGAAATCCGCAAAGCGTTGGAAGAGGACTGGAAAAAGCAGCAGGAAAGCATTGAGAAAATGCAGGAGGATAACGACGACAGATTCGAGCGGGAGCAGGAGAAACTGGACGAACGCTATTCGGAGAAAAACATTGCAAACGAAGCCAATCAGGTGCTGGCAACAGGACAGTTCACCGAGTTCAAGGAAGAAGCCATTCATTCCTATAACGACATCTATAAGCATGGCGTTCGCGTCACACAGGAACTCACCAACGCATGGAAAAACTATGCAGTGGAAACAGGGGAATATTTCAATGATTTGAACCGTTATGAATTCACAAACCTGTTCCACAATTTAAGTCTCATCACGGACGATATGCAGAAAATCGGCTATTGGCTGGAAGCGTTCGGGTATAATCCCAATGTGGTGTTCGACAAAACAGGCAACGGCGGAGACACATCGCAGACCGGCATGAGTTATGCGCATAATTATCAGTTGTTGCTGCAAGACATCAAATATCGGGACGATGAACTGTCAAGGGCAATGGACGTCATTGCGAGCCGGCGGGACAAAGGGCTGAGCGTGGCAGACCAAAAAGACTATCTGAAAACCATTGTCGATATGATGCTGACGGACTTCCGTACCGGCGCGCAGGGGTCGCATAAATATAATAAAGACACGCTGGACGCTGTCATGCGGCAATATTACTACGGCATTAACGGCGGCGTGGAAAAAGAATATGGGGAAGCGGAACGGTTATATAGCTACTTGAAAAATGACGCTGCCCTGCGGCGGGAACGCATTGAAGAGATTGAAGCATATGGCAAAATCTATGGATTGTCGGAAGGACAACGGGCATATCTGGACGCGCTGAAAGCGCTGGGCGGCACGGCGGGCTATTCGGCAAGCGGTGCAGTGGCGGCGGCATATCAGGACCAGGCGGCGGCATATCAGGACCAGGCGGCGGCATATGGACAATTCGCGCCCACCATGAACCTCACGCCGGTGATTCAAAACACCAACACCATAGGCGACGTATATATCAACGTGGAAGGCAGCGCGGACGCGCAGACAGTGCAGGCGCTGCAAGACGCGGGCGGAACCATTCTAGACCAGTTGGGGACAGAACTGCGCGGCAGCGGTATGCGACTATAAAAAAATGAGAAAGGCGGCGGCAAAAGTTGTTTAGAGAATGTTATTTTGATTTTAATGGACGTTCCTCCGAAGAATTCGGCGTGTTTTTAGTGCACGCCGACGATGGAATTTTTGGGCGGCAGTTCGGCGCAAAACGGGAACTGGTGACGGAGAAACTGCGCTATAACCCCTGCCCCTATTCCTTCGGATTTGAAGAACAGGTGCTCAGCGGGGAGATTGAATTGGGGTTTGTGCAGCCCATGGGACAAAAAGAATTGCGCAGAATCGCAAAATGGTTGTTCCAGCCGGACTATTGCCCGTTTATCGCGGACGATACGCCGGACGTGGTCTACTATCTCGTGTTTTCGGACGAAAATAAATTGCAGATGGGGACGAACGACAGCGGCTATATCACGCTCAGCGCACAGTGCGACGCACCGTGGGGGTGGAGCAAAAAACTGGAACAACGCTATGATTTGCGCTATAACAACGGCGTATTCACGTTCAATATCAATCATATCGGGAACCACCCTGGCTATAATGCGCTGGAAATGGAGATTCAAATTCCGCATTTTGACGAAACGGACTATCCCAACGCGCAAACGCGCCCCACAGTGGACAAAAACGAATTATATTACAGTATCCGCAACACCCGCAACACCAAACCGGCGGAAAAGTTTGTTTTGCGTTCGCAGCCGTGGAACGGCTATGCGCGGAAAAATCCGCTGGAAAAAGGCGAAACCGTCTATATTCATATGGGAAAAGGCGAACTCAAAACAGACCAAAAGAATTATGTGACGCGGCTGGACAACTGCAACAAAAAATTCGTATCGTTGGAATTTGGGTCAAACGATATTGAGGTCGAGGGCAGATGCATTTTGTCGGTGCGCACACAATATCCCATCTTGCTGTAATAACGTCAAAAGGAGGAAGGAAGATGTTAAGTGATGTGAGGAACAGGATCTGTCCGGCGGAATACCGAATGGAACTGAAACGACCGGACGGGGTGGCATATGCGTCGCTGGGATATATCGACGGGATACTCGGCCGAAGTTTTGCGTTTGCGTGGGACGCGTATGACGAACTGAATCTGGAGATATCCAAGTATGTCATGCAGGGACACAAGCGGAAGAAGAACCCCTATTGGGACTTGTGCCGCGGGGACTACATCATCGAAGTGTCGCGGGAGCCGGAGGAAGATGAAGCAGACCGTCAGCGGTTTATCATCGCGCAGGTGAACACCAAAATTGACGACAAAGACGTGAAAGAAATTCAGGCATATTCACTCGAATATGAGTTTGTGAGTAAAAACCTGCGGGACTATACGTCCATGCTGGACGCGGAGATAGATAAACCGCGTAAGTTGGTGACAAAGAATGAAAACGAGCCCGGGATTCTGGAAGATTTGCTGGTGCGTAAGATGGGGTGCAACTGGAAAGAGGGGAAAATCACGGGCGGCTGGACGCTTGCCTATGGAGACGGCAGAGACGGAGTGGGACGGCTGGACGAGGACGTGCTGGAAAAAGCGCGGACGTTCAGCTTTTCGGAAGGCACGGTCTATGAATTTCTGACGGAACTGCAAAAAAGTTTCCGCTGCATTTTTCAGTTTGACACGATGAAAAAAGAAATCTCCATCTACGACATCACGGTATATAACACGTGTCCGGTGTGTGGAGAATCGCACTATCTGTACTATGACCAAGGGACGCTGCGGTGCGGCAATGAGCGCTACATACCGGAAAAAGAAACGCAGGAAACGTCCTGCACATTTGTCAAAGCCATCTATGGCAGGGACAGCGGGCTATACATGACAGAGCAGAACTACATCAAAACGTTTGGGGAAAACATTGACCACAGTCAAATCACCACGCGGCTGTATGCCTATGGGAAAGACGACATCAGCATACAGGACGCGGACAACAATCCGGCGGGCAAACCCTATCTGGAGGACTTTTCCTATTTCCGCAGCCGCGAATACATGAGTCAGGAACTGCTGGACGCGCTGGACGGCTATGAAACCTATTTGCAGGAGATGCAAGACCCGGACATTGAAAAAGGGGATAAAAGCACCATATTTCAGGCGCTATTGGAGCAAAAGAAAGGGCAGCAGAAAAAACTGCACGACCTGCGCTATGGAACGGTGAGCAAAACGGATTTGCGCGAGACACTGGAACTGATGCAAAAGGCGGTGGAACGCACGAGGGAACTGTTCGACAAACTCATGGAAGAACTGGGCGTGACGGTGGGGAGCGAGGCAGACCGGAAGCAGCGGGAGGAAAACCTGAAAGCATACCGCGAGAAAATCGACGAAGAATTCGGTGTGTTTGACGACAAGTTCATCAAAGGACTGTTTTTGAAAGCGGACGGGACAGGGTTTGAAAGCGAAGAAGATTTGTCGCGGCTGGATTTTGAGAACATTAAAATTGACGTGGAAAAGTTTGGATATGACGCATTGCTGGAACTGCAAAAGGTATATGAAGCGCGTATCAGCGCATTGGTGGAAATGGCAAACACCGTGCGGGAAAATGCGGAAGGGGAAACCTATCTGGATTTCAACGTGTGGCAGAAGGAAAACAGCAATCAGGAATTGACAGATTTTTCGCCGGAACTGTCGTTGACGGAGCGGTGGAAAAAAGGGAGCCGTTTTCTGTTTGCAGGCGTGAAAAAAGGCAGCGGCAGCCTGGGGGAAGTGCAGGTACCCAGCATATCCCAGAAAGAAGAAAATTGGACTACGAAAAAATTCGATAACTACGTGGCGACAACGTATGAAGTGGAACTGCTGGAGGACAAAAACGTTGTGACATGGAGCGGCAACGGCGCGGGATTGAAACAGATTGTGCCGCCCGGCGAGACTGCACAGCCGTTTGAACCGGAGGGGGACCGCGAGATTAGCGTGGAGCTGAACGGACAGCCGCTGATTGCGGACTACCACTATACGCTGGACAGGGCAAAGAAAACCATCACCCGTCGCGGGACAAACCTCTATCCTGTGAAAGACAAAATCGACAAGGCAGTGCAGGAAATGGAAAACCAGGTGACGGCGGCGGAAGAAAAAGTGGATTGGTATGCGAAAAAGCTGGAGGAACTGAACCAAAAAGTGTCGTATGAATATTATCTCGGGACGCTGATAGAAACCGCACAGGACGAGGAAACGCGTCAGCGTCTGCGGGAGCTGCCGGAGGAGATGAACAAGTTCATCAAGGAAAGCGTCTATACCAACACGGACATCGGCGTGCCGGACTTGACGGAAGCCATGGGAACGAATGAATACCGCGAGGCGGCGGGACAGCTCTATACGGACGCGAAAAATGCGTTTGCGGTGATGTGGCAGCCGCCGGTACAGTTTGAAATAGACATTGTGAACCTGTGGAAAATTGTGAGTTGTCAGGACGACTGGAATAAGCTGTCGCTGGGCGACATGGTGCATATCCGTCACCGCGACGCGGCGAAGAAAGACTACGTGGTGCGCGTGGTGGGGATAGACTATGACCCCGACCAGAATACCTTGCGCGTGAAGTTCACGAATCAGGACAACTTGAAAACGCCGGACGCGCTGGTGAAGGAATTGTTCAAACGGACGAAGACCACCAATGCGGCGCTGAGTCTGCATCAGGAACAGTGGAACAACGCGCAAAACAACGCGGTGGAACAGATATTGAACCATGAATGGGACGCGGCAACGCAGGCAGTGAAAGCGGGCGACCATCAAACGGTGGTGATAGACAACCGCGGCATCACGGTCAGCTCGGAGCAAGCGTCGCTGGAAGGGCATGAAATGCGGCTGATGTCGGGATTGCTGGCGTTCACGGACGACGGCTGGCAGACAAGCCGCACGGCGATTAGCAACGGACATGTGGCGGCGGAAAACGTGGTAGGGAAATTGTTGGCGGGAAAGAATCTGGAGATTATCGCGAACAAAACAGACCGCCCGTCCGTGCAGACGTTCCGCGTGGACGGAAACGGCGTATATTTGAGCAACGGCGCGCTGACGGTGGAAGGACCGCGGGACAAAAACGGAAAACCCTTGCAGGACGGCAACGGGATTGAACTGACGCCGGAAAAAGGGTTGGTGGTGACGAATCAGGGGAATGGGTTTGAACTGTGCATGAACGCGGCAGTGGGGCTGTATTTCAAGGCGAATGCGAAACAAAGCTACAATCCTGTGGGCATGTCGAATCCGTCATCA
>JAAWTG010000056.1 GCA_022801925.1 Clostridia bacterium | reverse complement strand
AGGATATTTCTCCTAAGAAAAGTAAGAGGAGGAGAATTTTGACTACGTCAAAATTCGGGGGACATTTTCAAGGGAGAAATATCCGTAGTGAAATTTGGGGGACATTTTTAAAGAAGAATCCGCCAAAACAGTTCTTACCAAAAAAAGACGAACACGATAGACCTGCTATCGTGTTCGTCTTTTTTTAGGCGCTATATCTCCGTTTTCCAAAAACCATGCAGATTGCAATAGGCATATGCCGCTTTGGGTGTTTCTTCCGGCGCAAGCGTGAACACCGCGGCAGGTTCCCCGTCCGCTTTCAGCCGCCGCAAATGACCGCCGCAACACGTCTGCAAATAAATCCAATCAATGCTGTGTTCCGCTGTCATAGGGTGAAACACGCTGCCCACTTTCACGCTCACACGGCTGCCGTCCACTTCCACCACAGGCAAATGCTTTTCCGCCGCACCCTCGCTTGTTCCCGCCGTGAGTTCCTCCAACTCTGCTGTACCGCCGCAAACGGACAGCAATACGCCGTTGTCTGTTTTGTAAAATATTTGTTCCATGGGATTTCCTCCTTTTTTCTGCACACGGCATTCCTTTGATTCAAAACGGGACTGGAACCGGCTTGTCCCGCTGCCGCTTAACGCGCAAGTTTCTATTGCAAAGGATACCCATTTTTTGCATTTTTATTCCAAAGATATCGCTATTATTCCCTGCCGTCTTGCTGTCCGTCCGCCGCCCCTTCCGGGTCAGCCGCGCTTTGCAGCAATCCAAACCCTTTCAGAAAAAATTTCGGTACGCGCAGTCCCATACGCCCCAGTCCGCGCAGACAGGATAGTCCTTCCGTGCCAATCAGATAGCACATAATTGTGTAGCCAAACATGCCGCTGGTTTCTATCTGAATGCCGGTATGCGCGCCAATATAGCCGATAGCATAGTCCAGCAAAAAACCAATCAGCACCAGCAGCAAGTAGCATGCTTTTTTTACCGCGCCGGAAATCCCTTTGCGCACGGTAAACGCCCCCTGCAACAGCGCACTCGTCACGCCGATGACATAGTCCGCCAGCATAAACATTGCCAGCACCACCAACAGTTCATTCAATGCGCCGCGCAGATAGGCAAACACCCCCAACACCACTGCAAACAGCGATTTTGCCGCTCCGGTTTCCATCATCATTCCCCCCTTTTTCTAGGCATGAGAGCGTCGACTCTCATGCCTATTGTTTTGCCAAGAGAAGCATAACAAACACCATATTGTTTGCGTCTTTCCTATGCCCTCTTATCTTTTAATTTCTGCCGTTCCTGCTGCCGGCGGTAGTTCCAGTCAACGGTGAAATTATAATCTTCCGCGGCTTTGTTGAGGTCATAAATCTCCTGATAACGCACCTGTGCAAACCGGTTTTTCAGCCGTTGCAGCCGCTGCTGCTTGTCCTGTTCAAAAGCAGCGATTTTCTGTTGTCGCATTTGCTTTTGAATCTCCGCTTCATTCTCTGCTTGTCCCTCCTGAACCGTTTTGATCTGCGTGTTGTTCCAGGAGTTATCATACCCGCGCGTACTCTCTGAATCGTTGCCGCGTATCACGTCCACCTGTAACTCCGCCGCTTCCTGCCGTTTCCGTTTGCCGCGCAGATATTCCGGGTCTGTGCTTGCGTCATAACTGATTCTGCTGTTTTCCAGCTGCTCCGCCCGCCGCTCAAACGATTCTGATGTACGCCCGATTTTATTCATCAGCTCCAGCAGCCTGTCAAATTTTCTGTCCGCATTAAATGCCATAACTGTTCCTCCTTTTGTCATTTGTTCCGCCCGAAGGCGGGCAGCCGCCTATTACAGACGGTCTGCCAATTTTGCGCAAAGCGCCAATACCTGTCCTTTGCTTGCCGGACTGTCAAAATCCTCCCATTCGTCCGGATTTGTAATCAATCCCTTTGCCTGCAATGCGTCCAAATACTGTTTCGCCCAGTGCTGCGCAATCACAGGCGGCTCCACCGGTTCGCTGATACCGGCATAGGCTTTAATCCCTTCCACAATCGCCGTGGACGCCTCGTCTTGGTAGTCAAAAGTTTTCATGATTTGTTCCTCCTGTGGATTGCTGATGAATCCCAGTTCCACCAGTGCTGCCGGACATTTTGTCAGCCGCAGCACCGCAAAATTTTCCTCTTTCACGCCGCGGTCGCGGAATCCTGTGCGTTCCACCAGCCGCTGCAAAATATCCTCTGCCAGCCGACGGTCGTTTTTTTCGCCCGGATAAATCCAGACTTCCGTCCCGCGCGCGCTTTCACCGGCGCTGTTGCAATGAATGGAAATAAAAATATCCGCACCGGCGTTGTTGGAGAGATTCGCACGCTCCGCGAGTTCCACAAAATAGTCCTCGTCTCGGGTGAGTACCACTTCAATTGCGGAATTACGCAATTTCTCCGCCACGCGCCGCGCTACGTCCAGCGCAATCCATTTTTCCGCCACGGTCGCACCTGCCGCGCCGCTGTCTTTGCCGCCATGTCCCGCGTCAATACATACTTTCATAGGTTAGTTCCTCCTTTATGGGGCAAATTCCCCCGCTTCATTATATGTATGAAACTCAAAGAAGTTGTACGCTGCCGTACAGCACGCCGTCCTGATACACCTGCAGCGTTTTTGCGCCGCTTACTTCCGCAAGCTCCAGTTCTATATTTCCGCTGCGGCTGGCAGCGTAGGGCTGGGACAGTTTCAAATTGTTTTCTGTGATGTTTGCCAGCCCCTCTTCCATATCCTGACGCAACAGCGTGAGTTGGTGTGTCACATCGCCGCGCACTTGTGCGTCTATCGACTGCATAGGCTCACACTCCCTCCTTTATATTGGTTCAACATCATGCCGCACAGCGTCACGTGCCCGCTGCCCGTCACTTTCACGCGGAACTCAGCGCACATACGCGGACGGACCGGAACCGCCACAAACCGTTTGCCCTGCTGCCACTCCACGTCCTGCACCTTTTCATAGGCGCCGCCGTCATGGGACACCCAAACGGTGAACGATGCGTCCTCACACGCCAATTTCAATTCCACACTGCTGAGCAGCCCCTCCGTGAAATCACGGTTGATGGCAGTGGTTTCAAAATACCACGGCTGTTCCTTGGTTTCCTGCGACGCCGGCGCGGGGCTGTCGCTCTCCGGCAACTGCCACAGCGTCCCATTCAGGTTGATAAACACGCCCCCTGCACAAGTGCAGAGTCCCGCCGGTGTTTCGCCGCTGACACAATACCATGCGCCGCGATAATAGTCGTAGCAATACAGCCGTCCTGCCATTACGATATAATATTTGCTGCCCGTCCCGCATGCCATGGCGTCCGCCTCCGGCAGCAAATCGCCCAGCGGATATTGGATGTTCACAAACCGGCTGCCGCCATAGGCGTGCAGCCCTTCTTTTGTTTGCAGCACCAGCACGCCTGCCACCTCCGCTACCGTGAACGGATTCACGCAGCCAAAACTGCGGCTGACGTCCTTGACCGTGTAGGGTGCGTTAACGCCATAGACTTCATAGGTGGACATTTTCTTAAACGCCACCACCCGACCGCTCAGCGATGTGAGCGCCGTGAAATCTTCTCCCGATTCCGTGTCCGCCCACCAGCTATCCAGCGGCGTAAGTTTATAATAATTAAAATTATGGATATCGCCCTGTTTGGAGGCATAAATACGGTTGCCGCTCACCCCAAACATACGGTTATAGGCATGTGTCACATCGGTGAAATTCACCATGCCCGGGCGCAGCACCTCCGCCAGCGCTTTTCCTCCGCCGCCGCTGCCCGTCTTCCCCTCCGGCACCAGCTTCCGCATCATCGTTTTATCCGGATCCACCTTCGTGTAACCGGTGAGGAATTCATGACCGTTCAGCCTGACCGTGATGGCTTCTCCGTCCGGAAACAAACCGTCTATTCCGGTCAGACCTGGATAATACAATTCCAAGTCACTGTAATACTGATAGTCCTGCATGAGAAAAAAATGCCCTTTCCAGAAATAGGTGTTGATTCCGTCGGTAATCAGCATTTGCGGGACTGCAATCACAAAATTGCCGTAACGCACCAGTTTTGTTTTTTGGTAGTCACCAATCCAAGTGCTGTCTAAATATCCATAGCTTGTAACAGAAATTTCCACCGGCAGCCCAAGTTCCTGACAGCGTGCCTTTACCTCCTCCATTCTGCCGGACGGTACGCCTATACTGGTACCTAACCCAAACTGTTTCAATGGGAGCAGTGTCCCGTTTTTATAGAATCCGCCTTCCCCCAGCGAATAGAAATCCATGGAACTGCCGTTTTCCACCGCCAGCACCTGCCCCGTGCCTACCGCTGCCGCGGCCTTTTTCAGCGCCCCGCAGCTCGACAGCGTACCACGTCCGCTGCCGCTCATGCCCTGCATATCGGAAAACTCGTTCACTTCCGTCTCCTCGCCGCGCTGCAGCCCACCAAACGACGTGATGGGGCGGCGCTGCAACGTGCTGTAGTTCGTAAGCCCTCTTAACACAAAGCCCCCTCCTTTCTTTTACCACACATTGCGAATCACCGCTGTGCGGTCTAGTGCCGCTGTGCGGCGCTGCCATTTTTGCAGTTCCTCCAGCGCATCCTGAAACAAAATACTGTTGTGGTTATAGCTTTCAAAATCCTTGTTATAGTAGTCCATTTGCGCTGTGACATAATAAATATAAATGCTGTCATACGGCGCGGGCGCGCACAGCGGTGCGTTCAGCCGTAGCGTCACTGTGCCCTCCGTTGTCCCTGTCGCCGCTTGTCCCGCACCAATGTTTAAAAACAGGCGGTTTGCACTGCTGCCCAGCACGGTAAATTCCCCTTTCAGCAACGGGCAGTCAAAAATAAGGTCTTGCCCACTGTAGAAGGGGTTTTTACTTAACGTCACCGCGTCGCCCTCCAGCACAATTTCCCCTTCATATTCCAGCGGCGCTTGCGGCACATGCCGCTGCAAAAATACAATGCCCACCCGCGCGTTTTTGTCCGGCGTGTTCACATGAATGTTGCCGCTGCGCACATCATATTTCGGAATGGTGACGCCGTCTACATAGACTTTCACCACGTCCTCACTGCGCACCCCTTTGGGCAGAGGGACAATGTCGCCTTTTGCACTCGTCTCCGCATAGGCATATTGTTTCACCGCTTCCAGCCGCAGCAGCGATTCGCAGTCGTTGAGCCAATGCATTTTTTCTTCTTTTGTAAAGCTGTTCGGTACCAAGCTGTCAATGCGCGCCAGCGCTTCCTCAAATGTCATAACCGAGTTCCCCTTTCTTCCGTTTTGCATAAAATCCCGCGGCAGGGCAGCGCTTTTTTCACCGCCCTGCTGTGGGAAAAAACTATGCCGCCCCCTGGTCTGTTACCTGTCCTGTGGCAATGTTGCCCTCCTGTACGCTTCCTGCTCCGGATATCTCGCCGATAGACGTGTAGTTGGTAATATTGCCTGTCACGACGCTATTGTTACCATTTACCTCTAATGGCATTTTTGTATACAATGGTCCGGACATGGTAGAACGAAAATAGATTTTATTTCCAGTAATTATAGAATTTAAGTCCGCATAAATACCAGACACTTGGTCTGCCACATACTCTTCACTCAGTGCTAAATTGAATATGGTATTATTTACGATATTTGTCCGATTTGATACAGAAATAACCGCGTCACCAAATGTTTCAATATTTCCCCAAATGTTTCCTGACACATTGACGTAACCCCCACTGACTTCGACTTGTGGCGCCGTAACATAATAAAAAGCGTTATTCATAAAATATCTTCCACCGGTGGTTATAATCCGACCGCCGGTGGTTATATTTTCAAACGTATTTTGTAAAATAGAACCACCGGAATTTATAAAAGTCCCACAATGTGTACAATCTATATTTTTAAAGTGATTGTCTTTGATTACGCTATCCGTTAAATAAATATATCCAAACGCCGCTATATTCATTGTATCCAACTTGACTGTAATATCCGACACTTTGTTATTGATGAACCTTGTTCCTGTCGCCCTTATATTGGGACCATCGTCTGAATAAGTCAAACACGAAGCCAGCCGGTGATGGCACAAATAGGTTCCCTGCGCACTGATGGTACAATTTTCAATACCACTGTTATTCCCCAACTTGAAAATAGTCACAAAACCATTATAATCGGTTTCTGTTTCTGTAAAGTGCGTAGTGAAGTCCAATATGATACGACAATAGCGTCCGTCCAGCGTCATGTTGTCACCTAAGGTAATTAAATCCATAGGCTGGTAAACGCCCGCCGGTACGCCGCGCGCAATTACCTTCAACACACATTCGCCCACCGGATAAATCACGGTCGGGATACCGGTGTCCTCCACTTCGTCAATCGCCGCCTGAATTTTCAGGTGGTCGTCATTGCCGTCGCAATAGACATATTTTTCGTTTTTCGGCACGCAGCTTTCAATGTCGCGGAACCCAAACGTTGCCGTATCCAGTTTCCCAAACACCTGTCCCACCTGCGCGCCGTCCCAGCCCGCCGCCGCCATATAACGCAAGTCTCCGGGGGCTTCTCCGCCGTCCACCAATGTCACCGCGTCCGGTATGTATTCCTGAAACATCATGCTATAGCATTTGTCGCCATATAGTCCGATAAATCCATTTGGTCCCTGACAACTGACGCTAAATTGTGCCGCGCCGGAATTCTTCCATGTGACGCCGTCTTCGCTTTCCATCATTGCACCCGATGTATAGGCAAAATAACACCCGTCCATACCCATGACGTTATAAACCGCTTTGGGCGCTTCCAGTTTCACTACTTCTTCCCATGTTTCCCCGTTGCGTGACATCAGCACTTGCTGACAATTACATGCAAAGAACAGTCCGTTCCGGTAGACCACTGTGGGCGGCGCAAAACCTTCCGCTTTGTCCCAGTCCGCTGCAGCATATGTAATGCGCCAATCCACTTCGTCACAGCTTCGGGTATAAATTTCTCCCCTTAAGCCAAGAGACACAAACTTTCCGTTTCCGTAGCACACACCCGCGCTGTCTTCAATGGAATACGGGGGTTCTGACTCCGGCGTCCACTTTTTATGCCATGACCCACTCCATGTCAATCCATCTTCGCTGATGGAGCCGCTTCCCGATACAAACTTTCCGTTTCCATAGGTCACATAATAACTCCCTGCCCCGCCTTTGCTCTTTGTCCAATTTTTGCCGTCTGTGCTGACATAGACCTCGCCGGTTTGCTTAATGCTGACAAATCGCCCGTTGCCATAGGCGACCGACCAATAATGGTTAGGCCCCGCTTGTTCGATATTGATATCTACTGTCATTTTCCAGTTTGCCCCGTCGCTGCTAACCGCTACGCCGCCGTCGCCCACTGCCACATAAATACCGTTTCCATAGGCTGCCGCCCGCCAAGTTGTGCTTTTGGGCATGTTATGTTCTTCTAATACATAGTTTTTCATGATATCTTTCCTTTCTTTTGTACCATCGCCGCAATCTGTTTTATCCCTCTATGATTTTCTGTTTCTGTTCCTGTGATATCCAGCCCAGTCCTACGGCTCTGTCCAGTTCCGCTGCGCTTAGCAATCCTTTTTCATAAAGATATTTCAGATTTTCAAACATTCTCTATCCCTCCCAGTTGTGCCATTATCAGCGCGTCAATTGTCTGTTGCTGCCTAAGTTGCGTCAGCATAAGCTGTTGTTCCACTGTCAATGCATTTTTCTGCGCCACATATGCTTGTTCGCCCATTGCATAAATGCGGTCTGCTTCCGCCATGGGATTGCGTGTTTCCTCTATCTCTATCCCGTCCAGCCATTCCACATCTGAAGTATCCACCCCCGTCGACGCAAAATCCGTACAGCCTTCTGCCGTCAATATATTTTGCTGAAACACCGCGCTTTCTTTGTCTAATTCAAGTAGGGATTCTTCCTCCCCCTTCGGCGTCCGGTAGTCCAGCCGCCAGCGCAATACTTCAATTTTTGTGCCTTGTACTCTGTATGGTTTCATATTCCAACACCCCCCTAAACTATGTTGTCGGATACAACATTTCCTTCTCCGGCTACCGTAACATCCTTACCGCAGCATTGATTACCCGTAACGATATTGTTCCGGGAACTGTCCGCCAGTTCAATCGTTTTCTGTGCCGTTGTGTAATCTGCTGCTGCTCCGCTGCCGCGGTATATAATATTTCCGCATATCACTCCGTTTTTTCCATTTTCGCAGATACCTATTTCGTTGTCTATCAGCTTGTTACCAATCGCAATCATATTATTATTAATGTTATAGATACCATATTGCGACCCTGTACATTTATTTCCGCTGGTATATCGGCTCCGGATAAATCCATAGGTTTTATTATTTTCCAGTACATTGTTTATAACAATGTCTCCCCAAAGCACACCATTCACATTGTCGTGTATATAATTGGATTCTATTCGTACACCTTCTTTTCCAAAATTTGTAGACTCGCAATAGATTCCGAAGTTAGTATTATTGTATATCTCACAATTTCTAATGACCGCGCTTCCAACGCCATCATTGACTCCCTTTACACGTATCCCGTGGTTTGCTCCGGTGGTATAAACGTCTTTTCTTCCGTCAATACACAAATTTTCAATCACAATATGATGTCTTAAACTCGCACAATCAATAACACCTCTGGCGCTCTCCGAAAAATTTCGTTCCAGTATCGTTGCATGTCCCGAACCGCAAAGCGTTATGTCGCTTGCGTTGCCAAACGACAAATAGCTGTTCAGCTTATACGTCCCAGGTAGCAGAAATACTTTATTTACCCCGTCCTTTCTTGCTCTCGTAAGCGCGTTACCTATAGCTACGTTGTCATATGACCCGCTGCATAAGTAATCACATATATCAAGCGTATGACCTTCCGTTTTTGTTCCCACTATAATCGCCGTTCTTTTTTGTGGCAGTCGTCCTTCCGGTATTTTCCCTGACGCGTTCAGCAACTGGTAATTATATACCTGTAATGTTTTCGATACGTCATTTGTACCCGTTCCAAGCTGGATTGCGTCCAGCGTTTTTCCGCTATAATCAACTGTTTTTGCTTCCGCCCCCGCTGCAAATCCGCCTTTTTCATTTTGCAGACGCTCCGCCGGTATATGCCCTACCGCATCCAGCAGCTGATGGTCGTAAATCTGCAACGTCTTTTCATTTGAATTTGTACCTGTGCCCAGTTGGATAGCGTCAATGCCTTGAGCGATTGTAGTGACAACGCCGCCACCAAATGCATCAACAGCCTCATACACAATTGCGGTCTTTGCATTTTCTCCTCCTGCAAATCCATTGTTTGTAACTGCTCCTGCGCCAACTGCGCCTCCAGATTCTGCACTTGCCCCTTCGCCCCCTTCAAACCCGCCGTCGGCCGTTTTCTTGTCCGCTTTTCCCCGCAACGCCGCGCCAACCTCTGACGCATGTGTTTTTGCCGCGTCAACGATAGTGTTGAACAAACCGGTCAGCGTTCCGGTTGTGACGCCGTCTCCGTCCGGTTTGTGAATGGTTCTTTCGCCAATTTTTTTATCCGTGACGGCGCCGTTCGCCAGTTTTTCCTCTGTGACGCTGCCGTCTATGTGATCCAGCACCTCTGCTCTTCTGTGTTCTTTGATGCGTTTATCGGTATAACCTGCTTCAAACGAGGCGGAAGCCGGACCACTCACCTGATATTCCCGTCCGCCTTGGTCTACCCAAATATAATCTTTTGCCATTTGTTTTGCCCTCCTTCCGCCTGAAAAAGAAAGCAGGACCGAATCCGCTGTCTGCCGGGGCCCGTTACCCCATTTGCACGGCTGCGGTCCGGTCCTGCGGGAACTCTTTTGGATTCCTTCTTTTTCAAACCGTTATCCTAGGGATATCCGAATGCAATCCTGCAATCGCATTATCCCAGCTGTTTTGTTTTTTGTTCAAAATATTCGCTCAAATTCGCACTGAAATCCGCCGCCGCCATTTGCTGACGATAGCTTTCTTCAATAATCAATTTGAGGAATTTCGGTACCATGACCTGTTTCCCGCGTTGAATCTGATAGTTCACGCCGTTATAGGTCACAGTCACGTCATCTTTATAGTTGTGGTTATCCTTGACCAATAATACAGGTTCCAGGCGGTTTAAATATTCCGCCGCGGAACTTTTTTTCCCTTTTGCTGCCGTTTTTTGTGCCATGGTTTGTTCGCTCCTTCCTCTTATGCGTAGCTTGCTACCGTTTCAATGCGCACCATATATTCCTGCACCAGAATTTCCGCTGTTTTCAGCGCTTTCCAGCCCGTGGTTGCACGCTGGTCGAGCGGGTCGGCTGTTCCGCCGCTGCCAAGCTGTTTGACGATATTACGCATTCCGCCGCCGTCCAGTTCAGTTGTGCCGTAAGCGTCTGCGCCCAAAATCAGTGTGGAATAGACATCGCGTCCGTCTGCACCTGCTTCTCCAGGGTAGATGACATTGTCTTTTACCGGTGCAGCGTCACCTGTCGCCAGCGCTTCCTCTACTGTGAGAACCGAACCACTTGCGGAACTGATGGTGTAGAGAATATCGTTTACGACAATTTTACGGTCTGCCAGCGCCGCCGCATCCTCTGTGGTCAATGTTTCGGAAACCGTGATGGTTCTTGCCGAAGCATTCGCGCTCGCTACCGTCAAATTCCGTGCTGCCGCGCTCAAATCTTCCGCTTTGAAGATTTTTGCTTCGCTGGTTTCCACAAAACGCACGCCGTAGAGCCGCCCGATTTCCCCATTATACATATCCTCCGGGTCGGAATAGGTTTTCACGTTTTCCCATTTCGGGTCTTCCATCAAATCATATGCCACGTCGGGGTGAATGATAGCGACATAGTAGTTGTTAATGCGTTTTGCATTGTTGCGTTTGAGCGTGCGGACTGCCTGTTTGATGGTGTCTACCGTCAAATAGTCGTTGCCGCTGCCTTTGCCGCCGCTGAGCAGATAGCGTGCCAGCTGTCCGTTTGCATATTGCACATTGGTACCGCTGTTTAACACTTCACGCGTAATCGCGTCCAGTGTTTCACCTGCCTGCCGCGCCAAAATTTCGCCCGCTTCAATCAGATTGGAATCAATGCCTGTTGTTTGCAGCACATCGGAAATGGTGATATAATCCCCATATTGCTGCAAAGTGGATTCAATGGTGCTCCACGTCAAATCGTTTCCTCTTGGGGTCACGCCTTCCGTCAGCGGCGCCATCGCTTTGGGCAGCGGCGCCAAACGCCGGAAATTAATGGTTTTTCCGCCGTTTGCCGGAATGTTTCGTTTTTGCCCGAATTGGTCATGCACCAAATTGGGTAGTGCGTTCAAAATAAGGTTTCTGTCATAAAATTTGCGCAAGGCGCTGGGGTCTTTCCCCGTCGTCTGCACGTTAAAATCTGTAACTGTCTGTGCCAAATGTAACTCCTCCTTTTTTATTATGCCATGTGCAAAAATGCTTTTTTATAAACCGGCACCATTTTTGCAAATTCTTATGAAAAGACGTTATATGGTGATGGTTTCGCCCCGCCCTGCCCGCTTTTTCAAATCACGGATTTCCTTCAAAGAGAGCTTGTCCGGGTCAATGCCTGTGCGGAATGCGTTTGTCATGCCTGTGCCGACTTCGTTCATTCTGCCCAGTTTGTTTTTCACTTGTGCGCGTCCGCGTTTTTCGCCGCGCGCTTCCGCTGCCGTCAGCAGCTCGTCCATCAGAACGCAGCGCGCCGCCATAACAGGCGCTACGCCGGAATGAATCAACGTAGCAAATGCTTCGTCCTCCATCAACATGTCCAGCTTTTCTTCGTCCAAGCTGCCTTCCAGCGCCTGATATGCCTGCGCCATCTTCTCGCCCATGCCGGCAGCCGGTTCTTGTCCGCTGGACATTTCCATTTCCTGCGGCGCGGTGGCTGCTTCCGCTTCCTGCACACTGTCTGCCGCTTCCGGTTCCTGCACTGCCTCTGCTTCTTCCGCCAAAGCGCGCATTTCCTCCAGCGCTTCTTCCAGCGAATCCGCTTTGATGTAACTTGCAAACAGGTTTGCCAGTTCCACGGAGGCGTCTAACTGCTGCTGCGCACCGCTGCTGAGCGGCTGCTCAGATACATGCGCTTTTCCAAACGGTTTCATGCTGTTTCCTCGTCCCCTTTCGTCCGAACATAGGGACCAATTTCCCTATGCCTAAAATTTGTTTCGTTTTGAATGATGAAAAAAAATACCTTTTTACGCCGCAGCTGTCAGAGAAGCGGAAGTATGTGCCCTAGAACGCAGTTGCGCGCCAGCGACGTACACGCTCCGCCCGCATCATATCTTCCGCGCCTGTGACAAAAGTCTGAGAAAATCGGATGCCATGGCGTCCGCATCTCCCATGCTTTCCATATGGGGAACAAACCTGAACCGTGGTTAGGCATGAAACTCGACTTTTGTTTGCCTACTGTTTCCCACACTACGGCGGCACAAGGGTGTCCGGCAAAGGTCTGCGGATTTTTTTGCCGGTACTATCAGTATATCGAATTATCTGTCACCGTTTTTCTGCTTTTTTCACATAACTTTTTCTCATTCCTCCCGCTATATATTCTTTGTTTTTCGACATAACTCATCATTTTTCACGTTTTTTGTACCCACAAAAGTTAGTCCTCTTATTCTCTTATTTCACACGGGTTTCCGGCATTTTTTTAAAGTTCTTCCTAAAAATTTTTTGTCAATTTCATTTTAGAGCGCCGAGACCTGTATGATAAAAGGAATCCCGCGGCAAAAAATTTTTCTGAAAAAATTTTGAAATTCTCTTGACTTTTTGCCATAAGGTGGTATACTGTCCCTAGATTTGATTCTGCACCTCTGCCTTGTAAGAGCAAATTCCGGCGTCCACTGCCATGGCGCGCCGCCGCTCTTACGCGGCAAATGCGGCAACAGAAAGGAAGCGTATCACCATGGGTAAACAACACCTGCTCAAACCCTATCCCTCCTATAAAGCGAATTTGCATTGCCACAGCACCTTTTCCGACGGCAGACTCACGCCGGAGGATCTCAAAACCGCATATATGGCGGAAGGCTATAGCATTCTTGCCTATACAGACCACCGCCACTATGGCTGGTATAAAGACCTCACGGATGAAAACTTTTTGGCGCTGGCAGCCTATGAAGTGGATATGAACGAATGGGCGGACAGACCGAATGGGTTTGACCGCGTGAAAACATATCACCTCAACCTCTATGATACCAAACCGGAGACCGGTAAAACTGCCATCTTGCCTGAGCGGCGATATGGCGATATCCATTATTTGAATCAATACATCGAATCCATGCGGCAAGCAGGATATTTGGTGTGCTATAACCATCCCTATTGGTCGCTGCAAAACTATGACGACTACAAGGATTTGCGCGGCTGCTTTGCCATGGAAATTTATAACCACGGCTGCGAACACGACGGACTGTATGGTTACAACCCACAGTCCTATGATGAAATGCTGCGCACAGGTAACCGTCTGTTTTGTGTTGCAACAGACGACAACCACAACGCCAAACCCTTTGGCGACCCGCTTTGCGATTCTTTCGGCGGATTCGTGATGATTCAGGCGCAGGAACTGTCCTACGATGCGGTGATGCGAGCGTTGGAAGCCGGCGACTTCTATTCCTCCATGGGTCCTGAACTCTATGAAATTTCAGTAGAAGACCACAAGCTGGTGATTGACTGCTCACCGGTGGAAAAGGTGTTTGTACAGACGCAGGGACGGTTTTGCCACAAGGCAGTTGCCATGCCGGGCGAAACCATTACCCACGCGGAATTTGAACTCACCGGCAAAGAAGGCTATATTCGCGTTGATTTACGCGACAGCCGCGGTTTACACGCCAATTCCAACGCCTATTTTTTGGATGACTTTTTGTTTTAAACAAAAGTGCGTAGGAAGTGAAAAACAAATGAAAAAATCCCCCTACTGTAGTCAGTATACTACAATAGGGGGATTCATTTTTGCCAACTTGAAAAGAAAAAGAAAAATCTGCCTAACGTCCCTGCTCTAGGGTAAACCAACGAATCCGAACCCGCCTGAAATAGCGAAATTAAGGCATCTTTCGGCTTGTCGTCTCCCGTAGGCGCCAGCCTGTCTGCATCCTCCG
>JAAWTG010000012.1 GCA_022801925.1 Clostridia bacterium | reverse complement strand
AGTGGACATATGTCCACTTTTTTTGTGTGTATTTCTATAGACAATATGGTAATTTTATTATATAATAGAAGAATATAATAGAAAATGGAATTGCTATGTATGATATACAGGAGGCTGTTGGGGTTGGAAATACAGTTGATGGGATGTAATGTACACTATAAGATAGAAGGCACGGGGCAGGATGTGCTGATTTTGCATGGCTGGGGCGCTAATATGGATACGGTGGAGCCGATTTTTCAACTTTGCCGCCGGAATTTCAGAACATGCAGTATTGACTTGCCAGGTTTTGGAAAAAGCGGAAAACCGTCGGCAGATTGGGATGTATATTCTTATGCAGAGTTTGTGAAAGCATTTGCGCAACAAGTGGAGATTCATAATCCTATTTTGATTGGACATTCTTTTGGCGGACGGCTCAGCATTATTTTAAGCGGAAAACAAATGATGGAAATTCATAAAATCATTCTGGTCGACAGCGCCGGTATTTTGCCGAAACGCGGCATAGGATATTATACACGGGTATATACTTATAAAGCGGCGAAAAAAGTTGCCGCTGCCGCCGGGAAACTATCCTCGAATTTGGAAGACGCCATCAAAGCAAAATTTGGCTCCAGTGATTACAAAAATGCAGACCCGCTTATGCGTACGATTATGGTGCGGGTAGTCAATGAGGATTTGACTTATTTGTTGCCGGGTATGCAGCAGTCAACGCTGCTGATTTGGGGGGCGCTTGACGATGCAACGCCACTGTCCGATGCGAAACAAATGGAACAACTCATTCCTGACGCGGGACTGGTGGTATTTGAACAGGCGGGACACTATTCTTATCTGGATAATTATGGACAGTTCTGTGCTGTCGTGAATAAATTTTTAGAAAATGATGTGCAGGAGGTTCCGAAATGATACAGGTACTCTCGCTGCTGCTTCCGGTCTTGCTCTATTTTTTGTGGTTCGGCTGGAAACTCAAAAGCGGCTTTCACATGTTACAGCAAAACTCCTATTTCAATGGTCACTATCTGAAATGGTGCTTTCAAAACCCCGGACGAATCTTTTTTATCCGAGAATTTCTTCCCATTGTGGTGTTCTTTGCCGGATGGTTTTTTCTGAAACAATATGCATTGATATTGTTTGGATGTATTTATTTCTTTTTATTTCTGACCCGTCCCAAAAACACTTACAGTAAAAAGCCGCTTGTTGTGACAGCGCGCGTGAAACGTCTGATTGTGACGGCAAGTATTCTTGGCATAGTAATTGTTGCGGCTATTATGATTTGGCAGCCGAACACCATACTTTTGGCAGGCGTTCTTACCTTTTTGTCATTGCTGTCCTGCCTATACGTGGCGCTCGTCAATCTGATGAACCGTCCCATAGAACTGGGCATTAACCGTTGGTATTTTAAAGACGCACAGAAAAAAATAAGTGCAATGCCGAATTTAAAAGTTATTGGTATTACAGGCAGCTATGGCAAAACCAGTACCAAATATATTTTAACAAAAATTTTAGCGGAAAAATATAACGTTTTGATGACGCCGGAAAGCTATAATACAACCATGGGTGTAATTAAGACGATTCGTATGCAGTTAAAGCCGATTCATGAGGTGTTTGTGTGCGAAATGGGCGCTAAATATGTTGGCGACATCAAAGAAATTTGTGATTTGGTACATCCACAGTATGGGCTGATTACTTCTATTGGGCCACAACATTTAGAGACATTCCACTCCATCCAAAATATTGTGAACACCAAATATGAGTTGGCGGAAAGTTTGCCGGACAAAACAAAAGCGGTCATAAATCTGTCGTCTCCGCTTATTCGTGAGAATCAGCGGTATTCAGCAGCTGTAACCTATGGAGAAAAAGGGGAAGAAGGCGTGCAATACTGGGCTGAGGATATTGCATATGGAAATGCAGGAACCGCCTTTACCGTGAAGTCCAAACAAGGTCTGTCCCTTCAGCTTGAAACGCGGTTGTTGGGAAACCATAATATTTTAAATATCGTCGGTGCAGTAGCCATTGCCGACTTGCTTGGGGTGGAACCGGAAAGCATTATATTTGGTGTGAAAAAACTTCAGCCTGTGCCGCACCGTTTGGAAATGAAGCAGCGCAGCGGTAATATCACGATTATTGACGACGCCTTCAACTCTAATGTAGAGGGTGCAAAATCAGCGGTGGAGGTGCTTGGCAAATTTGAAGGTGTGCAACGTATTTTAATCACGCCGGGCATGATTGAACTGGGCGATAAGCAATATGAATATAATTATGCATTTGGTACACAGGCAGCGGCACAGTGCGATTATATTTTGCTTGTTGGCGAAAAGCAAACCATTCCGATTCAGGAAGGTGTGAAAGCGGCGGAATTTCCGGCAGAACGGTTATTTGTCCTGCATAATTTGCAGGAAGCATTGGCAAAAATGCGCGAACTGGCAACAGTACCATCTGTCGTGCTATTGGAAAATGATTTGCCGGATTTGTTTGAAACATAAATTTGAATGTGAAAAGTTGAGAGGGGAAAAGATAACAATGAAAATGAATGTTGCTGTTTTCTTTGGCGGACGCTCTGTGGAACACGAAGTATCTATTATCTCTGCACAGCAGGCAATAGCGGCGATGGATGCGGAAAAATATAATATTATTCCGGTTTATATATCCAAAAAAGGTGTTCTCTATTCCAGTGACGAAATGCGAAGCGTGGAACCGTTTAAAAAGCTTGATACCCTGCTGGAACGTTCCAACAAGGTGATATTGGTAAATGACGGAGAAAAGGTCGTTTTGGAAAAATATCCGCGCCCGAAGTTCTCTAATCCGGTGATTGCAGCGGTTGATGTTGCAGTACCGGTGATGCATGGGACAAACGGCGAAGATGGAACCATACAAGGATATTTGGAAATGCTGGGCGTGCCTTATGTGGGCTGCGGCGTATTGGCGTCGGCGGTTGGTATGGACAAAATTCTCATGAAACAGGTGCTTCAGGCAAAGGGAATTCCGGTGCTGGACTGCGTTTCCTTCTATGCAAAACAATGGGCACTGTTCAAGCAGGATATCATAGAACAAATTGAAACCATCGGTTATCCGGTTATTGTTAAACCGGCAAACTTAGGTTCCAGTGTGGGAATCAAAAAAGCAAGTGACCGTGCTTCGCTGGAAGAAGCAGTGGATTTGGCGTCCAGCTTTGCAACGCGTGTTTTGGTAGAAAAAGCGATTGAGAATTTGATTGAAATTAACTGTTCTGTCATTGGCGACAGTTATGATACGAAGGTTTCAGTTTGCGAACGGCCGATGGGTAATGATGAAATTCTGTCCTATGCGGATAAATACGGGCGTGGTGCGAAAGGTAGCGGCAGCAAGGGAATGAGCAGCGCCTCCCGTCAGGTACCAGCAGATATTTCCGATGAACAACGCACCAAAATTGAAACTTATGTACAACAGACGTTTCAGGCGTTATGCTGTAGCGGCGTATCGCGTATTGACTGTATGATTGACGGTGATACAGGTGAAATTTATGTGAATGAAATCAATACCATTCCAGGGTCTTTATCATTTTATCTTTGGGAAGAAATCGGTATGAGTTTCCGTCAGGAGATGGATGAACTGATTGCGTTGGCGCTGAAAAAGAATCGAGATAAGGAAGCTATTACCTTTACTTATGACAGCAATATTTTGGAAATGCAGGGCGGCGCGAAGGGTACAAAAGGCGGCGTCAAGGGATAGGATACAACTGATAAAAGGAGGAACTTTGGCATGGAAAATCGGTTTTCGGTAAAGCTTAGTACCATTATAGAAGAGTTGCAGCTTAAAAAACTTTATTTTGAAGATGAGATGAATGAAATAGAAATTGTTTCTGCGAATGTAAATCGTCCCGGACTGCAGATTATCGGATTCTTTCATTATTTTGATCCTGAACGGATTGAAATTATCGGTAAAGTTGAAATGACGTATTTGGAAAAAATGACTTCTACGCAGCGGGCGCAAAGTATGGAAGTGCTCTTTTCAAAAGGGATTCCGGCGGCGGTTATCACAAGGACGATGGAGCCGTTCCCAGAGATGGTAGAAGCTGCCAAAAAATATAAGGTGCCGCTGCTGCAAACAGATGAAGTGACAAGCCGTTTCATGAGCGAATTGATTCGGAATTTGAGTGTGTGGTTGGCGCCGCGTGTGACACGCCACGGCGTTTTAGTAGAAGTATACGGTGAAGGATTGCTCATTTTGGGCGACAGCGGTGTTGGAAAAAGCGAAACGGCAATTGAGTTGCTCAAGCGTGGTCACCGGCTAGTTGCGGACGATGCAGTCGAAATCAAAAAGGTTTCCAATTCTTCTCTGGTCGGCAGTTCTCCTGATATTATCCGTCATTTTATTGAACTACGTGGTATTGGTATCATCAATGTAAAAAACATCTTTGGTATGGGTGCTGTAAAAGATACGGAAAAAATTGATTTGGTGGTACATTTGGAGCATTGGAAAGACGGACAGGAATACGACCGTTTAGGGATGGAAACAACATATACAGATATATTAGGCGTAAAAATTCCATCATTAACCGTTCCTGTGCGGCAAGGACGAAATTTGGCGGTTATTATTGAGGTTGCCGCGATGAATAACAGACAAAAACGGATGGGATTCAATGCGGCGCAGGAATTACATGACCGTCTGACAGAAAATTTAGAGAAAAACAGCAATTAGATATTGGTGCTTGGTGACTACGGAGGAAAAAGAACATGGGGTATTCAATCATAGCAGATATGCATATGCATACAATTGCCAGTTCACATGCCTATGGAACGGTGAAGGAAATGGCGGAGGCGGCGCAGTCGGCTGGACTTTGCGCCATTGCCATCACAGACCACGGTCCAGGAATGGAAGATGCGCCGCATCCATGGCATTTTGATAATATGACAACGCTACCGCGCGAAATCGCAGGTGTACGCGTCTTTCGCGGAATAGAGGCAAATATTTTAAATGCAGCAGGTGAAACAGACCTTGAGGATGTGCGAAAAGAACGAATGGAATGGGTGGTTGCGAGTTTTCATCCACCGGTTGCAGGACTCCATATGACAGAGGAAGAATGCACAAATGCATGGCTCGGGGTAATTCAAAATCCGCATATTGACATGATGGGACATAGCGGCGACCCGCGTTATAGGTATGATTATGAGCGCGTGATTCGTGAAGCTGCGCACAGTGGAACCGTGGTGGAAATCAACAATGGCTCGTTCAAGGTGCGTGCCGGCAGCTATGAAAATTGTAAAACAATTGCACTGCTTTGCAAAAAATACGGTGCTTATATTTCAGTAGATTCCGACGCACATACACCGTGGCGGGTTGCGGCGCTGGACGAGGCGCTGCAAATGTTGAACGAAGTGAATTTCCCCTCTGAACTCATTGTGAACGCTGATTTTAACCGGCTATTAAAATATATGGAAAACAGAAGAAAATAAAAGGAGACAGAAAGAGATGTATATTGGAATTGATTTGGGCGGAACAAATATCAAAGCGGGTGTGGTGGACGAAAGCGGAAAGATTTTATAT
This sequence comes from Clostridia bacterium, assembly GCA_022801925.1. Lineage (GTDB taxonomy): Bacteria > Bacillota > Clostridia > RUG12999 > RUG12999 > JAAWTG01. The sequence goes on along the minus strand of JAAWTG010000012.1, from coordinate 63,823 downwards.
AAAGATGCACGTCCGACAGGTGCACATCGTCCAGCGGACGAAATTTTAAAAGATATGGCGGACTTGGCGCTGGACACGGTCAAAAATGCCGGTCTCACATTAGATGATATTAAGAGTGTGGGCGTGGGCAGTCCGGGCAGTGTGGACGCTGAAAACGGCATTTTGATGTATGCAGGAAATATTAATTTTGAAAATGTACCTGTTTGTGAAAAAATTACAAAATATACAGGAAAACCATCCTATCTCGGCAATGATGCAAATGTTGCGGCATTGGCAGAATACTATGCGCAGGGCAAAGAAATGGAGTGTTTTATGGCGGTAACGCTGGGAACTGGTGTCGGCGGCGGGATTGTGATGAACGACAAATTGTTTACGGGAACCAATGGCGTTGCGGCAGAGATAGGACACATGGTAACGCATGCCGGCGGTCGGGAGTGCACTTGCGGTCGGCATGGCTGCTGGGAAGCATATGCATCTGTGTCTGCACTGATTCGTCAAACCAAAGAAAGTTTGGCGGAGGATAACACATCTCTGATGTATGAAATGGTGGGCGGAAATTTAGAGAATGTCGGTGGAAAAACAGCATTCGACGCTGCAAAAAAAGGAGACAGCGCAGCGCAGAAGGTCGTTACAAATTATATCAACAATGTTAGTATTGGCATTGTGAATTTAATTAATATTTTGCAGCCGGATATGATTGTCATTGGCGGCGCTATTTCCAAAGAAGGAGATTATCTGCTAAATCCTATTCAAGAGTACTGTATTCGCGAATCATTTAAACAAGGAAAAAAGAGGACAGAATTGAAAATCGCCAGACTCGGAAATGATGCAGGATTGATTGGCGCTGCATTTTTAGGAAAATAAGGTTGGGAGGACATCCATGAAATTAACAGATCAGGTTGTTGCTACACTCAGGAAAATTGCTGGAGAAGAAAATATACGACTCAGCGAACCGATGAAATTGCACACAACATTTAAAATTGGCGGCAACGCAGATATTTATATCACCCCCGATTTAAAATATTTTCCGGAAGTGGTGCGGTTGCTTTCCAAAGAGCAAATTCCGTATCAAGTTGTTGGAAACGGCTCAAATTTACTGGTGTCGGATTATGGTATAGATGGTGCAGTCATATCGACACATGGATGGGATGATATCTCAGTAGAAGGAGATGTGCTGCGGGCACAGGCAGGTGCCATGCTCTCTCGCGTAGCAAATACTGCACTGGAGCATGAACTTGCAGGTCTTGAATTTGCAGCGGGAATCCCCGGCTCTTTTGGCGGTGCGGTTTATATGAATGCTGGTGCATATGGCGGAGAAATGAAAGATATTATTACTTCTGTCACGGTTTACCACAATCGTGAGGTGAAAGAAATATCCGGTTCGGAATGTCGTTTTGGATATCGTAGCAGTGTATTTCAGAAGGATGCTTATACCATTTTAAATGCTACTATGAAACTGCGCAAAGGCGCGGCAGAACAAATTGCTGCTACTATGAAAGATTTAGCGCGGCGGCGTCAGGAAAAACAGCCGCTTGACATGCCCAGCGCCGGAAGCGTATTCAAACGCCCGGAAGGGTATTATGCCGGCGCATTGATTGAACAGGCAGGGCTAAAAGGATTTCAAATTGGCGGCGCTGCCGTTTCAGAAAAACATAGCGGTTTTATTGTCAATTGCGGCGGCGCGACTGCACGTGATGTTATGGAACTCATTGCGGCAGTAAAGGAAAAGGTAAAAGCAAACAGCGGTGTAGAACTCCAGGAAGAAATCCGGATGATAGGCAGAAGACAAAATTCTATAAATTAAGGTGTGAGAACCATGAAATTTTTTATTATCACAGGACTTTCCGGCGCGGGAAAAAGCAGTGCGGTGAAAGCAATGGAAGATATTGGTTATTATTGTGTGGACAATATGCCGCCTGCGCTCATTCCGATGTTTGCGGATATCTGTAAACAATCGTCCGGTAAAATTGAAAATGTGGCGTTAGTAAGCGACTTGCGTGGCGGCGATTTGTTTAATCAATTGTTTGAGAGTTTGAATGAACTACAGGAAAAGGGCTTCAAGTATGAAATTATTTTTCTGGACGCGGCGGATAACAAGCTTGTAACGCGCTATAAAGAGACGCGCCGTAACCATCCATTAGCGCCACGGGGTACTGTTTTGGAAGGAATTGCAACAGAACGCAACTTGCTCTCTGAGGTGAGAACCCGCGCGAAATATATCATTGATACCACAAAACTTAGACCGTCTGATTTGAAAGATGAAATTAAAAAGATTGCATTGAATCAGACAGAATATAAAGGTATTATCATCAACGTTGTATCGTTTGGTTTCAAATATGGTATTCCGATTGACAGTGATTTGGTGTTTGACGTTCGTTTCCTGCCCAATCCGTACTATGTACCGGAACTCAGACCGAAAACAGGAGAGGATAAAGAAGTACGCGACTATGTTTTTTCTTATAAACAAACAGACCAGTTTTTGAAACAACTGGATAACATGATTGAATTTTTGATTCCGTATTACATTGAAGAGGGGAAAAGTCAACTCGTGATAGCCATTGGCTGTACCGGCGGAAAACATCGCAGCGTTGCCATTGCAAACGATATTTATGCGTTTATCAAAAAAATGGGGCATAAAGTCGTGCTGCAACACCGCGATTACCAGAAATAATCAGGCAGTGGATATCCTTTGAAACAGCAGATGAAAAATTGAGACGGAAGGAGTATGCAGGGTGTCTTTCACAGCTAAGGTAAAGGAAGAAATCATCAAAAAATCTGTGCATAGAAAAGGTTGCTGTAATTATGCAGAACTTGCCGGTATTTTAGCATATTCCGCCGTTTTTAAAGAAAGCAGAGACGGTGTTGTCTTACAGATTGTGTTTGAAAATGCCGACGTTGCAATGCGGTGTTATAATCTGATTCAGAAATTATTTGGTAATATTGCCACCATTGAAAAAAAGCAATACAGTACGAGACATACGCTATATAAGATTAAAGTAGCGGACATCCGGCAGCTCTTGCAAAATGTGGGGTTGACGGATACAGACGGCGTTGCGTTTCATGTTTCGCCCGATATTACCAGTCAAAAATGTTGCCGAAAAGCATTTGTGCGCGGCGCATTTTTGGGCGGAGGTTCCATTGCCGACCCTGAAAAACGGTATCATTTTGAATTTGTGACCACGCATTATTTAATCAGCGAAGATATGAAACAGATTTTGGAAACATTTCATATTCATGCGAAAAATGTCACACGGCAAAGCAAATATGTCACATATTTGAAAGACAGTGAAACCATTTGCGATTTGCTGACAATGATGGGCGCATATAGCTGTGTGCTGGATATATATAACACAAAAATCTACAAAGAAATTAAAAATCAGGCGAACCGTGTCACCAATTTTGAAAGCGCAAACATTACAAAAGTCGTAGATGCGTCTATCCGGCAGGTGGAGGCAATTCGGACAATTGAACAACAGCGCGGACTGGAATCGCTGGATCCGCCGCTGCAAGAAATTGCGCGGCTGCGGCTGCAAAACCCTGATATTTCCATGTTGGAACTCGGACAACTTCTCACGCCGGCGATTGGTAAATCCGGCGTAAACCACAGAATGAGAAAATTGATTGATATTGCGGACAAGTTGAGGTAAAAATACCATGCGTGATTTTGTACATTTGCACACCCATACGGAATATAGTTTGCTGGACGGTGCCTGCCGCGTTGAACAATTGGTTAGCAAGGCAAAGGAACTTGGTATGCATTCGCTTGCCATCACGGACCATGGCTGTATGTTTGGTGTGGTGGAATTTTATAAAGCGGCAAAAGAAGCCGGACTAAAGCCAATTATTGGATGTGAGGTCTATACCGCGCCGCGCAGCCGTTTTGACAAGGAAGGACGACAGGACAGCGAATATAATCATCTGGTATTGCTGGCAGAAAATGATACCGGATGGCACAATTTAATCAAAATTGTGTCTATTGGATATACAGAAGGTTTCTATTATAAACCACGCGTTGATATGGAGGTGCTGCAGCAATACAGCGAGGGAATTATTGCGCTTTCTGCCTGTCTGGCGGGCGAAATTCCGCAAAATTTTCTGGCGCATGATGATGAAGCTGCCTACCGCAGTGCGCAGCGCTTTTTGGATATTTTCGGAGAAAACAATTTCTTCATTGAACTCCAAGACCATGGCATTGCGGAGCAGCGGGAAGTGGCGCCCAAACTGATAAAATTGGCACGGGATATGAATATCCCCATGGTTGTGACAAATGATATTCACTACATAGAAAAGCAGGATGCGCGCGTACAAGATGCGCTTCTTTGTATCCAAACAGGAAAGAAATTTGCCGATACAGACCGTATGCAGTTTGCCACAGAAGAATTTTATTTGAAAAATGCTGATGAAATGGCAGCGTTGTTTCCGCAGTTTCCGGAATTGCTGGAAAATACGGTAAAAATTGCCGAGCGGTGTAATGTAGAAATTGAATTTGGAAAATTTCATCTGCCTAAATTTGACGTGCCGGAAGGCAAAGATGCATTTGCCTATTTGCAGGAACTATGTTATGCCGGATTAAAGGACCGTTATGGGGAAAATGTTGATACGGAACTAACAGAACGGCTGGATTATGAATTAAATACCATTCACGGTATGGGATATACCGATTATTTTCTGATTGTATGGGATTTTATCAAATATGCAAAAGACCATGGTATCATGGTGGGTCCAGGTCGTGGTTCGGCGGCGGGGAGTATTGTTTCCTATGCGCTGAAAATCACAGATATTGACCCCATCAAATATGGGCTTTTGTTTGAACGTTTTCTCAATCCCGAGCGCGTCAGTATGCCGGATATTGATATTGATTTTTGTATTGAACGTCGACAGGAAGTAATTGATTATGTTATTTCCAAATATGGCAAGGATAATGTTTCGCAAATTATTACATTCGGTACCTTTGGCGCTAAATTGGTACTGCGTGACGCAGCGCGTGTTTTTGATATTCCGTATTCGACGGCAGACCGTTTAGCAAAACTGGTGCCGCAGGAACTTAAAATGACGATAGACAAGGCGATGCAGGGAAGTTCGGAATTGCGCGCGATGTATGAAAACGACCCGGAAATTAAAAACGCAGTAGATGTTGCAAAAGCGCTGGAGGGAATGCCGCGCCACAGCGGTACACATGCGGCAGGCGTGGTGATTTGCGGACAGCCGGTCACGGACTATATGCCGCTGTCGCTCAACGGTGACGTGGTGACTACGCAGTTTGATATGGATACCGTGCAGGAAATGGGTCTGCTGAAGATGGACTTTTTGGGGCTGCGTAATTTGACCATTATCCGCTATGCACTCGAGTTTATCAAACAGTCAAGAGGTCTGGACATTGATTTAAGCACAATTGATTATAATATAAAAGAAGTTTATGACATGCTTTCCACAGGCAATACCGATGGCGTATTCCAATTGGAATCCCGCGGCATGAAACAGTTTATTATGGAACTTCAGCCGCAGTGCTTGGAGGATTTGATTGCGGGAATTTCTCTGTTCCGACCGGGTCCAATGGATCAGATTCCGACCTATATCTACAACAAAAACCATCCTGAAAAAGTAAAATATAAACACCCGCTGTTAAAACCGATTTTAGATGTCAGCTATGGCTGTATGGTATATCAGGAGCAAGTCATGCAGATTGTGCGTGAACTTGCGGGCTATTCGTTTGGACGCGCAGATGTGGTGCGCCGTGCTATGAGTAAAAAGAAATTTGAAGTCATGCAAAAAGAACGGGAATATTTTATTCATGGTCAGCAGGACGAAAACGGCAATATCTTAGTAGAAGGCGCAGTGCGCCGCGGCGTGCCAGAAGATATCTCAAACTCTATTTTTGATGAAATGATGGACTTTGCAAACTACGCTTTTAACAAATCCCATGCGGCGGCATATGCCATCATTGCCTATCAAACAGCCTATTTAAAAACACTCTATCCATCTGAGTTTATGGCGGCGCTGCTTTCCTGCGTATTGTCGGACAGCACCAAAATATCGCAATATATCGTGGACAGCAAACGCATGGGAATCCGGCTTTTGCCGCCGGACGTAAACCGCAGTTATAACGGCTTTCGTGTAGACCAAGGAGACATCCGTTTTGGACTGGAGGGCGTGAAACATGTTGGCACGAACTTTGTGCAGGCAATCATTGACGAACGTAGTGAAAATGGGACATATACGGATTTATATGATTTTTGCAGCCGCTTGAAATCACGCGTCATCAACAAAAAAGGAGTAGAATGCCTAATTAAGAGCGGCGCAATGGACTGTTTTGGCAACAAACGTGCAGAACTGCTGGAAGTCTACGAAGCAATGCTGGACGACATCACTTCCAGCGCAAAAAAGAATGTGGAAGGTCAATTATCGCTTTTTGGTGAACTCGATGAGGAAACGAACGGTATTGACGATTATTTGCGCGGCGATGTACCGGAACTGTCAAAGCGGCAAATGCTGGCGTTTGAAAAAGAAATGATGGGAATTTATATATCCGGTCACCCGCTGGAAGATTATACACAGCTGCTCCAAACACTGGACTATTTCACAATTGGCGATTTACAGTTTGAAAAGCAGGAGGATTTAAAGCTGGCAGGTGTGCGCGAAGGCATGGAGATTTCCGTGTGCGGCATTGTGGAGCATATCAATGTCAAGACAACAAAACGCGGCGACCAGATGGCGTTTTTGCAGTTGTCGGATCAATTTGGCAGCTTGGAGGTTGTTGTATTTTCGGGTGTGTTTGCCGGATTAAAGTATTTACTAAAAGAAGAAACGGCTGTTTATATCACAGGACGACTGGATATTCAGGAGGACGCACAGGGTGGTATGCAGAGTAAAATTGTTGCAGCCAATATCTCGTTGCTGGACGCAATGCAGGTGTTAAAAGAAAAACAGGCGCAGGCGGCAAGAGTCTATATCAAACTGGAAATCGGAAAAGAATATCTGCTGGACCGTATCAAAGAAATTGCGGCAAGATATCCTGGCGAAGACAGACTTTATATGTATTTTGAGGACAAACAAAAAACGCTGGTTTCCAACACGCCGATAGAACCGTCAGAAGCATTGCTGCAAGAACTTGGCGGATTGCTGGGAGATGCCTGTGTCAGGTTAAAACAGGGAAAGGAAGCATAAATCATGGAAAAAATAAAAATATACGGAGAACAGACACCACCGCTTCATGACGAAACCATTGACCAGCCGGTACCGACTATTACACCGTATTTTTTGGAAGATACAAAAGATACCGCTTGTGTTTTGGTATGTGCCGGCGGGGCATATATGAACCGTGCGCCGCACGAGGCAGGCGTAGTTGCGGAATTTTTTAATGAATGCGGATTTCATGCAGCGGTACTTAATTACCGCGTTAGTCCATACCGGTATCCGGCAGGGCTTTTAGATGCGCAGCGGGCGGTGCGGTTCTTACGCTGTCATGCGGAAGAATATGGCATTGCGGCAAATAAAATTGCGATACTGGGATTCTCTGCGGGTGGTCATCTGGCAGGGTCATGTGCGTTGATGGAAGAGGAAGCGCCGTTTCATGATGAAGTGGACAACTACTCTGCCCGTCCGAACGCCTGCATTCTATGTTATCCTGTTATATTTATGGACGGCGAATATCACCACCGCGTGACGCAGCGTTCGTTGCTGGGCAGAAATCCTGCGGAGGATATGCTGCAAAAACAAGATTTAACACAGCATGTAACCGCTGATACGCCGCCTTGTTTTATTTGGCATTGCGCAGATGATAAAGATGTTCCTGTACAAAACTCCTTGTGTTTTGCGCAGGCGTTATCCGCTCATAAAGTGCCGTATGCGCTGCATATTTTCCCTAAAGGCGGTCACGGGATTGGGCTGGCGGACGGTATCTTTGGGACGGAAAGCTGGAAAGACCTTTGCAGCGGTTGGCTGTTTGAACAATTTACGGATGAATCTTATTTTATTGAGGAATGAAAAACATGTATATCTATTTAGATAACGCTGCAACCACCATGGTATGCCGTGAGGCAGCGGAAAAAGCGGCGGAACTCATGCAAACTTGTTATGGAAACCCTTCTTCGCTGCACCGCGCCGGATTGGACGCGGAAAAACAGGTAAAAGCTGCACGGCAAAAGATTGCGAATATATGGCAGGTGCGGCCGGAACAGATTTATTTTACTTCGGGCGGAAGTGAAGGAAATAACATGGCAATCAGAGGCGCATTATCACGAAACCGCGCACGCGGAAACGTAGTGATTACCTCTAAAATAGAGCATCCCAGTGTGATGCGGACGGTTAAAGCTGCGGAACAGGATGGATTCCGTGTACTGCAATTAGATGTAGACGGAGAAGGGAAAATAGATTTAGAGCAATTGCGTACAATGCTAAATGATAAGGTTTCTCTGGTCAGTATTATGCATGTCAATAACGAAACCGGCGTTATGCAAGATATCAATACAATTGCGCATTTGGTGAAACAACATTCCCGCGCTCTTTTTCATACAGACATGGTGCAAAGTTTCGGAAAACTTTCAGTGAAACTAAGCCCTGATATTGACATGGCAACACTAAGCGGGCATAAAATTCATGCACCCAAAGGAATCGGCGCATTATATGTCAAAGACGCAAATGGTATTACGCCGCTCATATATGGCGGCGGGCAGGAAAAAAATATGCGTTCCGGCACAGAAAATACGCCCGGTATTTGCGCATTGGGGATAGCGGCAGAATTGGCTGCAAATGCAGACAGCGGTTATATATCAGAATTAAAGCAAACATTGCAGAACGGAATTGTACAAACGATTGATAACGCGGTAGTGCATGGAACAGATACTTCGCCTTATGTGCTGAATATATCTTTTCCGGGTCTGCGTGCCGAAGTATTGCTGCATACGCTGGAATCACATGGCATCATGGTTTCCTCTGGTTCGGCATGTTCATCCAACCATCCGGCGCCCTCGCCGACGCTGCTTGCTATGGGATGCAGCCGTGCGGAAATTGAAGGCGCTATTCGGTTCAGTTTTTCACGTTTTAACACACAGGAGGAGATTCAAACGTGTCTGGAGGTTTTGCGGCGCGAGGTGCCGTTGCTGCGAAAATTTGCGGCAAAAGCAAGATAACATTTGCTTACCAGCCTACGGGTAAGCAGACTATTTTAGAAAATTTGTGGGCAGGAAGGCTTGAACAACAGATATGGCAGATATTATTCTGATAAAATGCGGCGAATTGATTTTGAAGGGAAATAACCGTGCAAAATTTGAAGATCGTCTGGTTAAAAATATCAAGAGCGCTGTTAGCAAGTTTGGGAATTTTCATGTTTGGAAAGAACAGGCGACTATGTTTGTAGAAGGAGCAGATGAAACTGCAGACCTTGAAACGGTAATTGAACCGATTCAAAAGGTATTTGGAATCATTAAACTGTCTCCTGCATGGCGCGCCGAAAAAAATATAGACAGTATTGTACAAACCGCAGTCACGCGGTGTACGGAATTGCGGGACGCAAAAACGTTTAAAGTCGATGCTAAGCGGGCAGATAAAAAATTTGAACTCAAATCACCGGAAATATGCATGGAGGCGGGCGGACATTTGTTGGCTGCATATCCGCACTTGAAGGTTGATTTGCACCGCCCTGACATAGTGATTCATGTAGATGTGCGCCATGACGCCGCTTATGTCTACAGCCGTGAATACCGCGGTTCCGGCGGCATTCCGACAGGAACAAGCGGGAAGGGTATGCTGCTTTTATCCGGCGGCATTGATTCTCCGGTGGCAGGCTGGATGATGGCAAAACGCGGTATGGAACTGGAAGCAATTCACTTTTTCAGTTATCCCTATACCTCGGAGCGCGCCAAAGAAAAAGTCATTGACCTAGCAAAAATTTTAACGCAATATACAGGGGCGATAAAGCTTCATATTGTGCCGTTTACGGAATTACAGCTTGCAATGGTGGAGAAATGTCCGGGCGACCAAATTACAATTTTGATTCGCCGCGCGATGAGCCGTATTGCACAGAAAATTTGCACCGCAACGGGAAGTTTGGCGCTCATTACAGGAGAAAGTTTGGGGCAAGTGGCAAGTCAAACGCTGCACAGCCTTGTCGTGACAAACGAAGTGGCGGAGATTCCTGTACTCCGTCCACTGATTGGACTGGACAAAGAGGAAATTATTCAATATGCCAGAAGAATTGATACCTACGAAACGTCAATTCTGCCATATGAAGACTGCTGCACTATTTTTGTGCCGAAACATCCGGAAACCAAACCAAAGCTGGAAAAAATACGGCTTTCCGAATCCAAGTTAGAGATGGATGCACTAATTCAAAAAGCGGTTGATGAAACAGAAATTATAGAATTAAACTAAATATTTGATGAAGAGCAAACGTGGTTGCTCTTATTATTCCATGATAAAGAGGCGGATATATGCTGGAAACAATTCATTCCCCCAAAGATATTAAACAATTGAATATGGACCAGTTGACGCAGTTGGCGGCGGAAATTCGGGAATTTCTGATTCAAAACGTTGCGCAGACAGGAGGACATCTCGCTTCCAATTTGGGAATTGTGGAATTGACGCTGGCGCTGCACTATGTCTATGATATGCCGGAAGATAAAGTCATTTGGGATGTAGGTCATCAGGCGTATGTCCACAAAATTTTAACAGGGCGGCAGCAGCAGTTTGCAACCCTGCGGCAAAGCGGCGGTATCTCAGGATTTCCTAAAACGTCTGAAAGCGTCTATGACGCCTTCAATACAGGGCATAGCAGCACCTCCATTTCGGCGGCGGTGGGATATGCAAAAGCGCAGCAGCTGCAAGGCGGAAAGAAAAGCCATATTGCGGCAGTAATCGGCGATGGTTCCATGACGGGCGGCATGGCATTTGAAGCGTTGAATCACTGTGGACACGAAAACATCCCTATGCTGGTGATTTTAAACGATAATGAAATGTCTATTTCCGAAAATGTCGGCGGTGTGGCGGCGCATTTGAACCGTTTGCGGACGGCTTCCACCTATACGCGGCTGAAAACGAAAATTTCTAACCGTTTGGTGGGCAGCCAAAAAGGAAAAACGCTGCACCGCGTGATACGCAACGTGAAAAATACGTTAAAATATACGCTGCTTCATGCTGCACCTTTTGAGATGTTTGGATTTAACTATATCGGGCCGGTAGACGGGCACAATTTAAAACTGCTGATTCAGATTTTCACAAAGTTAAAAGAAGTAGACGACCAAATTGTGCTGCATGTGAAAACAGTGAAGGGAAAAGGCTATCTTCCGGCGCAGGAAAATCCCGGAAAATTTCACGGTGTGCCGAAATTTGACCCTGAAAGCGGAGAATTTTGTTCCGCTTCCGGAAAAAATTATTCAGCCGTGTTTGGCGATACCATGATTCGATTGGCAAAACAGGATAAATCTATTACGGCGGTTACTGCTGCAATGCCGGCGGGAACAGGGCTGCTGCCGTTTCAGCGGCAATTTCCGCAGCGACTGATTGACGTTGGTATTGCGGAACAACATGCCGTAACGCTGGCGGCCGGTCTCAGTATGGGCGGGTTAAAACCGGTTGTGGCAGTGTATTCCACTTTTTTGCAGCGTGCATATGACCAAGTGCTGCATGATGTGGCACTGCAAAATCTGCATGTGGTGTTTTGTCTGGATCGTGCGGGCGTGGTAGGCGAGGACGGTGAAACACATCAGGGCATTTATGATATTGCCTATTTATCGCATATCCCCAACATGACAATTGCCGCTCCGTCCTGTTTCAGTGAACTGGAGCATATGCTGGAATATGCACTCATGCAGCATAAGGGGCCGATTGCGATTCGTTATCCGCGCGGCGGGGAAACAATGCCGCTGCCGCACCGGACGGAGGGCATGGAGCCGGAAGTGTTAAAACAAGGCAAGAATATTGTCATACTGGCATTGGGCGCTATGGTGCCGGAGGCAGTGAAAGCCGCTGAATTGCTGGAGAAACAGGGAATACATATTACTGTTGTGGATTTACGACTGGCAAAACCATTACCGGAAGCTGTGATTTTAAAGGAAGCCATGCAAAGCAAATTGGTGGTTACCATGGAGGACGGCGCAGCAATGGGCGGCGTTGGAGAACAAATCTGCGCATGTATGGAGCAGCGGCAAATTAGCCGGCAGGTTTTACAAATCGCTTATCCCGACCAGCCTATCCAGCAGGGGAAACGTGCTGAATTGATTCGTGAAAACGAAATGGACGGCGCTTCGGTTGCCGAAAAGATTGGAGATATTGTAAGACAATGGAAAAACAACGATTAGATATACTGATGGTGGAAAAAGGACTTGCGCCTAGCCGTGAAAAAGCAAAAGCATTGATTATGGCAGGCGATGTCTACATCAAAGAAGTAAAATATGATAAAGCGGGTCAGCTTGTTGATGTGGAAAGCGACATCACAGTGCGGCGGCAAATGCCGTACGTCAGCCGCGGCGGATTCAAGCTGGAAAAAGCAATGCAGGCGTTTCCGATTACCTTGCAGGGAAAAAAATGTATGGACATTGGCGCGTCTACAGGCGGATTTACGGACTGTATGCTGCAAAACGGCGCCGCGAAAGTATATGCAGTGGACGTCGGATATGGACAATTAGCTTGGAAACTGCGGACAGATGAACGCGTTGTGAATCTGGAACGCACCAACATTCGGTATATCACGGAAGAACAAATTCCGCAGCCGGTAGATTTTATGTCGATAGATGTATCTTTTATTTCTTTGCGGCTGGTACTGCCGGCAGTAAAACCTTTTTTAAAACAGGAGGGCGCAGTTGCCGCACTGATTAAGCCGCAATTTGAAGCAGGGCGCGAAAAAGTTGGTAAAAAAGGTGTTGTCCGCGACCCGAATGTACACGAAGAAGTAATTCAGACCATTTATGATTTTGTTCTGGAGTTGGGGTGGATTCCGGCAGGACTGACTTATTCGCCTATCCGCGGGCCGGAGGGGAACATTGAATATCTTATCTACATCAAACAACAGGACGCAGAGGCAGTTCCGCATGATATCATAGCGCAGACAGTCCGCTTGTCGCACGAGGAACTAGAGTCATGAGAGTGTTTATTGCGATTGAATTAGAACAAGCTGTACGGGAGCATTTTTCCATGCTCCAAACACAGCTAAAACCATATATATTAAAGGGGAATTTTTCAAGACCTGAAAATTTTCATATTACCCTGCGGTTTTTAGGAGAACGAACGCCACAGGAAATAGATGCGGTGATGCGCTGTATAGAGCGTACCGTAATGTCCCATACGGCGTTTTCATTTGAAAGCTGCGGACTTGGCTGTTTTCATAAAAAACGCGATATCTGTTATGCAGCAGTGGAAACAACTCCTGCACTACTATCCGTGTATCGTACATTGCAAGATGCCTTATGGCACGAACGGCTCATTTCTCAAAAAGAAACGTATACGCCGCACATCACGCTTGCGCGGGAGGTTGTCTGGAAAGAGCCCTATGTGCAGGTTTTTGAACAGTTGCAAGAGAATTCGATTTCGATTCGTGCGGAGGGGCTGTCATTGATGGAAAGTACGCGGATAGACGGGAAATTATGTTATTTACCGTTATTCTATCAGGGATTTTCCGCAAAGGAGGCAATCAATAATGAATGAAAAGAGCCGTAATATTGCCATAGCGGGACTTGCCTGTGGACTTAATGTGGTGATGATGGTTTTAGCAACTTATATTCGTGTGAATACCGGAGCATTTTTATTTTTATGTGCATTGCTGACTGCAATTATCCTGTTGGAAGTAAATGTTAAATATGCCGCGACCGGCTTTGTTGCAACTGTGCTGCTGGCAACCTTGCTGGTGCCTGACAAACAGACAGTGGCGCTGTATGCTTTATTTTTCGGTTGGTATCCTTTGTTGAAACTATTTGCGGAAACACGAAAAAGCAGGTGGATTGAATGGCTTGCAAAATTGATAGGATTTCATCTTGCGCTCGGAATAGGCGGCATATTGTTTTATAGTTTGTTTCACATTAATATTTTAACATTACAAATTCCCATTTGGTTGTTGTGGCCGGCTTTGGTCATTGTATTTGTGCTAATGGATATTCTTTTATCGCTAGGCATTCATTTTTATCTGAGAAAAAGAAATAAACAGAGGTGAGAAAAATGGATTATCAAAAAATGACACGGGTGAATCTTGTGGAGATTGCGAAAGAACGCGGACTAAAAAATTTACAAAAATATAAAAAACAGGAGTTGGCGGTTTTGCTGCAGGAACAAGATGCCAAAACGGAGCCGGTGCACACTTCACAGGAACAGCAATCTGCGCCCCCTATGCACCAAGAGCCGTTGAGACAAGAGCGGATGAGAGAGGAAGCTGACACAAAAAAACCTCTTTTTGATTTGCAAAAAAGCGATGCTAATGTTGATGGTATTTTGGAAGTATTGCCGGACGGATATGGATTTATCCGCAGCAGTAAAACATATTTGGCGTCAGGACATGAGGACGTATATACGCCGCCGCAGATGATTCGCCGGTATCAATTGAAAACGGGAGATAATATTGTTGGCTTTGCTGTTAAACGAGAAAACGAAAAATTTGAAGCGTTGATTTTTATTAAAAGCGTCAACGGGCAGCGTCCCGACCTTGCGCGAACACGCCGTTCTTTTGAATCGCTTGCACCAACCTATCCGGATCAGCAACTACGTTTAGAAAACGATCCCCGCAACTATGCCATGCGGATTATTGATTTGATTTCGCCGATTGGCAGGGGACAGCGCGGGCTGATTGTCGCGCCGCCCAAGGCAGGAAAAACGACGCTTTTGAAAAACATTGCGAAAAGCATTTTAGCAAATCAAAATGATGTGAAAATGATTGTCCTTCTGATTGATGAACGGCCTGAAGAAGTGACAGACATGATTCGTTCCATTGAAGGCGCAGATGTGGTATATTCCACATTTGATATGCCGCCGGAAAACCACACAAAAGTGGCAGAACTGGTTTTGGAACGCGCAAAACGGCTTGTGGAACACGGACAGGACGTTGTGATTTTGCTGGACAGCATTACTAGATTGGCGCGTGCCTATAATATGACGGTGCCGCCTAGCGGCAGAACGCTTTCCGGTGGTCTGGAAGTGGGCGCACTGCATTTGCCCAAGAAATTTTTTGGAGCGGCAAGAAAAATTGAACATGGCGGCAGTTTAACCATTCTAGCAACCGCGCTGGTGGAAACAGGTAGTCGGATGGATGACGTTATTTTTGAAGAATTTAAAGGCACTGGGAATATGGAACTTCATTTAGATCGTAAATTGTCAGAACGCCGTATTTTTCCGGCAATTGATATCTATAAATCAGGGACACGCAAGGAAGAACTACTTCTTGAATATGAGGAATTGAATGCGGTATATCACATTCGCCGCGCCTTCGGCAATGCGAATACCGCGGATGTAACCGAATATATCATCAGTAATTTGGTTACAACAAAAACAAATGTAGAGTTTGTGGAAAAAATGAACAGAGAACTGAAAAACGATAAATTTAATTTTAAACCGACACATCATAACCCCTATTAAATCAAAAAGGGCTGGTTACCGTGACCAGTCCTTTTTTGATTGCACCACATAGAAATTACTAGATTTTTGTATAAAAGCAAATCAATTGGTAAAGATAGAAGTAACAAATTCAATTAGGTGGTGCAATTTATGAAAAACAATAACAATTCACGACGCGGGCAGAAAGGCTTCTACATAGCCTTAAGCCTTTGTATTGTAGCAGTATTTTTAACAGCCTATTTCGTTACAACGAAAAGCAATACCAATCAAAATGACGGCGGACAAATGACACAAAGTGTTGTCAATGAACCAAAAACACCTGTTCTGCCGGAAGAAACGGCAAAGGTGGTACCAACGCCGACCGCAAAACCAACAGAAAAACCGGCTGTAAAACCGGCAAAAACACAAACGGAAAGCGGCGCGGCAAAGCCGGCAAATTCTCAGTCTGTGAAATTTTCCATGCCGGCGGAGGGTGAAATTGTGGTTGCTCACTCTCAAGAAGCATTAGTCTATTCTAAAACCTATGAGGACTGGCGGACGCATACGGGTATTGATATCAATTGTGAAAAGGGGACGCCGGTGAAAGCGGTTGCCGATGGTACTGTTGAAAAAGTATACACCGACCCGCTGAAAGGAATTGTGATTGAAATTTCTCATGGTTCTATGCGTAGTATATATACCAATCTGTCTACGGATAACATGGTACAGGTAGGCAGTGAAGTAAAAGTAGGTGATGTTATCAGTGGCGTAGGCGATAGCGGTGCGTTTGAAAGCAAACAACAACCGCATCTGCATTTTGAAT
The DNA here is from genome assembly GCA_022801925.1 of Clostridia bacterium. Lineage (GTDB taxonomy): Bacteria > Bacillota > Clostridia > RUG12999 > RUG12999 > JAAWTG01. The sequence goes on along the minus strand of JAAWTG010000012.1, from coordinate 47,493 downwards.
TGTATCAAGATGAAAAACCGGTTGACCCTGTAGAGATATTAAAAGCATAATGTGCCGGCGATGCTAAAAATTTTCAAATTACAAAAAAATATACAAAAAAAAGCACAGTTTTCACCGTGCTTTTTTCTTGTAATTACGCAAAAATTATGATATAATAACGTATAGGCGAGTCTATACGTGCCTGTATTGAAATATCAGATAGTGAGACTTTATGAAAAGTTCGCTTAAAAAACGTAGTTACATAAGAATCAATAGGGAGTTACAACATGTTTCAAGAGTTAAAAAAAATCTTTAAGGCAATAGATAAATGGTTTATGTTAGCCGCTTTTGCTGCAGCTATTCTGGGGCTGGTTGTTGTCTATAGCGCAACGCGTTCATTGGATGGAGGCACCAGAACGGCTATTATTCAGGGGTGTGCATTTGTCGCCGGCGTCATTGCCATGATTGTTGTTATGGTATTGGATTATGAAAGTTTTGGACACAAATGGACTTTTATCTATGCTATTAACATCATGCTGTTGGCAGTGGTATTAATTTTAGGTGTGGGCGATGAGATTGGCGGAAGAAGCTGGATTCGTATTGGACCTGTTGGGTTGCAGCCTTCGGAACTTGTCAAAGTTGGATTCATTTTAACGTTTGCCAAGCATTTGGAAAAAGTGCATGATGATATGAACAAATTGCTTCCATTTTTGGGATTGTTGCTTCATGCCGGCGTTTTGATAGGGTTGGTTCTTTTGCAGCCGGATTATGGAACGGCAATGGTTTATATTTTCATTTTTATTTGTATGGTATTTATAGCGGGACTGCATTACCGTTATTTTGCTATAGCGGCGGGCGGTTTTTTAGTATTTGCGCCTGTTGCGTGGTTTTTTGTACTCAAGCCATATCAAAAACGACGATTCTTAACATTTTTCAATCCGGAATATGACCCTTCCGGCTCCGGTTATCAAGTGCTTCAGTCCAAACTTGCGATTGGCTCCGGAGAATTGACAGGAAGAGGGCTGTATCAGGGACCGCAAACACAACTCAATATTTTACCAGCGAAGGAAACAGACTTTATTTTCGCTGTGACGGGAGAAGAACTTGGATTTATCGGCTGTGTTGTTGCAATTTGTTTACTGTTTTTTATCATTTTCCGCTGTATATATATTGCGCGGGAAGCCAAAAGCGAATATGGTCGGTATATTTGTATCGGCGTTGCGGCGATGTTTTTGTTCCAAGTGTTTGAAAATGTCGGTATGTGTATGGGAATCCTGCCGGTAACAGGGATTCCGTTGCCGTTTTTCAGTGCGGGTGGTTCCTCTATTTTAACGTCCATGATAGCAATCGGATTAGTCACAAACATTTGGATAAGGCGAAAAACGCTGAATTTTGCATAAACGTCTTTGAGGACAAGCCAGCTTGTCCTCAAAGTATAACAATATAGATTGGACATTCACAAATCTGAAAGGTGAATTCACATATGGAAAAAGAAATATTGATTTCAATTGATAGTGTTCAGACAAGCAGTGATGGGGAACAAGACACCATTTCGATGGTGACGGAAGGTACATTGACAGAAAAAAACGGAAAGCAATACATAACTTATCAGGAAAGTGAACTTACCGGTTTTGCAGGCTGCACTACGACGCTCAAAATCGACGGTGGCCTTTTGACAATGCTGCGCTTTGGTCCTTCCAACACGCAGTTTGTTTTTCAGCCAAACCAATGCACATCAGGAATCTATCATACGCCGTATGGCGCATTTGAAGTAAATGTGACAACCAATACGCTGCAAATTTCCATGCAGAATGGGCAAGGAGATATTCAAATAGAGTATCATTTACGTTTCGGCGGAAATCCGGCGAGCCGGCATCAATTTCATATTAAAATAACAGAAAAAAATAAAGGTGGGACAGAAAATGGATAACATGATTCATGAAATAAAACAGCAAATTGCAGGGTGTATGCAAAAAGCGCTAGAGCGTGCAGTCGCCGAGGGCGTCTTCCCGGCAGATGTAAAACTACCGGAAATAACAGTACAGAAACCACGTGAAAAGGCACATGGCGACTTTGCATTGAATTTGGCGATGCAAATGGCAAAAGCAGCTAAAAAGCCGCCGCGCACGATTGCAGAAGAATTAATTGCCAGAATAGATACAAACGATACTTATATAGACCACATGGAAGTAGCGGGCGCCGGATTCATGAACGTTTTTCTGAAAAGTCAGTGGTTATATGATGCGATGGACGCTATGAACAGTAAAGGCGCTGATTACGGAAAAAGTGCCTGTGCACAGAAACAAAAAATCATGGTGGAATTCGTAAGCGCTAATCCGACAGGTCCGATGCATATGGGGAACGCCCGCGGCGGCGCCCTGGGCGACAGTTTGGCGGAGGTGTTGAAATGGGCAGGGAATGACGTGACCCGTGAGTTTTATCTGAACAACGCCGGTGCGCAAATTGAAAAATTGGGAAAATCCCTCAATGCAAGATATATTCAGATATTAAAAGGCGATGATGCAATTGAGTTTCCGGAGGACGGTTATCATGGGAAAGATATTCGTACGCACATGGAAGCATTTATCGATGAATTCGGTACCGGTCATTTGGACATGCCGGAAGAAGAACGCAAAAAAATCTTTATTGAATATGTTTTAAAACGTAACATTCAGAAGATTGAAACAGACCTTGGCAAGTATCGCATTCACTATGACGTTTGGTTTCCGGAAACGAATTTATATGAATCAGGCGAAGTGGAAGATACCATTACGGCGCTGAAGGAAAGCGGCTATGCCTATGAAGAAGGCGGTGCTGTATGGTTTAAATCTTCACAGTTTGGTTCGGAAAAAGACGATGTTTTAATTCGTCAAAGCGGAATCCCAACTTATTTTGCCGTTGATATTGCCTATCATCGCAATAAATTTATTGTGCGTGGATTTGATAAAGTAATTAATATTTGGGGAGCAGACCATCATGGACATATTGCGCGTATGAAAGGCGCAATGCAGGCACTGGGTATTGACCCCGAACGGTTACAGGTCATCACGATTCAGTTAGTACGCTTGATGAACGGCAATGAAGTAGTGCGCATGAGCAAACGAACCGGCGAAATGGTGACGCTGGGTGAATTGATTGAGGATATTGGTATTGATGCGGCGCGGTTTTTCTTCAATTTGCGTCAAGCGGACAGTCATTTTGATTTTGATTTGGAATTGGCGTTGACACAAACCAACGAAAATCCGGTCTACTATGTCCAATATGCTTATGCACGGATTTGCAGTATTCTCCGTTTATTGCAGGAGGAAGATCATGTGACACTTCCGGCATATGACCAAATTGATATGACCTTGCTTCAGGAACCGGCAGAAAAAGAGTTGATTGAAAAATTAGCCTATTTCCCGGAGGAGATTGTAACAGCAGCGGAAACAACAGACCCAACGCGTATGACGCACTATGCAATGGATTTGGCATCGTTGTTTCACAGTTTTTATAATGCGTGCCGCGTTCGCTGCGAGGAGCGTCCGCTCATGTTTGCGCGTTTAAAACTGATAGATTTGACTCGTGGCGTTATCGCTTCCGCACTGAAGATTTTAGGCGTGAGCGCGCCGGAAAAAATGTAGGAGTTTGAGAGGACTATGCAAAAGAGAGTTTGTTTGTTACTCACAGTTATCTTGAGTTTATCTGTATCGGCTGTTTCAGCGCAAATGTTTACGCCGCAGCCGGATATGGCACAGGAAATTTTGATGCGGACAACATTTACAGATGTACCGACACAGTTTTCTAATGTAAACCGGCTGCAAACTATGGCGGCGCTGCAGCTTATGACGTTTTCAGATAATCGAGTACATTTGCAGCAGTATATGACAGAAGATGAAGTGCTGCGGATACTGTATTATGCCGCCGGCGTACGTGATAAAGCCGACCAAATGGGCGAAAACAATGCTTACCGAACGGAAATGGGTCTCGGTGAACGTGATGCAGCCTCTAATAGCGATGGTTTATATCTATATGCATATCAAAGTGGCTTGATTTCCAAAGAACAGTTTGACGGCTATTTCTTTACATATGCGTTATCGCGCAACACGGTGGCAATGCGGTATGATGTATATTTGTGGATGGCAAAGCTATTTGGTATTCAACCGGAATCAGATTTGGGGAAACTGATCAGATTTTCGGACGGTAACAGGATTCAGACAGCGGACAAGCCATATTTTGCGGCGTTGATAAATCAGGGACTTGTGGAAGAAAAAACGTCACTCGGCTTATATTTTCCGGTATCGCGTGAATGGTTTTTGAATACATTGGAGCGCATGGAGCCATATTTTATCGAAACATTGGGCTATCAAAAACGAGAGGGCACCGTCATAGAAGTGTTGCAGGACGAAGCAATACGGAAAATTGTTGTGGAGACTTCCGGTGGCGGACAAGATGTGATTGAAGTACCGCTGTCCAAAACACAAAATCAATTGGCAGAAGATATTGCGGTGCTGGGGGCAGGCGGTCGTCAAATTACAGCGTGTCTGACTGCGGGCGAAACCATTTCTTATTATATCAAAAGTGCTAAAGTCTCGTTTATCGTAGTGAAAAATGCATTACCGAAATCTTTAGTAAATACGGAAATACAAGTGGAGGGGACATTATATTATTACGACCCTGATATGCGGATGGCAGCGATACAAACGCCGTCCGGTTACATACCTGTTTTTTTGACAGAAAATGTATCTATTACAAAAGATGATATGGCGATTGCTGCCGTTGATTTATGTCAATATTATGGAAAAACAATACAAGTATCAGCGATTATGCGCTATGAAAAGGATTTGCTGACAGCAAAATCTTGTCATGTCTTTGATTAAAAAAAGTTTTGGGAAATGATTAGAAAGGAATGACGCTGCGTTGAAAACAAAATTATATAGACGAATCTTACCTTTTTTTGCGGCAGCTTTATTGTTTGCTCCGCTGCAAGGATTTGCACGCAATGTGCAGATTCAAGATTCCTATTTTTACAGTGTTGTGGATTTTATATCGGAAAACTACCGCTACGGCGTGACAAAAACAGAGTTAATTAATGCAGCGAAAAAATATATGGCGCAAACCGGCGATACGACGTTTGAAGCCGCAGTAACCGGTATGACCAGTATATTAGACCCCTATAGCGCCTACCTTGCACCGGAAATCTACCAGCAATGGAACGAGTCAAGCGAAGGTTCCTATGGCGGTATTGGCGTGGGGGTTACACTGTCCTATTCAGATTTTTTTGCCAGCGAAATCTTTCCGGATTCTCCGGCAGAAAAAGCAGGTATTCAGGTGGGTGATATGTTATGGGCAGTAGACGGTACGCTTATCAGTGGAAAGACCTTTGACGAGGTGACAGCACTTTTGAAAGCAGATCGCCCTAATGTTTCACTTGTTGTGAAACGATTCGGGACAGCGGGGGAGCAGTTGCTGAAATTCGATTTGACAAAAGCGCCTGTCAATTCGCCGGATTTATATAGCCATATGGAAGATGGAATTGGCGTAATTGTTTTGAATTCCTTCAATGAAATGTCTTATCCTGCGCTGCAAGAGGCGCTGAAAAAATTTGATGAAGCAAAAGTAGATAAAATTATTTTTGATATCCGCAACAATCCGGGCGGAACAGATGTTGTCATGCGGATGGCATCGCTGTTTATCCCATCGGGACCGGTGACGCATTTGGAATTTATCAATCCGGAACTGAACGAAACCTATACGGTGGTAAATGAAACGCCAGAGAAATATCAATTGGCGGTTTTGGTCAATGAAAACAGTGCCAGCGCATCAGAAATGTTTGCCGGTGCGATTCAAGACACAGATTCAGGAACCATCATAGGTATGAAAACCTTTGGAAAGGGCAGTATGCAAATTACGCAAACGTTGCGCTATGGCGGCGGTATTAAATTAACGGTAGGTACCTATGTAACACCACATAAAAATGAAGTGAACCATGTCGGTATCACGCCGGATATTGTGGTGGAAAACAGAGTGGTTTCTTATGAACAGCATCCGGAGCGTACGCCGCTGGAAGGGAAAAAGGAAATCGGTACAGCAAGCACAGAACCAGAGATAAAAGCTGTGAAAGAACGTTTGGATTTGCTTGGTTATTATACAGGAGATTATCAAGATAAGTCTTGGAACGGAAATACCGTTTATGCTTTAAAACAATTTCAGGCTGAAATGGGACTGCCGCAGACCGGTGTCTGTGATGTTACCACACAGATTCGTCTTGAAAATGTTTGTAAGGATAAACAAGTTGTGATAGACGACCAATATGCAGCAGCGAAAAACTTGCTATTGGAAATGAAACAATAGATCTGCGTGGACGTGTCTAGGAAAGGGATGACAAAAATAACAATGAAACAGCAAAAACATTTCTTTTCAGCGCAGCGTTTGGCAACAATTGGGTTACTTTCGGCTATTACCGTTGTGATGGGGACAACACCGCTTGGGTTTATTCAGCTTCCGACCATCAAAGCAACAACCATGCAGATTCCAGTTGTGATAGGCGCTATTTTGGAAGGCCCTATTGTTGGCGGCATTTTAGGACTGATTTTTGGATTATTTAGCATTTTTCAGAATATGACGGCGCCTTCTGCACTGTCATTTGCCTTGATAAATCCATTGGTCTCTGTGTTGCCCAGAATTTTGATTGGCATACTTTCCTACTATGGATATCGAATTTTCCGTGACCGCAATCAATATTTAGCAGTGGGAACAGGCGCTGCTGTCGGCTCGCTTGTCAATACATGCGGCGTGATGGGCATGATTTATTTGCTCTATGTTGGTGAATTTGCCATGAATAAAGGGGTTGACCCTGCGGCGGCAGGCGGTGTGATTGCTTCCGTTTGTCTTATCAATGGCAGTATTGAAGCAGTTTTTGCAGTGGTGATTTCCATTCCGATTATAATAGCAGTCCTAAAAATTAAACAAAAATTAAAGAAATAAAAGGTGGGGGCTTTTGTGATTTACCAAACTATCAAACAAGCCAAAAGAATTGTTGTAAAAGTGGGCACGTCAACGTTGGCATATGGTACGGGCGGTTTAAACCTGCGGCGTATTGAGCGACTGGCGGAGGTGATCTCGGACATCAAAAATTCCGGCAGAGAGGTTATATTGGTATCCTCCGGCGCAATTGGCGTTGGCGCCGGTGTTTTGGGAATGATGAACCGTCCTTCTGATACAAAAGACAGACAAGCGGCGGCAGCGGTGGGACAATGTGAATTAATGAATTATTATGGGCAGTTGTTTCATAAATATGGTCACAATGTTGCCCAAATTCTTTTGACAAAAGACACAATTGATGTGGCGAAAAGCAAAGAAAATGCAAGAAATACCTTTCAGACACTGCTGGATTATGGCGTTTTACCCATTGTGAACGCAAATGATACGGTTTCTACCGAGGAGACGGACTGCGGCGATAATGATACGCTTTCTGCCATTGTTGCAACGCTGGTGGAAGCTGATATATTAATTATGCTCAGCGACATTGACGGTCTGTTTGACAGCGACCCACGCAAAAATGAACATGCCAAAATGATTCGTATTGTGAAAGATATTGATGAAAATATTTTACAGACCGCCAGCGGCGCAGGTACTAAAAACGGAACCGGCGGCATGATTACAAAATTATCAGCAGCAAAAATTGCAACAAGTGCCGGAATACATACTTGTATTAATAATGGAAAACATCCTGAAATCTTATATGATATTTTGGACGGCAAGGAAACAGGCACTCTTTTTGTGGCAAATTAAAGTAAATGCAATTTTTTTATTGCGTTTCATTCTATAGGAGGCAGAAAAATGGTAAGACGAATCTATGTGGAGAAAAAAAGTGGATTTGACGTGGAAGCACAGGGGATTTATGCAGATTTGAAGAAAAATCTGTTGATTCAAGGACTGGAAAATGTTAGAATTTTTTACCGCTATGACGTGGAAGGCTTAAGTGAAGAGCAGTACCGTCAGGCGGTATATTCTGTTTTTTCGGAGCCGCCGGTTGACAACTGTTATGAACAATTGCCGGAACTGGAAAACAGTCGGATATTCGGCATTGAATTTTTGCCGGGACAGTTTGACCAGCGTGCTGATTCCGCGGAACAATGTATGCAGATTTTGACCTGCGAAGCGCGTCCCAATATTCGTTATGCGAAAATTGTTGCCTTGTGTGGAACGCTTTCAGAAGAAGAATTTGCGGCAATCCGTCAATATTTGATTAACCCTGTGGAAGCGCGGGAAGCGAGTCTTGTACCGGCAGAGAATTTGCGTGAAGAGGCGGAAGTGCCGGAAGATGTTGCTGTTCTTGACGGCTTTATTGCCATGGACGATGCTGCGCTTGAAGGCTGCCGTACAGAACTTGGACTTGCCATGGACCATGAAGATATTCTATTCTGCCAAAACTATTTTAAAGAAACGGAAAAACGCAATCCGACGCTGACAGAAATCCGTATGATTGATACCTATTGGTCGGATCATTGCCGTCATACTACGTTTATGACTGAACTGACGGAGGTGGAAATCAAAGAGGGTCTTGCGAGCGATACCATTCGCGGCGTTTGGCAGGACTATCAGAAAACGCGCGAAACGTTATATGTCGGGAAACAAAAAGACCTATGCTTAATGGATCTTGCGACAATTGCTGCCAAAAAATTGAAACGCGAAGGCAAATTGCAGCAATTGGACGAAAGTGAAGAAATCAATGCATGCAGCATTGAAATTCAGGTTGATGTTGACGGAAAGACGGAAACATGGCTGTTGATGTTTAAAAACGAAACACATAATCACCCGACGGAAATTGAACCGTTTGGCGGCGCGGCAACCTGTTTGGGCGGAGCGATTCGCGACCCATTGTCAGGGCGGAGTTATGTCTACCAAGCAATGCGCGTTACTGGTTGCGGTGACCCGCGTCAAAAGGTGAAAGATACGTTGTCCGGAAAACTTCCGCAGCGGAAAATTTCCACGGTTGCCGCCAGCGGATATAGTTCCTACGGAAACCAGATTGGACTTGCAACAGGGCAGGTGGAGGAAATTTATCATCCTGGCTATGTAGCAAAACATATGGAAATTGGCGCAGTGGTCGGCGCTGTTCCAAAGGATTCTGTTGTGCGCGAACGACCGCAGCCGGGAGACGTTGTGGTATTGCTGGGCGGACGGACGGGTCGGGACGGCTGCGGCGGTGCGACCGGTTCCTCCAAAGCGCATACAGCGGACTCCTTAGACCAATGCGGTGCGGAAGTGCAAAAAGGGAATCCGCCGGAAGAGAGAAAAATACAGCGGTTGTTCCGCAAACCAGAAGTGACGCGCCGCATCAAACGCTGTAATGATTTTGGTGCAGGCGGCGTTTCTGTTGCGATTGGTGAATTGGCGGACGGTTTACATATCAATTTAGATAAAGTACCGAAAAAATATGAAGGCTTGGACGGTACGGAGTTGGCGATTTCCGAATCGCAGGAACGTATGGCGGTTGTTGTTGCAAAAGAAGACGCTGACTATATGGTGCAGCAGGCAAATCTGGAAAACATTGAAGCCACCATTGTTGCGAAGGTGACCGAAACGCCGCGTTTGGTGATGGAATGGCGCAGCAAAACCATTGTGGATATCAGCCGTGAATTTTTGAATTCCAACGGTGCAAAAAAACAAATGACAGCGGTTGTGGACAGCGTGAAAGAACTGGATATGAACGTCAAAAATGATTTATATGAACTGATGGAAGATTTGTCGCAATGTAGTCAAAAAGGTTTGATAGAGCGGTTTGATTCCACCATTGGCGCTGGTACGGTACTCATGCCGCTGGGCGGAAAATATCAGTTAACAAGACCGGAAGTTATGGCGGCAAAAATTCCGGTGCTGCATGGCGAAACGGATACCGCCAGCATTATGGGATTTGGATTCCATCCATATCTTTCTGCTTCCAGTCCGTTCCATGGCGCAGCGCTTGCGATTGTAGAGTCTGTTACAAAAGTCGTCGCGGGCGGCGGAAATTATAAAACAACCTATTTAACATTGCAGGAATATTTTGAAAAACTCTATCAGGAACCTTCCCGTTGGGGAAAACCGTTGGCAGCGCTTTTGGGCGCATATTTGGCGCAGACAAAGCTTGGAATTGCCGCAATCGGCGGAAAAGACAGTATGTCCGGTAGTTTTGAGGATATGGATGTGCCGCCGACCTTGGTTTCTTTTGCAATTGACGCAGTGCGTGCTTCCAAAGTTGTTTCGCCGGAATGGAAAGATGCGGGGCATAAAGTTTGGTATTTACATACGCCGTCTACAGCGGACGGTCTGCCGGATTGGGATGCACTGAAAACAAACTATGATATTATACACCGGTTGATAGAAAGCGGAAAGGCATTGGCAGTCGGCACAGTACGCGCCGGTGGTATTGCCGGTGCTGTTGCAAATATGAGTTTGGGAAACAAAATCGGTTTTTCACAAAACAATACATTCAGCAAAGAATGGTATGTACCATATTATGGCTCCTTCATTGTAGAATCCGCACAGCCGCTAGACGGTTTTGAATTGCTTGGTGAAACAACGCCGCAGCCGGTAATTACATTAGGCGGAAAGTCCTATGAGTTGGATACACTGATTGCAAAATGGGAAGCGCCGCTGGAACCCATTTTCCCAACACAGGCTGATTGTGAATATCAAAAAATGCCTGAAAAAGCGGCATATGGACAGCGGACAGTGATAAAACCGCAAGGGATTGCAAAGCCGAAGGTATTTATTCCGGTGTTCCCGGGAACCAACTGTGAATATGACAGCGCGCGCGCGTTTGAAAAAGAAGGCGCCCGGGCGGATATTTTTGTCGTACGCAACAGTTCTGCAAAAGAAATTGAAGATTCTCTGCAGGAAATGGCAAAACGGATTGGACAGTCTCAAATCATCATGGTTCCGGGCGGCTTTAGTGCCGGAGATGAACCGGAAGGTTCCGGTAAATTTATTGCGGCAGCGTTCCGCAATCCTTATGTGAAAGACGCGGTACATGAACTATTAAAACAACGCGATGGATTGATGCTGGGAATTTGTAACGGTTTCCAGGCACTTATCAAACTCGGGTTGGTACCATATGGTGAAATCCGTGACTTGGATGAAACAAGTCCGACATTGACTTTTAATACCATTGGACGCCACGCATCAAGTCTGATTCGCACGAGGGTATCATCTGTGAAATCTCCATGGTTCCAATTTAGCGAAGTGGGAGATGAACATACCATTGCGATTTCTCATGGGGAAGGACGGTTTATCTGTCCGTCTGACTTATACTGTCAGCTATACGAAAATGGACAGATTGCAACGCAGTATGTGGATTTTGACGGCAATCCGACCTATGATATCTATTTCAATCCCAACGGCTCTTACGAAGCTGTGGAAGGCATCACCAGTCCCGATGGGCGCGTGCTTGGGAAAATGGGTCACAGTGAACGGAAAGGCGCGAATTTGTATAAAAATATAGACGGCAACAAGGAACAACCAATATTTAAAGCAGGGGTTGCATATTTTAAATAAAAGACAGAAGAAAGGATGGGTGTGTTTATGTTTGTATCAGAGTGTTTATCGGCAAACGAGAACGGACATCTCATGATTGGCGGCTGCGATACGGTAGAACTGGCAAAACAATTTGGAACGCCGCTTTATGTGATGGATGAAAGTGACATTATTAAAAATTGTAAACTCTATCAGGAGTCGCTGAATCGTTATTATGACGGAAACGGTTTGGTTCTCTATGCGAGTAAAGCATTTTCCTGTATGTATATGTGCAAGCTGATGAACGACCTTGGCATGGGGCTGGACGTCGTTTCCGGCGGTGAGTTATATACTGCTTGGAAAGCCGGATTTGACATGAGTCGTGTCTATTTCCACGGAAATAACAAAACGGATGATGAATTAAAACTGGCAGTAGAGCACAAGGTTGGAACCATTGTAGTGGACAACGTAGATGAATTGGAACGGTTGAACCGCATTGCTTCTGAAAAAGATGTTGTTGTTCGCATTATGTTCCGTATCAAACCGGGTATTGATGCACATACACACAGCTTTATTCAGACAGGACAAATTGATTCTAAATTCGGTGTGGCGCTGGAAAACGGCGAAGCGATTGAAGCATACCGGCGCGCAGTAGAATACTCCCATTTAAAAGTGATGGGTGTTCACTGCCATATTGGTTCTCAGATTTTTGATTTGGAACCATTCAAATTGGCGGCAAAAGTGATGATGAATTTCATCGGTGATTTACATGATAAATTGAATATTGAAATAGAAGAATTGAACCTCGGCGGTGGATATGGTATCAAATATACCGAAGAGGATCAACCAATTAACTATGACGCATATATTCAGGCAGTCTCTGAAGTTGTAAAACAAATGGCGCAGGAACGCGGTGTAAACCTGCCGAAAATTATGATGGAGCCTGGTCGTTCCATTGTGGCGCCTGCCGGTATTACACTATATACAGTGGGCGGCGTGAAAGAAATCAAAGATGTCCGCACCTATGTCTCCGTGGACGGCGGTATGATTGACAATCCGCGTTATATTTTGTATGAATCAAAATATGACGCAGTATTGGCAAATAAAGCGACTGCACCGCGGGAAAACGTTGTCACCATTGCCGGAAAATGCTGCGAATCCGGTGATTTGCTGATTAAGGATATCAAAATGCCGCATATTGAAGTAGGCGATACCTTAGCAGTGCTTGCAACCGGAGCGTATAATTATTCTATGGCGAGTCATTACAACCGCATTCCAAATCCGCCTGTGATTATGGTAAAAGACGGTCAGGCAAAAGAAATTGTACGTCGAGAAAGCTATGAAGATTTGCTGCGTAATGACATTTTGTAATACATTATTGTTAAAATGTTAAAAAAATCACAGGAAAAACTTGACTTTTACCAAAGAATTCTTATATAATAAAGGATAGATGAAATTTTTAATTGGAGTGAGTGATTATGAACAGAGTGTATAATTTCTCTGCCGGTCCTTCGATGTTGCCGGAAGAGGTATTGAAAACCGCACAGCAAGAAATGCTTTGCTATGGCGACAGCGGCATGAGCGTGATGGAAATGAGCCACCGTTCCAAAGTGTATGAAAGCATTATTTATGGCGCGCAGGATTTGCTTCGTGAAGTCATGAACATCAGCGATGACTATGAAGTTTTTTTCTTGCAGGGCGGTGCGTCTACACAGTTTGCGATGATTCCGCTTAATTTGATGAACAAAAACAACAAAGCGGACTATATCATTACCGGTCAGTGGGCAAAAAAAGCGTTCGCAGAAGCGTCCCGTTATGGGGAAGCGCGTAAAATTGCGTCCAGTGAAGATCAAGTGTTTAACTATATTCCCAAAGTGGACGCGTCCATGATTCATCAGGACAGCGATTATGTTCATATTACATTGAACAATACCATTTATGGTACAATGTTCCACACACTGCCGGAAACAGGCAATGTTCCGTTGGTTGCAGATATTTCTTCCATGGTTTTGTCTGAACCGATTGATGTAAATAAATTTGGACTGCTCTATGCAGGCGCACAGAAAAACATGGGACCGGCAGGGGTTACGGTTGTTATTATGAAAAAAGATTTGATTGGTAATGCGATGGATTGTACGCCGACCATGTTGAAATATGAAACGCATGTGAAAGACCGCTCTATGTATAACACACCGCCGACCTACGCAATTTATATTTGTAAATTGGTGCTGGAATGGGTGAAAAAAATGGGTGGTACCGCAGCGCTGAAAGAAATCAATACAGAAAAAGCAAATCTGCTGTATAACTATCTGGATGAATCGGCGATGTTCCGCGGAACAGTCGTCAAAGAAGACCGTTCGCTGATGAACATACCGTTTGTAACGGATTCAGACGAATTGAACCAGAAATTCATTGCAGAAGCTGCTGCAAAAGGATTTGTGAACCTGAAAGGTCACCGCACCGTTGGCGGTATGCGTGCCAGCATTTATAATGCAATGCCGGTAGAAGGCGTGAAGTCATTGGTAGACTTTATGAAAGACTTTGAAGCGAAAAATAAATAAAAGCAGGTGGAATCAATGTTCAGTATTAAAACATTAAATAAAATCGCAGCTTGCGGTACCCAGCAGTTTGGCGCAGGATATCAGGTTTCCGACGGCGAAACTAATCCTGATGGAATTGTGTTGCGCAGTTTCAACATGCATGAAATGGAGCTTCCTTCTAACTTGAAAGGGGTTGCACGTGCAGGCGCAGGCGTTAATAATATTCCGATTGATAAATGCAGTGAAAAGGGTATTGTTGTGTTCAATACGCCTGGTGCAAATGCAAACGCAGTGAAAGAACTGGTGATTGCCGGTTTGCTCATGGCTTCCCGTAAGATTACGGACGCTGTTACTTGGGCAAAGACCTTAGATGGGGAAGAAGGGGTTGCAAAACTGGTAGAAAAGGGAAAATCCAATTTTGCAGGTCCAGAAATTTCAGGTAAAACACTTGGCGTTGTCGGTTTGGGTGCAATCGGCGTTATGGTTGCTAATACGGCATATCATCTGGGTATGAAAGTAATCGGATATGACCCGTATATTTCCATTAACGCTGCATGGAACCTTTCTCGCCACATTGAACGTGAAGACGATTTGCAGGCAATGATGGCAAAATGCGACTATATCACATTGCACGTGCCGCAAAATGACAAAACAAAAGGCATGATAAATAAAGATATTTTAGACGGCGCAAAAGAGGGCATTCGTATCTTGAACTTTGCACGCGGCGGTTTAGTAGACAATGGTGCAATGGCGGAAGCGTTGGAATCAGGAAAAGTATCCTGCTATGTGACTGATTTTCCGGATGAAGCCGTTTTGAAGATGAAAAACGTGGTGGCCATTCCGCATTTGGGCGCTTCTACGCCGGAATCTGAGGACAACTGTGCAACCATGGCATGCAGCCAGTTGATTGATTTTCTGGAAAACGGAAACGTTGTCAATTCTGTCAATTTTCCAGAATGTGTGATGCCGCGCAGTGCAAAAGAACGTCTGTTTATTGCGCATAAAAATGTTCCCAAAATGATTAGTGCGTTTACGCAGGCATTTGCGGATAAAGGTATTAATATTGAAAATATGATTAATAAATCCAAAGGCGATTTGGCGGTAACACTGATTGATACCAATACGGATGTATCAGAAGCGAATATTCAATCTATCGAATCAATGGATAATATTTTATCCGTCCGCATTATTAAATAACATCATATGCGAGTATTCAGGGAATGATAAATACACCCCTTACAACGTGTAGGGGGTGTATTTGTTGTATAGCTGAAAGCTGAAAATCAAAACTCCTCAGAAAAGGAGAGACACTACGTATGTATGCAATTATAGGACTGGGCAATCCAGGAAACAAATTTGAAGGAACACGCCATAATATTGGGTTTGATATGATTGACGCGTTGGCGGAAAGTTATCAAATCAGGGTTAAACAACTGAAATTTAAAGCGCTTTGCGGCGAAGGTATGATACAGGGAGAAAAAGTGATTCTTGTAAAACCGCAGACATTTATGAATCTCAGCGGTGAGAGTGTGCGTGAATTAAAGCATTACTATAAATTGGAAGATGAGAATATCATAGTAATATATGATGATGTCAGTTTGGACGTTGGACGTATTCGTATTCGTCCCAAAGGCAGTGACGGCGGACATAACGGCATGAAAAGCATTATATATCAGTTGAATTCCGACACATTTCCGCGGGTGCGCATTGGTGTTGGAAATCGCCCGCCGCAAATGGATTTAGCGGACTATGTATTAGGA
This sequence comes from Clostridia bacterium, assembly GCA_022801925.1. Classification (GTDB taxonomy): domain Bacteria; phylum Bacillota; class Clostridia; order RUG12999; family RUG12999; genus JAAWTG01. The sequence continues at coordinate 31,736 of JAAWTG010000012.1, read as the reverse complement.
CATTTCACGCAGGAGGACAGGAAATTGCTGGAAGATACGCGCAAGCGGGTGGAACATGTTCTTCCACTGCTCATGAAATTCGGCGTTCCCTATGCAATGAATGAAGTAAATGGAGGATAGTTCCATGGCAGGATTGACAGGAATTTTAGACCGCCTGGCAGAGTATCAGACGGTCCTTTCGTCTATACAAAAAAACGGTTCCAAAACCATGGTCAGCGGTATCACGGAAAGCGCACGCGCACATTTTATTACGGAACTTTTGCTGAAAACACAAAAGACAGGACTGGTCGTTGTTGATAATATGATGGATGCCCGCAGTCTTGCCGAGGACCTCAGCATGGGTTTTGGACGTGAACGCGTATTGTTATATGCACCCAAGGACTATATTTTTCATCATATTGAAGCCAGCGATATGCAGGTGGTTCATGGGCGTTTAAATGTTTTGCGGGAAATTCGCGCGGGAAAATCACCTATGGTTGTTGTGACAACCATAGAAGCATTCATGCAGTATACGCTTCCCGCAGCTCTTTGGGAAGAGGTAACGTTTGCATTCCGTCCGGGTGAACGCTATGATTTAAAAATATTAACGCAGCGGTTGGCATTGATGGGCTATAAGCGTTGCGATACAGTAGAGGGGATTGGACAATTCAGTATTCGTGGAGGGATTTTAGATATCTATTCTCCGGCAGGCGACCAGCCGCTGCGTATAGAATTTTTTGATGATGAAGTGGATACGGTTCGCTGCTTTGACCCTGAAACGCAGCGTTCCCAGCCGCTTACAGATGAAATTCAAATTATTTGCTGCCGGGAAGCTGTTTACGATAAAGAAATGGCTGAAAATGTAGCCGCAGCGTTGGAACAAATGAAACATTTGAATTTGAGCAGCGATATCCGGCAAGATATTGAAGCATTCCGTCAGCAGCACTATTTTCCGGCAGTAGACAAATATATTCCACTGCTATATCAGCAGTTGCCAACTCTGTTTTCCTATTTTGGTGCAGACGACCTCATCTTTTTGGACTATCCCAACGGGCTGTTTGACCGCTGTGATACGCTTATGAAAGAATTTCACAGCCAGCTTGCGGAATTGATTGAGCATAATAAAATGCCGCAGTTGAAGGGAAGTTATATGCTGGACAGCTATGATATTGCAGGGCTGTTGAAAACAAAAACAGTCGTTTGTATAAGCGGTATTCATACGCAAAATGAATATATCCGCCCCACTTGCTCTGTCAATATCACAGCACGAAATCTACAGGCGTATCAGGGGAATATGAACTTAATACTGGAGGATATGGCGTATTGGTATGGGAAACAATATGCCGTAGATGTCTTGGTTGGCACACTGAGCCGCGCGCAAACATTCGCGCAGACGTTGCTGGAGCATGGTATTTCTTCCACCATTTGTGAAGACGGAACGCCCGCCGAAGCAGGGCAAGTTGTGCTGCACGAAGGCTCTTATTCTCGAGGATTTGAATATCCGCTACTGGGACATGTGTTTATCAGTAGCCGTGAATTGTTTGGCGGGCAGCGGAAAAAAGTACGGAAACGGAAAATGAAAGGGGAGCGTATCCGTTCCTATCAAGACCTTGAAGAAGGGGATTATGTTGTTCATCAAGTGCACGGAATTGGGCGGTATCTTGGCATCAACCGTATTGAAGTAGACGGAAAAATTAAGGACTACTTAAAAATTGTCTATAAAGGAAATGATATTCTCTATGTTCCTGCGACGCAGCTCGACAGTATCAACAAATATCTCGGAGCAGACGCAACAGGTGTGAAACTGAACAAAATGGGCGGCAATGAATTTGCAAAGGCAAAAGCGCGGGTGCAGAAAAATGCGGAGGACATTGCAAAACAACTAGTGGAACTCTATGCGCAGCGTCAAACCACAAAAGGCTTTGCATTTGCGCCGGATACCGATTGGCAAAACGCTTTTGAGCAAGCGTTTGAATATGAAGAAACGGAAGACCAGCTTTCCTGTATTGCAGAGATTAAACAGGACATGGAATCCTCAAAACCTATGGACCGTTTGCTTTGCGGCGACGTTGGATTTGGAAAAACAGAAGTTGCTATCCGCGCGGCATTTAAAGCGGTCATGGAAAATAAGCAAGTGGCATATTTGGTGCCGACTACCATTTTGGCACAACAGCAATATAATACGTTCCAGCAGAGAATGAAAGACTATCCGATTCAGATTGAAATGCTGTGTCGGTTCCGCACGCCAAAACAACAAAAGCAAATTGTTCAAAAAGTGGCAAATGGCAGCGTTAATATCATTATCGGTACGCATCGATTGCTGCAAAAGGATGTATCTTTTCAGGATTTAGGTCTGTTGATTATTGATGAAGAACAGCGTTTTGGCGTCAAAGATAAAGAAAAAATCAAAGCATTGAAACAAAATATTGATGTTTTAACATTAACAGCAACGCCTATTCCACGCACATTGCACATGGCAATGATTGGTATTCGAGACATGAGTGTGATATCCAATCCGCCGGAAAACCGTCATCCTGTGCAAACGTTCATTTTGGAATATGACCGCGACGTTTTGCGGGAAGCCATTCAAAAGGAACTGGGACGCGGCGGACAGGTCTACTATGTCCACAACCGTGTGGAGGGGATTGAGCGGATTGCGGATGAAATTTCCAAAATGGTACCGGAAGCCCGCATCGCAGTCGGTCACGGAAAAATGAGCGAGCGGGAACTGGAAGAAATCATGATGGACACCTTAGCGGGCGATATTGATATTCTGGTCTGCACCACCATTATTGAAACCGGACTGGATATTCCAAACATCAATACCATTATCATAGAAAATGCGGACTGCATGGGACTATCCCAGCTTTACCAACTGCGCGGCAGGGTAGGGCGCTCCAACCGATTAGCCTATTGTTATCTTACCTATCGGAAAGATAAATCCCTGCAAGAGGTGGCAGTAAAACGGCTTATGGCAATCAAAGAATTTACGGAATTCGGTTCCGGTTTTAAAATTGCCATGCGGGATTTGGAAATTCGCGGCGCCGGTAACCTGCTTGGCGCACAGCAGCACGGCGCTATGGAAGCCGTCGGATATGATATGTATTGCAATCTGCTGCAAAAAGCAATTGCACAGCAGCAGGGAAAAGTGGTAGAAGAAGACATTATGACGTCCATTGAATTGAATGTCAACGCCTATATCCCTGATGAATTTATTGACAGCCATGCGCTGCGGATTGAACTCTATAAGCGGATTGCGTCTGTGACAACGCTCCAGGATGCCCGAGATGTGACAGATGAAGTGATTGACCGCTTCGGGGAACCGCCGGTGCCCGTCACGCATTTGATTCGGATTGCGCTTTTAAAACATCAAGCATCCGCCTGCGGCATCACAGATATTATGCAGAGAAACGACCGTTTGTTGTTTTATCTTGCGCCAAACTGTACGTTGCAGCCGGAAAAAATCAAAGAACTTGCGAAAACACATCTCGGAAAACTGTTGTTTTCCAACGGCGAAAAACCTTATTTAACCTATTTAATGCAGGAGACAAATGAAGAAAAAATATTAGATACCATTGCGGAACTATTAAATTCAATGAAATGATTGCATTGAGACTTAAAATAGTGTATAATAAGGTATATTAAAAAATATTTATCAGACACGAAAGAGAGGATAAACAAATGAAACATATTGCGAAAATGACAGGGGTGCTGCTGGCAGCAATGTTACTGCTTTCGGGCTGTACTATCGAAAATATTGCTTATGCAGCAACAATTAATGGGCAACAAGTACCGCTTGCGGAGTATAAGTATATTTTTGAAAGCAGCAAGAGTATGGTTTCACAGAAAATCAGTACCGATGGGAACGTGGACTGGGAAACAGCGACATATGAAGGTAAAAATGCAAAAGAAGCTGTCCATGATGAAGCAATGGAACAATTGGTGCAGTTGTATGTCGGAGCACAAAAAGCGGAAGAAGCCGGTATCAAACCAGATAATCAAAGCAATCAATATGTCAACAATGTCCGCAATCAATTGGTGCAAAGTGCAGGCGGTGAAGATAAATATAAAGCCTATTTAAAGGAAATCGGTACAACAGATGAGGCTGTAAAAAGTGTTTATGAGAAAAGCTATCTAATGAATATGCTTTTTAATAAATATACGCAGGAAAATCCGGAATACCAGCCAGACGATGAAACGCTGAAAACCTATTTCTTTGAGCATTATGTCAAAGCAAAACATATATTGTTCTCCACTGTAGATGATAATCGTCAGCCTTTGGACGAAGCGACCGCGGCACAGAAGGAGCAGAGCGCCAAAGATACATTGGCAGAGTTACAGGGCGGTGCTGATTTCGATACGCTGATGAATGAACGCTGTGAAGACCCGGGCTTGGCGAGCAATCCGAACGGATATGTCTTTGGTAAAAATATGATGGACCCGCCGTTTGAAGCTGCCGCATATGCGCTGGAACCTGGTGCTGTCAGCGACATTGTGAAAGGCGCCTATGGTTATCATATTTTGAAACGAGTCGAACTGACGGATGCAGATTATGAAACATTTAAAGCAGAACAGATTCAGCAAAATGTGACAGGTGCTATGCATGTGGAAAATGCATTGTTGTCCGAAAAATTTGATAAAGTATTAAAAGATGCAGCAGCGGCAATGACGGTTGAACGCAACGAAAAAGAACTATCAAAACTGGAATTTAAAACATCTTCTTCAAAATAATAAACAACGACTAATGGCGGGAATCTCTCATAGGAAAAGATTTCCGCCATTTTAAAATTAAATTTCTTTTCATGAACAAACGCTAGGAGACGCTGTCATGCAAAAAATACACTTAAAATCGCCGGCAAATTGGATAAACGATCCCAATGGATTTATTTATTATAAAGGTCAATATCATTTGTTTTATCAGCATTTCCCTTATGAACCGCGCTGGGGGACGATGCACTGGGGACATGCTGTAAGCAAAGATTTAGTGCATTGGGAACACCTGCCAATCGCTTTATTTCCTTCCAAATGGAATGACAGAAACGGTTGCTATTCCGGCAGCGCTATTGAACATGATGGGAAAATGTACTTGTATTATACCGGTGTCCGTTATCTGGAAGAAAATCCGGAGGATATTCATGTTTTTTTGAATGAACAACTTGTTTCCGCACAGATGATGCTGATTTCCGAAGATGGTATACATTTTGACAATAGCAAAAATAAAACGACTGTTATAGAAACGCTGACGAATCCGGAAATCGGCTGTATGACGGATACGCGGGACCCCAAGGTTTGGCGCGGCAAAGATGCATGGTATATGGTGTTGGGGAGCAAGACACCGGAAAATGCCGGAAAACTGCTGTTCTATCGCAGTGATGATTTAATGAATTGGGACTATGTCAACAGCGTATCCAAAAAAGGATTGGGTTATATGTGGGAATGCCCTGACTATTTTGAGCTGGACGGCGAAAAGATACTTATTTTTTCTCCTATGGGGTTGCGGGCAGACAAACAAAAATATCAGCATGTGTCAATATGTACAAAAGTTACGTTTGATGAAACAGACTGCACCATGGACATACCAAATGAATACCAGATGTTGGATTACGGACTAGATTTATATGCGCCACAAAGTACCACAGATGCTGAAGGTCGCCGCGTTGTCGTCGCGTGGGCAAGAATGCCACAGCCGGTTAATCATGAGTGGAGTGGCATGTTTTGCATTCCACGCGTAGTGAGTGTACGAAACGGACATATTTGCTTTGCGGTTCACCCCAATATTCAAAAACAATATACGAAAAAAATCAATGCAGTGCAGGAAGCGAATGCTGCCGGATACCGTGTATGTCTTGATATCAATGATGGCGAACAGATAAACATTGGCGGATATATGATTTCTAGGGCCGGCAACAAAATTTATACTGACCGTACAGCGGTATTTCACGGACATACGGACATCAAAACGAAGTTTTCTTCACCGGAAATACGCGGTAAAATTCATTTGGATATTTATGTAGACCAAAATTTAATAGAAACTTATATCAACAACGGGGAATATGTGATTACCAATGTTGTATATCAGCTTGGCGAATATATGACTACAAATACTGAAAATGCACCGGTACTATATGCAATTGAATAGAGGGGGAGAAACCATTGAAAAAATTCGATGTTGTTGCGCTTGGCGAATTGTTGGTGGATTTTACAGAAAATGGTATCAGCACGCAGGGAAATCCGATTTTGGAAGCGAATCCGGGCGGTGCGCCCTGCAATGTACTTGCTATGTTAAGTAAGCTCGGCAGAAAAACAGCGTTTATGGGCAAGGTAGGGGACGACCACTTTGGTGCTATGCTAAAAACAGCTGCGGCTGAAAGTGGAATTGATGTAACCAATCTTTTAATGGACGGCGAAGTTCATACGACACTGGCATTTGTACATACGTTTCTGGAGGGTGAACGTGCGTTTAGTTTCTACCGCAATCCGGGTGCTGATATGATGCTCCGCCAGGATGAAGTGCAGAAGGACGTCATAAAAGCCGCAAAAATATTTCACTTTGGTACGCTTTCTATGACACACGAGTGTGTGCGTGAAGCTACACACCATGCAGTTGACATTGCCAAAGAAAATGGATTGCTTGTTTCCTTTGATCCCAATCTGCGCGAACCGCTTTGGGATTCGCTGGAGGACGCAAAAAAGGCAATTGCATATGGATTGTCAAAGTGCGATATCCTAAAAATTTCTGATAATGAACTGGAATTCATGACCGGAACCACAGATTATACAGAAGGGGTGCGTATGCTCCGTGAGAATTATGGCCTGCCATTGGTATTTGTGACACTTGGCAAAGATGGAAGCAGAGCATATTATCGTGATATTATAGTTGAAGCAAAACCGTTTATGAATGTGCATACAATCGAAAAAACGGGGGCAGGAGATACCTTTACAGGCTGTGCACTGCACTCTGTTCTGACTTATGGGATAGAACATATAACAGCAGAAAATTTGCGAAAAACACTTCTTTTTGCAAACGCCGGCGCTGCCTTGATTACTACCAAAAAAGGCGCGCTGAAAGTCATGCCGGAACGCGCTGAAATTGAAGCATTGATGCGTAGTGAACAATAGAATTTTAGGAAAGAATACGAAACCGCAATAGAGAGGGAATCACAATGCGGTATTTACCAATTTTACAGGAATTGTTTGAATCAGACACCTTTATCTTTTTTGCAATCGGACTGATTGTTTTTATTGTGATTGGACTACGAATAAAACACACAAAGAAAATTGCCATTCATATTGGTATTTCTTTGTGTGTCTATATCATTTGTGAATTGCTGTCCAATCTGCGCACGAATTATATGTTGGAATTTATGCTGCTGTTCATTAGCACATTGACACTCGGGGCTATGGTAGGATATCTGATTGATTTCATTTTACTTATCCGGAGTAAAAAAAGAACATAGAGACACATTCCATCTGGCTGGAATGTGTCTGACAAATGAAAAAGGGGGTCTTTGGTTATGAATATTATTCTATTGGAATGGTATCTTTTGTTTTTATGTTTAATCGCCATATTGATTTTAGTAATATTGCGAAAACGAACGCCGGTTATTATTTTAGTGGCAATAGCAATCGTACAACATTTTTTGTTACATTGGAATATGGTTTTAACGCATTGGTTCAATTTATTCAGATAAAATATAGGGAATAGGGTTGTTTCTATCCTTCGTTCAGCGGATTGTGCTTCATAGCATCGCGAATCTGTTCATTTTCCAAATGCGTATATATTTGCGTTGTGGAAAGATTTTGGTGACCTAAAATTTCTTGGAGAATACGGACGTCTACATGACCGTAGCGGTGCATCAGCGTGGCAGCCGTATGCCGTAGTTTGTGCGGAGAATATTTTGTAGGGTCAAGACCGGACTGCTCAATATATTTTTTCACAATCACACCCACCATTTTTGTACTGATACGCCGTTTTTGTTTGGAAATAAACAATGCATCGCGGTCTATCACGCCCTCCACAGGACGGACGCGCAGATAGTTTTGCAGCGCAGTTGTACAAGGTGCATTCAGATAAATAAACCGTTCTTTGTTTCCTTTTCCCAAAATCCGTATACTGTCGCCGTGGATATCGCTGATATTGATATTCAATAATTCTGATAAACGAACGCCGCAGTTTAGAAACAACGTAATGATACAAATATCACGCTCATTCATGGTTTGGCTCACAACACCAACGAGTTTTCTGGATTCTTCCAAGGTGAGGTATCTGGGCTGTGTTTTTTTGAGTTTAGGCGTTTCTAGGTCTGCTGCCGGATTTTCTTTTAAAATACCTGCTTTGCTGGTAACGTAGTGAAAAAAGGAACGCAAGCTTGCAACCTTACGTGCGCGCGCCGGCGCTGCATTTTTTTTATAGCGGTTTACAAAAGATAAAAATTCATATAAATCACTCAGCGTAATTGTTTGCAGAAACGCTGTGTCAATATCTGCAATTATCACTCGGTCTAATTCATCATAATTTTGCGTTGCTAAATTCCGGTATATCTTCATAAAGCGAAAAAATGTACGAAGGTCATAATAATATTCTTTTACAGTGCCATCTGATTTTCCTTTAATAACAGAAAGATAATTTAAAAAGTCGCGTAAGATAGGAGGGCTATCCACATATGTAGACATTTCGTTCACCTCATTCTTTTTTCTTCTAATTAGACAAAATTAATATTTTGTCTAATTAGATTTTAACAAAAATGGAGCCGTTTGTCAAGCAAACAGGCTCCAAAATGAAGCTATTTCATGAAATTGTAATATTTCTGCAATGTATAATGGATAGTGGTTGCTTTATTTTATTAAGGAAAACATTTTTCCGGCTTCCTGAACAGATAATAATAATTTTTGAAATTCTTTTGCCTTTTTAGAACCTTCTTTAAATGGAACTTCTTCAGGAACCTTCGGCACTTTGTTTGCAAAATAAACGCCTTCTTTATTGATTGCCATTAAATAATATTCATTTTCCAACTGCCCGTTTGTCCAAGTGTTTTCATCTGTTGCAATGATAGAAACCAACAACGTTGTTTTTTGCTGCGGCCAACCATAGACATAATAAAAATCTGTGTATGTGATTCCATTCTCAGTATGTTCTTTCACTTCATAATCATCTGCCCAAGAACTAGGCACTTCAAAACTGAAGCCTAATGTCTCGTTTTCATAGTTTTGAGAAGGCTGTTCCTGTGTTTGTGTCCCACAGCTGGTAAAACAGCCCAATAACAGCAAACAGACAGCAATCAAAATATATTTTTTCATGTGTATACCACATTCCTTTCCTATGTAATAATTGCCCCGGAATTATCGTAATACGACAATTGTAAGCACAAACCATCACAATTGTCGTATTACGCCACTTTTGTACCTATTATGCAATTTCTATAACGGATTCACAACAGATAAAACCATGTTATCAGCCGTTAAATGTGACTGAAAAATCGCTTCAATATCCGCTCTGGTAATTTCCTGATAGACCTGTATGCTATCCAGCATATCAATATTTTGCAAAATATTACGCGCAAACATATTGGTATATTCTTCTGCGTCGTCCAGCACGCGTAAAAAGCGTCCCATGCGCATCCGTTTCATTCGTTCCAGCGCTTCATCAGAAAATGAAAATCCCTGAATCGCTTCCTGTATCCGCTTGGCAACTTGTTTTGGGTCATCGCTTTCTCCGGCAATTTCCGTATAGGCAAATTCCAATCCGCCGGTATATGCATAAGAAAAGCTGCTGGAAATCAATCCTTGTTCATATAACGCGTTATACAATTCCGAACTCTTGCCAAGCAATAAATCCAGTGCAATTTTGCAGCATAATTTATGTTTTAACAATGCTTTTCCTTCATATAATTGCGAATCCTTAAAGCCAATATAAAATAACGGTTTAGAAACGCTGAGCGCCGCTTCCTGATATGGTTTATGAATTGTTTTCGGCTCCTCCGGATATTTTCGGGCAACCGGTTTCGCCGGTTCCATTTCTTTCAGCGTGTTATCAATTGTTTCTCTCACTTTTTCTGCACTGACATTTGCTACAATGCAAAGCGCCATGTTAGACGGATGGTAAAATGTATGATAGCAGGTATATAAGGTATCTTCTGTGATTTTTGCAATACTTTCCACGGTTCCTGCAATATCCACTTTTACAGGATGATTGTGATACAAACAGCCCAACATGTTAAAAAAGGCGCGCCAATTAGGGTCATCATCATACATACGAATTTCTTGCCCGATAATACCTTGTTCTTTCGCCACGTTTTCCGCTGTGAAATATGGCGTTTGTACATAATGCAGCAATGTTTTTAAGTTTTCTTCAAATGCATTGGTACACCAAAAATAATACGCCGTAATATCCGAAGAAGTAAATGCATTGGCGGAAGCGCCATATTTGCTAAATGTATCGAACACATTTTCACCGTCCGGCTGCTCAAACATTTTATGTTCCAAAAAATGTGCAACACCATCTGGTACCCTTATATATTGCTCCGACTGCAGCGGAACAAAATGGTTGTCGATGGAACCAAAATGCGTTGCAAAATAGGCGCAGCTTTTCTGGAATTCCGGTTTTGGGGCAATATAAATATGCAGTCCGCTGGAATGCCGGTAAGAATAAACGGTTTCTTTTAAATCTGAATAGTCTTTTTTCTGCATCATTCCGTCTCATCCTTTCCGCAAATAAAATAAATCAAATCCAGCGCCACACTTTTTGCTGCTGCAACCACTTGGTCTTTTGTGACACGCTCTACGCCTTGGATAATATCGCTGATAGAGACCTGCTCATCTCCTGCCAAAATGCTGCTCAAATAGAAATCTTCCAGCATAACCGGTTCATCATAGCAAGATAAATAACGGTTTTTCAAAAATTCTTTTGCCGCATCCATTTCTTTTTCTGTGACATTTCCTTGTTTGATTTCCTCTAATTGCAGCAAAATTTCCGATTTTGCTTGCTCGTAATTTTGAAATTCAATTCCAGTGGCAACTAGAATAATGTTTTTTTGGCGCACGAATCTGGAATAAGCATAATATGCCAAACTCAATTTTTCACGGACATGATTAAATAATTTAGAATGCGTACCGCTGCCATATACGGAATTGAATACCTGCATTTGACAAAACTGTTCCAAAGAATCCGGCAGACTGCTGCGCATACCAAGCACCAGCTTCCCTTGTGCTACATCCATGGGTTCTGTAATGGTTCTCACTTGCTGCGGCATAGATCCCTGCTTTGTCTGTGGAAGCGTCTGCGCAGCAGACACGGTTTCAAATAGCTGTTTAATGGGCGCAACATCTAGATTACCTGTCACAAAAACATGAATCGGACTGTTTCCAATCATTTTCTGATAGTGTTGATAGAGCGACTGCGGCGTAATTTCTTCCAGCCCTTCCAATGTACCAAATTCATGAATGCCATAGGCTTCTTGGTCGCACATCAGTTCTAAACAACGTTGATTGGCATAATCACGTTTATCATTTTGCAGCGCCATAATTTCGTTTTTCAAATCTTCTTTTTCAATTTGAAAAATCGCTTTATCAAATGCACCGTTTTGCACCAGTGGCGCAAACAAAATTTCTTTTGCAAATGCCGCCAGCTTTGATGAAACAGCTTCGCCTTGTGCATAGTTATCATTAATTCCTGAAAAATGGAATGTCAAAATCTGTGCTTCACCTTTTTTTTGTACGCCTGCATTCATAGAAGCGCCATAGAGCCATTCCAAATGCGCTGCAATTTTCTGTTTTGTGGAAAATGCCGTACAGCCTGATTTTAGCACCTGTGTGAGCAATGCGTTATAGGATGCTTCTTCTTTGCAAAGCGGGCGCGCCAGATAGATGCCAAGCGAAAAATGTTTGAATTGTTCTGTCTTCAGATAGTGCAGTTGTACACCACCCGGAAGTGAATAGGTCTCCATTGTATCCTACCTCCCTACCTCATAAAGCCATGAATGTTATTGATACTATATTATTGTAAGTGAATTTCAGCGGATTATTCGTCTTTCGCATCTTTTTCGTCTGATGTTTTAACATCATCTTCCTCCAGCCGTTTGTTAAACAGGCTTGCAACGTCATTTCTGGAAGTGAGTACGCTTTCATCCGGCTCCTCAATGCGGTTCCATTTCACTTCTTCCTCTTGTTTTTGTTCGGTAGGACTTTCCGGTACATCATCCACATGATATTCTTCTTCTGTTTCTTCTAATGGATCCAGCATAAACTTGCGGATAACCGGATAAGAAAACATTTGCATCGTCAGACCATAAATCGACATCAGCAAGAAGAAGGTTACAATCGCACCAATCAACGGCGATAGATAGAAATACAACAAATAAACGCCAACTGCAAAAAGGGCGGACACAATAATGAATAAGATATTGCGCGGAAATGCCATAACCGTTAATAGAAATGCATTTTTAACAATTTGCTTCAATTTCAATTCAAACGTGACTATCATAGTCCAGATATATTGATGCATCACTGCATAAATCACGAACACAAATACGATTAGCGCCAACAAAAAGACATAAAGCAAATGCATGGGACTGGCGCTTGCGGCCATTTGATGGTAAAAACGGATTCCAAACAGTAATAAATTGACAACTACCAAATCAATCACAAACATAGCGAAAGCCTGTTTTAAATTTTTTCCTGTCCGACGCCAAAAATCGCTCCAAAGCCAAGAATGTTCTTCCCGCACATAATTGCGTAAAATATAGTGAAACCCTGCCGCGCAAGGGCTTCCGCCAAACAGCAAAACAATGATAATTGCACTGGCAATCGCCAATATGTTCACGGACATATATACTTGTTCTGCCGTAACCTGCTGCGTTGTAATAAGCGACTCGAACATCGGCGCAAAATAGGAAACAAACATGAACCAATAGAGCAAGAGTGCAGGAATACAAGTAATAAAATATAGCACATTAAGCTGTAGATATTTCCAAAATTTGCGGAAATATAACTGACCGAAGCGCGCGATTCCTTTCTTTTCCGGTTCCCCTTTCTCAACGCCTTTTCCAGGCTTTGTGTAATCAAAAAATCCAAAAATACCAGCCATAATTTTTCATCCTTTCTTTATCGAAACCCCAACACCAAATTGACAATGAGGTTGTTTGTATAAAAATAGCTGCAAATAATAGAGCGGGAAAGTTCATCCGAAAGCCAAGAATAGGCAGGATTCATACTAATAATAAATATTACCGCCGCTAATAAATAACATAATAAAATTCCGGTAACTGCTCCAAAGCCACCGCCAAGCAGTCTGTTACACTGGCGAATGACCGGCAGATGCGTTAGTGCTAAAAGAAGCATTGCACATAGCCGGATAACAATATGTAATAAAATAGTAAATATCAAAAACAGCAATACTTGCGTCAAAGACTGTGCAATCCAATCACAGACATTTTGTACGCCGCTCATAACCATTTCCTGTGGAATGAAACGCATAATAAATGGAGGCAGCGTGTCAAGATTATCCGCCAGCATAGGCGCTGCCGTCTGTGCAATCGTCAAAGAAATTTGTTCCTGCAACTGACGCAGGAACGGGACAGTTTGTACAAAATCCAAAAAACGTTGGTAGAAAAACATTGCCAAAACAATGGACAACAGCAGTGTGATAAATCCGATAATGGAACGAATAAATCCACGTTTCACACCAATCCATACGGCACATACCAGTACCGCAATAAATATGGCATCTAAAATCATGAAAGTTCTCCCCTTTCTTTCACATCCACGGAAATGAGTACTCCTATCATGCCAGTTTTTCGTTAGTTCAGCGGGACAACCTCCAGTTTTGTTCCATAAAATATCAATGCCTCATCTTGCTTTAAAATATACGCGCTGCGCATATCTTTGTCCAGCGATGTATTTGATTTTTCTTTTCCTGACTGATTGATAATATGTATGTCACGCAATGTCATGGCGTATATGTCATTTTTAAAAACTTCGATTTTTTTCACTTCATCAGAAATAGTGCATTCACCTGTTTTCTTTCCGCTGGCACTAATAATCTGTATTAAACCATGCTTTCCTGGTTCCGCAGAATATGCCTGTAGATTTAACGCCAAAATACCGTTATCCCCCACTGCAAATTGTGTCAATGTACCTGTATAGGTATATTCCCACAGCTTATCGCCTTTGGCGGAAAGCGCAAAAGCAGAAGTATCCCCCACACAATATAATGTTTGACCATTCATCCATTTCAGCGCCGCCACCATATTGTCCGGATAGGTCGTACCGGCAAATGGTTTTTCCGAAACGGCAATATCAAACAGCATCACATTCCCGCTCGCGCGCCCTGCCGAAGTGTCAAGCAGGGAAACTGCCAGCGTTTTCCCATCATTCGAGAGTTTGGCATCTAAAATATTCCAATTTCCGGAGTTCCATTTAAATAGTGCCTGTCCGGTATTATCGTAAACGCAGACGCCGCCTTTATAACCAGGCTGTTTTGTAATGGTTGTCACATATCCTTTTTCATTAATGGATGCGGCAATCATCGCCTCTGTGGCTACACTGTTTTGCTTTCCATCTTCTGTAATAACGGAAAAGTTGGTTCCGTCTTTATCATAAACAACCATTCCATAAGTAGATGTATCTAACGATGGATTTTTTCCAGAAATACTTTGATACCAAACTTCATTTAACTTATGATCCAACAGAGATACACTGCTGCTGCCGGTCATAATAATACGTTCTTTCCATGCAGCAAACCCATAGTTGCCGGAATTTTCCAACGTTTTGACCTTATTTTGGCTTTCCTGTGGTAAACCTTCTGTTTCAGAAGGCTGCTGCGTACCAATATACTGTTGTACCATGACCATTATTTGGTCTAGGGTTCCTGTTTGTTTCGCATATGTAATAAGAAAGGTTGCGCCAAAAATGACAATAATCAAAATGACCCATGGCATGATATGATGTTTTTTCTTTTCTTTCTGTTTCAATCTTCATCCACCTCATCCGCTTTGGTTAATATGGCAAGTAATATTCCTTCCTGTAATTCTACCGAACAAGTATCCGCCAGCAGGACATTACTGATTCCCATGGGTACGCCAAAATATAATGTCCCGTCATGCAGAGGGTATTCCAAATGATGCGTTGTGATGCCGGTAACATCTCCGCCAATAGGTACAAGTGACAAATAATCTCCTGTATGTCCTTGTAACATGGCTATCGTTGGTCCTTGATGGATGGTTATGGAAGAAACGGGCGTTTCTATTGTTAGTTTTACACCGTGCACTGATGCGTATTGCAGCATCAACACATTCGCCAGTGCATGTTCTATGCGCTTACCGCCCAATGCGCCCAAAAATTTCACATCATGAAATCCGTTTTCTATCGCATAATCCAGCGCCAGTTGTGCATCCGTTTCATCTTTTTTACGCGGATGTATCAAATGCCGGCAATCCGCGCGATATTCCTCACGAATAGAATCCATATCTCCAATGATAATCTCCGGCATACATCCAATTCGTGCGAGATGATTATAGCCTCCGTCTGCACAGATAACAACATCATCTGGCTGAATATACTCTTTTAGCCAGCGTTCATTCCCAATATCGCCGCTTGCAATAATAATCGCCCTCACCGTATCACCCTGTTCTTCCCTGCTTCATTTGTTCTATGGTTTTCCGTGGATCTACCGATTGAAAAATACCGGATCCTGCCACAATGACATTTGCCCCCGCCGCTATAATACGCTCAATATTTTGAGTTGAAACACCGCCGTCAATTTCTATCTGGTAATCTGCACCGGTATGACTACGAATGGTTTTGATTTTTTCTAAGCTTTCCGGAATAAACGATTGTCCGCCAAAACCTGGATAAACAGACATCACAAGCGTCATATCAGCTTTATCAATCAATGGGAAATATGCCTCCGGCTGCGTATCCGGACTCAAAACAATTCCGCAGCGTAGGCCATGCGCCCTAATCTTATCAAAACATGTTTCTACATCATCTTGACATTCCGCATGAACGGTAATGATATCTGCCCCGCTCTGCGCAAAAGAATCGATATATTGCAGCGGATTTGTCAACATGAGGTGAACATCCAGCGGCAAGGTGGTTATTTTTTTCAAAGCAGCTACTAAATGAGGTCCGAAAGACAAGTTTGGCACAAAATGTCCGTCCATGATATCCACGTGCAGTAAATCTGATCCTGCCGTTTCTACCTTCCGCACCTCATCTGCCATATGTAATATATCTGCCGCCAATAGAGACGGCGCTATTTGAATCATCTTTGCCACTCCTTAATCTCTTTTAAAGTTTGATACATCTGCACATAACTTTCATAACGCGACCTTGCAATTTGCCCTTGTTCCAGCGCCGCGCGTACCGCGCAGTCCGGTTCACTGACATGGCTGCAGCCCCGAAAGCGGCAATTTCCTATATATTCGCGCAGTTCAGGAAAACATGCTTCTAATTCCGTTACACGGATATCCTGAATATCCAAGTTGCTAAATCCAGGAGAATCTGCAACAAAAGTATTCGACCCAAGTGAAAAAAGCTCCACTGTTCGGGTTGTATGCCGTCCACGTTGTATCTTACGGCTAACGCCGCCGGTTTCCAAACAAATGTCATCATGCAGCAGATTCAGCAGACTGGATTTCCCAACACCGGAACAACCGGCAAACACCGTTACCTGATTTTGCAGTTGTTCTTTTAATGCTTCCATACCTTTTCCTTCTACAGCCGAAACACAAAACACCTGGTACCCTGCCAATTGATAAGTCTGCGGCAATTGTTCTGCAATTTCCGATGATAGATCCGTTTTATTCATGACTAAAAACGGCTTAATCTGGTGATGTTCTGCTACCACCGTTAATTTATCAATCAAAAATGGAATGGGGTCAGGCGCCGCCGCGGCAAATACAATTCCCATTTGGTCAATATTTGCAACGGGCGGACGCACAAACGCGTTTTTTCGTTCCAGAAGTTTTACTACATTCCCTTTTTGTTCCGAATTATCCAACACTTCCATTTCACAGTGATCGCCTACAAGCGGCGTTAGTTTATTGTTGCGAAAAACGCCGCGTGCCCTGCATTCATAAACACTGCCGTTTGTCTCTACATAATAGAATCCGGAAACAGCTTTTACAATCGTTCCTGTTAATATCATAGTTTCACCTTTATCCGAAAACTCAGTTGTTTGTCCCTGCAACAGCCCCGCTTGCACCCACAGCCCCGTTTGGATTTGCAGGTGTTTGTTCCGGCACATGCGTCGGCGTTGGCTTTTCTGTTTCCTCTGGTGTTTTTGCCGGCGGCTCCGTTGGGGTCGGCGTTGCTTTTTGTCCTGTGCTGATGGTAAACGAAATCTCTGTATTTTCATTTACTTCCGTGTCGGCTTCAATTGCTTGTGATAAAACCGTTCCTTTTGGTTTGTCGCTTTCCTCACTGCGAATATTTCCGGTAAACAAATTTTTGGCTTTTAACAGTGCTTTAGCCTCTTCTTCCGAACGTCCGACCAAATTAGGTACTTTCACCTTTGCGATACTGGGACCATTGCTAATATATAATGTAATCCGTTCGCCTTTTTGCATTTGGCTGCCGCTTGCTGGTGACTGGTCAAAAATCGTGTCTTTGGGATATTCATCGTTTTTTTCAAAGACTTTCTTCACACTCAACCCTTTTTGAATCAATTCTTCTTCGACTTCATGGTAGTCGCGGTTTTTATATTCTTCCAGTACCAATTCTTGTTTTCCCAAACTGATTTTCACTCTGATTTCAACCGGTTTATTAACGCGTTCCCGTTCCTTGGGGGTCTGTTCCATGATTTTTCCTTCGTCATATTCATCGCTGAAATCTTCGCCTTCTTTGATGAGAATAATGTCTTCATTTTCATATTTTTTGGCTGCTTCGTCAAATGTCATACCTAACAGACTGGGCACGCTCACAGTTTTTCCATCTCCGCCAAATACAAAGTAAGACCCGATTCCTGCGCCCAGTGCAACAATCACGAGCAAAGTAATCCAAAGCGGCTTTTTTGACTTCTTTTTCTTTCCGGTACCGTCTTCAGCTTGCTGCGGCGGGATTGGATTCGCATATCCGGACGTCTGATAATAAGGCTGACCGGCTGTATTTTCCTGCGATATCATATTAGCAAAAGGATTCCCGTTTATCATGGTATCTTCAGGGTTCTCTGACAGCATTGTTGCCGTCTGCGTGCTGCTCATAAACTGCGTTGCGTCCAAATCTTTCGCCAGTGCAAAAGCTGGGTTATGCAGAACTGCTTTAAGGTCTGTTTGCATTTCCGCCGCATTCTGATAACGTTTTTGCGGTTGTTTTTGCAGTGCTTTCAGCGTAATATCATTGACCGCTTGCGGAATTGTATTGTTTTGCGCAATAGGCGGCTGCGGCGGCGTTTCAATCTGCATGCGCGCCACTTGAAATGCATTGTCTCCTATAAAAGGCAAATGACCTGTCAGCATTTCATATAATACTACGCCGATAGAATATATATCAGATTTAAAATCAATCGCTTTTCCCAGCGCCTGCTCCGGTGAAAAATAATGCACAGAACCCACGACATTTTTGCCGCCATTAACTACTGTAGAAGATGTGACAGCACGCGCAATGCCAAAATCTGCTACTTTCACTACACCTTCCCGCGTGAGCAGAATGTTATGGGATTTAATATCCCGATGTATAATATTCTTTTTATGTGCATGGTCAATTGCACCGCAAATGGCAATGGCAAACTCTGTTGCTTCACGCCAATCCAATGCGCCAACATGTTTAATATAATCTTTTAGCGACATGCCGTCCACATATTCCATAATGAAATAGTGAATCCCATCTTCCACACCCACATCATGGACAGATACAATGTTGGGATGGGAAAGTCCTGCGGCTGATTGCGCCTCTATTTTAAACCGTTCCACAAACTCTTTATCGTCACGAAGTTCATCTTTCAATACTTTCACTGCTACATAACGGTTCAGCAGCCGGTCGCGGGCTTTAAATACGTCCGCCATTCCGCCGCTGCCACGTTTTTCCAGAATCTCATATCGGTTCGCCAGAATTTTACCAATCATTTCCATGATTCACCCTTCCCTCTCATTCGGATTTTTGCAAAACTATGACTGTTATATCATCCGTACTCCCACAACGCTTCGCTTCTTCACACAAAAATTGTACGCTCTCCTCCGGTGCTTTTGCCGACAATGTTTCTTTGATAACCGTTTCCGGCACCACGTTAGAAAAACCATCAGAACAAAGTAGCAGACTGTCGCCCGCCTGTAGTGAAATTTCTGTAAAATCAGGTTTGATACGGTCTTCCACACCCAATGCCATGGTAATAATATTTTTCATAGGATGAGACTGTGCTTGTTCTGCGGTGATTTCTCCATGACGAATCAATTCTTCTACCAATGAATGGTCTTTTGTCAAACGTGTCAGTTCGCCGTTATGCAGCAAATAAGCACGGCTGTCTCCGACATGGGCAATATATCCTTTATTATTCTGTATCATGCACAGGACAATGGTAGTGCCCATACCGGCATATGCATCTTCAGACATTCCTTTGCGCCATATTTCATGGTTTGCGGTATCAATTGCGCGGCGGATTGCGTCCGGTCCATCTCCTTTGCAGCCATCCAGAATCATTTCAATTGCCATTTTACTAGCAGTATCACCGGCACGGTGCCCGCCCATACCATCTGCTACTATCACTAAACCGCCGCTATCTTCCAGCGCAACCGCATAACTGTCTTGGTTTGTTCCATGTCGCTCGCCTTGCAGCGAATAGCCTTGTGCCTTTAGCATCTGTTTCATCACCTTTCTTTTAAGAACTTTCTGCGCAACTGTCCACAGGATGCGCTGATATCGCTTCCAAGTTCACGGCGGACAGTCGTATTAATATGGTGTTGTTGTAAATATTTCTGAAACCGCTCCACAGTCGCTGGTTCGCTGCGATGCAGCCCGTTTTCTTCCACGTGATTTACTGGAATTAAATTGACATGACAGAGCATTCCGTGCAGTTTTTGCGCTAACATCTTCGCACACCAATCAAAATCATTTACGCCGCGAATCATGGTATATTCAAAACTGATTCTGCGCCCTGTTTTGCTGATATAGGCGCGGCACGCCTGTAATAGCGTCTCCATAGGATACTTATGATTGACCGGCATGAGTTCATTTCGTAATTCATCATTCGGCGCGTGCAGCGATATAAGCAGTGTAATCGGAAGATTTTCTTCTGCCAGCGCTGCTATTTTGTCTACGATTCCACAAGTAGAAACGGAAATATGCCGCAAACCGAGATTGCGTCCGGCTGGATGCGAAATGTTTTTCAAAAAAGAGAGTACCTGTTCATAATTATCAAACGGCTCCCCAATTCCCATCAACACAACATTAGAGATTCGCCCGCCCAAATCTTTTTCAGCGAATAAAACTTGATCCAACAATTCTCCCGCTGTGAGATTTCGTATTTTCCCACCCAATGTGGAAGCACAAAATTTACATCCCATTCGGCAGCCTACTTGTGTTGAAATACAAATACTGCGCCCATGATGATACTGCATCACAACGCTTTCAACGCACTGTCCGTCCTGCAATTCCCAAATATATTTTACCGTTCCGTCTTTGGAGTCATAACGCGCGGCGCGTTCCACTGCGGAAAGCAGTGCTGTCTCTTTCAATTTTTCGCGCAGAGATTTCGGAATATTTGTCATTTCATCATAGGAGGATACGCCGCTGCCAAGCCAAGAAAAAACCTGTTTGGCGCGGTAGGAGGGTTCTCCCAAATCTTTCAAAAATTGTTCCAACGCCTCGTAGCGCAAACTTTTTATATCTATCATCTGTATTTTGCCCCTTATGATTCCTTGATTCGCTTCATTTTCGCAATATAAAATCCGTCGCAGTCCAGTTCTCCAGGCAGAATTTGCAAATTGCCCAGTGCTGCCGCCGGTTTCCATTCTTCCGCCACCAGATTGCTGAAATCTACGGCTTCAAACTGAGGATGTTCTCGCAAAAATCGGTAAAAAATATCATTGTTTTCTTCATTGGTCAGCGTACAGGTGGAATATACCAGTTCTCCCCCCAGCTTTACATAGTTTGATGCCATTTGCAGAATTTGATACTGTAATATGCTTAATTGCCGGATATCCGTCAAACTTTTTGTCCATTTGATTTCCGGTTTTCGTCTGATGATACCAAGTCCGGAACAAGGCGCGTCAACCAAAACGCGGTCTGCCCGTCCCTTCCATGCAGCAACGCATTCCGCCGCGTCCTGCTGTTTTGTCTCGATGATAGTGATATCAAGCCGCTTAGCCGCTTGCTGCACCAGTTTCAGTTTATGCGGATAAATATCACAGGCAATTATTTTGCCGCTGTTTTGCATTTGTTCTGCTAAATAAGTCGTTTTGCCGCCCGGCGCGCTGCATACGTCAATCACAGTTTGACCCGATTGAGGCGCTAAGATACGCGCTGCCAGCATGGAACTGGTGTCCTGCGGCGTAAAATATCCCTTTTGAAATGAACTGTTTTTTTCATAATCCATTCCCTGCTTTAGTATCAAAGCCTCCTCCAGCACCGCGCTCACATAGCTTTCTATGTTTTCCTGCCGAAACTGCTCCTGCAACGCTTTCGGCGATAATTTCGTCCGGTTTACTCGAACACTTGCCGTCGGCGCACAATTTCCCTGCTGCAATATCCATTCTGTTTTTTCTTTATATTTATCGCGTATTAGTTTTACAAGCCACTGCGGATAAGAATAGTATGTACTCATATAATGCAGCGCTGCTTTGGGATATTCGACAGTCTCCCGACCGCGTAAATAAGCGCGTAAAACACCATTGACAAATCCGCTTAGATGTCCTAACCCGTTTCGCTTTGCCAATTCCACACTTTCGTTTACCAATGCATAATCAGGAATGCGGTCTAAACATTCTGACTGATAGACTGCAAGTCGCAAAATATTCAAAATCATAGGTTTCATGCGGGACGGTTTCATGCTGGAAAACTGCGCGATGATGTAGTCCAGACGTAGACGCTGTTGGGTTACGCCATAGACCAGACGAACCAACAAATGTTTATCGTTCTCCTGCATAGGCTGCTGCCGCAAATATTCTTGCAGCAACAGATTAGAATATGCGTCGTCCTGTTCCATTTTACAACAAAGCTGCAAGGCAGCCATTCGTGGCGTTTGCATAGCCGTTCTCCTTTATTTGCCCTGCGGTCTCTGGGGCAAGTTCTCAACACCGCTCTTATCCAAAACACTTGTTTTGCCTACAACACAATGGAAACCGTGTTTCCGCGAATGAAATCAACAATATCCATTTTCCGTTTGCCTTGTAATTGTACTTCTTTGAGACTAATGCAGCCGTTTCCTGTTTTTACGATTAATGACGTAGGATTTTCAATCACTGTCCCCGGAGGCAAATCGGAAGGAATTTGTTCTTTCTCTGCTCTATATATTTTCAGTATACCCTTATTCGTATTGGTATATGCGACAGGCCATGGGTTCAATCCGCGAATCAAATTGATAATTTCTTCGGAGGTTTTTGTCCAGTCAATTTTTCCCATTTCTTTTTTCAGCATGGGTGCAAACGATACCTGTGCGGCGTCCTGCGGAACAGGATTCAATGCACCGGCTTCCAGCTTTTCAATGGTTTCCAGTAATAAATCCGCTCCCATTTCTGCCAAGCGGTCATATACATCGCCTGCAATTTCCGTTTCGCCAATCGGCGTTTCCTTTGCGAGTAAAATATCGCCCGCGTCCATTTCTTCCGCCATATACATCGTCGTGACGCCTGTCTTGGTTTCTCCATTCATAACCGCCCAATGTACCGGCGCGCTGCCGCGGTATTTTGGCAATAAGGAACCGTGCACATTAATGCAGCCATAGCGCGGATAATCCAGAATAGCTTTGGGCAGCATTTTCCCATACGCAACAACGGCAATGAGATCCGGTTCCAGCGCTTCTATGCAATTTTTCACCATGTCCAGTTTCAAAGATTCCGGCTGGAATACCGGTATGCCCTGTTCATCCGCAAATTCTTTTACCGGCGGCTTTTGCAGTTTTTGATTTCTGCCGACCGGTTTATCAGGCTGACAAAACACAGCGCAAATTTCATGTGGGCTTTCCACCAGCTTTTTAAGACTATAGAGCGCAAAATCAGGCGTTCCCATAAATACAATTTTCATGTTTGTTTTTTCCTCCCGGATATCGTCATCTTCACTTCAACAATTTCATCAATCGGTTCCTAAAAATAGGAAAATTCCAATCTGTTATTTTTCAATCAAATCTATAAACAGTTTTCCTTCCAAATGGTCAATCTCGTGACAAAATGCCCGTGCCAACAGTTCAGTTCCTTCCATGGTGAATGGTTTGCCATGTCGGTCAAACGCACGCACTTTTACTTTATAAGGACGTTTGATATCAACAAATTTTTCAGGTATACTCAAACAGCCCTCGGGGCCGTTTTGCATGCCGGAGGTCTCCACTATCACCGGATTTACCAATTCAATCAAGCCTTGTCCTGCATCAATGGTAATGACGCGTTTGAGAATGCCAATCTGAACCGCCGCCAACCCGGCGCCGTTTTGTTGATACATGGTTTCCGCCATATCGTCAAGTAATTGGTGCAGCCGTTCGTCAAATTTATCTACTTCGCGGCTTCTTTTCCGCAAAATATCATCTCCATATAACACAACCTTACGAATCGCCATACTCTTATTCCATCCTTTCTCACGCGATTTAAAAAATATGGTTAGGGTTTGTATCAATACCAAGTGTAAAATTATTCTTCAACGATAGATGATAATAATACATTTTTTCCAGCATCGGAATAATATCTTTTACATGACTTGTTTTTATCAAAAGACCATAACGGTACCGATTTTTCACTTTCAAAATGCCGGCAGGACCCGGTCCAAGAAGTTCTGTTGTTCCGTTTCCACTGTGCAATTCCGCCGTTAGTCTGCGGGCTAAATCCGCCATATAACGCTGCGTCTGCTCCTGTTCTTCCCCGCTGGCAATAATATATACCATTTCCGAAAAAGGCGGATAACGCAAAAATTGCCGCAAACGAATTTCGTTTTGGTAAAATCCCAAATAATCATGACGGGCGGCAAATAACAACGTTTTATCGGTTGGCATATAGGTTTGAATCACCGCTCTACCGGCAATATCTCCCCGCCCTGCCCGTCCGCAAACCTGCGCCAACAGTGCAAAAGCACGCTCAGACGCCCTAAAGTCATTGACATTCAGCATGGTGTCTGCCGCGATGACGCCAACCAGTGTCACATTGGGGAAATCCAATCCTTTTGCCACCATTTGGGTTCCCAACAAAATATCAATTTCCTTTTGTTCTACAGCATTCAGGATTTTCTCATGTGCTGATTTGCGACCGGTAGTATCGCCATCCATACGGCAGATACGCGCTGTCGGAAAAAGTTCCTGAAGCTGCTGTTCCACTTTCTGCGTTCCCGTCCCAAACTGTTTCACATGCTTGCTTCCGCATTCGGGACAGACTGTTATATTGTTCTGTGTATAGCCGCAATAGTGACATATCAACTGATTTTCTTTAAAATGATAGGTTAATGTAATGCTGCAATGCGGACATTTTACCGCATATCCGCAGCTTCTGCATGAAACAAACGTGGAATGTCCCCGTCGGTTCATGAGCAAAATGGTCTGTTGACGGTTCTTTAAATTCTCCTCAATTTCCCGCTGCAACACACTGCTGACCACACTGCGGTTTCCGCGCTGTAGTTCCTGCGCCAAATCCACAATTTGCACGTCAGGAAGCGATTGGTCGTTATAGCGTTTTGTCAATTCCAGCAGCTTATATTCACCCTGCTGCGCGCGGTAAAAACTTTCTATGCTTGGCGTTGCCGAGGCATATACCACGGTTGCGCCATACTGCATGGCGCGATATTTTGCAATTTCCCGCGCATGGTAGCGCGGATTGGATTCTGATTTATAAGAGGTTTCGTGTTCTTCGTCTAAAATCAACAATCCAATATCGTCAAACGGCGCAAAAATAGCGCTGCGCGCCCCAATCACCACAGAAACACGCCCTTCACGGATACGCCGCCATTCGTCATAGCGTTCGCCCAAGGATAAACCGCTGTGTAACACCGCCACTTGATTCTGAAACCTGCTTAAAAAGCGGTTCGTCATTTGCGGCGTTAGGGCAATTTCCGGCACCAGCACAACGGCATTTTTTCCCTGCTGCAAACAGGTTTCTACCGCTTGCAAAAACACTTCTGTTTTGCCGCTCCCTGTCACGCCATAGAGCAAAAATTCTTCATATCCGCGCTCCAGCGAAGCAGTAATTTGTTCAATTGCCGTTTGCTGTTCCACTGTCGGTACATATTTTTTCGACTGCTGCGCTGGAGAGCATTGCGTGGGGCGGCGGTATTGTTCTTCCTCCGTCACCACAGCATAACCATGGCGGCATAAAACTTCAACAGATTGTCTGGAACAGTTTGCTGCTTGCAGCAATTCTGTAAGCAGCAAGTTTTTCTGCTGCACCAAAATACCAAGTGCGCCCGCCGCTGCCGGCGCCCGCCGCTGCATTTGTTCTATGGCTTCTTCCGCAATTTCTTCTTCCACATTCAGCCGTACAACCTTTTGATATTTTTCTTGCTGCCCATATACTGCGTGTTCCGTCACCGCTACAATACCTTTTTTTTGCAGCGTGTCAATGACACTGCGGTTTGCAAGACCACACGCTTCTTTAAGTTGCGTCAATGCCACAGGTTCCTGTTTTTCCTGTAAATAAGCGGCAACCAGTTGTTGTTTTGCCGTCAGCTTCTGCGCCTCAATATCTCCGCGCAAAGAAACGCGTTCCTCCATTTGAAAATGAACTGCCGGCGGCAACAGTAAATGCAGCGCTTCTGTCATGGAACAAATATAACGCCGTTTCATAAACTGCGCCAATGCAACTCTGGAGGGTGAGAGCATAGGCTGTTCATCCAGACATCTTGCAACAGGTTTCAGCGCCGCTGCAGCGTCCACTTCTTCAAATCCCAAGCAGTATCCTTCCAGTTTCCGGTTGCCTGCCCCAAACGGCACCAACACACGGTGACCGGTTTGAAGGTTCATTCCTTCCGGCACAAGATAATGAAAAACACGGTCCAGTTTTTTTAATGTTGTATTCACAATAATACAAGCCGCTCTCATCGCCGTGAACCGTCCCTTTCTTCTGTTTTATCCGCCGCAATCATTCACGCAGCGATCCAAAATAGCATGTGCCAATGTCAATTTTGGCATGTTATTTAACGCCTCCTTCCGACCATCCCGATAGACAATTGTCACGGTGTTGTTGTCGGACTGAAACCCTGCGTCCCGCGCTGTTAAGTCATTTGCAACAATCATATCAGCGCCTTTATCTAATAATTTCTGATAAGCATATTGCAATAAATCACGCGTTTCCATACAAAATCCAACCACAAGTCGTTTCCCTTTGCTCTTGCATACTGCACGCAAAATATCTTCGTTTTTCTCCAGTTCAATCGTTTGCAGCTGGTCTTTTTTGCATTTATGTTCATAGTGTTGTTTGGATTTAAAATCCCCTACAGCGGCAGCTTTGATGATAATATCATGCGTTTGATATTGCTGCATGACATCTCTATACATTTCGTCTGCACTGCAAACAGAACGTACCTGCACGCCGTGCGGTGGCTGCAAGGCAACAGGGCCTGAAACCAGCGTTACCTCCGCACCGCGCATATGAGCAGCACGCGCCAATGCATATCCCATTTTTCCCGAAGAGGGGTTAGAAATATAGCGAACCGGATCAACGAACTCCCGCGTTGGCCCGGCCGTTACCAGTACCCGTTTACCGGTTAAATCCTTTTGCGGATAGAGAATATTTTCAATCTGCTCCAATAGAATTTGCGGTTCCGGCAGTTTTCCGGCGCCTACGTCGCCACACGCCAGCCGCCCTGCAGCAGGTGCGATAATATGATAGCCTAAGTTTTTCAGCGTATCCATATTTTTCTGTACAATGGAGTTTTCATACATATTCGTATTCATTGCCGGCGCTAAAATAATGGGACATTTTGCCGCCATAACGGTTGTTGACAACATATCGTCCGCAATACCGCCGGCAATTTTCCCGATGATATTTGCAGTTGCCGGAACAATGACAAACGCATCTGCCTGTTTTGCCAATGAAATATGCTCCACATTCCAATGAATGGGCGCATCAAACATTTGCGTCGTAACCGGCTGATTGGTCAACGTTTGAAAGGTTAAAGGGGCAATAAATTTGGTCGCATGTTCCGTCATAATAACAGGTACACGTGCACCAGCTTTCACCAGTTTACTTGCCAAATCCGCCGCTTTATAGGCAGCAATTCCGCCGCATACGCCCAAAACAATGCATTTCCCCTGCAACATATGGCATAGCCCCCTTTATTCAGCCGGTAGTTCTTCCTGACTAGCCACAGGCTGCTGCAATTCAGGGTTTTGTTCCTCCGGCTGACCCGAATCGTGCTGAACAAAATATACTTTTCCTTCATATACTTCCTGTACAGAACGGATAATTGGTTTTATGATTTTTTTGTTGGAAGCACGTTCCAGCCGTTTCAGACGGCTTTCCAGCGTCGTCGGTTCCGGCGCCAACTCCCGTTCTTTTTCTAATGCACGTTCTTGCTGCGCAATTTCGCGTGCTCGTTTTGCTGTTACAACCACCAAGCTATAGCGGTTACCAACTTTGTCAATTAATTCTTTTATGGGTGGATAAATCATTGTCCACGAACCTCCTTTAATAATGTCAAATTTCTGGATACTTTTATCTTTTCGGCTTGAACAATAGATTCAAACCGGTCAGTTGCTTCTTCCACGGTATCATTTAATATAAAATAATCATACTGCTGTGCTAATTCCACTTCTTCCGCCGCACGCGCCATACGCCGGTCAATGACTTCCATGGTCTCTGTACCGCGTCCTATAATACGGCTGCGCAGTTCTTCCATGGAAGGCGGAAGAATAAAAATGAGCACTGCTTCCGGAAACTTCTTTTTGACCTGCATCGCTCCTTGTACTTCAATTTCAAGCAATACGTCTTGTCCCGCAGCCAGTTTTTCTTCCACCTTTGCCCGCGGCGTTCCATAATAATTGCCACAAAAATTTGCCCATTCAATAAACGCATCTTGTGCAATCATTTGCTCAAATTGCTGTTGCTGCAAAAAATAGTAATGGATACCTTCCTGTTCCATGGCGCGCGGCGCACGCGTTGTTGCCGAAACCGACAGATGCACCTGCGGATGGCGCTGCATGAATGTGCCGCAAATCGTTCCTTTTCCGGCTCCGGCAGGTCCTGATACCACCAAAAGGAGTCCCCTATTCTTCATCCAAATCATCCTCCAATATCGCTGCCGCGTCTTTTCCGCCAAGACGGTGCGCAACCGTTTCCGGCTGCACTGCCGACAAAATAATATGGTCGCTATCTGTAATCAGTACAGCGCGCGTTCTGCGTCCATAGGTTGCATCTATTAACATACCACGGTCACGCGCTTCTTGTACAATTCGTTTAATCGGCGCAGATTCAGGACTGACAATTGCCACCAATCTTCCTGCTGATACAAAGTTGCCGAATCCGATATTGATTAGTTTCATAAGTCAAAAACTCCTATTCCTATAGTATTTCCATATTTTTGCAATTCATAACGCGGTTATTCAATATTTTGAACCTGTTCCCGCAGTTTTTCGATTTCCGCTTTTGTATCAACCACCAACTTCGCAATTTCAATCTGATTACATTTGGAACCAATAGTATTTACTTCGCGATTCATTTCCTGAATCAAAAAATCCAGTTTTCGTCCGACAGGTTCCTCCAAATGCAGCAAATGGTCTAATTCTTTCAAATGGGAACCAAGACGCGTCAGTTCCTCATCCGTACACACTTTGTCTGCAAAAATTGCCACTTCTGTCAGTAGCCGCGTTTCATCAATATCCTGTTGCTGTGTGAACTCCACAATTTTTTCCCGCAGCCGCTGCCGATAATCTTCCACTGCCGCCGGTGCCAACTGTTCAATTTGCTCTACAACTGTACGGATACGGGTTCCGCATTCCAAAAGCGCACTGCCAATCCGTTCTCCTTCCCGCTGACGCATTTGCAAAAAGTTTTCACCGGCCTCATCAAGTGCCTGTTTCACTTCTTGCCAAATCACCGCATGATCCTCTTCTGTCTTATCAATTTGAAAAATATCAGGAAAGCGCGCCAACTGTCCTGCTGTCAAATCATTTTGCAAAGAAAATGTTTCCGATAACGCATCCACTGCTTTTTTGTATTGACTGGCAAGCGCCATATCTACTTGAATTTGTTTCCCATCTTCCCGAAAATCATCAATGATGATAAATACATCTATCTTGCCGCGCGCTGCAAACCGCTTCACTTCTTCTCTGATTTTCTCTTCCAGAAAAGAATAAATACGCGGCAGCTTGATGTTAATATCTGCAAAACGGTGGTTCACCGATTTCATTTCCACAACCACGCGTTTGGTATCAAACAAAACTTCTGCTCTTCCGTAACCTGTCATGCTTTTAAGCATATGATTATTCCTCCGCATTTCTATTTGGTTCCTCTGCCATTGTAGCGATATGTACAGAATTCCAAATGCTAACATTCCATTATATATTTTACCTTTATTCCGCGGCAATGTCAAACCTTTTTTCGCTTTTTCAGCATTTTATATGGATTCTAATATGATATATCGGCGGCGCTTGTTTATCTATATGATAGAATAGGTCTTTTGTCAGGTTTTTCCGTAATTTCTAAAAATAATCTTGTCTTTTGGTTGAAAAATTCTGTAAATATTGGTATACTACTAGTTGTAGACTGGAGGAAAAAATTATGCCATTTGATTCGATTACAACAACCTGCGTTGCACAGGAATTGGACGCTCTTTTAACAGAAGGACGTATTGATAAAATTTATATGCCGGATTCCTATGATATTATTATGCATGTGCGCGCGAAAGGACAAAACAGAAAATTACTTTTAAGCTGCAACGCTTCGTTTCCGCGCGTCTATTTAACAGAGACGACACGCGAAAATCCTATGACTCCGCCCAATTTTTGTATGTTGCTGCGCAAGTTTTTAAGCGGCGGCAAGATTTTATCTGTCCGGCAATACGATTTGGAACGTATCATCGAATTTGCAGTTGAAGTGCGAAGCGAACTTGGCGATATTGTAGTGAAAAAGCTGGTGGTGGAACTGCTTGGGAAATATAGCAACATTTTGCTGGTACATGAAAACGGAAAAATAGCGGACTGTATTCGCCATGTCGATGATACGATCACTTCCATGCGGTTGGTTCTACCCGGTCTCCCCTACGAATTACCGCCTAAAATGGAAAAGCAACATCCTTTTTCTTGTGATAAAACACAGTTTTTTCAAATTATTGCGCGCAGTACGTTCGGAAAAGCAATTGACAAAATTCTGCTTGAAACGATATTGGGGTTATCCCCATTGCTGTCGCGCGAAATTGCTTATCGCGCTTTAGGCAGAACAGATTTGACGCTTGCGGAACTCACAAACAACCAGATTTATGATGTTGCAGCGGAACTCACTCATTTTTTTGAACAAGTGAAATCGTGCACCTTTTCGCCGGTACTGCTTTACGATGGCACAAAACCAGTTGATTTTGCACCGTTTCCTATCACACAATATGAATCTCTCTACCGCGTCCAGCATGTTGCACAATTATGTGAGTCATTAGACAGCTTCTATCTGGAACGGGAGCGGCATAATAAAATGGTTACGCTGAGCCGCGATATGGCAAAGACAGTCAACAATTTAATACAGCGTTGCCGTAAGAAAATGCATTTGCAGGAACAATCCGTGCAAGACGCAGAAAAACGCGAGAATGATAAGCTTTATGGCGACCTTATTACTGCAAACATCTACCAGATTTCATCTGGTGACCGCGTTTTACATGTACAAAATTTTTATGAAGCGGATTTACCTGAAGTGGAAATCAAACTGGATCCAACACTTACGCCCAGCCAAAACGCACAAAAATATTATGCAAGATATAATAAACTAAAAAGTACAGCAGAAAATGCAGCACAGCAATTGGAAAAATCAGCCGCTGACCTGGAATATTTAGAGAGCGTTGCAACTGCTATCGCTCAATGCGAATCTACATCAGACCTGCGTGAAATCAAAGCAGAACTCACTGCCGGAGGATATCTCAAAAACAGGCAAAAACAGAGCAAACGCAAGGAGAAGGATACTGTTTCTATGCCGGCGGAATATACCAGCAGCGATGGATTTACCATTCTTGTCGGAAAAAACAACAAACAAAATGATTTTTTGACTTTGAAAATTGCCCGTGGAAACGATATTTGGTTCCACACAAAAAATATTCCTGGGTCACATACAGTTATCATTTCCGAAGGTCAAGAAATTCCTGAAACAACCATTCTGGAGGCGGCAGCGCTCGCTGCCTATCACTCTAAGGCACGCGCTTCCAGCAATGTGCCTGTGGACTATACGCAAATCCGTAATGTAAAAAAGCCGGGCGGTGCAAAGCCTGGCATGGTAATATATGTCAAAAACAAAACGCTTTTTGTGTCGCCCGATGAAACTTTAATTTCAAAATTAAAAGTGAATCAGCGTTCTCAATAAACACCGTTATATCCCCTATTAATAGCAAATATAGAGTTCGGTGGAGAAAACGGTAAGTATCTGCCGCCCGGCACTCCGGGGTTCCCCGCAGCATCCCTCGCACATATTCCTCCGCCTGTTTTGTGTCATCCCCCTGCAGCATCC
>JAAWTG010000055.1 GCA_022801925.1 Clostridia bacterium | reverse complement strand
CGGGGGCTCTAAGCGGAGGGTATTTCCCTCAGAAAAAGTAAGAGGAGGAGCGGGCATAGCCCGCGGGGGACATTTTTCACGAGGGATATACCCGTAGCGAAATTCGGGGGACATTTAGGGGGGAGAATACATGCGGAGCGCACCTTGGGGAAAACCTTCATAAAAAACCCGCGGCGGAAATTTTCCGCCACGGGCTTTTCTATATCACAATTTTATTCTTCTGTTTCTGCCGCTTCGTCCGCTTTCTGCGCGGTTTCCTCCGCTTCCGCCTCCGCGGTGAAATCCTGCGGTTCCTCACCGGGCAATGGTTCCGGCAGCGTCTCCGCTTCTGTTTCCTCACCCAGACCGCGTTCAATTTTCGCAATTGCCGCCACAGTGTCGTCCTCGCCGGCACGAATCAGCCGTACGCCCTGCGACACACGTCCGCAAGAACGGATTTCATCAATATGAATACGAATGATAATGCCGCCTTCCGTCATCAAAATCAAGTCGTCCATTTCATCATTCACTGTTTTAATGCCAACGATATTACCTGTCTTTTCGGTAATCATATAGTTCTTGATACCCAGACCGCCGCGCGACTGTTTCCGGTATGCGGAAATCGGCGTCTTTTTCCCAAGTCCTTTTTCCGTCACGGTCAGCAGTTCCATGTCATCGTTCGCCATCGCCATACCGACCACATAATCGCCTTCCGACAGCTTCATACCGCGCACGCCGCGCGCACTGCGTCCCACGATACGCACATCCTGTTCGCTGAAGCGAATCGCTTTGCCAAGATACGTTCCGATAATCACTTCCGCCGTGCCGTCCGTCTTTTTCACGCGAATCAATTCGTCGCCGTCGTCCAGCGTGATGGCATTAAGTCCGCGGTAGTAGGAATCATATTTTTGCAGCTCCGTCTTTTTAATCACGCCGTTTTTCGTCAGCATGAGCAAATATTTACCTTCCTCAAACTCGCTCATGGGAATGCAGGCGGTCACTTTTTCCTCCGCCTCCAGCTCCAGCAGGTTCACCAGCGCCGTGCCACGCGCCTGCCGTCCCGTTTCGGGAATTTTATAGGTCTTTATCTTATACATGCGTCCGCGGTTGGTGAAGAACAGAATATAATCATGTGTGGAAGCCACGAAAATTTCCGTTGCAAAATCTTCTTCCCGCGTATTCATGCCGGAAATACCGCGTCCGCCGCGGTGCTGCGTCTTATACGCGTCCACCGCCATACGTTTCACATAGCCGAACTGCGTCAACGTCACCACATTGTCTTCTTCCGGAATCAAATCTTCAATATCCAAATCCGATTCGCCGAACGTGATTTCCGTGCGGCGTTCGTCGCCGAATTTATCCGCCACTGCCGTGAGTTCTTCGCGAATAATGGACATCACCATACTATCGTCCGACAATATCTTTTGATAGTATGCGATTTTTTCAATCAGTTCCGCCAATTCCGCTTCAATTTTGTCGCGTTCCAGACCGGTCAACCGTGCCAAACGCATGTCCACAATTGCCTGCGCCTGTTCCATGCTGAGTTCAAATTCCTGCATCAGGCTTTCCCGCGCTTCGCCCACGTTCTGGCTGCCGCGGATAATTTCAATCACGCGGTCAATGTTGTCCTGCGCAATTTTCAAGCCTTCCAAGATATGTTCGCGCGCCTGCGCTTTTTTCAAATCATATTGTGTGCGGCGGATAATGACCTCTTTTTGGTGTTCCAGATAGCACTCCAGCATTTGTTTGAGGTTATATTCCCGCGGTTTTTTATCTTTGCCAATTGCCAGCATGATGATACCGCAGCTATCCTGCAGCTGCGTATGTTTATAAAGCTGGTTCAGAATCACGCCCGCATTGGCGTCACGTTTGAGGTCAATGACAATGCGCATACCTTCTTTGCCCGATTCATCGTTGAGGTCGGAAATACCTTCCACAACTTTGTTTTTCACCAGCGCCGCAATGCTTTCAATCAAACGCGTTTTGTTGACCTGATAGGGGATTTCCGTCACGATAATGCGCTGCCGTTTGCCGTCGTCCTCAATCTCCGTCCGCGCACGGACTGCCACTTTTCCGCGCCCTGTTTCATAGGCTTTGCGAATACCGCGCACACCCATAATGAGTCCGCCTGTCGGGAAATCAGGTCCTTTGACATGTTCCATGAGTTCCTCAATTGTCGCGTCAGGATTGTCAATCAGCGCAACACACGCGCCTACCACTTCCCGCAGGTTATGCGGCGGAATGTTGGTCGCCATACCGACGGCGATACCGGAAGACCCGCTGACCAAAAGATTGGGAAATTTGCTGGGCAGCACGTCCGGTTCCTTGGTGCTTTCGTCAAAGTTGGGGACAAAATTCACCGTTTCTTTTTCAATGTCCGTCAGCATTTCCATGGAAATTTTGCTCATGCGCGCTTCGGTATATCGGTAAGCAGCGGGCGGGTCGCCGTCCACGGAACCAAAGTTTCCGTGTCCGTCCACCAGCGGGTAGCGCAAAGAGAAATCCTGCGCCATACGCACCAGCGCGTCATACACAGACGCGTCGCCGTGCGGGTGATATCGTCCCAGCACGTCGCCGACCGTGGTCGCACATTTTTTATAGGGGCTCGACGGCGTGAATCCGTCCTCATACATGGTATATAGAATGCGCCGGTGCACAGGTTTGAGCCCGTCGCGCACATCCGGCAGCGCACGTCCCACAATAACGCTCATGGCGTAGTCAATGTAGGACTGCTTCATCTCTTTGTTAATATCAACGCTTATAATTTCGCCGTCGCGATTATATTCCGTTTCCAATTGATGACCCTCCTTTTGGCACAAGGGATGTTCGTCCCGTTATGCTCTTATCCGCAAAAATGTTTGGTTGTGATGAAAGAAATTTTTGCGGTTTAGATATCGAGATTGCTGACTTTCAGCGCATTGTTTTCAATGAATTCCCGCCGCGGTTCCACCTTGTCGCCCATGAGAATGGAGAACGTTTCGTCCGCTTCAATCGCGTCCTCCAGTTCTACGCGTTTCATGGTACGCGTTTCGGGATCCATGGTGGTTTCCCAAAGCTGTTCGGCGTTCATTTCACCAAGACCTTTATACCGCTGCACTTTTGCGTCCTCGCCGTAGCGCGACAGCACTTCGGGCAGCAGTTTTTCATTGAACACATATTCTTCTTTTTTGCCTTTGCTGACCTTGAACAGCGGCGGCTGCGCCAAATAAACGTGCCCCTGTTCCACCAGCGGGCGCATATAACGGAAGAAGAACGTGAGCAGCAATGTACGAATATGAGAGCCGTCCACATCGGCATCTGCCATGATGATAATTTTCTCATAGCGCAGCTTGGAAACGTCAAAATCCTCGCCAATGCCCGCGCCCAGTGCCAAAATAACAGGCGTGAGTTTTTCGTTGTTATAGACCTTGTCAATACGAGATTTTTCCACGTTCAACATTTTTCCCCACAGCGGCAGGATTGCCTGAAACATGCTGTCCCGCCCCTGTTTGGCGCTGCCGCCCGCGGAATCTCCTTCGACAATATAGATTTCTGTTCCTGCGGCGCTTTTATCGCGGCAGTCCGCCAGTTTGCCCGGCAGGGAAAGTCCGCTGGTGAGGGACGACTGCCTTCTGGTGAGTTCCCTTGCTTTTTTCGCCGCGTCGCGCGCGCGGCTTGCCGTCATGGCTTTTTCCACCAATATTTTTGCCACGACCGGATTTTCTTCCAAGAACGTTTCCAGCTTGTCCGCCACAACCGTGTCCACAAAACTGCGGATTTCGCTGTTGCCCAGTTTGGTTTTGGTCTGTCCTTCAAACTGCGCTTCCTGCAATTTCACGCTAATGACTGCGGTCAGTCCTTCGCGCACGTCCTCGCCGCTTAAATTTTTGTCGCTTTCTTTCAGCAGACTATATTTGCGCGCGTAGTCGTTAATGACTTTTGTGAGCGCGGATTTGAACCCTGTTTCGTGCGTTCCGCCTTCCTGCGTGTGAATGTTGTTGGCGAAACTGACGATATTTTCATTGTATCCGTTGTTATATTGCATGGCGATTTCCACCATATACGTTTCCCGTTCCGCTTCCATGTAAATCACGTTGGGGTGCAGCGCTTCTTTGGACGCGTTAATAAATTCCACATAGCTCATGATACCGCCTTCATAGTGGAATTCTGTTTCCATGACCGGATCCTCACGCAAATCGCGCAGCACAATGCGCAGTCCTTTGTTCAAAAACGCCTGTTCACGCATACGCACGCGCAGCGTTTCAAAATCATATTCCAGTTCGTCAAAGATTTCTGCGTCCGGTTTGAACGTCACTTTTGTTCCTGTTTTTTCCGTAGGTTCGCCTTTTTGCAGCGCACCGCCGCTCACGCCGCGGCGATATTCCTGCCGGTAGACATTTTCTCCGTTGCAAACCTCAACCTTCAGCCATTCGCTCAGCGCATTAACAACGGACGCACCCACGCCATGCAGACCGCCCGACACCTTATACCCGCCGCCGCCGAATTTACCGCCGGCATGCAGCACCGTGAACACAACTTCCACAGCAGGAATTCCCATTTTCGGCTGGATACCGACAGGGATACCGCGTCCGTTATCGGAAACTGTGATGGAATTATCCTCGTTGATTTCCACAATGATATTATCGCAATAACCTGCCAGCGCCTCGTCAATACTGTTGTCTACAATTTCATAGACCAAATGGTGCAGTCCGCGCGCGGAGGTGCTCCCAATATACATACCGGGACGTTTACGCACTGCTTCCAGCCCTTCCAATACCTGAATCTGCGAGCCGTCATAGGTTTCCGTCACTTTGCCGTTTCCTTCAAACTCCTGTTCTTCTGAAACCATTTCCAATTCTTTGTTTTCCTGTTCCTGACTCATTCCTCCGGTCTCCCCTTTCGTGCTTGTTCTCCGCCTTCCGCGGTGAATATATTCCATTCCTCCAGCCGCTTTTGCAGCGTTGCCGATGAAATCGGCGAGATATAGACCTTGTTTCCTTTTTCCACTTCCGTCACAACAAAGGATTTGGGCAAATCTGCCGAGACGTTCACGACGAAATCTTCCTCCTGCGCCACGCGCAGAAATTCTCTGGTATCCCTTGCCGTGGTGGTGTTTTCCATATCGAAAATCGCAACAATGTCGCTCATTTTCACCATGACGTCATTTCCCAAATGCAGCAGCATGACCTCACTCCTCAATTCTACCGCCCGCCACACGAAATGCAGCGGCGCCGCGGTTTATTTGTATCTGTTCTTTGGCAGTACAAGTGACAATCACCTGCACGCCCTTCAGCGCACCAAATAAGTACTGCAAACGGTGTACGTCCAGTTCTCCCGCAATGTCGTCCAGCAGCAAAATGGGATTTTCTCCCGTTTCCTCCCGAAACAAATCCATTTGCGACAGTTTCAGCGTGAGCAAAATGGTGCGCTGCTGCCCCTGTGACGCGTAACCGCGCGCGGCAAGCGTCCCGATAGCAAGTCCGACGTCGTCGCGGTGCGGCCCCACTAAACTGGTGCGCGCCGCCAGTTCCCTCGTTTTCTGCGCCGCCAATTCTTTTGCCAATGCCGTTTGAAAAGCGCTCATTTCCGGTTCTGTCGGCATGGGAATAGACGCAAGGTATTCCATGTGCAGCGTTTCCGCGCCGCCGGAAATTTCCCTGTGGCGGTCTACCGCGATTTTACTCAGCCGCGCCAAAAACGATTTCCGGTACCACATCACCATACCACCCGTCATTGCCAGTTCCTCGTTCCAAACGTCCAGCAGACTTTCACCACCGCCGGTTTTCAGCAGCCTGTTTTTTTGTTCCAGCACTTTTTGATAGCGCGACAGCGCATAGAGATAGCGCGGACGCAGCTGACTGATGGACTGATCCATGAACCGCCGCCGCACCGCAGGACCGCCGGATACCAGTTCCATGTCCGCGGGCGTGAACAGCACAATGCGCAGTCGTCCCACCAGTTCCGACGCTTTTTTCATGTCCAGCCCGTCGCATATCATTTTTTTCCGCCCTGCCGCGGGCAAGAAAACTTCGTTGATATGCTGCACGCCGCGCGCCTGATAGCGCACGCGTACACGCGCCGCCGGACTGCCGATGCGTATCATTTGCCGGTCGGGTACGTTTTTGAACGTGCCCGCCATTGCCGCGAGATAAATGGCTTCCAAAAGATTGGTTTTGCCCTGCGCGTTATCACCATAGAAAATGTTCAACTCCGGCGACAAGTTCACAAGCTGCGATTCATAATTTCGGAATTGCTGCACGAACAGCTTATCAATGACCATGACATCCCTCTTTCAAATGCGGCGTTTTACCAAAACAACAATCTATCTATGTTTCTTCGCTTTTGACACGAAGCTGTTCGTCCAAACCATCTGCCAATACGCGGACAACCATATCCGGATAAATCTTTTTGCCGCGCTGCTGCTGCACTTCGCCGTCTACGCTGACGCAGCCTTGCCAAATCAGTTCTTTTGCCATCGCACCATCTTCCGCGATTCCGGCAAATTTTAAAAGCTGATCAAGCTTGATAAACGGCGTATGTATTGATATTTTCTGCATAAACAAACACCTCTTTTTTGTTTCAAAGAAGGGATTCGTTCCAGCCTATGGCTGTCACATCATCCCCTCTTTGGATTTCTCCTGCCGCCGTTCTGCGCTCTCGCATCGCGCCTGCGGCACTCCGAACGGCGAGAGGTATCCAAAGACGCGGCACGTGTCCGCGCTTTGGATAATTGAAAAGTAGTCCGGTTCCGGTTAGTTATCGTAGAAGATTACAGTATTGGCAGAGATAATCCCCCCGCAGGGAAAACCTTCCCGCCCGCAGGAGCCAAAGGGGGCAAAGAGCGGAGGTAACTTCTCTCAGAAAAAGTAAGAGGAGGAGCGGGCATAGCCCGCGGGGGACATTTTTCACGAGAGAAGTTTCCGGAGCGATAATTGGGGGTGCGGGGAGAATCGGAACTCCCCACGTTTTTGGGTAACATTGCTCCAAAAAGTACAATCCGGTCGCGGTAGCGACAAGGATAACTGTGCTTTTGCTGCCGTCAGCAGAGACCTTTTCCGGCGAGGAAAGTGTTTCAGCATTTTGGTACTTTTGTTCATAAAAGTACATACTAGCTTTTTTATTTCAATATTTCTATTCTTTCTCCGTTTTCTAGCCGGAAAGAATATTCACTAATATTGTCATCCAAAAACAACTGCAATGTTTTTTCCATGGTTCTTGCAAGCGGTAATTTTTTTAGCTCGTCCAGTTTTACCCAGCAAACTTCTCCTTCTTCAGAGGAAGTAAGCGTGCCGGAAAACCGGTTTGTCTTATAGCAAAACACCACATAACGGGAGCCGTCATCTCGCATCCATTGTTTCACGCCGCAAAGTTCGGGGCAAGAAATTTCCAGCCCACTTTCTTCCAAAACTTCGCGTTTCACCGCGTCCACAAAATCTTCTCCCTCCTCCACATGACCGCCTGGAAACACAATGCCGTCCCAGCCTGTATGCACACGTTCTTGCACCAAAACATTTCCTTCATCATCATAGACCATGCACATATTCGTGAAAGTTACCTGTTCATAACTGTGTCCCATCTTACGATTTCCTTTCTGCTGCTCTTTTTTCTATTATAGCAAACCAATAAGAAGAAAAATTGTCAATTTTTGTTTTTCTTTCAAAAAGAATATACACTTAATTTTTTTAATTTTCGTGTAACAAACAGTAATAATTACTATTATATGCCTTTCCATTATGACAATTTGAATGCTGACATCTATGATTGATACAGTAATCAGACAAAGCATCATCTTTACGATTTAAGCAGTTCAGTTCTCTGCAACCATGCGTATAACAATAAGGTTTATTTCCAAAAACAGTGTTATCACAATTCGGATAAGCACAAGTATTGCTACTATAATTATTGCGAAATCCACCAAATTGACGAACATTAGCACTTGATGAATTATTTCCTTTTACAGTTACGCTATTACTATTTTTGAGTTCACTATCCTCATTTTCGAGACTGTTACATTTATTATTTAACTTTTTATTTTCTTGTTCAAGATTACTTTTTTCTTCCAGAAGAGAAATATATTGTTCTTTAGCATTTATATATGTGTTGTAGTATGTAACCGCATAAAAAGCAGATAGACCGGATATCATTGCAGATACAAAAATGAAAGAAATAACAGCAACAATTAAGACACGTTTTTTCATAGGTCTTTTCTGTACTCTTTTTCTGCAATTCGGGCAAAATTTACACTCGTTTGCAATGTCAGCGCCGCATTTTTTGCATTTGATAGTATCATCATTTACTTCTACACTATCAAGTTTTTGTTACTGTTCCATTAAACCATATTCTTTCACCCTAATCCGTCCTTTCTTGTGTAATAAAAAAGGCAAATCATTTCCATATCTCTCGGCTACAAATTTTTCCTATTTTTGATTTTATTTCAGTCTTACCGGCAAGACAATAAAGATAAATTCATTGCCTTCCATAGGCTTGATAACCAGCGGTTTAATGGAACCTGTAAATTCCATACGGACGCTTTCACATTCTGTGGCGCGCAGTGCGTCCAGTAAAAATTTGTGATTAAATCCAATCTCAAATTCTTCCATATTCGTTGTTTCCACGTTCAGCACATCATGGAACTGACCGCTTTGTGTTTCACAGGTGACATGCAGTTTTGGTCCCTGAAATGTGAGTTTAACAGGAATTTTACTGCCGTCATGGTCTGCCAGCAGCGCAGCGCGTTCCACGCATTTCATTAGTTCCGGCACACCAATCACTGCCGTAGAATCCACAGAAGTCGGAATGATGTTATTATAATTGATAAATTCCCCTTGCAAAAGGCGTGTGGTAAACAGACAACTGCCGAACCGGAACCTTGCGGCGGCATCCGCCAGTTCAATGGAAACGTCATCTTCATCTTTTAAAATGCGGCAAAGTTCACCCATAGACCGTCCCGGAATGATACAAGTCACTTCTGCGCCGCTTTCCACTGCTTCCCGCCGCAGCGCTAGCCGGTATCCATCCAGCGCAACGGCTGTGATGTTATCCGGTGAAATTTCAAATTTAATACCTGTCAAAAGCGGTTTCACATCTGTCACCGCAACAGCAAATCCTGTCTGACGAACAATATCCGTCAACATCTCTGCAGACATTGTGGTTTTCACTGCGTCTTCTACCGGCTCCGACCGCGGAAAATCTTCTGCGCTCAGACCAATCAGTTTGAAATCCGTCTCACCGCAGGTAATGTGGATATTCTTATCTGTTTCTTCAAACAAAATGGCTTCATCCGGCAAAGAACGTACAATATCGCACAGCGTTCTGGAATTGATACAAATGCTGCCGGTTTCCTGCACCTGAGCAGGCACGGTATATTCAATGGAAATTTCCAAATTATTTCCCACCACCGTGAGACCTTCGTCCGCTATGAGCAGCAGGTTTGCCAGCATCATGTTGGGGGAGTTGGTGGTGGAGGCGCGGCTTGCTGCCGTTAAAGCTTCCTGCAATAGCACTTTGTCACAAATGAATTTCATGGTTATTCCTCCTTATGCTTGTTCGGCAGATAGCCGGTTGTTTTTGGCGGTTTTTTATATTTTTGGTGTTAAAAACAGATATCTATTTTTTTATATATGATAATATGTCTTTGGTGTGAACTTTTTTCTATATATAAAAAAATGCATTATTGTGCATTAGCTATTTTATATTTGAAATCGCTAACTTTTATTTTCGTAAACACGCGTTAGCGTGAAAAGCAGCGCGCGCCTGCGCGCTATTGTATAGATAGAATATAAATAACGTCGTAGTCGTAGTACCGTGGATAGTGTGGAAAAGCATGTCTGTGCCTTTTGTAATGCAGGTGATTGTCTCCACAAAGAGGTGTGGAAAACAATTGAAAAATTCGTGGATAAGGATATCTCAAAAAAACTTCCACAGTCTGTCCACAGGGATTTATACACATATCCACGATTTTTTGTGGATAGTGTGGAAAAGGTTATTCTACGCGGAGGCGTTATTCTTGTCGCTGCCGCGACGCGGATTGTACTTTTTGGAGCAATGTTACCCAAAAACGTGGGGAGTTCCGATTCTCCCCCAAGTGTCGCTCCGAATATATCTCTCGTGAAAAATGTCCTCCGACTTTGTGCATAGCACAAAGTCTCCCCCTCTTACTTTTTCTGAGAGATATATTCTCCGTTCCTTTGCCCCAGCCGCCTTTGGCTCCTGCGGAGAGCTGTAGTGCTTATCTTTATGGTAGCTTTCTACGGTAAGTAACCGGAACAGGACTGCTTTTCAATTATCCAAAGCGCGGACACGTGCCGCGACTTTGGATACCTTTCGCCGTCCAAGTGTCGAAGTATGAGACACGCAGCGCGAACGAAGGACGGCGGCAGGGGGAATGCCCAAGGGGGGATGGCAATGACGGCGAAGTGAAACAAGCCGGAAGAAGTCCCCTCTTGGAATAAATATGGTTTAGGTTCTGATATCGTGCAATATCTGTTCGATGTCTTTTTTGACAGCGGGATTTGTTTTCAAATCGCTTTCAATTTTATCAATCGAGTGAATGATGGTAGAATGGTCGCGGTCACCGAATTCTTGTCCAATCCGTTTCAAAGAGACGTCCAGCAGTGTGCGGCAGATATAAATAGCAATCTGGCGTGCATAGACAATTTCTTTGTTTCGTTTGGAGGAAAGAATATCATGGGTGGTGATATCAAAGTAGTCTGCCACTTTGTTTTGAATTTGGCTGACAGAATACGTTCTCGTTTTTTCGCCGGAATATTCCTGCAAAATATGCGCCGCGAGTTCAATGGTAATTGCCGCGCCTTCCAAGCGGCTGAATGCTTGAATACGCGTGAGCGCGCCTTCCAGTTCACGAATATTGGTGTCGATTTTGCTTGCCACAAAATCCAAAACGCCGTCCGGTACTTCCAAATTTTCGTTTTGGCATTTCTTTTTCAAAATTGCCACACGCGTTTCATAGTCCGGTGGCTGTACATCGCAAATCAATCCCCATTCAAAACGGCTGCGCAGCCGGTCTTCCAGCGTATGCATTTCGCGCGGCGGACGGTCACAGGAAATGACGATTTGTTTGTTTGCCTGATGCAGATAATTAAATGTATGGAAAAATTCTTCTTCTGTCTTTTCTTTTCCGCTGATAAATTGAATGTCGTCAATCATCAGCACGTCCACCATACGATATTTATTGCGAAATTGTTCGTTGGTGTTGTCTTTAATGGAGTTAATTAATTCATTGGTGAAGCTTTCCGCCGAAATATATAAAATTTTGGCGGAAGGGTTGGTGTCGCAGATATAATTGCCGATTGCCTGCATCAAATGTGTTTTTCCAAGACCGCTGCCGCCATAGAGAAACAGTGGATTATACGCCATGGCAGGCGTTTCTGCCACTGCCAGCGAAGCCGCGTGTGCAAACCGGTTGGACGAGCCTACCACAAAGGAATCAAACGTATATTTTTGATTGAGTCCAAAGGAGACGGGCGGCGTTGGTTCCGGCGGACGCACTTCGTCATAGGAAATGGCACGGCTGACATAGTCCTGTTCGCTGCGTTTGGAAATGAAATCCACCCGCAGTCCCGGAATGTCTGTGAATTGGCTCATTGCGTCACCAATGCGCTGTGCATAGTTTTTCTTCAAAAAATCAACGGCGAAGTCCTCCGCCGTGAAACATATCGTGCTTCCTTTGAGCAAAACAGGTCTGATAGGTTCAATCCATGTTTTGTAGGAGACGTCCGAAATTTCATCGCGAATCAGGGGAAGCGCAAGATTCCATAGTTTTACAATATCTTCTTCAAATTGCATAAGTATTTCCAGCCCCTTATTTTTTTCAGTTGTATATCGCGTCACGTCCGGTTCAAATGACGTGTCGCTGTACTGTCATTATTTTTTTTGAAATCCGCATTTATTTCATCATTTTTTGAAACCGAACAAATGTTGCGGTTTTCCACAAAAGTGGATAACTCGTGGGAAAAAGGTGGATAACTGGCATGTTTTCCACCAACTTTTCCACAAAACACCCATATTTATGTGGAAAACTATTGAAAAGACGAAAAAACATCATATACACAATTATACCATAAAATCAGAAAATTTTCAACCTATTTTTATGAAAAAGAAGGGTTTCTAAAAAAGAAAAATAGTCAGATGTGGAAAAGGGTCTTGACAAATGAAGGAAAATTCATTATAATAGTATGGAATAAGTATCTGTTTTGAATAGAAAATAATGGATAACATGAGATATAGGAGGTGCAGAGAAATGAAAAGAACCTATCAGCCGAAAAAACGGCAGCGGAGCAAAGAACATGGATTCCGTAAAAGAATGAGAACTTCCAATGGGAGAAAAGTGTTGGCGCGCAGAAGAAGCAAAGGCAGAAAAGTGCTTTCTGCATAAGGTATCACAGCGGGCTAATAGTGAAGGCGGGGTCTCCCGCCTTTTCGAGATTTTAGGGGTCGGTAAGGCATAAGATTCGACTTTTATTTCCCTAAACAAACAAAAACCAAATCTTTTATGTTGAAACAGAACAAAGGAGACGGAAGCGCTTCCCATGAAAAGAATCGTATCATTGAACCAAAATCGGGAATTTAAACGGCTTTATGCGCGTGGTAAGTCGGCAGTGGGACGTTTGGTGGTTGTTTATTATAAAAAGAACGC
The DNA here is from genome assembly GCA_022801925.1 of Clostridia bacterium. GTDB lineage: Bacteria > Bacillota > Clostridia > RUG12999 > RUG12999 > JAAWTG01. Next base: position 2,163 of record JAAWTG010000055.1, on the reverse strand, counting down.
CGCGTCCGGTGGCCGGCTTGGTATCACCGTCAGCAAAAAGCTGGGAAAAGCAGTTGTGCGCAGCCGTGTCCGCCGTATCATTCGCGAGGCATATCGTTTGGAAGGAGAATCGCTCCTGCCGGAAATTGACATGGTGATTGTGGCGCGCGGACGCGCGGTGAGAGCAAAATGTCAGGATATCCGAAGTGAACTTTGCACTTTATGGACAAAGGAAGGGCTAATGCGTACATGAGACGGATTTGTTTGTGGTTGCTGCGCTTTTACCGGCAGCATATTTCCTCGGCTACGCAGGCGCGCTGCCGCTATACGCCGACTTGTTCGGCTTATGCAGTGCGTTGTTTGGAAGAATATACGTTTTTACGTGCGCTGCCGTTGATTTTGTGGCGGCTGCTCCGGTGCAATCCGTTTTCCCATGGGGGAGCAGACCCTGTGCCGGCGGACCTGAAGGAAAGGAATGACACAGCGAAAAAATGAATTTTTTTGATTATATTTACTTATTCTTTGGATTGATTATTCAGGGAATCTATTATGTAGTAAAAAACTATGGTCTTGCCATTATTGTTTTTACTATTTTTACAAAATTGCTGCTGTGGCCCTTGACGCTGAAACAGCAAAAGGGTATGGTGAAAATGCAAGCGTTGCAGCCGAAATTGACGGAGTTGCAGGAAAAATATAAAGATGATAAAGAAAAGCAGAATCAGGAAATGATGAAACTTTATCAAAAGTATAAAATCAATCCGATGGCAAGTTGTTTGCCGCTTTTGATTCAGTTTCCGTTGATTTATTTTCTATATAAAGTGATTCGGGAACCAATGCGGTTCATTTTGAATATGCCGGTTGACCAAATTGAGGCGATGAAAAATCAGTATATTGAAGCAACAGGCGCAATGCCGCCTGCCGGAAGTGAACAGATTTTTTTAGCGAACCATTATGGATTGTTGGATTTTAACTTTTTGGGATTAAACTTGTCTCAAACGCCGCAGATAACACAAATCAGTTGGTATTGGATAATTCCGATTATTGCGGCGGGAACCACTTTTTTGGTAAGCAAAATGATGAATATCGGCATGGAAAAGAAACCGGAGCCGGAAGTGAAAAAAATAGAGAACCGTCCGGCACGTCCGCCGCGTCCCGGTGAGAAAAAAGCCGGCGGCGGTGAAACGGCGAACCAGATGACCAAAACAATGACTTATTTCATGCCGCTGATGACGTTGTTTTTCACATTTTCCCTGCCAAACGGTATCAGCGTATATTGGATTGCAGGAAACGTGGTACAGTTAGTGCAGCAGTTTATCATGAATAAATTCCTCGTGCCAAAGATGAAAGAAAGGGCGGAGATTGAAAATGACCTCAAAAACGAAAACAAGTATCGAAAAAAACGCAAAAAGCGTTGAACTCGCCGTGCAGGAGGCACTGAATGAACTTGGTATCACACAAGATGAAGCAGAAATTGAAGTGCTGGACGAGGGTGCAAAAGGATTTTTGGGACTGGGCGCAAAGGACGCGATGGTTCGTGTGACAAAAAAAGCGTTTGATGCGGAGCAGTTGGCAGTGGAATTTCTGACAGACGTTACCAAAGCGATGGGACTGGACGTGACGTTTGATACAGAAAGAACAGATGAAAATACATTGAAAGTAGAAATGTCGGGCGATAAGATGGGACTGCTGATTGGAAAACGCGGCGATACGCTCAATGCATTGCAATATTTGACCGGTCTGGCAGTGAATAAGCAGACAGAGGAATATACGAAAATCAATCTTGATACAGAAAACTACCGCGCGAAACGGCAGGATGTGCTGGTGAAACTGGCGAAAAAACTGGCGGCAACGGTGGTACGGACAGGCAAGAACATCACGCTGGAACCTATGAGTCCGAATGAAAGACGCATTATTCATTATACGCTGCAAAACAATAACAAAGTGAAAACCTATAGCGTAGGCGATGAACCGAACCGTAAAGTGGTTATCGCACTGAAATAATCTTTGGAACAGGAGACAAGGGTTTCCGGCTTTTCTGCCGGAAACCTTTTTTTAAGAAAAAGTTCGGCTCCCAAAGGGTGCGCTCCGAATGTCGCTACGGGTAGTTCTCCCCTTAAAAATGTCCTCCGTCGCCTGCGGCTCCTCCCCCTCTTACTTTTTTTGGGGAGAACTACCCTCCGCTTA
>JAAWTG010000054.1 GCA_022801925.1 Clostridia bacterium | reverse complement strand
AATTTTTCGTAAATGCGGCGTCAAAGAACCGCTTTCCATACGCCCAGTATGCAAAGGAACCTTTTCCTTGCCTTACAAAAAATTTTCTCCTGCATGGTTCTGCGAAGTCCCTAGGAGCAGATTTTTTTGTAGGCAAGGAAAAAATACGCGGGAATACTGGCGTATTTCAAGTATTTTTAACACAGCATACGGAAAAATCTGCCCTTGGGACCGCATGAGATTCGACTCTCTTATGCCTACCTTGTGACTACAGTATAACACCGCCCCAACCTGCTGTAAAGTAGGCACTTTTTTGTATCATAGTTACCAAAAGGAAACGATATTGACAAGCAGGTGGGAAGTTGTTTATAATAAAAGAAAAAGCTGATAGATAGAAAGGAACGCTGCTTTATGAGAAAAGAATTGCCTGCTTGCCCTGTAGAAACGACGCTTATGCTGATTTCCGACCGGTGGAAGGTGTTGATTATCCGTGATTTATTGGAGGGTACAAAACGTTTTGGGGAATTGAAAAAATCGGTGGGGAACATTTCTCAAAAAGTGTTGACTGCAAATTTGCGTTCCATGGAGGAGGACGGATTGCTGACACGTAAAGTGTTTCCGGAAGTGCCGCCGCGCGTGGAATATACGTTGACGGAAACAGGTCATAGCCTCAGACCTATTCTGGATTCAATGACTGCTTGGGGAACGGCATACCAGGAGAACCATGAGTCGGCATAAAAAGAATTTTGCAGAAGCGGTATTTTGAATCATAAAAAACCCCTCTCCAATCCTGCCAATCGGCATGGTGGAGAGGGTTTTTTATAACATCATTATACGGTCATTTTGTAGTATACCATGGAGATGGCGGCAGCGCGTGTCACTGCGGTTTCCGGATTGAAATGTCCGAGTTCATCTCCCTTGATGATACCAAAGCCGTAGCAAAGTGTAACATATCCGAGGTCAGACGGAGCAATGGAATCTGAGAAAGGATAGGTATAAATACCGGTCAGTTCCGCCGCTTTGTCAAGACCCATCATGCAGATAATATAACGTGCAGCCTGCGCACGCGATACCGTTCCGGCAGGATTCACTTCTTCTTTTGACAGAATACCGCGCCGCACGACGTCTTTATAGAAAATATCGTTGTCTGTATCCGCATAGAGTTGCTCGGAACGATAGAGCAACCGCAGGAAATCTGCTTGTGAGACATTTGCTTCCGCATTCAACTTGCCGCCTTCAAAATAGACGTCGTTTTCCAGCAGAGACAGCGCCATGTCACCGCACCAATGTCCGTCTATATCGGTATAATACGGTTTTTCGTTGTCTGTATAAGGCTGACCGTCATAGCCAATACGCTTGCCGGAGAAGGGGTCAAAGAGGGCGCTTGTAAATTCAGGAAAATCATATCCGAGATATTTGATACCGTTTATGTCACGGTATATCCGCTGATATTCCAGAGAATCAAACAACTGTGTCAGCATGTCTGTTTCCGGTGTTGCTTTGCTGATATCAGGGAACTGCGCGTCCGGATACCAATTGCAGCGGAAGGATTCCACTTTGCCGCTCTGACGGTTATAGGTTGCGCTGATGGTGTTGCTTTCAAACGGAATGCCGTTTACCTGACGCACATAGTTGACACTATAATAGGTATCGTCCGCTTCAGAAATGGAATTTTTCTCCAGCGGCATAATTTCTTTTGGCATTTCCTGTAATTTACATGCTGCCAGTTTGCTGCCGCAAACGGATTTTAGCAGTGTATCCAGCGTCTTTTTAGCAGTTTCTTCACTTTGCAGCGATGTGTTTTTCGTATCGCTGTAGTGGTTGTAGGAAATGATTTCGCCATTGTTTGCAATCACAGAAGCGTGGAAATATTGATTGTCTTTTTCCATAGACAGATTCCAAACATATTGTCCTTTTGTGATGGTATCCTGTCCCAAAGAAGCTGACTTGAGCACTGCATCTTTTGCATCAGAAAATGCTGCCGTTACTTTTTGCAGCGCTGCTTCCTTGGTGATAAGATTTTGTGCGTTTTGCAGTTGCTCCAATTCCTGCGGTGTGAAGGCTTCTTTGCGTGCCAGGTCGTTACCAGAACCGCCTCCTGATTCCATGACGTTGGCGGTTGCCGTGGAATTACGATACAAAGCCTCCATTTTTTTGATGGTGCCGTCTGCCATTACCATGTTACTCTGTGTATTTAATACATAAGCAGGGAATACATTTAATGTATTTTTACGGTAGTCATAGTTGCTGCGATATACCAGTTTTAAACCGATATTTTCCGCAAAAATTTTACGCGCTTCCTCTGCGCTGATAATATTTTTTTCATCGTCGTCCGGATAAGCGCTTCCGTTTTCATAAAAACCGCTGAACCATGTGACCGCGCCGGTTTCTTTATTCACGTTCAGGCGGGCGACATGGTCAGATACTATGTAAGAATTTTGCATTTGCACAAATTGGTAGTTCCATTCGCTTCCGGAACTGCCGGAATCTTTGAGCTGCATTGCCTGTGCAATGGAAGCGGGCATAATACTATCTAAAAATGCCCGAGCATTTTTTTCACCCTGTTCTTTTGTGATTTTTGCCAAAGCGGCATTGTCACGGTTCGTATGGGTCATATGCTGATAGTAAATAATTTGTTCATCCTCAACAGATTCGGCGGAAATGGAAGCGTCACGGTCTTCGTTGGTCCAACGAAACGTCCACGCAGTTTTACCGCCATAGGCGTCGCTGTCATCTTTTTGATACGAAAATTTGTCCAATTCCTGCGGTACGTTCACTTTTGATTTCACAAAAGCGAGCGCTTTTTGCATCTGCATATCTGTATTATCCGCTGCAAATGCGGAAAAACAGCCAAAGAGCAGAAGGCAGGAAAGGAGCGTACATAATACTTTTTTCATTGTAAAAGTCCTCCTGTTTGTTTTTTTATAATAAACAATTTGAATGGTTCTGCTTTATTAGACGTATGCGGCGGAAAAAAGTTCCTGTCCCGCGGATATTTTACAGAAAAAATATAATTGAAACGAAGAAATTTTTCCTAATAGATAACGCCGGAAATGATTTTCCGGCGTTACTTGTGCACAACAATTATTCGCCGCCTCCGGCAGTTGTTCCGCCACCGGTTCCGGGATCCGGTTGCTGCGGCGGTGGCGTTGCGACCGGCGGTTGCGTGACAGGTGCCTGCGTTGCGACCGGCGGCTGTGTCTGCACGGGCGGCTGCGTTGCCGGTGGTAATTCTTGCTGTGGCGTACGCGCAGCAGGCGGCTGGGTTCTTCTAGCCGGCGCGGCAGGCGTTTTAGTGCCGCGGCGCGGCGTTTGCTGCGGTTGCTCCGTTGGCGAGGGAGTCGGCGTTGGCGTTGGCTCCGGCGTGATTTCCGGTGTCGGTGTTTCTTCAACCGGCGCAAAAGAATAGGTCGGCGTCGGCTCCGGTACAGCAGACGATTGTGTGTTGCAATGAATAAAATACGTTAAAAAAAACAACAGCAATACTACTACTGTAGCAATGCCGAAAAATTTTGTGCTCATTCGTTTGCGGAACAGGGAGATAATCATCATCACACAGCCCGCCAGCAACAATATAAATAATATAATACCGATGATATTTGTTATCATTGTGGTCGTTCCCCTTTGCCATATTCTATTTTCCATTATAAAGAAAACTGCCGGAAATGTCAAGCCGCCATAGGTTTCTTTTCTCTTCACTTGACATTTTTCCCAATCCGCGGTATAATATGAAACGCAAATCGTTCGCATTTAGAGTATGAAACTATAGAATATTTGCCGGCGAAGGGTTGCAGAGCAGGAGGGACAACATGGTAGAATTGTTATGGGACATATGGAAAGACACAGTGGTGGACGGCGTGAAAATGCTGCCTTTTTTATTTGCGGCATATTTGTTAATGGAATATGTGGAACACAAGTCGGCAGGACGGCTGGAAAAGGCGCTCAGAGGGTTTGGACGCTTTGGCGCTGTCCCGGGCGCATTGCTGGGCTGCGTACCGCAGTGCGGTTTTTCCGCGGCAGCCGCCAATTTATATGCGGGGCGCGTGATTACGGTCGGAACGCTGATTGCAGTGTTTCTGTCTACCTCTGATGAAGCAATTGTGGTGCTGTTGGCACACCCGGGCAGTATTGGTATCATTGGGAAACTGTTGCTCGTGAAAATAATCATTGCCATTGCGGCCGGAGGTATTATTGATTGCTTTTTCATCAAACCTGTCAGCGATAAGGATACGCAGCAGCACTTGAAAGAGTTGTGTACGCATTGCCACTGCGGCGACCATCATTTATTTGGTTCGGCGCTGCGGCATACACTGCAAATTTTTCTGTTTATTTTCCTGTTTTCGTTTGTATTAAATTTTTTGATTGCGTGCATTGGAGAAGAACAAATTTCGCGGCTGCTCTTGCAAAACAGCCTTCTGCAACCGGTGATTGCAGGGATATTTGGCATGGTTCCAAACTGTGCATCATCTGTTATTTTAACGGAACTATATCTGGCAGGTAGCCTGTCCTTTGGCGCGACAGTTGCCGGATTATCCGCTGGCGCGGGTGTTGGACTGGCTGTCCTGTTTAAAGTAAACCACAATGTGAAGGAGAACCTTGGAATTGTCTCCATATTATGGCTGGTTGCAGTCGTTTGTGGTATTGTGCTACAGGTGGTGGGTCTATGACAAGCGAAAGAATATTGGCACAGGCAAATTTAAAATGCACAGAAAAACGTCTGGCAATGTTAGATTATTTAGCGCGCAGCCGCCATCCGGTCACAGCGGAAGAAGTGGCACGTCATATCGGCGCGACAGCGCATGTTTCCACAGTCTACCGTTTTCTGGGAACATTGGTGGAAAAAGAAATGCTTTTGCGGGAAATTCATCAAGACGGCATCGCCTATTACCAGCTTCCGCAGTCCCGCCACTGTCATATGCTGACTTGCCGGAACTGCCGCCGCAGCGTGAATCTGCCGCATTGTCCGCTGACGGGATTACAGCAGCAGTTGGAGAGACAAACGGGCTATCACATCACGGGACATTTGCTGGAATTTACAGGAGTTTGCCCCACCTGTGCGGAAAAAGAAAAAATAAAAAAAATATAGAAGGAATTTCGCATGATTTGTCGAAAAAAGAAATAGGGTATTTTGTGTTTTTTAGGGGAAACAGGAACAAATAGGGCGGGATGCCGTCTAAATAGAAAAAGAAAAAAATATAAGGAATGAACTACCAATGAGAAAATATTTACTAATATTTTGCGCTGTGCTGATGCTGTTTGCCATATTCGGCGGGGTTCAGGCACATGCGGAAAAGGATATTGATATCGTATTAAATGGACAATACATCCCCTGTGATTCGCCGCCGCTGTTGCGTGATGGACGTACGATTGTGCCGATTTCCTCTATTGTAAAACCATTGGGAGGGACGGCTGATTTTAACGGACAAGCGCGTACCGTAGCAGTGATGGTAAGCGGGAAATCTATTTTGTTTACGCTGGATTCCAGAAGCGTTTTAGTAGACGGTGTTACGAAACAACTGGATACGCCGGCGGTGATTGTCAAAGACCGGACGATGATTCCGGTACGTTTTTTGGCGGAAGAGTTGGGCTATGAAGTCCGCTGGGGCGGCGTGGACAGAACTGTTTACATAGACACACCGCAGACTGCAGGACAAATTTCTGATGTTTGGGTGAACAAAACCAGCAGCGGCGTCACTATTTCGATTCAGGCAACAGGTAATTTGTCAGGTTTTAAAATAGATGATTATAAAAATCCGGAGCGAACTGTTGTAGATTTCCCGGGAATTGAACTAAGTCGAAATTTTCAAGAATCAATTGACGCAGAGGGAATGAGTGGACTGCGTTCCGGCAGTCATGAAGGCTATGCCAGAATCGTGGTGGATTTGACTCGTGCCGTTTCCTATACGACCAAACTGCAAAACGGCAATACAAGGCTGGATATCCGGTATCAGACATCCGGCAGCAGCGGTGGCGGTGTCACACAGATTCCGCCTAAACCGGAAGGGAAAATCCGTGTTGTCATCGACCCCGGACATGGCGGCAGCGACCCCGGAACGCTGGGAAAAGATAAAGACGGCAACACTGTAATGCAGGAGAAAAATCCAAACTTGAGCATTTCTATTGGTGTATACAATATTTTGTCGGCAGCGGGCTATGATGTTATTATGACACGCTATGATGACTCCTATCCTTCCTTGAAACAACGGGCGGATATAGCAAATAATTATGATGCGGATTTATTCATCTGCATTCATAATAATGCGTCCGATACAGATCCAGATCTTTCGGGAACCATGACGTTCTATAGTGGTCCAAAAGATGCCGCAGGAATTGGAAAATATAATTCCAAGGAACTTGCAAAATATATCCAGACAGAATTGGTGAAAAATTTGGGAACGCGTGATTTGAATGTGCGCGAAGGTCATGACTATTACGTGATTAATAAAACCAATATGACGGCAGTGCTGATTGAAGTTTCTTATGTATCAAATGAAGCAGAACGTGCAAAGCTGGCAGATGAAAATTATTTGAATCTTGCGGCGCGTTCCATTGCCGAAGGTATTATGAAAGCAACAGGAATTAAGTGATTATATCGAAGATGGCGGACATTTTATGTCCGCCATCTTTGACTATCATTTCTTGGTTTATATTGATTAGTCCAGTTGTTTTACTGTTAACGTTGCATTAACGCCTGAACCCAGAGTTACACCAACAGCAAGCAGCGCAGAAAGAGTCATATCAATGACAGCGCCTGCTGGCAAAGTGATGATAATGCTTCCACTAAACAATGAGCCAACACCAACTGATAGGACACGAGAAATCGTTGCATCTGGAATTGCCGTGCCGTTTTGCCGCACTGCTAAGGTCACGGTTGTACCTAGAGCAACCGAAAGCGTGGAGGAGTAGTTGATTTCGTAAGTGCCTGCATTGGTGACAGTGATGCTATTAGCGGGGGTATACGTGACTGCTTCAGCTGGCATATTGGACGGCAGTGGAATTTGCGTTGTGCCGCCAATCGTCAGATTAAGCGTCTGCGGCGTTGTGCTGTAGCGACCACCGTAAGCAGCCAGACCATTGGCAGGCCCAGTCGGTCCCGTAGGTCCAGTTACGCCGTCAACACCCGCTGCACCCGTGGGACCCGTCGGTCCGGTAGCGCCGGTTCCAGTTGCGCCTGTAGGACCCGTAGGCCCAGTCGGACCTGTCACGCCGTCAGCGCCTGCTGCACCAGTCGGCCCCGTAGGCCCGGTAGCGCCGGTTCCAGTCGCACCCGTGGGTCCAGTCGGACCTGTCACGCCGTCAGCGCCTGCTGCACCAGTCGGCCCCGTAGGCCCTGTCGCGCCAGTACCGGTCGCGCCTGTAGGACCCGTAGGACCAGTCACGCCGGTGCCAGTTGCGCCAGTAGGACCAGTTGGCCCTGTTGGTCCCGTCACGCCGTCAGTACCTGTCGCACCTGTAGGCCCAGTCGGCCCAGTCGGTCCGGTCGCGCCAGTACCGGTTGCACCCGTAGGCCCAGTTGGACCCGTAGGACCTGTCGCGCCAGTACCTGTCGCACCTGTAGGCCCAGTCGGTCCGGTCGCGCCAGTACCGGTTGCACCTGTAGGCCCAGTCGGTCCCGTCGGTCCAGTAGCGCCAGTACCTGTCGCGCCTGTAGGTCCAGTCGGACCAGTCGGTCCGGTTACGCCGGTACCAGTTGCGCCTGTAGGCCCAGTCGGTCCAGTCGGTCCGGTCGCGCCTGTAGGTCCTGTAGGACCAGTCGGTCCGGTTACGCCGGTACCAGTTGCACCTGTAGGCCCAGTCAGTCCAGTCGGTCCGGTCGCGCCTGTAGGCCCAGTCGGTCCAGTCGGTCCGGTTACGCCGGTACCGGTTGCACCCGTAGGCCCAGTTGGCCCCGTAGGACCTGTCGCGCCAGTACCTGTCGCGCCTGTAGGCCCAGTTGGTCCCGTCGGTCCAGTTGGACCAGTGGGACCTACCGTGCCGCGCGGACCATAATATTGAATGAACGGCTGGCAACAGGGTTGGAAAGAGGGAGGCTGGTTATTCTCAGAAGAGCAATTCATATTAGGATATTGCTCATATCTCATGTGTCATACCTCCTTATTAGAGTTTGCTTGAATCATTTTCTATTAATTACTATATGAGAAAACAAGAAAAAGGTGAAGAATTTAAAAAATAGCAGAAAGCTTTCTAATAAAAGTGTTTTATTGTTTTCCCTTATTTATTATATGGCAGACAAGTATAATTGTGACAAGCGCGAGAACAGATGAAAAATTCCCTGTTCTACCAATGGTAAAACAGGGAATGGTTACTGTAACTCCGTTAAATATTTGTGATAGCGTCGCGGCATAGATTGGAGCTGAAGTTTGCGATTTTCACGTCCCGGAACGGCAATTTGCTTAAAATATAGTTTCCAAAGACGGGCAAATTCGTCCTGCTGTGAATCGGCCGGAATGATATCGCTACCGAGCGGCGTTAAATACCACTCCTTTTTGTTGTATACAACGGCAATGGAACGCCGCAAGTCACGGATGATAAAAAATTCATTTTTTAAGCGTGCGGCGAAATGCGGTGCAAGGAGCGTAATGACATTGTGATCCGGTTCCAAATCTGCAACAAAAACATTTCCTTGCATTTGATGGAAACGGACTAAGCCTTTCAATCGGTGCGCTTCTCCGAAAACTTTTCGGCGTAGGTCGCGAACACTTCGGGCTACCGGATTTTGCAGTGCACCGCGTATTTTAACACCTTCTTTAAGACCCAGACGAATATAGTTTAATGCAACATCTGCACTGCCTGGAAGGTCGGACAGATAAATATAATAAACGTCCTGCAAAAACGCAGGAGACAATTTTTCGCGAAGCGCGCGGAAAACACGCTGGAATTTTTCCTCGTCTGTCTGAACCACCACTGTTTCAAAAAGAGAATAGTTTTCTAAATGCGTTTCGCTTTCCAAAACAGCGTCCCATGCTTTTTGTTCATAAATCAGAAAAACACCGGACAGCATTCCTTCAAAGGTACCGTCAAATAGAAATTGTTTCATAATTCAAAATCCTTTTTATCATAGGTTTTTGCGTTTCGTTTTTTAGGCGGCGGCGGCAGAAAAATGTTGTATTTATATTTTCTGCATAGACCCTCCGGCGATACAATGCCTTGATGTGGGCATAAAATATCTCCGCTGATGGGTAAAATTTTGCCAAACATGCAGGTATCACAACGGCGGACAACATCATCACGCATGAATGTCCCCTCCTTTATAGCCGGAAAAAAGACGGCAAAATGGAACGGAGGAAACGGAAAATATCCGTCCACTGAGATAGTGGAAAAAATGTTCTTCCGGAAGAACAGGAAACCCAAGACGGTAGGCATAAAGTGCCTGCATATGCATATCATAGCGACGGTTCAGTAGTCGGTCGCCATATTTATCATCGCCTAAAAGCGGCGTGCTGGCGTGTGCGAATTGCGCGCGGATTTGATGGGAACGTCCCGTCAGTAAAGAGATTTCCAGCAGGGATAATCCGTTTTCATGAAACAAAGTGCGGTAAGCAGTTTGCGCTTTTTTTGCACCGGCAGCAGGTTCGGGCAGTACGGTCACACGGTTTTTATCTCCATCTTTGCGCAAATAATTGCACAATGTACCCTGCGGCGGCACGGGCTTGCCGGAAACCGCGCAAAGGTATTGTTTATCCATGTTGCGCTGCCGGATAAGTTCGTTCATTTCGCGCAGTGCTGCGGCATTTTTTGCAGCGATTACAATGCCGCCGGTACCGCGGTCTAAACGGTTGCATAAAGCGGGCGAAAATGATAATTCTTGATCAGGGCGGTAACTGCCATTTCGATAAAGATAACACTGGATTTGCTCGACAAGCGTATTGCTTTTTGCATGAATATCTGTATGCACTGCCACGCCGGGCGGTTTGTCTACCAGCAGCAGATTTTCGTCTTCATAAACAACCGAAAACGATGGAACAGCGCTCAGAAAATCGGGTCGCTTCTGTGCAGAGGTGAAAAATTCATCGCCAATATACAGGTCAACGATATCACCCTCTGCCAGGCGATAAGATATTTCCGGCTTGCGGCGATTGACTTTAATGCGTTTTTTCCTAATATATTTATAAAGCAGCGGTGCGGGCAGCGAAGGACATAGTTTGCTCAGAAATTTGTCCAGCCTTTGTCCGCTGTCATTTTTTTGAATACAAAATGATTGCAAGCCCATCTGCTCCTTTCGGTAAATCGTTTTTTATCACAGGTCAATTCTCTCATATTTAAAGAGTAACGCAAAGAGAAAGATTTGTCAATATACGTCCGCAGGGGAATTTTTGTCAAATATTAGCACAGCTATTGACAAACCAGAAAATTTGAGGTATACTAAGCCTAGGTATAAGAGAATCGGATCTTATGCCTAAGTGTAATAAATAATTGGTTGTACAAAGGAGGCGCTGATTTGTCCGAATTGAGTTATGCCGAGAAAAAACAGGAAAATTTGGATGATGAACAATTGGTTCGGCTGGCAAAGGAAGGGGACGAAAGCGCATTTGAAGACTTGATTATACGCTATAAAGGGAACGTGTTGTCAAAAGCCAGGACATATTTTCTTATTGGCGCGGACAGGGAGGACATCATTCAGGAAGGAATGATTGGACTGGTGAAAGCCATTCGTGACTATAAAGAAGAAAAGGCTGCATCGTTTCGAGTGTTCGCTGATATTTGTATTACCAGACAGATTATTACAGCAGTGAAAACTGCGACCAGACAAAAACATAAACCGCTAAATACCTATATTTCGCTTAGTAGACCTATGTATGATGATGATAATGAAAACCGGACTTTGGTGGACATGCTGGAAAGTGATATCAGTTTTAATCCGGAGGAAAATATGATTGTATCGGAAAGCTATCATGGAATCAGCAGCGATGTTATGGGAGTGCTTAGCAACTTTGAAAAAAAAGTTTTAGATGAATATTTGTGTGGCAAATCGTATCAACAGATTTCGGAGGAAATTAAAAAAACGCCGAAATCAATTGATAACGCGCTCCAGCGTATTAAACGGAAGCTGGAAAAATATTATGAAGGAAAAAGATAAAATTTTGATATCTTAAGTATACTAGCCGGAAAATCCGGTTGGCATAAATATTAAATTATCCATGTAGCTTAATTGGCAAGAGCACTGAGGCAAGATGTATTACAGTCTAGAGTCAGGGGTATCGGTTAGAATCCGGTCGGGATGAAAAAAGCGAGGTAAAGAAAATGTTTGAGGACAAAACACTGGTATGTAAAGACTGCGGAAATGAATTCGTGTTCACAGCAGGAGAACAGGAATTCTATGCGGAAAAAGGTTTCCAAAATGAACCTTCCCGCTGCAAAGAATGCAGAATTGCACGCAAAAACAGCATGAGAGGACCGAGAGAAATGTTCACAGTAACATGTGCTGAATGTGGACAGGACGCACAGGTTCCGTTCAAACCGACTGATGATAGACCGGTTTACTGCAGCGAATGCTTTGCGAAAAAGAGAGAATCTTTATAAGCAATAGGCAGCTGTGTTCTGTCTGCAAAAGACAGAAATTGATATGCAAATGAAAATCAGCAGGCAAAAAAGCCTGCTGATTTTTTATAGAATGATTAAATTGGAAAAGAGGGGAGGGAACTTGTCGTGAAACATATATTGGTTGTTTTGGGTGGGGGTCGTCCGAATGGCAACACGGAGCAGCTGGTCCATGCATTTATGAAAGGGGCTCGGGAGGCGGGACATTGTGTAGAAAAAGTTTCTTTGATGAAAACGGAGGTGAAAGGTTGTATCGGCTGCAATGCCTGCCGCTATGAGAAACCTTGTATACAAAAAGACGCGTTTCACACATTGATTCCTAAAATCAAAGACGCTGATCTAATTGTATTTGCTTCACCGCTTTATTTCTGGACGATTTCTGCACGGTTAAAAGCGTTTGTAGAACGGTTTTACTGCATTGCCCAAGAAGATGAGAATCCGCCTTTTGGACGTTACGAAAAATATCCGGTAAAGGACAGCGCCTTGCTTATGACTGCTGCAGATGCGTTGTTTTGGACTTTTGAACAGGCGGAGTCGTATTATAAATTTGCAATTGTAAATTATATCGGATTTCATGATAAAGGAATGTTGTTAGCAGGGGGATGCGGAGATACAAATGGAATGCCTCAAATTGGTAAAACAACATACTTGCAACAGGCATATGAATTTGGAAAGAATGTATATGAGCAATCTTAAATAAATTATTTTGAAAATTACGGACAGGTTACACCATTTTTGTGAAATGTGCTGATTTCTTTTGTAAGGGTTTGCATGGAGGACATACTTGTGCTATACTAAATCTAGACCATTCATTATGGCGTGGTTTTCTCTATCTTCCGGTTTTACTATGTGTAGTAATCGGGTCTAGAGATAAAAAATGTGTTATTAGGAAGAAAAGGAAAGGGGAACGGAAAAATGAAAAAAACGATGGGTGTTGCAGCGCTAATGTTGGCGCTGGTATGTGTGTTTGCAGGGTGCGATTTCAAGGCAGAAAAAGAATATGAAGCAAATTTGCAAACAGTATTGGAAGAAGTATCGTCTTCAAAACAAGCAGTGGACGAAAGTATGCAAAGCAGTGCAGGGTCTATTGGAAATGCGACTGAAATCCCAGAAGATACATTCAAACCGGTACTTGAAAAAATTGAAGTTGCGGAAGAAAAATGTAAAGCACTCAGTGCATTAGAAGCACCGGAAAAATATAAAGAAACACAGAATATGCTCAAGCAGAGCGCTGATAAAATGCTTGAGGCATATAGCAAATACCGTGAAGGAATGAGCAAGATGGTAGGAGCAAGTGCAGATATTGATATGGACAGCATTACAGAACTGTTGACAGACGGTGATAGTGCAATGACAGAGGCAGGAAAAATAATGACAGAAGCTGGCAAATTGCAAATCAAGTAAGTCGTGCATGGGGGAGGAAAAAGTATGGAAGAAAGAGTAGAACAACAAATAGAACCAGCAGAAAGCGGTCGGGGCGCTGCGACAGCATCCATGGTATTGGGGATTATTGGTTTAATTGCTTGGCTGCTGCCATTAGTTGGCTTCCCTGTTAATATTGTAGGGCTTGTATTAGGGCTGACGCAAGGAAAACATAAAACATTCAGCACGGCAAAGGCTGGCGTGATTATGTCTATTATTGGTCTTGTACTTACCTCTATTAACAGCATTGCGGGCGCGGTTATGAGTGTCATGAATACTATAAAGGCATTGTAATATGTAATACATAAAAAAGACGGCATTTGATAATGCCGTCTTTTTTATGTTAAAATCATGCTGGTTTGCTCATAAGGAGAAAGTGGCGGTTTGTCTTCCAGATAGGCAGAGAGGTTTTGGGAATCCAAATATCGGGTGTATAAATTATGGTCAGCGGTTTCAATAAAATAAATCGCACGCTTCAAAACAATGCGCATTTTTTTCAAGTCTGCTAATGTTAAAGGACCATAACGTCGTGCGGAACGGATTTTGCGCGCGCCTGTCACACCGATGCCTGGAATGCGCAGCAGCATTTCATATGGGGCACGGTTGATATTCACAGGAAATAGTTCGCGGTGGCGCAATGCCCAAAAACATTTCGGGTCAAGCCGTTCCGGTAACAGCGGCGTTTCGGGAGAAAGAAGTTCTTCGCTGCGGAATCCATAGTAGCGCAGCAGCCAATCGGCTTGATATAACCGATGTTCACGCAGTAGCGGCGGCAAAGTGCCGAGCGCGGGCAGCTTGGGGTTGTCAGCAACAGGCATATAAGCAGAAAAATAGACGCGTTTCAAATGGAATTTATCATAAAGCCCCTGTGACAACTGCATGATTTGGTAGTCGCTGTCCGGCGTAGCGCCAATGATAAGCTGTGTCGTCTGTCCTGCCGGCACAAAACGCGGTGCAGATTTGAATTTCTGTTGTTCCTCCAAACTACCAGCATGGACTTGCGTAATATGATTCATAGGAAGTAAAATATCTTTTTTCTTTTTTTGTGGCGCTAAAGCCTTCAAACTTTGTTCGCTTGGCAGTTCAATATTAACGCTAACACGGTCTGCCAACAATCCGGCGGCTTGAATCAATTCCGAACTGGCGCCGGGGATAATTTTAACATGAATATATCCGTTGAATTTATAATTTTCGCGCAATAACCGCAGGGATTCCACCAGTCGTTCCATGGTATGGTCGGGCGAAACTGTCACAGCAGAACTTAAAAATAAGCCTTCAATATAATTTCTTTTATAAAAACCAATGGTAAGTTCAGCGATTTCTTGTGGTGAAAAGGAGGCGCGTGGAACATCGTTTGTAACTCGGTTATGGCAATAGGCGCAATTATAAATGCAGTGGTTGGACATGAGAATTTTAAGCAACGAAATACAACGTCCGTCCGCTGCCCATGTATGACAGATACCGCAGGATTCTGCATTGCCAATACCATCCGGTGTGTTTTTGCGATGGCTGCCGCTAGAAGAACAAGAGACGTCGTATTTGGCTGCGTCAGACAAGATTTTTAATTTTTCCATCATTGTCATCATAGAACAATCCTCCTGGAAAGTAGAATGAGGTATATTTAGTATACCACAGTATTTGCAGAAAGTCAAACATTTGTTCTCTAATGAAGAAAAGAAATGAAAAAAATCGAAAAAAAATAAAAAAAGTATTGACAAAGCAAAAGAAATGTGGTAAGATGTAATTCCTGACCGGGTGAATCGGTGGGGTGCTTTTCCAAAAAAGTCAAGAAAAAGTAAAAAAGGTCTTGACAAAGGAGCGGAAAGGTGATATAATAAAGAGGTTGTCGCTAGAGACATGATCTTTGAAAATTGAACAGTATATAGTGTAGGTTCATAAGTCAATGACTTAGAATTTAATGAAAATACTTAGGTATTTTC
>JAAWTG010000053.1 GCA_022801925.1 Clostridia bacterium | reverse complement strand
CTGTATCAATATCAACTTTCAAAATATCGCCCTCGCACAGACCGGCTTGTTTCATTTGCGTAGGCGGAAGTGTCAAAAGATTGCTGTCCACATCTATTGCAATCGGTGTGCTGAAAAAAGCGTCTTCATGGTAGAAACGAGACCGAAGCCGAGATACAGATACTATCATGTAACCGTCCCGAAAGAAGTGCAGTCCGGTGGGGCTGTTTTTGGTGATGCCGAGGTAGGCAATTCCTTCTTTGGGCAGTTCCGCGCAGCCGTTTATGATTTCAGCAAAAAATGTATCATAGCGTAAGTTTTTACAAAACCTGATATTGCCTTTGCGTTCTTCTTCAAAAACAAGTGCTCCAAACTCTTTTTTTATCTTGTCATAGACCCTTTCCATTGTCATAAAATCTTTCAGTTCCATGGCAAGCGCAAGTCTATTCATGCAATCAGAAATTTTATCCATGTGTTTTCTCCTCATATTTTATCTTATATATAATTTTAGGTCATACAGACCTAAAAGTCAATAGGTCAATTTATCCATATTTTTTATAGGTCAATCTGCCATAATAGGTAATGGTGATGAATATGAAAAATAGGATACGCGAGTTGCGCACTAACGCCCACTATACACAACTCCAATTACAAATGGCATTCCATATCGATCAAGCAGATATATCAAAAGTTGAATCAGAACAAAAAGAGTTATCTATAGAAATTTGTAAACAAGCTGCTTTATTTTTTCATACAAGTATGGACTATTTAGTCTACTTGACAGACATCCCTCAACCTCATGAACGCAATAACCAACCTTTTTCTCCTGAGAATTTAGAAAAACGCGCCAAGGAAGTCGCTTTCCTTCGTGCTAAGAAATATACACAAAAAGATTTAGAACAATTAATTCATATGAATCAGAGTAATTGTTCTAAAGTAGAAAATGGTTCACGCCACTATACTCTTGCTCAATGTAAAAAATTGGCTTTCTATTTAAATACAAGTATTGATTATATCTGCTATTTAACAGACAATCCCGCACCCTATCCTTTTTCTGATTCATTTTAGGATAGGTCAATTATACCCTATTTTAATTAGGTCATTGTGACATAATTAAATTGGTGATACATATGAATCGATTAAAAGCACTCCGAAAAGAAAAGGGATACACACAGATTAAAATGCAGACACTAACCGGTATTGACCAAAGTGATTATTCCAAGATAGAAAACGAAAAGCGGTTTATGACTTTGACGCAATGTATGCGTATTGCCCTTGTATTGGGTACCAGCACAGATTATCTTCTCGGTCTCACAGATGAGAAAAAACCATATCCACGTTCTTCCAATGCGCAAAAGTTGTAGGAAATATTCTAAATCTATCCACACTTTAAAGCAGCAGGCGGTTCGCAATTTAAGCGAACCGCCTGCTGCTTTAAAGTGTCAAAACCGATATAATACATCCGGCTTTTGCTTACCGTCCGAATACATCGGCATAGTCATAGTAGTTATCGCTGTCCTCCAGCCAATTGACCTCCCGTTCCTGTCCCGGCAGGGAAGCATAGATGTTTTCAAACACAGGCACCAACTGTTTGGTAATCGCTCCTTTGGTGTCGGATATTTTCATGCGGCGGTTAAATGCCGCCAAAATTTCCTGCCCCTGCGTCCCTTTCAGATTAGACAAGTCATAGCCGCGTTTTCGGGCTTCCACACGCAAAATATAGGCCGCTACTTCCGCCGCGCCCTCCCGCGTTTTGGTATATTCCCGCAATGCGTCGGCATTCATGCCGGTTTTGCCGAGGTCGCTCCCGCGGAACAATTCATCGATTTCCTTGTCCGTCAGCTGGTATTTTTCCGCGTTGTTAGAGGTGTCGCCATAAAAATGGAACATTGCCGCCCCCAACATTGCCGGCGGCACCTGCGCCAGCGCCGCTTTTTGTTCAATCAGGTATTTGTTGTTTTCAAACGCCTTTGTCGCCATTTCCGTCCGGTACAGGCTGGTGTCATATTCCTGCTGTCCCTGCGCACCGGTACGCGTGATTTGATAGAGCTGGTCAAAATAGCTGCTGCCATTTTTGGTTTTTTTGCCGTCTGCCGCGCGGCTGTCTGTCTTTTTAAATTCCTCCTTTTCCACGATACGCGTTTCCCCGCCGGGCAGGATTTCTCTCACATAGACCGCTCTGCCCTGCGCCCGTTTGGAGGGGTCGCCCTGCGGTTCCGACGCCGATGGCTTGTATTGATACATGCGCCATGGGTCGCGTTCATATTTTTTGTCGTCATAGGTCATGTACCCATTTAACTTTGGCGTTTTACCTGTTTCGTCCACTTCAATCATTTGCGGGCGGCTGCGCCGCATGTCGGCGAACTCCTTGGCATTTTGGAGGGTCGCATCATGACCCGCCTGCATGGAAATGCTTGTCCAGCTGTCATCTGCGCTGAATTGTTTTTTATATTTCACAAAAATCTTCCTTTCTTTTGCTTCGCAGACCTCCTTTTCTTTTATTATTTTTTTCATCATTCCGGAAGTCTTTCGCCTCCGTGCGCAAGACTCCCCTTTTTATTATACCACAAACGCTTCACGCCGTGCTGCCATTTTTACAAACATGCAACGCCGCAAATGCCTGCTGCACACGCGAATCCGCCTTTCAAAAATTTTTTTATTTTTTCTACAAAAACATTGTTTTTTACAAGACCGGCGTTTTCTGTCCTGTTATTTCCGCGGAAATGACAGGACAGAAAAACACCTCTATGCTATCTTTCTGATGCAAATGACATATAAAAGAAAGGCATGAGAATTGCTGTACAATCCTCATGCCCTCATCGCGTCTATTTTTTACTGGTATTCTACTACGTCAATCCATTTTGCCAAGAAGTCGCGTTCCGAATCATTCTTTTTTGTCATCTGCGCCGCAGCAACAATGGGCAGCCACTGCTGCACATATTGTTTTGCTGTGTCGCTCTTTTTGCAGAACAGCGTCATATATTTTTCCGCAAGTTCTTCTGATTCCAGCGCAAACAATAAATAAGTCATTGCCGCGTCCGCGCTCGCATTTCCCTGCGTTGCATGAGACCAGTCGATTACAAACGCGCCGTCTTTATTAATAATCACGTTGGTCGGGTTGAAATCACCATGACATACTTTCGTATGTTTCGGCATACCGTCCAGACGCGTATGTAATTCATAGCGCGCTGTTGCGTCCAGTTCATCTTTCAAACTGTCAATCTGGCGAATCAATTTGTCTTTTAATTTATTCAGCAGTGGTGCTTTTTTCTCGTGAATTTGCAACTGCAAATCTACGAACAGCTCCAAATATTCATCCGTCTTTGCCGGATTCTTTTTCATCAAATCTGCCAGTGTTTCGCCCTCTACATGTTCAATCGAAATCGCCCATTTGCCGTCTACTTTTCCCACTTCCTGTACTTTGGGAATATTCAAACCGGTTTCTTCCACACGGGCATGGTTCAGCGCTTCATTAAAAATATCCGCTTTGGAATAGCCTTCTTCAAACACCTTCACAACAGAATTGCCGCTCTGATATACGGTTTTATGCGCCCGCCCTACAAGGACCTTACTGTTTTCTAACTTCATCAGGGGTTCCTCCTTACATTATGATTCCGGCTGCCGCGCGGCAGGACGATTCCCGCCGCGTCCGCACTGCCATTTTTTATTTTCCGTAATAAGATTTCAGATACAGTTCTTTGATTTCAGAAATCAGAGGATATCTCGGGTTTGCACCGGTACACTGGTCGTTAAATGCCTGTTCGCACATTTCATCCAGCGTATCCATGAAATCTTTTTCTGTAATACCATAGTCTTTGATGGTTTTCTTGATACCAATTTTTTCTTTCAGGTCTTCCAGTGCAGCAATAAATTTTTCAAACGTATCCTTGTCGTCTTTTCCAACAATGCCGCAGAAATGCGCCGCTTCTACATAACGTTCAAACGCGTGCGGATACTGGTATTGTGAGAAAGTACCCATCTTAGTCGGCACGTCTGCCGCATTGTAGCGCATAACATTTGTTAAGATGATAGCGTTTGCCACGCCGTGCGGCAGGTGGTGATATGCGCCCAGCTTGTGCGCCATGGAATGGTTCAGCCCCAGGAATGCATTTGCAAATGCCATACCTGCCATACAAGCTGCATCTGCCATTTTTTCACGCGCAATCGGGTCGTTTGCACCGTTTTCATACGCACTCGGCAGATATTGCAGCACATTTTTCATCGCTTTGAGCGCCAGACCGTCTGTGTAGTCTGTTGCCATAACGGAAACATAGGCTTCCAGCGCATGGGTCATAACGTCGATACCGGAAGCGCTGGTCAGTCCTTTGGGCTGACTCATCATATTGTCTACGTCCACAATTGCCATGTTCGGCATCAGTTCGTAGTCTGCCAGCGGATATTTCACGCCGGTTTTTTCGTCTGTGATAACCGCGAACGGCGTCACTTCGGAACCGGTTCCGGAAGAAGTCGGGATTGCAACAAAATATGCTTTTTCACCCATTTTCGGGAAAGTATAGACACGTTTGCGGATATCAATGAAGTCCATTGCCATGTCCATAAAGTTCACATCGGGGTGTTCATAGAGTACCCACATGATTTTTCCTGCGTCCATTGCACTACCGCCGCCCAACGCAATAATCACGTCCGGCTCGAAAGAACGCATTTGTTCTGCACCTTTGGTTGCGCATTCCAGCGTCGGGTCGGGCGCAACTTCATAGAAACAAGTATGTTCAATGCCCATTTCATCTAATTTATTTTCAATTGATTTCACATAACCATTTTTATACAAGAACGAGTCGGTGACGATGAACGCCCGTTTTTTGCCCATCACGGTGCCGAGTTCATCCAATGCTACCGGCATACAGCCTTTCTTGAAATATACTTTTTCAGGCGCTCTGAACCAAAGCATGTTCTCTCTCCTCTCAGCAACTGTTTTCACATTCAGCAAATGTTTCACGCCAACGTTCTCCGAAACGGAGTTCCCGCCCCAGGAACCACAGCCCAGCGTGAGAGACGGCGCCATTTTGAAGTTATATAAATCACCGATACCACCGTGGGAGGAAGGTGTGTTCACCAGCACACGGCAGGTTTTCATTGCCGCCGCATGTTTTGCCATTTTTTCTTTTTCTGCCGGATGGATGTACAGAGAAGACGTATGTCCATAACCGCCGTCTGCAACCAGACGTTCCGCTTTTGCAATGGCTTCGTCAAAATCTTTTGCTTTATACATTGCCAATACCGGAGACAGTTTTTCATGTGCAAATTCTTCGGAAATATCAACCGATTCCACTTCACCAATCAGGATTTTCGTGTCTGCCGGCACTTTCACGCCCGCAATTTCTGCAATCTTCGCCGCGGGCTGCCCCACGATTTTTGCGTTGACAGCGCCGTTGATGATAACCGTTTTACGCACTTTATCCAGTTCTGCGCCTTTGAGGAAATAGCAGCCGCGCATTTTAAATTCCTGTTTCACATGTTCATAAATGCTTGCCAGCACCGTTACAGACTGCTCAGACGCACAAATCATACCGTTGTCAAATGTTTTGGAATGAATGATGGAACTAACCGCCATTTTGATGTCCGCTGTTTCGTCAATGATAACCGGTGTGTTTCCGGGTCCTACGCCGATTGCCGGCTTACTGGAGGAATAAGCCGCTTTTACCATACCCGGGCCGCCTGTTGCCAGAATGATGTCCGCGCTTTTCATGACTTCATTGGTCAATTCCAAAGACGGAACGTCAATCCAGCCGATAATGCCTTCCGGCGCGCCCGCTTTCACCGCCGCGTCCAGCACAATTTTAGCTGCCGCAATGGTACAGTCCTTCGCACGCGGATGGGGGCTGATGATGATTGCATTTCTGGTTTTCAGCGCAATCAGCGTTTTAAAAATTGCCGTGGATGTCGGGTTTGTTGTGGGAATAACAGCCGCAACCAACCCAATCGGTTCTGCTACTTTTTTCACGCCAAACGCCGTATCTTCTTCAATCACACCGCAGGTTTTGGTGTTTTTATAGGCATTATAGATATATTCCGCCGCATAGTGGTTTTTAATGACTTTGTCCTCCACCACGCCCATACCGGTTTCTTCCACCGCCATTTTTGCCAGCGGGATTCTTTCTTTGTTTGCCGCAAGTGCCGCTTCATAGAAAATTTTGTCCACTTGCTCCTGCGTGAAGTTTGCAAATTGTTTCTGCGCTTCGCGCATTGCGTTCATTTTTGTAATCAACGCTTCTACATTGTCAATGACCGCAGGGATTTCTGTTTTTTTTGCCATTTTATTTACCTCCCAAAATAACGTTCCAACTTTTCGTTGTCTGTTTGCCGTAACGCGTTTCGTTACTTTGATATTTATTTAACAATCTTGTTAGTACCATTATATCCCATTGTTAAATAAATGTCAATGTTTTTTTTGAGATTTATTTTTTTCGAGCAGCCAAAAATTCACCCGATTCACACGCGATTTTTGTCTAAAATGATTGTTTGCACCGAATCATTTCCATTTTTGCACTTTTCCGCATTGTACAATATCGTTTTTTCATGATTCTACCGGCGCAAAACAACTCATGTGTCAACCGGTATCTACTGATGCTGTTTTTTTAGCTATTTTCTATTATAATACAAACAATCATAAAAAACAAGTCTCCCAATTTATCCTACATCCATATTGGTATATTTTACCAATTATTACCACTCATCCCCGTCACTCTGACAAAAAACGGAGAATATATCCAGGTGAGCGGGAGCAGATGGCAGAAAAAAACGGAGACAAAAATGTCTCCGTTTTTAACGTAATGCGTTATCCGCTTATTTCTGCACAGTAATTTTCACTGCCGGCGTCTGCGGCGGAATGCTCATGGTCATCATGGTTTTGTGTACTGCTTTGATTTCCATTCCTTTTTTCAGGTCTTCCAATTTCAGCGTTTTTCCATCTTTGTCCACGATTTCGGTTTCTTCGCTTACCAGTAAAATCGTCTGTGCATTCAGGTCTTTTTCATCTCCGATTGTCACGCGACCTTCTTCAGCGTCAACTTCTGCAATCGTGCCTTCCAGTTCGGCTGTTTCCGGCGCCTGACCCGCTTCTGCGTCTACCACTTCAATTTCATAGGCAGCTGTCTGCGGCGGCAGACTTCTGGTCATTGCAATGGAATGAATCACGCGAATGTTGTCATCCGCTTTGATATCTTTTAACTCGATATCTTTTCCGTCTTTGGTGATTTTTGTGTCGTCTCCAACATTAAATACAACCTGTGTTTCCGGTTTTTCAATGTCTTCACCTGTAACAATCTGCTGCGCTTCCAAATCAACTTCCAACACTTTCGCAAGACTGGTCTCCGTTTCGCGTTCTTCCACTATTCTCACACTCACCGGAACATTCTGCGGCGGTTCGCTTGCCGTCATAATTTCTCCATATACAACGTTGACTTTCATTCCTGTTGTTAAATCAGCAATTTTGATATCTTCGCCGTCTTTGCCCACCAGTTTCGTTTCCTCACCGATATTCAAAACGACTGTATTGCCTGAAAGTGTTTCCACTGTAATACTTTTTTCTCCCACTTCGGAAACAAATGCGGTGCTAATCCCTTCGTCGCTCACTTGCGGCGCCACTTCGCCTGCTTCACTTGCTTCCGTGATAGCTACTGTGCCTGTCGGGTCAATGGTAACGGTTGTATGTAAAATTTCGTCCGCAAAATCTATCGGTACGAAAGTTGTTCCTTCAATTTCAACCGGCGCTTTGCCAAGCGGCATGGGCGCTGTTTTTGCGAAAGTATATCCGTCTACGCCGATTTGCAGCGTGATGAAGTTTGCGCCGCGCGTCAACTGTACGGTTTCCGTTTCGCCAATCCATGTTACTTCAAAGCCCAGCGCTTCCGCTATCGCACGAACCGGCAGCATCACTTTGTCTCCGTCCATATAGCCTTTTTTCTCCAGCTGCACGCCGTTTACTACAACAGCATAGTCTCTCGCTGTGCTCACTGCCGTTGTCATCACGCCTTCACCGCGGTAAACCGGCTCCCGACCTTCTACATATTCCGCCATCGCTGTGCTAGCAGATAATACCGTTACAGCAGCAGTAAGCGCCAAAATTTGATTTCTCTTTTTCATAAATGAATACCTCCTGTTTTTATGTATATTTTTTATTTTTTCTCTAAGTCTTTTTTGTGACTCACCCATTTAGACGCACACGATAGAAAAAAGTTCCAAAAGTATGATGGAAAAATTTTCAGCCCCCTAAACACGCCCCCCAAATGCGAAAAAATGTTTGACTATCCCGCCCGAATATAGTATACTTAACATACAGGAGTTGAACATATCTATGAATCGAATGCAACAATTATTAGGATATACGCGCCGGTGTGTGGATACCTATCAGATGATTCAACCGGACGACAACATTGCCGTGGGCGTATCGGGCGGCAAGGACAGCATCACGCTGCTGATGGTGTTGGCGGCGCTGCGCCGGTTTTATCCCAATCCGTTCCGGCTTGTGGCAATCACGCTGGATATGGGATTCGGCAGTATGGATTTCGCGCCGGTGGAAGCGCTCTGCCGCGATTTAGACGTGCCCTTTGTTTTGGAAAAGACGGACATTGCGCCGGTCATTTTTGATATCCGCAAGGAAAAGAACCCCTGTGCGCTCTGCGCTAAAATGCGCCGCGGCGCGCTGCATGAAGCGGCGCTGCGAAGCGGCTGCCGCAAAGTCGCTTTGGGACATCACCACGACGACGTATTGGAAACGTTTTTGCTTTGTCTGTTCAACGAATCGCGCATCAGTTGTTTTTCTCCCGTCACCTATCTGGACAGGCGGGACATCACACTGATTCGCCCGCTGCTCTATGTACCGGAGGCGGAAATCAAACGATTTGCGGCGGAGGAAAATATTCCTGTTGTACACAATCCCTGTCCGGCAGACGGACACACGCAACGAGAAGACATGAAAACCCTACTGCACACGCTGGCGCAGGAACGACCCGGACTGCAGGAGCGTATGTTCCGCGCCGTGGAGCATTCTGCAATTCCAGGCTGGCTGGGCGGCGGGTCTACACAAAAGGAGGTTATATCTCATGAAAAATAAGTTTTGGTCAAGTTTTGTCGGCTGTATTCTGATTCTTTTAGGTGTTACATGGCTGGGTAATGTTGCCGGCTGGTGGGATTTCGGACTGTTTACGGGCTGGTGGTCATTTATACTGATTGTTCCCGCGCTCTACTGGATATCGCAGCGTGGTCCCAATTTCGGCAATGTGTTTTTGCTGATGCTGGGCGTACTTTGTTTGGGCGAAGCCTATCATCTGCTGGGAAAACATGTCTCCGTCTGGTCTTTAATCCTGCCGCTTTTCGTCATTCTCCTCGGTTTGGATACATTGGTGAAGAGTTTCACACGCGGACGAAAACTGAAAAATTTACACGCAACCAATCAGGAATATCCTTCCTATCATGTGATATTCACTTCTAAAACAGACGTAAACAAAACGCAAGATCTCAAAGGCGCAGAAATGACTGCATTGGGCAGCAAATTGATTGTGGATTTCCGCGAAGCGCAAATCACGCAAAACATTCAAATTGAAATTGATGATGTGTGTTCCACCATTTTGCTCTATCTGCCATCCAATGTCAGCGTCAATATTGACGGCGACAACATCTTTGGCGGCGTAACCAATCACTGCACGTCCACCGGCGCATATTCTGTTTCCATTCGCTGCAGTTGTGTGTTCGGCAGTATCCATGTCTACAATTGATAAATTGCAATTCCCATGGTGCGCTTTATCCACCCACGGTAAGGCGGCCGGTTATTCTATATAATTTGTGGGCAGAAAGGCTAACGATCGTTTTATGATTGCATATGTAAAAGGAATCCCTGCATATACCCGCGCTGATTATGCTGTGATTGACGTGGGCGGCGTGGGGTATAAAGTGTTTATGCCGCTCAGTCATTTGGGACGGCTGCCGCGGGAGGAAAAAGTTGTTACGGTATATACCTATCTGCATGTCCGCGAGGATATTCAGGCGCTCTACGGTTTTTTGTCCACCGAAGATTTGGACATTTTTGAGTTGCTGCTTGCCGTGTCCGGCGTTGGCCCCAAAGCCGCACTGTCCATTCTTTCCACGCTGGAACCGTCCAAGCTGGCGCTTGCTGTGTCGCAGAGCGACGTCAAGGCGATTTCTTCCGCGCCCGGTATTGGCAAAAAAACAGCGGAACGCATTGTGTTGGAATTAAAAAATAAAATCGGTTCAGGTCTTGTAGATGTGTCAGACAGCGCTGACTATTTGCCTGGGAACGCTGATTTGTTCACCGACGCTGTTTCCGCGCTCATGGGGCTGGGTTATACTGCTTCCGAAGCATCTGAGGCGGCACGCAAAGCGGGCGACGCGGATAGCGTGGAAGAAATCATTAAAAATTCGCTGAAATATCTCATGTAGCGGCATGATTCAGCAATAAAACGGAAGGAAAGAGCGTTCTATGGAAGATATACGTTCCGTCTCCGGTTCTTTTGTGAACGAAGACGCCGATATTGAACTGGGCTTGCGTCCCAAACGGATAGAAGATTATGTGGGGCAGCAAAAAGCCAAAGAAACAATGTCAATTTACATACAAGCCGCCAAACAACGCGGTGAATCACTGGATCATGTTTTGCTCTATGGTCCGCCGGGTCTTGGAAAAACAACATTAGCGGGCATCATTGCCAACGAAATGGACGTGAATATTCGTATCACCTCCGGACCCGCTATTGAAAAAGCGGGCGATTTGGCAGCAATATTGACCAATCTCACGCCGGGCGACATTTTGTTTATTGACGAAATCCATCGGCTTTCCCGCGCTGTGGAAGAGATTCTCTACAGCGCCATGGAGGATTTTGCACTGGACATCATCATTGGCAAAGGACCCAGCGCGCGGTCTGTGCGTCTGGATTTGCAGCCGTTCACGCTGATTGGCGCGACCACCCGCGCTGGCTTGCTCAGCGCGCCGCTGCGCGACCGGTTTGGTGTGATTTCCCGTTTGGAATTATATTCGCCGGAGGAACTCATGCAGATTGTCAACCGTTCGGCGGGTATTCTGGGCGCGGCAATCGACCCCAGCGGCGCGGCAGAGATTGCACGCCGTTCACGCGGAACGCCGCGGATTGCTAACCGTTTGCTCAAACGCGTGCGGGACTATGCACAAATCAAAGCGCAGGGTATTATCTCCCGTGAAGTGGCAAGCGCCGCGCTGAACATGATGGAAATTGACGACTTAGGACTGGATTCCATTGACCGCCGCATGGTGTTGTCTATCATTCAAAATTTCTCCGGCGGTCCTGTCGGTCTGGATACGCTGGCAGCTACCATCGGTGAGGAAAGCAACACCATTGAGGACGTCTATGAACCCTATTTACTGCAACTCGGCTTTTTGGCGCGTACGCCGCGCGGGCGCGTTGTGACCCGTCCCGCTTACCTGCATTTTGGTATTCCTTATGAAGAATAGACAGTACATGGCACACATATATTAAGCAAAAAGTCCAACGCTTCTATGAAGTGTCGGACTTTTTGTATTTCTTATACACCGGAAGATTTCATTTCTAATAAGCTATTTCAAACAAATTCTTTCTGCTTTTAGGTATATATCAGCGAATGCAGTCTCCCATTATATCTGTGCTTGCGGATTGTTCCATCATATCAGTTTTTAGTGTGCGCATAAAAGTAACGGTTAATATAACGGCTACAATCATTGCAATTAAATCGGCAGCAGGAGCCGCAAATAAAATTCCCTCAATACCGAAAAATATCGGTAAAATAGTAATTAAAGGAATAAAACAAACAATATCCCTTATCATAGACGCAATAACGGCGCGGACAGGCTTTCCGACTGCTTGAAAAAATATTGACGTCATTTTAATCGTACAAGTAAATATTACAAGACTAAGAAAAATGCGGAAAGTCAGTGTGCCGAATGTCCAATAATCTTCGGGATTTGGAATATTTGTGGGCGTGCCGAATATGCTGACTACGGCGCGCGGAGCAAGTTCAAACAACAATGTTGAAGCGACACTGATAACAACCGTACATAAAAGTATATTACGGTATAATTTCTTTACTCTGTCATATTGTTTCGCGCCCATATTGTAGCTGATAATGGGCTGACAGCCGAGAACAATACCGACAACAAGGTTAATAACAACCGTGAACACCTTGCTTTCAATGCCAATAATCGCAATTGGAATATCTGCTCCGTATTGCGAAACTGCTCCGTATCTTGCAAGCATTATATTACATATCAAAGAGATGATAACAATCGTCATTTGCGTAATAAAGGACGATGCGCCAAGCTGCAGGGCAGGCGAAAAAGCTTTGAAATTCGGCAAAAAGCTCTTTAATGTCAGCTGAAATGTCTTTGTTCTGAAAAAGTAAATAAGCGAAATTACAAATGAAACGGTCTGACCTATTACAGTTGCCAATGCCGCGCCGAACATACCCCATTTCGTCCCGAAAATGAATACAGGGTCAAGAATAATATTTGTAATTGCGCCGGCAAGCATTGAAGCCATAGACCACGCAGGAGTTCCGTCCGCGCGAATGACCGCGTTCATCATATTAGACAGCATATAAAGAGGAAAAAAGGCGAGAATAAGATTAAAATATTGGATTGCCATTCCGATACTGTTCTCAGACGCGCCGAACAAGGTTAAAATCTGTTTCTTCAGCGGAAAAAATATCGCCATAAGAAGAATACTGACAATTAGTGTAACTGTTATGCCACTGCCAATAGATTTGTGCGCGTTCTGTGTGTCTTTTCTGCCTTGACATATATTAAGATATGCGGCGCAGCCATCACCGAAGCACCACGCAAAAGCCTGTGCGATAATAAAAATCGGAAATACAACACCTGTTGCCGCATTGCCGAGCGCACTTAATTCGCTGTTGCCGATAAAAATTTGGTCAACAATATTGTATAATGCGCTGACAAGAAGCGAGAGTACGCAAGGTATAGAAAATTTCAGCATAAGTTTCGGAATTTTTTCCTTACCTAAAAATTGAGAGTTTTGGGATTCGTTCATAAAAAAGACCTCCGTAAATTATGTTTATTGTGGGAGTCTTTATCAGAGAAAAGCTGCCTGAAAACTACGCCGATACACAAAAAAAGAGCGTAAAATTCGCCGTGAATTCTACGCTCTTTTTGCTGTCCGACTATGATATTATACCAAAAGTCATTCAATTTGTCAAATATAAAATCCTTCTTGTTTTGTTCACAATGTATCATACATTACATAATCACGCAAATTCCTTTAAATCTTAATCCAGCCAAATGCGCTGAGCACAGAACTCACCAGAATTGCAATCAAAAACACCGGTGCGATATACCGAATCACAACATGGAATAATTTCTCCCGATGGAATTTTGAAGAAATTTTCACTTCGTCCGATATCACTTTTGTTTTGAGAATCCAGCCCACAAAAATGCTGGTGAACAACGCCACAATCGGCATGAGTACGCTGTTGCTGATGAAATCGAAGAAATCCAGCATTTGCATTCCCAAAATCTTCACGTTGTCCCAAACGCTATATCCCAAAGCGGACAGCAGTCCAATCAGAAAACCGCCGACCAACACCACAAGACACGTTGTGATGCGGTTCCAATGCAGTTTATCTTGCAAAATGGACACAATGGTTTCCATCAGGGAAATGGCGCTGGTCAGCGCCGCAAACAGCACGAGCAGGAAGAAAATTCCGCCGACAAAATGTCCGAACGGCATTGTATCAAACACTTTCGGCAGCGTGATAAACATCAGTCCCGGTCCGGCGCTTAACGCCTCTTTATCCCCACCGGAAAACACGAAGACTGCCGGGACAATCATCAAACCTGCCAGCAGTGCAATTCCGGTATCGAAAATTTCAATCTGCCCAACCGATTTTTCCAAATTGTCTTCTTTTTTCATGTAGGAGCCATAGGTAATCATAATCCCCATTGCCAGCGACATGGAATAGAACAGTTGTCCCATCGCCGCTAAAACAGTCGTCACAGAAAAATCGCTGAAACTCGGTGTGATATAGTATTTCACGCCTTCCCACGCGCCCGGCATGGTCAAGACAAAAATGACAATCACAACTGCCAACACCACCAAAACCGGCATCATAATACGGCTCGCTTTTTCCACGCCTTTCTGCACGCCGCACATAACAACCAATGACGTCAACACCATAAATATCGCCAGCCATAACACCGGCGAACCTGCTTGCGCGATAAAACCGGAAAAATAGTCTCCGCCCGCTGCCATAGCGCCCTGTCCTGCCAAATAGGCAACAAAATATTTCACAACCCAGCCGCCAATGACACAATAATATGGAAAAATGATAACCGGTACGATTGTCCCTAAAATACCAACAAAAGCAAACCGTTTATCCAACGCTTTATACGCCTCAATGGCGCTGAGTCCCGTTTTACGCCCAATGGCAATTTCCGTAATCATGAGCGCGAATCCAAAGGTCACTGCTAAAATAATATAGACCAGCAGAAAAATTCCACCGCCATATTTTGCCGCCAGATATGGAAACCGCCAAATGTTTCCCAATCCCACGGCAGAGCCTGCTGCCGCCAACACAAATCCAAGCTGATTTGTAAAGCTGCTTCGTTCTTTTGTCATGTTTTGCTCTCCCCTTTTCCTTTAAAATAGAACACGATTCCCCAATTTTTTGTTTCTATAATCAAATGAACGCCTATCTGACAAAAACGGTTCTCAGCAACAATACCTTATCCGCTTTTAGCAAAAATCATTTGTTATATTTTTTCATTATAACATATTTCATTTATGAATGCAAGCCACTTATTTCATTGACAGGTAAAATAATGTATGCTATACTAAAACAAATCTGATAGCACTATGAAAAGAGGGATTTTGATGCAATGTCCTAAATGTGGCGTTTCTCTTCCTGTCCGGCTTTCCCATTGCCCGAACTGCGGAGAAAAGTTGAACACTCTTATAACTTGTTATCGCAGCGGTGCATGTATTAATCAGGTAGATGACAACGATGAACCCCTTTCCGTCCTGCGCCGAAAAGGGGTATTGCTACTTAGGCATAAGAGAGTCGAATCTCATGCGGTCCCTAAGGCAGATTTTCCCGTATGCTGTGTTAAAAATACTTGAAATACGCCAGTATTCCTGCGTATTTTTGCCTTGCCTACAGAAAAATCTGCTCCTAGGGACTTCGCCAAACCATGCAGGAGAAAATTTTTTGTAAGGCAAGGAAAAGGTTCCTTTGCATACTGGGCGTATGGAAAGCGGTTCTTTGACGCCGCATTTACGAAAAATT
>JAAWTG010000011.1 GCA_022801925.1 Clostridia bacterium | reverse complement strand
GTAAACACCGGTGTTTACAGGCTGTCAATATTTTCTTTTATCTGCCGTCAAATTCCGCTAACCGACCTTTTGCGAACATCACTCGAAATCAGGTAGTCCTCACGGGCTCGTGGGTTCGAATCCCACCTTCTCCGCCAGTCATACGGGTTTGCAGGTTATGCAGACCCGTATTTTTTATTATAGACAAGTACCCCCGACAAAGCCATTGGCTTTTCCATAATCACCCCTTCCCCTTAGGACTCAGATTACAAGCTATACCTTGAAAGACGTCTGAACACAGTCGCATGCAGCTACCTTCCTCTTGCGTATCATCTACTTACTTATCCGTTAAACATGTTTATTTCTTCTATTATCATTTGATTTGTCATTCTATCCTCTTCCAATTGTCTTACCACATATTCTTTTATTTTTTGTATTCTTTCCTACCATACCCACATTACACTAAAATTGCCGATTTCTGTATTATTCCCTGCCTATTGTATATCATTATACTGCTATTCCCTTTCAGATACCCTATAATGTTAAAGGCGTTTCTTTTCAATATTTATGTTTTATTGAATCAACGGTCTAACTATGGGGTTTCTGTATACAAAAAACGCCTACCCTTTGGGGGTAAGCGCTTTTCCTTTTCATTATTGCTATGACAGCCGGTCTGTCTTATCTAAAATGCGATATATGGCAACCATACCTTGTTCCCGCAGCATATGTTCCCCCGGCGCAAAACTGCCGTCCGGCATTCCGCTAAGCAGTCCAAGTGCATAGGCTTTTTCTACATATTCCTTCGCCCATTCGCTGATTTGTGCCGCATCGGAAATCACTGCTGTCACCGCCGACGGCTGCGTCTCCGGCTCCAGCAATTCATAGATTTCAACCAAAATCTTTGCCATTTCCTCGCGCGTGATATTTCCTTCGGGATTCACCCCATTACCATCTCCCGCAATGATACCTTTATCATAGGCGGTTTGCATGATGTCGGCATACCAAGCGTCCTTAGACACGTCGGCAAAGCCGCCTGTATAGGAACTGGTCTCCGTTCCAAGCCCCCGCAGAACCATTGCCAAAAATTCCGCGCGGGTCATGGTTCCCTGCAAATTTAAATCGCCTGTTTCATTGCCGCTGACAATTTTCTTTTCCACCAGTGCGCCGATTTCTTCTTTTGCCCAATGTCCGTTCAGTTCCGATATGTTTGGTGTTGCTGCCGGCGCAGGTGTCACATTCGTTCCCGGCGTCGGATTTGCCGTTGGCGCTGGCTCTGTGGTTCCTGTCGGCGCGGGTGTTACCGTAGGTTTCACCGCTGCGCTTCCTCCGCCACCACCGCCGCCGTGCTGCGGCGCAGAATAGGTCGGTTTGGGTGTCGGCGTGGGATTCACTGTTTCGCCATCCATAAATTTCTCGCCGAAATAAACCGTTGTGCCGCTTTGTTTGAAATCAGTTCCTTTTTGATAAATTGTGCCGTCTATTTTGATTTCCTGCACGGTATACGGCGCATAGAAATTCAGCCCTTCCGTCTCCAATCCGCGAATGGTAACGGTTCTCGCATCTTTGGAAATATCCTGGTGAGTCTGGATTTCTACTCTGTCGCCATTATAACGGATACTCAAATCCTGCACGGGTACTGTGGTTTGTACCAGCGTCCGCCCGTCAATATTGTCGGTCAGTTTTAGTCCTTCTTTTGCATTTGCCACATCACGCAGCATGATGCCGGAAAGCTCACCGTTGGTTTTCTCCACATATGCCATTTGTCCGTTAAACGTATAATCGCCAAATGTCCGCTCGCTCCGCTGCTTTTTGTCATGCAGCAAATAATAACTTGCGTCCAGCAAAGAATCCGTATTGGTATCGCGCACGGTGAACTGGAACGCGCTTGCACCCTCGTTTTGCACATTTCCGGTAGCCAGCGGCTTCGTTTTAATTTCATGGTTCATTCCCACATCTTCCGGATATAGAATGGTGTTATAGGTTTGAACCCCTGTCTTTTTCGTTTTTTCATAGTCCACATACTGCGTGTTGGTAAGCGACCCTGTTCCGCCGCCCATCATGCCGTCCTCAATGCCAATGTTGTCATAGGCGGAAGATGCAACCGGTACAACCTGAATGTTCACATCGTCATAATTGGAACGCGCGATATTTGACCCTTCGTCAATGCTGATATTAGCGTCCGGCATCATAATCCATCGCTGTTCATAGGTATGCGCGGCGTCCATATTATCCGGCACCAGATAGTCGGAAAGAATCCAGAAACCTGGTTTGACAAACAAAATTTCGCGTGTTGGCGTCACGTTTGCCGTTGAATAGTTGGGTGTGGTGCCGCTATAGAAATCATAATGACTATTGGAACCCCAATCATTGATAGTGCCCGATTTCGTTGAACCATATGCTTTTTGGTTTTTATTATCAATGATAACGGTACTGTGTCCCCATGCGCCTTTCAGCCAGTCATTTGCCGCCCCCTGCGCGCCGGTATAGGAAGTGTCCGCAATGAGATATTTCCCGTAGGCAAACAAGGAAATCGCATGGTCGTCCTGCTGACCGTGGGAGGAAATTCCGCCGTCCATTTGCGTGAACAGGTAATTCGCGTTTGCGTCCCAGCTTGTGCGCATAGCGACTTTCTTTCCGGTTTTGAAAATAATAGAGGTGAACGGCGGCGCCTGCCCTTTTTTGCCGCCGGTTGCAGCATAGAGCAATTCCGAATCGCCAAACTGTACCGCTTCTGTCATAAAGCTGCCCGCATAGGAACGCGTATGCTGCGCGGAATCTCCCTGTTGATGATCCCGGTAGCCCGGGCCGCTGGAATACATGGTATAACGCTGGATATTATGCAGCGCTTCCGCCACTTTTTCCGTATAGGGCGGTTTTTCCGAACCGATTTCCTTTTGAATATCTTCAAACGCTGTAATCGTTCCCTTTGCCACCGACGCATATTGCAGTGGTACTTCTATACAAGTTAAATCATCCATCACATAGGATACTGCTGTTTTTTCCAGATATGCCAACACATTTTTCTCCCAGTTTGGCGACTGGACAAATTCCGGAAATTCGCATGCAATCGCATAGTTTGCCGATTCTTCATAGCCGCCCCAGTTGCCGCTTGCCGTAATCCAGTCACTGGTCGCATAACCCTGCCGCCAGCAGAATTTCGTCAAAACCGTATATGCCTCCGGCGTCATTGCTTCACAATTGACCAGCCGTTTGATGACTTTCACCAAATTCGGCGTTCTTGCCCCAATATCCAAACGGTTTCTCGCATGCTTGCCGCCGCCATAGGTATCTTCGCTAACAGCAACCGTTCCGATTTGCAGCGCCATGGCATACAAGTCTCGCACTGCCCGCTCCGCATATTCCTCCTTGCGCGAACTGTTCCACTGATATTCCTGCACAAAGGTGTCAATGTTACCTGTAAAACGCGTATATTCATCACGGAACCGCCGCGTTGTTCCGCTGGGTTTACACCAGCTGGAAAAAGAACGACCGTTGTAGTTGGCAACGATATGTCTGGAAAAGTTTTTTTCAATATCAGAATCGGAACCGGAAAGATTTTGGTTCCACCACCAGTCCATGGATTCCTCTGACCACGGAATTTTGGTAGCGTCACTTTCCAGATTTTCTTTTGTGACAAGTACAAAAAACTTCATCGTTCCTTCGCCGGACGCATTTTTGCCATGCAACCGCAGCGTTGCGTTGGTCACATCTTCGTCCGCCGCAATCGCACCGTCCAGCTTAAATTTAATCACAGCGCGCTTGGTGTCGTTATTCACAATCTGACAATCTCTGGTATGCAGCGGAGACGCCGCGTCATCACAGTTACATTCATTGACGTTGATGCGCGCTTCCCCAATACTGCTCACGCTTTCCTCCAGTTGCAGCGTGTCCTCCATACCGTATTTTTTCCGTTTGCTTGCTGTCTTTTCTTTGAGTCCGTCGCCGGAAATAGTCGCATCGTTTGTCGGATAAAATTTTCGCGTTGACCCGTTGGAGGTAATCTCCATCACAGGTCCCTTGCCGCCCGCTTTATTGCGGCTGTCAAATTCCGCGCGGGAACCGTCTTTATAGACTGCCGCTAAATAAAATGTGACCTCCTGCGCTGAGGCTTCCTTGATATAGGAAACAACATTGTTTAAATCAATTTCCACATCTGCTTCTTCATTTCCTATCGTCTTGACGTCCACCAGCTTTGCATTGGAGTTGCGGTTCCAATACACACGGTCATACATTAAGTCCGCTGTCAAGGTCTGCTGCCGGTCGCCACTGCCCAAAACAGGACGCACACGATAGCTTTCCACCGCGCGGGCATAGTTCAGCCATTCCTGTTTTGCCAGCGCATAGTCGCCGGCTTTTGCCGCCGCTTCCACTGCCGACAAATCGGGACTGTTTTTGTCCACATATTCATAGTTCAGCGTGGGCCCCTGCGTCCATTTTTCGCCGTCCCATGCACCGAAAAATTTCTCGTCCGGCAGTCCGTCAAACTGACTGTCTTTGGTGAGACCGTTACGAAACCGCATCGGGTCAATGCGGTACGTCCGCATGGCTTCTTCATATTCTTCATCGCTCAGCGCACGAATTGCCGCGTTGAGTTCTGCGTTGCTTGTCGCGTTTTCAATCGTCAGCGGTTCGCCGTCCGCCCGCACTGCCACCGGTTCCTCCGGCATTTGCACTTGCAGTTCTTCCGCCAAAACACCCGCAGAAGAAAACATCATACCGGCAGCCAACAGCAGCGCACCAAATCTATATTTGCCCATCTAAAAAATCCTCCTTTTCCATGCAGGGCAGCATTTGCCGCCCTGCCACGGTTCCCTGTATCATTGCTCTAAAACAGAACAAACTACCTTCGCTATTTCCGCTTTGGTGGTGGCGTTCCACGGATTGAAATTTCCCTGTTCATCGCCGCTGAGGATACCGGCATTTTTCAGGTAACTCACCGCTTCTTTTGCCCAGTCTGCAATTTGACTGCTGTCCGCGAATGCATTTTCCGCCGTCGTTCCTTGCCCTGCGCCGATGCGCCGGAAAATGACCGTCGCCATATCTTGACGGCTAATCGTTTGCCCAATACCGAATTCTGTTTCTGATACGCCCTGAATCAAATTCATTTCATAGGCTTTTACCAAATACGGATAATACCACGCTGTCCGCTGCACATCTGTAAACGGCAGTATCGCGCTCGGTTCTGCGTCTATGTTTTCTCCCAGCGCACACACCAAAATTTTTACAAATTCTTCTCTGGACGCCGCCGCGTTGGGATGGAACTGTCCGTTTTGGTCGCCGGAAACCGCGCCTGTTTCTTTGAGTTTTTCCACATAAGGCACTGCCCACTGTGCGTCCGCCATGTCCGTAAACGGTAAATTCACCGATGGCGTTGGCTGTGGCTGTGCCGTCGGCTGAGAGGTTACCGGTGGCTGAATGGGAACGATTGCGCTGCCGCCTCCTGCTCCACCGCCGCTTCCACCACTACCGCCGCCGCTGTTTCCGCCTCCACCACCGCCGGCGTTGCCGGTGGAAGAACCTGTTTTTTGTACGGCATATGCTCTGGTTTTCTGCGCAGGCGTTGCGCCCTCCGCACTGCATTTCACCGTGAGATTCACCGCTTGGTCTGCTGCCGTGCGTACTACCGTCACCTGCCACGCTTCGGCGCCTTTTGTCACCTGCACCGCCTGTGGATTGCTGCTGCTCAGTTCCACCGCGCAGCCGCTTTCCCCTGTCAACGGCACGGTAAAAGAGTTCGTTAAATAGAAGTTTGCTGGCAGTTTTGCCAAAACACCCTCCAAATCCGTTTGCGGATTTGGTCCGCCTAACGCGCTGCCGCGTGCAATGACAATCTCGCCGATTGCAATGGGGTCGTCCGTCTGTTTTGTGAAACTGAAACGGACATAGGTTGCTTTTACTGCCTTATCCAGCGCAATCTCCTGCTGCTCGCCCACGCCGTCCTGCTTCGCTATCTGCGTCCAGCGGCTTCTGTCATTCGAGATTTCTACGGTTACATCCTTAATATTATAGGCTTCATTTACTTTTTGTTCATAGAGCATGATGTTGTCAAATACCACTTCTCCGCCCAGATGGAACATAATTTCCGTCGCTTCTCCAAAACCGTTCGTGACAAAGGCAGACAGCGGCGTTCCGTCAATCACGTCCGTTAATTTGCTGCCCTCTATCGGCTCCGCATTGGAATATATCATTTTGTCGGCGTTCAAACCGCCGTCGCCAATCTGCGGCACCCGCAGCGCAATCTGTGCTGTCGCCGTCTGCTCCGGCGCACCTATCAGATAAAATTCTGCCGTTAAGGTCACATCATCCGCGCCGGTTCCCTTGGTACGCGTCACGGTGCCGTCCGGCGCAATCGTATCCGGCGCACTGCTGCTCCAGCGGCAGCCGATACCCGCCGCCGGCGTACTGCTGAGCGTTACATTTTTTGTGACTGCATTTGCAGCCTGCGTGGTCACCAAAGAAGAATCCGCTTGATATACCAGCATTTGCAGCAGGGAATCTTCTCCGCTGCCTACCGTGGTATAGCTTTTCACGTTGTCCAGTGTCCCGCTTGCAGTCAGTTCAATCGTTTTCAGGTTACTCCCTTCCGGCAGCGGCTGTCCCGTTGCCAAAACGGTTCCATTCACGCTGATTTGCAGCGTCCGGCTTTTTAGGTCTGCTTCAAACCGCAGGAAAAACCGCTGTGCGCCGCCGTTTGCAATGGAATAGGTGGTAAAGCCGTCATATTCCAGCGCCCAGCCGCCGTTTACCGCCGCAACATTTGCCGCAAATACTGTTTCGCCATTTTCATTCAGGAACCGTATTTCGCCATCGCTTGTCGGTGTAAATTCCATTTCAACCGCTGCATAACGGCTATGGTAGAATGCCGGCGCGATTAACACAATATCGGCTTTACCGCCGGATACAGATAATTTTCCGTTTTCTCGCTGCGCTACGCCGTCGAATGTCCAGTTGCCGTTTTGCGCATAGCTATCGTTTTCAAATGTCTCCTCTATAAAATAGTGCAGTCCTTGTCTTTGCGCCTGTACGTTTATCACAAACCCTTTGGAACGGAGACACTCGCCGGACTTGGTAACAACGGCATAAAGCTGCACCAATTCGTCTGCGCCGGTCGGACGGGTCAGCGTCCCTGTCTGCGGATTCAGCACATCTGTGTTGCCGGATACCCATTCAATCTGTGCACCTGTTTGTGCATCTGTCTGCGGCAGTGTTTTCAGCGTTGTCATCGCCATCAGGTCGTCATCACTGATGGTTGCCGCCGTGATATTATCTGCCGCTTTGGTGGTATCCCACGCCGCTGCGGTTCCCGCCGCTTTCAACGTAAACGTGAACGCTTTTGTGTCCTGTGCCACGCCCTTTTTCAGCGTTGCCGTTAAAGTCACTTCGGCGTCCGCTTCCGGCGCGGTGACAGTCGCCGTGCCATTCGCCGCAATTTTCACCAAATTGCTGTTGCTTGCCCATGAAATAACGCTGCCTTTTGCGCCATAGAGCGGCAATGTTACAGTCTTTGCAGAGGACAACACTTCGCCCGTTTCCAGCACCTTTTTGTCAAACGCCACCGCTGCCGCCGCTTCGCGGTCGCCTCTCTGGTTCAGCACGGTTACCTGAAATGTTTTTGTTTCTGTTCTCGGCTGTTCCACGTCTTGCTCTGTCAAAGTTGCCGTCAAAGTCACCGGCGTATTCACGTTTTCCGCCCGCGTCACCGCGCCGGTAGCGATATCAACAACACCCGCCGGACTTGCGCTCCACTGCACCTTTGTACCATAGTGCAATTCTGTCGGCAAACTCAGTGCACTGCGCACTTCCTGTGCATTCTGACCGCTTAGCACTACAGATTCCTGCAACGAATAAACATCTGCGTCAAACGGACTGTTCAGCTTTGTTTTCACAGTCACGCCACGTATTGCCACACCGGATTTTCCCGCTGTGTCTGAACTAGCCCCTTTGACGGACGTTATCTCTAAACTATCTATACCGCCGCTGCCCGACATTGTTAAATCTGCGTTTCCAAACAGTACATAACCTTCTTCATCTTTTTCCGCCGCATTATACGCTGCCGCATTGCTCGTTGGCGTTCCCTTCAAATAGATGCTTACGGTATTTGCGTCTACGTTGATGACAAACTTATAACGCAGCAGCGCTGCCGCCGCGTCAAATCCTGCCGTCCCACGAAACTGACAACCATATGTATAACCGGATTGTATGCTGGACTGTATATTTCCAAAATGGTTTCTGCCGATTTGTATTCTTGTGGTATTACCGCTTTTTAAATATAGGTTAAACGAACCGCGGTATGCCTGCAGCGTATCAACATAAACGATATATTTCCCTTTTTTCACCTCCGGCAACGCACGCGTCATTGAGGCATTTGCGCCATCATTCGCCTTATTGCGAATGATATAGGGCGCACCGTTAAATAAACCGCTCGTGATATCGCTGCCGCCCGGCATGTTATACTCCTCTTTTAATGCCGCTTCATCTGCATAAGCAGGCTGTTCCAGCAATATTCCCCAGCCATAATCAGGTTTGGGATTGTCCGTTTCCTCTGAAATGACTTTCACTGTAAACTCTTTTGTTTCCTGCCGCGCTTCGCCGCCCACTTCGTCCAGTTGCGCCGTCAGTTTCACTGACGTGTCCACACTCTGCGGACGCGTCACTTCTCCTGTCGCAGTGTCAATGATACCCTCCGGCTGTGCGCTCCATGTCACCGGCGTGCCGAATCCCAATGTCTGCGGCAGATGCAGTGCTGTGCGTACTTCCTCTTTGGGCTGGTCGTTCAATATCATGCTTTCCGTTAAAGAAGCCACATCTTTTGCAAAAATATCAAAATCGATTTTGTCCACCTGCACGCGTTCCACCTGAAGTCCCGACTGTCCCGCTGTATCGTTCGCACCTTTTGTACTTTGGAACATGATTTGATTGATGGTATTTCCCGCACCAAGGTTCACGGTATTCTCGTGGAACAAGACATAGCCCTCTTCGTCTTTTTCCACTGCATTATATTTGTCCGGATTGCTGGTTGGCGTCCCCTTCAAATAAATTTGTAGCCGCCCTGTGTTTGCCGCATAAATAAATTTGTATTGCAACAGTGCATTAGCATCGTCAAATCCCGCTGCCCCACGGAATTGACAAGGATATGTCACACCGGAATATTGCGCCGACTGCATATTCCCGAAATGATTACGAGTGATTGCCAAAAGTGATTGCCCATCCTGCAACATTCCAACAGTATGTACACTGCGATATGCCTGACGAACATCTGCATAAATAGCAAACACACCGTCTGTCATTTCCGGTAGATTTCTTGTGATCTCCACAGCGCCTCCACTGTTTGCAGCAACACGGGTCACGGTTGGTTTCCCATCTATCAGACTTACCGCCGCGTCCGTGTCGGAACCTGTCACCGTGTAGTCGTTTAAAAAGTCCGCTTCGCTGCCATAGGTCGTCTGTTTCAGCAAACTTTCTTTTGTGGCAACCGCGGTTATCTGAAATGTTTTTGTTTCCGTCCGCGGAGATTC
The DNA here is from genome assembly GCA_022801925.1 of Clostridia bacterium. Taxonomy (GTDB): domain Bacteria; phylum Bacillota; class Clostridia; order RUG12999; family RUG12999; genus JAAWTG01. The sequence goes on along the minus strand of JAAWTG010000011.1, from coordinate 61,058 downwards.
CTGCACATTTTCCGTCAAATGCGCTGTCAGTGCCACGTCCACACTGCCTTTTTCCGGCGGCGTCACTTCTCCTGTATCGGTGTCAACCGTTCCGGCAGGACTTGCTTCCCATGTTACCGTCGTGCCGCCCGGCAATGTTTTGGGCAGATTTAATGCGCCCGTCACCGCTTCCCCATTCTGTCCGCTTAGCACAACTTCTTCTGTTAAATAGTCTTTATCAAACAGAAACGTATCTTCCACTTCCTGTTTGATTCGCACGGATTCCACTGTCATTTGTGCGCCTGCCGGCGTTTCTTTGTTAGATTTTTCCAAACTGAACACCAGTTTAGAGATTGCGCCGCTGTTCGCCATAGCGATATCTTCCGCCACAACAACATAACCTTCACTGTCTTTTGTTCCTGCATTATAGTCCGCTAACAAACAGCCTGACGGATTTTTCGTCGCATTGGACGGCGTTCCTTTTCCGTAGATACTCACTTTATTTGCATCCGCGTCTATCACCAGTTTCATGCTAAGCAGCGCTTTTGCTTCTGTCAGCGCACCGGCGTTGCGGAACTCCGGTCCCCAATTTATAGTTGAACCGTCTTTTAATATCTGAATATCTCCCCAATACGAACGGGTGATGCGCACTCTGTCTTTTCCGTCTGCGCTTCGCAGATAGATTTTATATGCGCCTTGATACGCCTGTTTGGTATCAAGATAAATGGTATATTTTCCGTTTTCCAGCGGCCCGATTTCCTGCACTGCATTCACAGGGTTTCCTGCACTCATTGTCCCCAGCCGTTTCAGGCTCGGTTTGCCGTCCTGCAATAATAATTCTCCTGTATCTGCCGCTTCTCCTTCTGCTGTATATACTTCCTTCACTTTTGCCAAAGAGTCAAAGGAATTTTGGTCTGCTACAGTAACCCAGCCGGCTGCCGCGCTCGCCGGAACAGCCGTGCCCGCCAATATCATCAGCGCTGCCAAAAGCAGACATAGTAGGCGTTTCTGTTTCATTGTTTTCACCTTCTTTTTCAATCATTCGCCTATTTCACAACAACAACCGCTTTGATTCCGCCATTGTCATAGATAAACATTTCTTCGTCCAGTCCCGCTGTGATATCATAAATGCTAATCACGCTGACTTTTTTCTCCATGGTATCATACAAATAGATATGCGGCGTATTTCTCGCGTTGATATCCACCACTTCCGTCTGGCTGCCGCTCTGGTTGGTCTGAATGGTCACGCGGTGTACCCTGCGGTAGTTCTGCATATTCAGTTCGTTATATTCAATGTCGGTAATTTTTCCGTAAATCTGTTTGCCTTCGCCTTCTTCTTTGCCATAAACCGGATTGTTTTTCACATTTTTCAGCACCTGTACATTGTCAATCTGGTCTAACTGATTGAGCGAATAGAAAAATACATCGCCGACCTGCAAATTGTCCACATTACGGCGGCGTTCATCGCTCGCAAACATTTCCGCTGTGTTATATGTCATTTCCTTGCCTTCGCTGTAGAAGGTGATTTTTTTCATCTGCGTAAAATCTTCGTTTGTAACAGAAGTGATTTTAGACGCAACCGCCACTTTGCTCAGCGTGTTAATCACGCCCGGCGCGTAGTAGTCCATGGCAATGGCAACCACAATTGCGCCCGCCACTTTTGTTTTTTCATCCACGTCATATGCCAATGCGGAATACCGCTGTCCGTTGTTCAGTTCCATGGTGGATAAATAGTCCAAATCCTTTTCCACCGGCGCGCCGTTTGCCGAAACGCAAATAACTTTCGTTGTATCATCTACTGCAAACACACGGTTATTGAGTCCGCCGAACACTTTCTCATAGGCATTATAGTAGACATATTCGCCGATACCGTCGCGCTGCGGTGATTCAATCCGGCTGACTTCACCGTTTGCATTGGTCATATAGCGAATCAGTCTGTTCACATCCAAAGAAAAATATTCCCGCAGTTCTTCCTGCGATTTTTTGCTTCCGTTTACCGTCATTCCGGCAGCGGCGTTTAGTACAACAACCTCTTTATTCTGCACCTTCAAAATTGGTTTTGAAGTGACATTGTCCTCATTGGAATCGTCCACTTCAACATCTTCGCGAATCGGCCCGCCCAGACAAATTTTCATTTGCATATTGCCCATGCCGCCTGCGTTACCGACTTCCACCACATATCCATATTCCGCTTTGGTATCGCCTTTTTTGATGTCGGAAATCTTGCCCTGATAGTTCAAAAACGCGATAACGCTGTCGCCCGGCTGCACGTCAAAGGTTTTTCCGTCTTCTATGTCATATTCTGTTCCGTCAATGACCATGCTGTCCTCCAGCAACTCCTGCACATCACCTTCCGCGCGTGCGTCCGATACCCGCAGCCGCAGCGTATTTTTGTCGCCGCTGATGCTGGCGGAAACAATGTTGTCCTCTTTGATATCGCCAAATGCCATTTTTTCTCCCTTGGCATTGCGGATATCATAGGATTTATCGCGGTTGTCTGCGTCATAGACAATCTTATTATCGCCAAAAATGGTTTCGCCTTTGACCAGCGTCAGCCCGCCTTCATTGACATGGTCAACCCGTGCGGATTCAAATTCTTCAATCAAAATCACATCATATATTTCATCGCCCGTATTGTCGATTGCCGTCACCGTTCCGTTTTGAATGTCAAAAATGGATGCGTCTGATTCCAGCATACGGCTGCTGTTATAGACAAACGTTGCCTGCGCGCCGCCCAGCTTGATATAACTGTTGCTCTTGTTTGTCTCGTTATCATAATATTGCAGGCGGTCTGCGTCAAACAGTTCAATATCTCCCGCGTCAAAGGTCTGCACATTTGTGTTTTTAGACGCTTTTACTGCCCGAAGCACCAGTCGGTCTGCACTGTCCAGTTCCGCATAAAAATCAACTTCCTGCCCTATGTAATCCGCCGCACCGGAATCCCCCACTTTATAGATAGTGCCTGCAATTTGCACCTCATCGTCCCGCATACCCGCAACAGGACTGTCCAGCCAAATGGTACTGTTTGCTGTCACGATACCTCTTTCTTTATATACGTTGCCGTTCACGTTATCATTTTCATGTTTATCCCGCAGCGTATCGCCTTTGACGACTTCATAGCCCAGCGTTCCGCCGGCAGTGGTCGTCATGCCCATTTTGTCAATGTCCAGCGCATTATACAACATTTTGGCAAGCATACCGCGCGTGAACGGCTCTGCAATTGCCGCACCTTTCGTCAGCCCTGTTGTGGTTGCCGTCATGGTATATCCGTTTGGGTATCCGCCATTTTGCTGCGCAACCGGTTCATATCCCAAAATGGTGATCAGCACCTTCGCAGCCTGTTCAAACAGCACCGGGTCATTCGGACCAAACGTTCCTTCGGAATATCCATTCATATATCCGGCATTTACCGTACCATTGATGTAACCGGTATACCATTCTCCCGCCGGTACATCAGAAAACACCATATCATTTTTATAAAGTTCCGCTAAATCTTCCATTTTTGTCAGGCGCAGTATCATTGCCGCAAACTCCGCACGCGTTACTTCGCCCTCCAAATGCATGTCACCGTTTTCGTCTCCCTGCATAATGCCAAGTGATGTTAAATCAAACAGCTCCTTTTCCATACCCGCCGCAAAACTCGGAATCGTTCCGAGCAACATGCAAAGTACAAGTAAACACAGAATTCCTCTCCTTGCTGTTTTCACCATAGTCAACTACCTCCAAATACAAAATAATCGTTCTATGATTCTATTATATCAGAGGCATTTTTTGATTGCAATGTGCACTTTCTCACTTTTTCTATGCAAATTCTTATATTGCAGGAATGCTCTTCCAATGCGCTTATTTTGTGGAAATCGCTACCGAAATTGTCCATCCGCCCGCTGGTGCATATTCCGTTTCTTTCCTGCATATATTCTACTGTTCTTGGCACATTCTTTTTTCAAAATTGTAACATGGAAAGGAAGGTTATTTATGCAACAACGGGAATATTTTTTAGGCGGCAACACCGCGAAAGGATTTTTTTCCTATTATGACTATCTCATACGTCAAGAGGACGCCGCGACTATTTACTGTATCAAAGGAGGTCCCGGCACCGGAAAATCTTCGTTGATGAAATCCATTGCCGCAGAAGCGCAAAAAAGGGGACTGGATACCGACCTTATTCATTGTTCTTCCGACCCTGATTCTTTGGACGGACTAATTATCCCCAAACTCAAAACTGCTTTTGTAGATGGTACGTCACCACAGGCTGGCGTACCCCTTTTCTTTTTTTCGCAATTTTTCATTCGGTCTAGGAGAGGGTGAAGTCTTTTACTCCGTGTACAAAAAAAGACGTCTCTTTACCACTCCGTTTGGCAAAAGACGTCTTCATTATATCTTCATATCTTCCAATAAATTGTCATTTCTTGTTGTTTTGTTTTCCTGTCTATTGGCTCCAATTCTATTTTTCCTATTAAAACCGGCAGCCACTTTTCGTTTGCTTCCGACGGCAGCCAAGGCTGCATTTTTTCCAAAAGCAATTTCCGTAAACGCTCCCATGTGATGGATACGCCTTTACAATTTTTACAGCGCAGATAGGTTCCCGATTTCGCCCGCACTTGATTTAGCGTTTCCCCACAAACGCCGCAAAACAGTTTCCCTTCTAATAAAATCCGCTGCGCCGGCTGCTGTGCGTCTGTTTTACAGCGTAGCAGTGCCTGTACGCGCCGGAACTCCTGCTGCGATACAATTGCTTCATGCGTCCCTTCTACCCGCACCCATTCTTCGGGTGGCACTTGCCGCATCTGTTTGGATTTATAACTCACCTTCCGTCGCTTTCCCTGCACCATCACGCCGGTATATATCTCATTTTTTAAAATTCTTCCCACTGCCGTTTTCGTCCAAGCGCTTTTCTTTGTTCCTTCCCGATATGCCGCCGGACTTGGTATCTTATGCCGGTTCAGTTTGTCGGCAATTTTTTGTTTTCCCATGCCTTCCAGATACCAACGGTAAATATCCTGCACAACTGCCGCAGCTGGCGGATCCACACAAAGCCGGTGGTGGTCTGATGCGTCTTTCCGGTAGCCATACGCCGCCAGCGCCCCGATATATTGTCCTGTACGCCGTTTGTGCCCAAACACCGCGCGGATATTTTCCGACAAATCTTCCAGATACCATTCATTGATAAGCCCATTGATTTGCCGCGCTTTTTTATTGCCCCGCAGCGCCGTATCCACATGGTCTACTGCTGTCACAAACCGAATCCCCCACAGCGGAAACAAATAGTGGATATATTTTTCCACCAATTCCATGTCTCGCGTAAAACGGGACTGTGTTTTGCATAGCACGATATCAAAACTGTGCGCCCGCGCCTCCCGCAGCATGGTGCAAAATGCCGGACGGTCTCTGTCCGTACCGCTATAATCGCTGTCAATATAAATTGCTGCAACGTCCCAATTTTGCTGCGCCGCATAACGCAGCAGCAAGGCTTTTTGATTTTGAATGCTTTCGCTTTCCAGTTGTTTTTCCTCGTCCTCCTTGCTCAGTCTGCAATAAATGGCACATCGCATGGTACGCTTCCCTCCCCGCGCTGCACAGCCGCATTTGCTCTGCGCCAAAGTTCTAACGCCGCCTTTTTTCTGTCCGCTTGTTGATTGATATAAATTTCATGCACCACAAATTCCCGTTTCATCTTTGCCGCCCCCCTTTGTACCATTTTATGCGGCAACGAGAAAGGGATATGACACCAAGCTATCACGAAGGGGACTTCAGAGCCTGTAAAGCAGTCTCATGTCCCCCTCGCACCCTCCGGGCACACGATGGGCTCCCCTAGAACGGGACGTAAGGAAAGCATAAAACCCTCATTTCATGCGTTGGAAGTTCGTCGCAGGGATACTGCTCCGAACCACCTCCTGCGGGAGGCGCGTCCCGCAAGGTGCAAAAAGTCAGGCACACGCGTGCCCCAGAGGGTATGTCCTGACTTTTCGCATATTTTATGGAAGGTGTTCCCCCCCTCTGGACTCCAGTTTGAAGAACCCATCTAGATATACGATAGACAGATTCCCAAAGTATTCATTTCCTTATATTTAGAACTGATATTCCTCGCCGTATCCATATTTTTCAACCACATAGTCCACATCTTTGTCGCCACGACCGCTACAGTTGACCAAAATGGATTTTGCGTTGCTTTGCTTCGCCATTTTAATGGCATAGGCAATGGCATGAGAACTTTCGAGTGCCGGAATAATACCTTCATAACGTGATAATTTAAAGAATGCGTCAACCGCTTCTTCATCCGTCACAGATTCATATTCTACACGTCCTGCATCATGCAAAAATGCATGTTCCGGTCCCACCGACGGATAGTCCAGACCACTGGCAATGGAATAGACCGGTAGGGGCTGCCCTTCTTTGTCTTGCAACATATAACTTTCAAATCCGTGCATGATACCGCGTTTTCCATAGGACATACTCGCCGCGTGGTCGCCGTCTTTGGCGCCGCGCCCCAGCGGTTCCACGCCGACAATTTTCACAGGGTCGTTTAAAAATGGCAGGAACATCCCAATGGAATTACTTCCGCCACCTACACATGCACAAACGACATCCGGCAAAATTCCTGTCATGTTCAAAAACTGCTCGCGTGCTTCCTCTCCAATCACCATTTGGAAATCACGCACCATCAGCGGAAACGGATGCGGTCCCAATGCGGAACCAATACAGTAAATGGAATCTTTATAATTACGCGCATAGGATTCAAACGCTGAATCCACCGCCTCTTTCAATGTTTTCAGTCCATGCGTCACAGGCACAACTTTTGCGCCCAATATTTTCATGCGCGTCACATTGGGCGCTTGTTTGGCAATATCCACTTCACCCATATGAATCTCACATTCCAAACCAAAAAACGCCGCTGCTGTTGCCAGCGCAACACCGTGCTGCCCTGCGCCCGTTTCCGCAATCAAGCGTTTTTTGCCCATAAATTTCGCCAACAGCCCTTCTCCCATGCAGTGATTCAATTTATGCGCTCCGGTGTGGTTCAAATCCTCCCGTTTCAAATAAATCTGACAGGTTCCCAGTTTACGGCTCAACCGTTCACAGTGATATACCGGCGTGGGTCGTCCCTGAAACTCTCTGCGGATACGACGCAGCTCATTGATGAACTGTGCAGAACGGCAAATGGTCTGATAGGCTTCGTTAATTTCTTCAAATGCCGGCACCAATTCCTCCGGCAAGTAGCAGCCGCCATACGCGCCGAAGCGCCCGTCCTCCGACGGATATTCTTTGGTATAATTTCTAAAATCCATTTGGAATTCCTCCTATGTTTCCCACCGCTTCCGGCGGGTTATATTCATTGTTCTCAATTGATGTCATTTCGTGCTTCTCCATCGACCCGCGTGTTTTATGCGCGGCGAGGCGTAGGCACTTTCAGTTTCATGAAATCTTCGGACACGTGCCGAAGATTTCATACCTTACAGCCGCGAGCGTTTCGGTAGGAACGTGGCATGAGCGAACGCGGCTGCACGGGGGTGTCCACGAGGGGGACGGTATGACGGCGAATAAAATGAGCCGGAATAAGTCCCCCTCGTGTTATAATTATATCACAAGGCATTGCGGGAATCAATCTTTTTTTGTAGTTTACTCCTCCTGTTTGTGGAGGGGTACCTTTCCCCATGTAGTTGACCCCCAAACACCGGGCGCAGTGGATACCATTATCCATCTGGGCGATTGTTGGCGGAAAGAGGATATTGTGCCGCACAAACATGATATTATTCACTACAACCGCCAAATCGGCGGCTATTTTGCCTCCGCTTACCGTTATTTAGCGGCGGCGGCACAGATATATCTGGACACTGCCGTATGCAGCGCCCCTTACGCCAAACCGGTAGCACAAAAAACGCTGCATCAACTTGTGGAAACCTATATCAAACCATTAGCGCCGACCGGACGCAGTGAGGGATTCCTGCGCAAACTGTTTTTAACTGCCATCACACCGGCCGGTATTCTATGTCATGTTCCCTCGTTTGCAGGCGCAACAACCTGTGTTCTGGAAGGGGACGGCTTCGTTACCGCTGAAATTCTGCAAACGCTGTGCAAGGAATATCTCGCCAAAGGATATGATGTGGAAGCGTTTTACAGTCCGCTGAATCCCGACACGCAAATTGACCATCTGTATATTCCGGCGCTGTCTTTGCTGTTCGCCACACATGACACGGTAAACCAATTTCCACTGCCGCAGGGCGCAGTTTCTCTCCCGATGGAACTCTCTCTGCCGGAGGATATCGCGGCGACAGTCACACAAAATAACGCGTTGCTCCGGCAGCTTCTGGATACCAGCGTCCAAACCATCCGTAAAGCAAAGGCGACACACGATTTACTGGAAACTTGTTATGTGCCGCATATGGATTTTGGCAAGGTGGAAGAGATAAAAGACAGTATTTTAAGCGCGCTGCCGCTTGACTAGACGCCCCCCTGCAAAACAGCGCTGCTGAAGACCGGAACGCGGGGAATCACAGGGCGCACAGCAGTACGCCTTTCGTTCGTCTAAAATTTAACCAGCTTTTTACTGCGCGAAAATCATATTTTTTTATGTAATTCTCTTGACATCAACCTCCCTTTCGTATAAAATAAAATAGTGTATAAGTTGCGTTTTCAAAACATTGGAAATCTCTGGAAATTATTACGTTTTGTTGGATTTTCAATCATCTATGAAATTCGCTGAAACCCTATATACTGCTGCGCCTGTTTCCGAAACAAATTTCGGACGCACAGCCCTATCCTGCATGGTTTGGCAAGGCGGGCGGCGGGCACAGCGCACAAGAATATTTTTATTTTGGGATGACTGCGCTTTTGCGCAGAATGAATAGGAAAGGGAGGTGTTGGTCAAGAATGGATTTTTTGCCTATTATTATCGTTGCTGTTATTGCAGTAGTTGGCGTCGGAGCCGCGACATTTTTTCTGGGAATTGCCTATCGGAAAAATATTTCGGAAAAAATCACAGGTTCCGCCGAAGTACAAGCTACTAAAATTATAGATGACGCAAAAAAAGAAGCAGCCTCTTCTAAAAAAGTGGCATTGGTTGAGGCGAAAGAAGAAATTCAGAAAAACCGCCATGAAATGGAACGGGAAATCCGTGACCGGCGTAATGAAATGACCAGACAGGAAAGGCGCCTTCAGCAAAAAGAAGAAAGCCTGGACAAAAAAATGGACGCCCTTGAAAAAAAGGACGAAGTGTTGACAAAGAAAAACAAAGAACTGGAACAAATGCAGGAAGATGTGGCGCAAATTCAAAAACGCCAGCTGGAACAATTAGAGAAAATTTCCGGACTCAGTGTGGAAGAAGCAAAAGACTATCTCATTCGCAACATTGAAACAGAAGCGCGCTATGACGCTGCAAAATTGGTGAAAGCGATTGAAACGGAAGCCAAAGACGAAGCGGAAAAACGCGCCCGCATGATTATTGGTATGGCGATTCAAAAATGTGCCGCCGACCATGTTGCAGAAACAACGGTATCGGTAGTATCGCTGCCAAGCGATGAAATGAAAGGTCGTATTATCGGTCGTGAAGGTCGTAACATCCGTACGCTGGAAACGCTGACGGGTATTGACCTCATTATTGATGATACACCGGAAGCTGTGGTGCTGTCCGGTTTTGACCCGATTCGCCGCGAAATTGCCAGAATTGCACTGGAAAAACTGATTCAGGACGGACGTATCCATCCTGCCAGAATTGAAGAAACCGTGGAAAAAGCCCGCCGCGAAGTGGAAAACACCATTAAGCAAGAGGGTGAACGCGCTTCCTTTGAAACAGGCGTTCATGGGCTGCATCCTGAAATTATTAAACTGCTTGGGAAACTCAAATACCGGACAAGTTATGGACAAAATGTGCTTATGCACAGCATTGAAGTGGCACAGCTTTCCGGCGTGATGGCAGGAGAACTTGGCGTGGATATTGCCATGGCGAAACGCGCCGGTCTGCTGCATGATATCGGTAAAGCCGTAGACCACGAACAGGAAGGTTCCCATGTTGATATCGGTGCGAACATTGCGCGTAAATACCGTGAAGGTAACGACGTGATTCATGCTATCATGGCGCACCACGGCGATGTTGAACCGACAACGCTGATTGCTTGCATTGTGCAGACAGCGGACGCTATATCCGCAGCGCGTCCGGGCGCCAGACGCGAAAATCTGGAAACCTATATCAAACGTCTGCAAAAATTGGAAGAAATTGCGACCAGTTTTGACGGCGTTGAAAAATCGTTTGCGATTCAGGCGGGACGCGAAGTGCGTATTATGGTGAAACCTGATGATGTGAATGATGAAACCATCATTCTGCTGGCAAAAGACATTGTGAAGAAAATTGAGCAGGAAATGGAATATCCGGGTCAAATTAAAGTGCATGTAATTCGCGAAGTACGTGCGATTGAATATGCAAAATAAATTTTATCCAAAACGGATAAACAGCCTTTTGCATTTCAGTAAACGATAAGCTGTTTATCGGCAAACAATATGTAAAAAACACAGGAGCTACAGACCAAAAAAGGTCTGTAGCTCTTTTTTTCTTGAATGATTTTATATCTCTGCTTCAAATTTTGTGCGACGCAGGAAAAAGATTCCTTTGCCTAATACTATATTTTCCACTTAACGCAAAAGAAAAGGTTTCGGCGCCTTTGTAGAATTTGTATTTGAATACGGGTCAATGTATAGGACATAGGTTTGTTCGTTCCGCTTTTTACAGTGACACTGTATTCGTCTACTATGTGCTGTTCGCCTGCAACGCTGCCAATTCTGCTATACGTGACCGTTGCGCCTTTTACGGTGAGTCTGTCTAAAAAGTCATATCCGTCTCCAATGGTGATTGCTTTAATGGGGTTGTCCGGACTATATCCATAATCTTCCGCATTTTCGTCGTTTATGGTATCCCTGTTATCAAAGAGCTCCGGTTTTATTGACTTCGTGCGTTCATATTTTTGCATGACCGCATTTACTGACGTGAGTGATTTAATACCTTCACATTCTTTAAGATAAACGCAAAACGCAAGCAAGATTTTCTCTTCATCGTTTAATTTTCTGAGTGATGTTAAATGCATAAAATTTTGGGACAATTTGTCCATCAGTTTCGTTTGCACCCGAATGATATCTTCCGGAGGTATATAGGAAACAAGTTCCGGTAGTTCTCCGCGGATTATTTTACCCAAATAGGAAATTGCACATATTATTTGTGAATTGTCCATTTTATTGTTCGTAAGCTGCGCAATAATCTCACAAGTGTTAGAATATGCGGCTATTACTTCTTCAGGCACGGATACTCCCATTCCCTCATACCACTTATTTACTCTAAAACTATTCCGCAGGATTTAGCATATACTCTTAAAAGTTCTTCTGCATACATTCTTTGTTCTTGGTGCATATTCGAGATAATTTTATTAATTGGATTATTGGGACCAGTTTTTGATTTCCCAAGCAAAATATAGTCAGCATCATATTCTAATACCGTTAAAACATCAAGAAGGCTTGCAACAGACATTCCGGCTAATCCTCTTTCAATATCAGAAATATGTTGCGTACCCACCCCAATTTTGTCAGCTAGAATTTCTTGCGTATATTTCTTTGTTAAACGAGCTTGTTTTATTCTCTTGCCGATAGGTTCGTAATCATACTCATTTATTTTCATTGTATCATTCCCATTCCATTTTAGTATTATATAATTAGTATAAGCCTTATATACGTAAAAATATATAGTCTAAAATACGAAATGTAAGTATATAACACTTGATTATGTTAAAATAATCTGTTACAATTTGAGTTAATAACAGGCTACACTTTCTCGCTTCTATATGAGTTATGTATCGTTGATTCTGCCTCATTGCTAAACTCATTTTATGAGATGATACATTCTTTTTCGTGCGCATGGCAGCAAGCTGTAATGCAAAATCTTTCTTTTTCATGGTTATTACCTCCTTGTATATATTTTAAGGCATATAACCACAAAATTGCACCATGGTATGTGCTATTTTTATTGTAATGGGCTTTTATATGTATTATAGAACAAAAGTGCAATCTGGAATTATTTGATAAATAAAAGCGGACGCTTTGTTCAGCGAACTTGGGATGAATATATCGACTGCGTTTAACATTTTTGTTCGCCAAGCACTTCGTGAAGGAAGAATACCTTTTGACATTTCATTGAATCAGCCTAACAACGAAACAATTACAGCTATGCTTGAAGCGGAAAGGATAGCAACAGACTCGTCTGTAAAAGGGTATACCGATTTAGACGTAATGTTTGCAGACCTTGCAAAATGAAAAAATCAAAATACACAGTAAAACCCACATCACAATTCAAAAAAAGATTATAAAGCAGCAATAAAACGCAATTTGAATATGAAATCGCTTCAACAGGTTATAAAACAAATAGCCAATGGTGAAAAACTTGATGATAAGTATTGTGACCATGCGCTTACAGGACAATAGAAAGGACATAGAGAATGTCATGTTGAACCTGATTGGCTACTGATTTATATGATAAAAAAAGACATCCTTGTTTTATCTCTCGTAAGAACCGGCTCTCATTCTGATTTATTCGGGAAGTAAAAAACATTTTGTACTTTAGAGCCAAAATAGAGCCACAAGCAAAAATGAACCTCAGAAAACCACGCAATTACGGCATTTCTGAGGTTCTTTATGGTTATTCCCACTCTGTTTGCTGCTTCAATGTCCGCCGCACCAACGCCGCCATTTCGCCGCGCGTGAGCCCTTGCTCCGGTCGGAAGCTACCTTCATATCCCTGCAAAATTCCTGCGCCGGCAAGCGCCGTGATTTCTGCATATGACCAGCGGTCTTCCGCTACGTCTGAAAACACCGGTTTTTGACTGCCGCCCGCGTCTATCTGAATCATGCGTGCCAGCAAAACTGCCATTTCTTCCCGACTCATATGCTCCTCAGGGCGGAAAGTCCCGTCCGGATATCCCTGCAAAATCCCTGCACCTACCGCCTGCTCAATTTCTGCCTGCGCCCAGTGTCCGTCAATATCAGAAAACGTGCGCACCGCACGTGTGCTGAGCTGCGGCAGCATACGCACTGCCACTGCCGCCGCCTGCGCGCGCGTAAGCGTTCCCTCCGGTTCAAACAGCGTATTGCTAACGCCTTTCATAATTCCCATCTTGGCGGAATATACGATATCATCTTTGGCAAAATGCCGGTAAATATCCGAAAAATATTTTCCGTTCAGCCACAGATCATAATATTCCCAAACGTCCCGCGTCTCCTGTCCTGCACTCCAGTTTCCTGCACCTTTAAGTTGATATTTGTCCACCAATGCTAATTTTTCTTTGATGGAATCACTGTCCTCATACCAAATAGTATAGTTTCCTGCCGCCAGCTCTTTTCCGCCCACCACCGGCTTTTTGTCCTGCGGACGTATCGTCAGTTCCAGCTTGGGACTGTGTGCCTTACGGTCATAGGTTTTGGTATGGACATATTGATTCATCCACGCCTCTACGCGGTTATTGGATACACCATACCCTGTCACGCTTCCGTTTTCTGCCCAGATTCTGCCAAAAAACGGAATCCCCAGCACAATTTTATCCGCCGGCACATATTTTAAAGCATATTGAATGGACTGTTCCACAAAATCCAGACTGGCAACAGGTCCGCTGGGTCCGCCCTGATAATGCTCATCATAACTCATGATAAACAGATGGTCTGCCGCCTCGCCCAGCGCCCGATAGTCATAGGAACCATGCCAGCCTGTTTGCCAGCCGTTGGGATTCGCCGCTACCGCAACAGACACTTCTTTATTTGCCGGAATTTTCTCCCGCAGCAACTGCACCAATCGGGTGTACTGCGCGCGCTGTTCCTGCGTGACATTTTCAATATCTACATTCACGCCGTCCAAATCATAGGTTTCCACCGCTTCTGCAATCTGCTGTGCCAATTGTTCCGCGCGGTTCAGCGCCGCCACCCCCGCTTGCCTGTCCCAGTGGTTGCTGAGAAACGGCACAACCTTGATTCCTTTTTGGTGCATAGTTTGCACAAACGCCGCATGAATCGTGTTGATTTGAAGCGCGCCGGTTTGTGTAATATCAAAATAACTGGGCGACACCACTGCCAAGGTGTCCTGCGACAGTGAAATATATTCAATCTGGTCGGCAAGCGACCCAAAATAGAGATAACTCATGGCATAACGCGGCCCTTTTGCCGTAATCTGCGAAAAAGGAATGGTGAGCGCCAGAGCGCCCGCCACCACAAATTTCACCATCCGAATGCGGACGATATCAGGATATTTTTTACGCCCTGCCAGAAACTCCCGCGCAAACTCTGTATCAAATTTATCAAAACGCAGCACAAGATCATATACATCGTCCTGCACCTGCTGCAATGTGACATTCATAGCCTCCGCTCCAATCTATTTGCATTTGTTCCTAGTTTTACCATTTTTGTTGCACATTATTCTTGTCACTAAAATATTTTGAATCCTCTTATGTTGCAACGAATTTTATTAGTTCAATCCCCTTTAACTTATATTCCATTTTTCTTTTATTATCTCTCCATAAATTTGAATATTTTATATATTTAATATCAAAAATCCGATAAATATTTGCATTTTTATATATTTTATGATATAATAATACAAAAATCCAAGGAGGCGTGTATGGAATATGGATGGCTATACCGGCGTAAAAGTACATACAGTGACAAAAGACCTGCCTTTATCCCAATTAAAAGACATGTGTGATGCAAATGATATCATAACAAATCCTGACTATCAGCGTAATTATATTTATAATGCAAAGCGTGCTTCTAGCTTAATCGAGTCTATTTTATTGGGAATCCCTATCCCTGTTGTTTATTTATCCGAAGAAGAAAACGGTACCTATTCTGTCATTGACGGACAGCAGCGTATCACATCATTTGTCAATTATTTAAAAAATGAATATCGCCTAACAGGTTTAACTGAGCTCAGTCAATTAAACGGTAAATATTTCAAGGATTTGGAAAAAGACGTCCAGCGAAAACTAAATTTTAGCTCTTTAAAAGCCATCTGTCTTGATAAAGATTCACAAGAACTGAAATATGAAATTTTTTCCCGCCTCAATCAGGGTTCCATATCTCTGCGTCCCCAAGAACTGCGCAATTGCATATATCGCGGTAGCTTTAATACTATGTTAAAAGATATCGCTCAAAACAATAAGTTACTGCCACTCTTGTTCCACGACCAAAACACAAGGAGTTCTCACGAAGAAAGAATTCTGCGTTTTTTTGTACTCAGAGATTCTATGATTTTAAACACCACTTATGTCAACGCCATGAATCAATATATGGAAACTCACCAAAACGACAGTGACACGGATATCCATAAAGCAAAGATATTATTTAATGGGACAATTGATATTGTGAAACAAATATTGGGAGAAGATGCATTCTTTTCCTGTGGCTCTAAAAAGAGAAAAAAATTTAATGGCGCTGTTTATGATTCTATTATGATACCATTTTCCTTCTATGAAAAAGCTGAATTGATTGCAAAAGCAGATATCATTCGAACTAAAATAGTGAACATTAAAATGACAGATAAAGAATATCAGGAAAATGTATATGCAGGTACCAATGCGCGCCCCAAAGTCTTTGCCAGAATCGGCAAAATATGGGATTTGTTGATTCATATCACCGGCAAGAATGGCATGAATCCTGAAAATCGTATTTTTGAAAACAATATGAAACAGCAACTATTCCATTCGGGCTATTTATGCAGCTATTGCGGCAATGAAATTTTGCAGTATGAGGACTGTGAAATTGACCATATCATTCCCTTTTCATTGGATGGTTCCACGGATATTTCAGACGCCCAATTGTTACATCACTCTTGTCATCAGCGCAAAAACAGTCGTCTATTATAGCCTGTATGATTTGAAAAAATTTTTCTGCGCCAAGCGCAATTTATCAGCAAAAGAAGTCCGCTCTCCGCGTACAGAGTCGGACTTCCTTTGCTAAAAAAAGTAACTGCTGTTTTCGCTCCGGAAACAGCAGTTACTTTTTTATTTCATACACGTCTTGCCGTTTTATCTGTTATCCGCGGCTTAGCAAAACGTCCTTCTCATATTGTTTCACAGTATCAAACCATTCCATACCTGCCGGTGCGTCCGCGCGGCGGCAAAGTTCCTGCCAAACAGCGCCAACAGGGAACATCTTCATTTCCTCGCTTAACATCATCATTTCCGAAAATTGCTCCGTATCCTGCAATTTTTTCAACTTCGCGCCCGGCAGCAGCAGCGCTTCCAGCAACGCTTTTTGCATGTTTCTCACGCCGACCACCCATGCCGACACACGGTTAATGCTTGCGTCAAAATAGTCAAGTCCAATCAACACTTTATCCATAGCGTCGTTGCGTACAATCTCTTTGGCAATCTCCCGCACTTCGTCTTGCAAAAGAACCACATGGTCGCTGTCCCAGCGCATGGGTCTTGTCACGTGCAGCGGTACTTTATCAAACATGGTCAGCAGCGCCGGAATTTTGTCCGAAACCATTTCGGTCGGGTGAAAATGTCCGTTGTCCAGCAAATAATAGATATCATTTTTTGCCGCATAGCTGAGATAAAATTCATTGGAGCCGACTGTATATGCTTCCACGCCGATACCAAACACTTTTGATTCCACGCAGTCAATCAAGCAGTTCGGGTCATATTTCACAGCAAAAATCTCGTCTAACGCCGCTTTCAGGCGCATACGCGGTCCGAGTCTGTCCGCCGGAATTTCTTTATATCCGTCGGGAATCCAGATATTGTTCAGACAGGGCGTTCCCAGCTCTTTTCCGATATACGCGGCAATTTCCCGACACGCCTTGACGTGGCGAATCCAAAAATCGCGAATTTCTTTGTCCGGATGGGATAGCGTCAGGCTGTCCGCCGCTTTGGGGTGGGAAAACAGCGTGGGGTTAAAGTCAATTCCCAGACCGCGCTGCTTTGCATAGTCTATCCATGCCTGAAAATGCTCCGGTTTCAACGCGTCACGGTCAACTTTTTCCTCCGTGATGGCATAGGATGCATGAATATTGATACGGTGTTTGCCCGGAATCAAAGACAGCGCCACATCAAAATCCGCCATCAATTCCTGTGGATTGCGGGCGCAGCCAGGGTAGTTGCCCGTTGTGGCAATACCGCCGCTCAGTTCTCCCGCGCCCTCGAATCCGTGGACGTCGTCCCCCTGCCAGCAGTGAATGGATATGGGTTTATCCAGCACCGCCTGAATCGCCGCTTCGGTATCTACCCCCACTGCGGCATACGCTTTTTTTGCCTCTTCATAATTTTGCATCATTTCAACCATAGCCTTTCTGCCCACAATATTTTCCATCACCTTATCCGTGGGCAAATAAGGCGGCATAAATTTTTTATCCGTTTGTTGTATACGCAATGGTGGACATCAGCGTCATCTCCGCCTGTGTCACGTCCATTCTGCTGTGCTGCACCACGATAGGCACATCACTCTGCACCAGCAGCGCATAGGGTTTTTCTTTGGGAATCTGCACCCCGTCCGCATTTTTGATTTTGTCTAAGCGAATATGATTCGTCCGCGCCGCGCCGCAGTGGGCAGTGAATCCGGTCAGCGGTTCGCTGTCCTCAAAATAGACTGTGATGGCAATAGTCGCCGGTTTATCCGAAAGGTTCAGCACACAAACTGCTTCATGACTATCATAGCCGCCGCAGCTAGCCGCGCTCATAAACCCGTCGCCAATTGCCCATTCCGTTTTACCGAGCATGATTTTCTCCTCCTATCCATTAAAATCATATCAAAATTTGATGTGTACCCGAACCAAGTTCTGTCTGTTTCCCGTCCGGCGTTTCAAATACTCACAGCACAACTCTTTGCAGTGCAGCATACCCCCGTCTCCTTTGGCATTTTCCATTCATTATACGCATTCCCCTTCACATCGGCGCTCCGCGGGAATTTTCTACTTAGATTATAACAAATTCAGGGCAAAGAAAAAAGGCACAATCTTACGCTGTGCCCTGTTGATTTTCCGTTTTTGGCGCGCGGTATTTTGACGGCGTTTGTCCCAGTTCTTTTTTGAACATTCGCCGCAGATAGCCCACGTCTTGATACCCCACTTCAACGGCAATTTCCGCCAGCGTCATGTCGGTATCCGAAAGCAGTCTGCACGCTTTATCCAGACGCAGTTTTTGAATATATTCCGAAACAGTGATTCCCGCCGCTTCTTTAAAGACTTTACATAAATGGTTGGGACTGAGCAGGGCAATCCGCGCCAGTTCTTGCAGAGAAATTTTTTCCGCATAGTTGTTTTCAATATATTTCATCACGCCGGCGATATATTTCGCCTGCGCCGCTTTCGCATGGTTCACCCCAACGTTTTGACGTTCATACCCGCGCATGAAATACACCAAAAGCTGCATTAAACACCCCAGCAGCACGCTGTTATAACCGCCCTGCGCCTGTGTATATTCCTGATACATGGTTTCAAAAAGCCGTTTGAGTTTTAAATCGCTGTCAAACACCGAAAGAAACGGCGTGTTTTTAAATTCCTGCGGAAAAATGATTTGATAGAGCATATCATTTGCTACTGCTGCAAACTCCCGAAAATCCAGACCCGCGCCTTTTAGGGATTCCGGCGTGAACACGCAATTGTAGAGCGTGATGGGATTGTTTTCGTCCGCAGATAAAAAGCAGTGCGGCGTGCCGAAATTGGTGAAAAACGCATACCCGCTGCTGACCGGAATTTCCGCGCCGCCCACCCGATGAATTCCTTCGCCGGAAATCACATATTCCAGTTCCAGAAACCCATGCGTATGCGGCGGCTGAACAACCGGCTCCACAAAACGGTTCATGAAAATGGTTTCCTCACCGCGCATATAATCCTGAAGCTGCTTTTTTTCCATTCGCTCACCGCCCTTTTTTGAAGCTGCTGCACCCTGTCTGTATTATCACTCTCTACATCTATTGTATCACGTTTTTAGAAATGTGCAAGAGATATTTTTTTCTCCGCCGCAAACGCATGCGGTTTTTCATAAAAACATGCCACCTGCCAAGGGAACTATGAAACTTGTTTTTCTTTTATTTTACAATTCTATGACATCTATTGACTTTTCTAAAACGCTATAGTATACTAGCCATTGTATCAGTCTGACCCGTGCCGGTTTTCTTCGCCGACATGGGTCTCTTTTTTTGACGAAAAGCGCAAAATTACTTGTTAATTTCCGATTACTTAAAATAAATTTCAAAAAAGTCTATATATGGGCGGAATACCATTGCGCAATGTGATAAAATTGTATCAGGTAGAAAATTTCAATAAAAGGAGAAGGATTGATAATGAAAGAATCAAGAACACCATGGTTGGATATGGAGGACATAGACGATAGAATCCTTGTTGATTTCCGGGCGGAATTTTTCCATGACGCGTATATCCGCGAACTGGGGGAAGCGGTGGAAAATTCACGTGCATATGAAGACAATGACCAGTTAAAAGAGTTAGAATACCGTCTGAAGCAATCGTTGGACAAAGAAAATGAAGAACTGTTTATTCGTTTTATGGATACGCACCGTCTTCAATTTATGCGGGCGGAGGGCGAATCCTATATCAAAGGCTATTTCATGGGCGTAGAAGCAGGAAGGATTTTGGAAAAATATGAACGCGGGCGGTAATACAAAAATGGAAAGAAGATACCAGAGAAAAAGTAAGAGGAGGAGCCGTAGGCGATGGAGGACATTTTTCGTTGGTACTTTTTTCCTTATGCGGTCGTGGGGGACAGCTTCAAGGGAAATATGCCTTAGACCATATAGAAACTACAAAAAAGGAATAGGCGGCTATCGTTGACATTTCCTCCTATTTCCGCTATAATAAAAGTATCAAATGTATCGAAAAAAACGGTTTCCAAAGGGAAATCGCTGCAAGCGGGCAGCCTTTTGGGGAAAATACTGTTTACAAAACGATTCGGAAAATTTACTGATATCAAGCGGGGTATGATTATGACTTATACAGTCGGAGAAACAGCCAAACTGATAGGCGTTGCGCCGTCAACGCTGCGCTACTATGACAAAGAAGGGCTATTGCCGTTTGTGGAACGCTCCGGTGGCGGTGTGCGCATGTTCAAAGACGTTGACATTGAATGCTTAAACATCATTGAATGTTTGAAAAAAACAGGTATGCCGCTAAAGGATATCAAAACGTTTTTGGATATGGTGGCGCAGGGCGACAGCACCATTGACGCCCGTCTTGCACTGTTTCAAAAACAGCGTGCAGCCGTGGAAGCGCAAATGCGCGAACTGCAAAACACGCTTGATGTGATAGACTATAAATGCTGGTATTATGAAACAGCAAAAAAAGCCGGAACCACAGAAGTTTTAAAAGATATCGGCGAACAGGAATTACCACAGAATCTGCGTTCTGTTTTCAAAAAGCTGAAACCGGCGGAAGTAGTAAAATAGGATTTTTCAGGTCGTATAGGGTTGTTCTCTGCCGCTTCTGAAAAAAGTATGACAGTCAATCCCTCAAAATATATAAAACGGCATAAAGCCGGTCGGCGTCTGTTGCATAACAGATACCAACCGGCTTTATTTTTTTATTATCATGTTTGAGGAACTTACTTGGATTATCAGATAACAATTCACTGATTGATAGCAAATCGTATTCTCCTGTTCTGCAAGCAGACATGGTTTTATTCATCAGGCATACACACACTTCGGAATACATTTACCTGTCTCATTTCAGCGCACGGTATTCCTCATCGCTCACAGGTTCGCACCATTCCGTGCGTCCTTCCACTGCCGGCACCTCCACCGCCAAATGCTGAAACCAGCTATCCGGCGCAGCGCCGTGCCAATGCTTCACATTCGCAGGAATGTTAATCACATCACCCGCATGGATTTCCATGGGCTTTTTCCCAAATTCCTGATAATATCCTCTGCCTGCTGTCACCAGCAAAATCTGCCCGCCGCCGCTTGTGGCGTGATGAATGTGCCAATTATTGCGGCAACTTGGTTCAAACGTGACATTGCCAATCGCTACCTGTTCTGTTGACAGCATGGCAAGATAACTCTGTCCCACAAAATAGTCCGTAAATGCATCATTTTTCTTTCCTATTGGGAAAATACTTTCTTCGATAATTTTCATGAAACTGTCACCAGCCTTTCTATCCACAAACCGCCTTGTATAGGCATACAAAAGTCGAATATGCCTAACCTCTCTATGTCCGGTCATTTTAGTTGTTCACTCATCTGTTTCATTTTCGCGCGGATTGCGTCCAGCGCCGCATTTGGCTCCTCAATGTTCATCACGGTTTGCTCCATTGGGCACAGACCCGTGCCCGCACGGTTTCGCACTGCTTCCGCCATAACATCATAGGTTGCCGCAATGTCATATCTTTGCAATGTTTCAGCTGCCGCGCGGCTCATCACTTTTGCATATACTGCCGCAACCTCCATGCGTACATATAACAGCGCCGCTGCTTTTCCCACCACTTTATCCGCAGCGGAAAACCCCGACACCTCCTGATTTTTCAAAATCCAGTCAACCAGCGGTTTCACACCACGTTCTGTGGCGGTATAAACCGTTTCACCTTTGCACAAAACGCAGGTGTAACCGCCTTTTGTCAGGAGTTCTTTTGCTTTTTCTAAATCGTTTTTCATTTTTTCAAATTTTCTACGCGGTAAGTAATCAGCGGAATCAATACCAATTGCAGTGCAATCCCAAAAATACCTGTTACGCTGCTGACCCAAATAGCCGCCACGTTCACTGACGCGTTGCCGAATGCATAAATGGAGACTAAAATCGCTGCCGCCCGAACCAGCCGTCCGGCAATCTGCACGCCCAACACTTTCGCCACGGTCGGCATGTTGACGTTTCTCAGCAGTCCCGCAAATAATCCGTATGCACACAGTTCAATCATCATAAACGGCAACATGGTAACCACCGGCATACCGGAAAGTCCGAAACTTGCAAGCGGTCCCAGTAGTCCTGCAATTGCGCCGGCATAAGGTCCTGCCAAAAGTCCTACCAAAAGAATCGGCAGGTGCATGGGTAAAAATGTTTCGCCCAGCGCGGTTCCCAAACCGGAAACGGCGCCCATGACATGAAGCAGCTGCGGAACGGCAACTGCCGCCACAATCGCTGAAATTGTCGCTATGATTTGCGCTTTCACTGAAAGACGCGGTTTTACGAGTGTTCTTGTATTCGTCATTTTAAAAATCTCCTTTACGTTTAAAATAGAATTCTATCGTGTCGCCGAAACAACATGTTAGGTGAAATCGGTTTCTGTTAGGGAGTGAATTTGTGTCATTCCGGCAACACATGCTGCCCCCAATTGGTTGCACGATTAAGTGGGGTTCACTGATGATTTCTTCGCCGCTCTAAATCACGAGATTCACAAGCCAGCCTGAAATCAGCGCAAACGCCATCACATAGACAAGATAAAACAAAAAATGTTTCAGTCCGAGTACGATTTTCAGCGCACCCAGATTCGTTATTTTCGTTGCGGGACCTGTCACCATAAACGCGGTCGCTGAGCCCATACTCATACCGTTTGCTAGCCACTGCTGCAAAAGCGGTATAGTACCGCCGCCGCATGCATAGAGCGGAACGCCGACCGTTGCCGCCATCAAAAGCCCAAAACCGCGGTTGCCTACAAACAGGTCTGCAAAAGCGTTCGCGGGAACATAGCGCTGAAACAGCGCTGACAACAATATTCCAACGCAAAACCAAATGCCTGTTGCTTTGATATTCCTGCCGATGTTTTTCAGCAGCCGCACCAGCAGATTTGGGTCGGTATCGCGGCTCTCGCGCTGCGCAAATCCATCAAAATCAAAAAATTGTTTATCCTGATACAGCAGCCGCACCAAAAGTCCTGCGGCAACGCCGCAAAGGAAACAGGCAATGAACCTGATACAAAGCGCCGCACTGCCCAGCGCCGCGCTATAGATGAGAAGCTGCGGATTCAGCAGCACAGAACCCATCATAAATGCTGCCAGATAGTCGTCCCGCATTCCTTTTTGCGAAAAAGAAGCCGCAATCGGAATGGTGCCATACATACAAAGGGGCGATGCGATGCCCAGCAGACTCGCCGGAATAATACCGAACACGCCAAGGTGTTTTTCCTGCAAGGCAGACATGAACCGGTGTATTTTTTCTTTTCCAAACACCGATACGCAGGAACCAATACAAATTCCCAGCGCCCAATATGGCAGGATTTGCCACAATTGTATGGAAAAATAGTACCAGAGATAGATGAACTCCCGCCGCAAAATTTCCCATATCATCATGTTTGTTTCTCCATCACCAAGAACTGTTCAACCTATGTACTGTGAGCCGTCCGCGCTGTTCTATTTCTTTTTTGCCAGCGCCGCGCGCAAGGTGCCGTCCGGGTCTTTTACCAGCAGCCGGGCGAGCCAAATAACAAGTCCCAGCACAGCCACAGACAAACCGAGGTATGCATCACTCAGCAATTCCGCCGGCGCGGGGGTGAAATATGCTGCGCCTACTTCTATGTATTCTGCTACAGCGTCCACAAACCACATCAGCGCCGCGCCCCAATACATCAACGCCAGCATTCCCAATTTTTTGTTGCTGTTTGCGTATTGATACCAAAGGATTGTTGCGGTCACCGCTGCAAAAACCGTTATCAGCAATGTCATGATTCTGTTCCTCCTGCGTTTGCCGCAAACGGCTTTTTCTCCAGCGCGTTTGTCACCGCGACAAGCCCTACCCATACCGCAGTCACCAGCGCCGCCATTGCCACGCCGGAGGTCGCCATTTCAAACAGCATTGCCGCTGCGTCCGCCGGATTTGCCGCATTGGTTAAAAACGGGAACCATGGTGTCACTTCGCCGTGCCACATGTGTTCAAACGCCAGCAGCGCGCTGCCGCCCCACAACATGGTGTTGAGCCAATTCATCTTTTTCAAAAACGGATTTTTAATTTCCGTGTTTTCTCTTTTTGCTTTTTTGTCAGCTTTTTTCTGAACAATCGTTGTGACGATTGCTTCTGCTGTTGGTACTACAAAACATGCCATTGTATATTCCTCCTGCGTTTTAAAATAATTACTTCCTTATTATACCTCTAAAAACATGGCAATGTCAAATTTTTTCAGTGTCTTGTAAATACCTGTATCAAAGCCTAGTCTATGTCTACCAGTCTGTAGTTTCTGCTGCCAAGTCCCATTTTCACCGCCTGCTCCAGCGTATGCATTCCGTTTCTGGATTCCATTCTCTCAATCAATGCGCCGCTTTGTGCGCGGTCGGTGTGATAGACAATATCCACGCACGCCTGGTCTAACGCAACAGGGTCGGTCGATGCTAAAATGCCCACGTCGTCCATTTCCGGTTTTGCAGGATTGCCGTCACAGTCGCAGTCCACGGACAGGTGGTTCATCACGTTGATATAGACAACTTTTCCGTCCATGTAATCCACCACCGCGCCGGTCGCTTCCGCCATCGCTTCCAGAAAATTGTCCTGCACGCCGCCCCAAATGTCCGTTTTCGATTTCCCTGCCGTGTGTATCCAGCCTTTCCCTTCGCTTGACGCAATACCAATCGACATGTTTTTAATCGCGCCGCCAAAACCACCCATTGCATGACCTTTAAAATGGGACAAGCACAAAATACTGTCATAGTTTGCAAGATGTGCGCCGACAAAGTTTTCCTTGAGATTGTCGCCGCCCGTTACCGGAATGGAAATGTCGCCGTTTTCGTCCATGATATCCACATCGGCAATCGCGGTGAAACCGTGGTCGGCGGCAACTTGTTTATGCATTGCCGTGCTTGCGCGGGAACCGCCGTAGGCAGTGTTACATTCCACAATAGTTCCGTTTACCGACTGCACTAAATCTTTGATGAGATTCGGGGCTAGGTAATGCGTATTGCCCGCTTCACCGGTAGAAAGTTTCACAGCTACCTTGCCTTCCACTTTCTTATCCAGTTTCTCATAAATTTCCACCATGGCTTCCGGCGTGATTTTCGTTGTCATATAGACCACCGGAGCGGTTTCGTCCGTTGTTTGATGTTCCAAGTTTGTCGTTTGTGTTGTGTTAGATGTTGTAATTTCCACAGTTTGTGTTTCCTCCTTCCAATCCACATGAAATTGAAATCCCTCTGCAATGAAGCGTATCGGCAGCATGGTTCTGTCATTGATTGTCGCCGGCGCCACATCTAATAAATGTTCTTCCTCATTTAAATACGCCGTCTGCGAACCAATGGTCAATTTGATAACATCACCATGATAGGTTAGCGTCACCTGCTGCTGTTCTTCGTTCCAATCAACATTGCCGCCCAGCGATTCTATGATAGCCCGTATCGGAACAAGCGTCCTGTCCGATACCGTCATCGGAACCGTACCCCTGCCCGGGTCAATTTCCATCTCCTCACCGTTGACGCGCATTATAGGATTGCCAATTTGCAGTATTACCGTGCTTCCACTTGCTGCCGCCGGTGCGCCGTTTGCAGGTGCGCTACCGTTATCATTTGCGGCAAAGGCAATAAACGCGGCACAAATCAGCGCCAATGCTGCTACGAATACCATTATTTTTGTGATGTTCGATTTTACCGTCAAAACAATTCCTCCTTTCCGAAACAATTGCAATATCGTAATGTTTTTCTATCCTCCCTTCCAAACACTTCTATTATAAAATTATTTGATTGTATCAAATAATTCTTTTGCTTTTTCCATACGCTGCACAACCGGAACGCCAAACGGACACCGCGTTTCGCAGCCGCCGCAGCCGATACAATCAGCAGCTGTTTTCTCCAGCGCCTTATAATGCTCTTTCACGGAAGACGGTGTTTCCTTTTGCATGACCGCCAAATCATATAGTTTGTTCACCATTGCAATATCAATTTCCACCGGACAAGGCTTGCAATGCCCACAATAGGTACATTGTCCATGGAACGAATGGCGCGGCGCTTTTGCCAGAACGGTTGCATAATCTTTTTCCGTTTCGCTTGCCGTTTCATATCCCACCGCTTCCTCCACATGCTGCGGACTATCGAATCCCACCATAACGGACGCGACGGCAGGGCGGGTCAGGCAATAGTGCAGACACTGCACCGGCGTAAGCGCCACACCAAACGGCGATGACTCCGCCTGAAAAAGTCTGCCGCCGGCATATCCCTTCATCACAGTGATACCAACCTCTTTTTGCGCGCAAAGCCGGTATAGTTCCACGCGTTCCGGCGCGATGCCGCTCAAGTTCTCGTCGTATTGTTCCACAAAATAGTCGTCAATTTCCTCCGTTGCGGGAAGCAAGTCAAAAGCAGGGTTAATGCTGAACATAATCATTTCGACAATGCCGCTTTCCACCGCCAGCTTCGCCACTGACGGATTGTGCGTACTCATGCCGATGTGACGAATTTTCCCGTTGCTTTTCAATTCCTGTATATACTCCAAATAATCGCTCCCAAGAATATGATTCCAGTCAGATTCCTGATCCACATAGTGAATCATGCCAAGGTCAATATAATCGGTTTGCAAACGGGTCAGCAAATCTTCAAACGCCTCCCGCACTTTGGAAACTTCTCTGCTGCGTACATATTGCCCGTCCTGCCAAGTGGAACCGATGTGTCCCTGAATGAACCACTTTCCCCGCCGCCCGCGAATGGCGGCACCTATGTTGGAACGCACCTTTGGTTCCGACATCCAGCAATCCAGAATGTTGATTCCCTTTTGCGCACAAATATCAATGATTTCTCTGCATTCCTCCGCATTATGCCGTTCCAACCATTCCGCGCCGAGACCGATTTCACTGACCAATAGCCCTGTTTTTCCCAGCTTTCTGTATTGCATGGCAATCCTCCTTTTCTTCTTGATTCACTCATATAGAGTATTCAGCTTGCCGCCAATTGACATGCCGCGCCTTACGCTGCTCTGATTTTATAATATCGTTTTTGCTCTTATTGACATCATTATACAAGTTAAAGTTAACTTTAAGTCAATACCTTTTTTGAAATTTTTTAAAAATTCCTTTAAAAAAGTATTGACAAAATTCTTCGTTTTGCATATAATAATATATGAACAATAATTCATATGAAAGAATGTGATATCATGTCTGCTCAAAATGATGTGGAACGCTGCGAATATATTCATGCGCATGATGAAATTATCACGCAGGTGAACCAAAACATGCCGGATGACGAGATTTTATACGACCTTGCAGAGTTGTTTAAAATCTTTGGAGATTCCACGCGTATTAAAATTTTATATGTTTTGTTTGAATCCGAAATGTGTGTCTGTGACATTGCCCAGCTTTTGAATATGACGCAGTCCGCCATTTCGCACCAGCTTCGCGCACTCAAACAAAGCAAACTCGTCAAATATCGCCGCGAGGGAAAAACCGTGTTCTATTCTTTGGCGGACGACCATGTGCATACCATTATCAATCAAGGTATGGAGCATTTGGCTGAATAGTGTATTTCAACAGAAAGGATGATTTTTAATGAAAAAACAATTTAAACTGATAGACCTCGACTGCGCCAACTGCGCGGCAAAAATGGAAACGGCAATCAAAAAAATTGACGGCGTACAGGACGCTTCTGTGAGTTTCTTCTCACAAAAACTCACGCTAGAAGCGGTAGACGACCGTTTTGACGAAATCATGAAAGAAGTCGTCAAAGTTTGCCGCAAAGTGGAACCGGACTGCACCATTGTTCTCTAATGTATTTTTACAGAAATGAGGTGTGTTCAATGAGTAAAAAACAAAAAAAGATGCTGCTGCGCATTGTTACCGCCGCGGCGTTGTTTGTCGCTGCGATGTGTATTCCGGCGGAGGGACTCCTGCGGCTGCTGTTGTTTCTGGCGCCGTTCGCGCTTGTCGGCTGGGACGTTTTGTGGCGTGCTGTCCGCAATATAGCGCACGGACAAATTTTTGACGAAAACTTTCTCATGGCGCTTGCCACCGTTGGCGCGTTTTGCTTGGGCGAATATCCCGAAGGTGTTGCTGTGATGTTGTTCTACCAAGTCGGCGAACTGTTCCAAAGTTATGCCGTGGGACGTTCACGCAAATCGATTGCCTCGTTGATGGACATTCGTCCTGACTATGCGAACATAGAAGTGGACGGCGAACTCAAACAGGTTGACCCAAACGAAATTGCTGTCGGTGACACGATTGTGGTCAAGCCCGGCGAAAAAGTGCCGCTGGACGGCGTTGTGCTGGACGGTGTTTCCGCCCTCAACACCTCCGCGCTAACCGGCGAATCCCTGCCGCGTGATGTGCAGCCGGGCGACAATGTTATCAGTGGTTGTATCAACCAAAGCGGGCTGCTGCACATTCGTGTGAACCGTGCATTTGGAGAATCTACTGTCTCTAAAATTCTGGATTTGGTAGAAAACTCCAGCAGTAAAAAAGCGAAAAGCGAGAATTTTATTACAAAATTTGCCCGTTATTATACGCCGGTGGTCGTTATTTTCGCGGCGCTGCTTGCACTGTTGCCGCCTCTCTTTCTCGGCGGCGAATGGGGCGAATGGGTGCAGCGCGCGCTCATTTTCTTGGTCATTTCCTGCCCCTGTGCGCTCGTGATTTCTGTGCCGCTCAGCTTTTTCGGCGGTATCGGCGGCGCGTCCAAATGCGGTATTTTAGTGAAAGGCAGCAATTATCTGGAAGCATTGGCACAAACGGAACTGATTGTGTTTGACAAAACCGGAACGCTGACGCATGGCACGTTTCAGGTGACTGCAATCCATCCGGACGATATTTCAGAATCGCAGCTTTTGGAATTTGCCGCACTGGCTGAAAACTACAGCAACCATCCCATTTCCCTGTCGCTCAAAGCAGCATATGGACGGCCGCTTGACGCTGCGCGCGTCACCGATTCGGAAGAACTGGCAGGGCGCGGCGTCCGCGCCGCTGTGGACGGCGTGACAGTCTATGCCGGCAACGATAAATTGATGAAAGAAATCGGTGCGGCATGGCATGACTGCCATCATACCGGCACCATTGTTCATGTGGCTGTCGGCAGTCGGTATGCCGGTCATATTGTGATTTCCGATGAAATCAAAGCAGATGCCGCAGATGCTGTGCACGCGCTCAAAAAACAGGGTATCCGCAAAACTGTTATGCTGACCGGCGATTCCAAAGCTGTCGGCGAACAGGTCGCGCAGCAACTCGGACTGGACGCTGTTTATACGCAGCTTCTTCCTGCAGATAAAGTGGAACAGGTGGAAAAACTGCTACATGAAAAAACGCCGCGCGGCAAACTGGCATTTGTCGGCGACGGTATCAATGACGCGCCTGTATTGTCCCGCGCGGATATCGGTATTGCAATGGGCGCGCTTGGCTCCGACGCCGCCATTGAAGCCGCAGACGTGGTGCTCATGGACGACAGTCCTTCCAAAATCGCTGTTGCCATGAAAATTTCTCAAAAAACGCTGCGCATTGTGCGGCAAAACATTGTCTTTGCCTTAGGCGTGAAACTTTTGGTTTTGCTTCTCGGCGCACTCGGCATGGCAAACATGTGGGAAGCCGTTTTTGCAGATGTCGGTGTCTCTGTGATAGCGATTTTAAACGCTATGCGCGCGCTCAAAACAAAAAATATAATAAACAATTGACACTTGCCCTTTTCTATGCTATAATCTTGTTTGTGAAAACTTTATGGAGGCATAGCTCAGCTGGTTAGAGTGTCTGCTTGACATGCAGGAGGTCACTGGTTCGACTCCAGTTGTCTCCACCACGTCGCCGCAAGTTTTATATCGCTTGCGGCGACTTTTTATAAAAAAACGGAGCGCTTTTTGGTGGTATACCCGCCTTCGGCACGGAAATATATAGAATATATTTTAACCGCAAAAAATTTTCCCTACATGGCGCAAGCATATTCGATTTTTGTTTGCCTAAGGAGGAATACAATGTCATATCAGGATATCAATGCAAAGACAATTGACAGTTGGGTCAAAAATGGCTGGGAATGGGGAAAACCAATTGACCATTCTACCTATGAAGCTGCACAAAACGGCGTATGGAACGTAAAATTGACACCTACAAAATATGTCCCTCACGAATGGTTTGGCAACTTAAAAGGCAAAAAAATATTAGGATTGGCAAGCGGTGGCGGACAGCAAATGCCGATTTTTGCTGCCCTCGGCGCAGTATGTACCGTACTTGATTATTCCGAAGAACAGATAAACAGTGAAAGAATCGTTGCTAAAAGGGAGCAATACAATATTGAAATTATCAGAGGAGACATGACGAAAGAGTTGCCTTTTGAGAATGAATCTTTCGATATTATCTTTCACCCTGTAGCAAATTGCTATGTTGAGGAAGTAAAGCCGATATGGCAGGAATGTTATCGTGTATTAAAACACTCCGGCATACTTCTTGCAGGAATGGACAACGGAATCAACTTTTTATTTGCCGGTGATGATGAAACAGAGGTGGTAAATTCATTGCCGTTTAACCCACTCAAAAACGCAGAACAAATGAAACAATTGGAGCAAGACAATGACGGCGTGCAGTTTTCCCATACCTTAGAAGAACAGATAGGCGGTCAGCTTGAAGCGGGATTTCGATTAACAGATTTATATGAAGATACCAACGGCGACGGGCGTTTGCACCAAATGAACATTCCCTGTTTCATTGCAACCAGAGCAGTGAAATAGCGACTTGGGATAAAATCTTTTGAAATTTCAAAAGACCGGAACAGTATTGTTCCGGTCTTTTATGGTTATATTCTTATTTGCAGCCGCAGTCACAATCGTTTTGCGCCATATAGCTGCTGGGTGGGAAAAATTCGTCCACAGGGAATTTAATTTTTTCAAACAGTTTGCACGGATCGTCCTCCGGCTGTTCAATACATTCTTTTTCCGGAATGCAGAAGTCATAGCAAGGAATCAGCAGTTGCACGCTTCTTTGCAGACGAACAATCACGAAAATTCCCAGCGTTACATAAATGCGTTTTTTGCAGTCATAGTTGCCAACCGGTCCGTCAAACAGGTTGCAAATGCAGCCCGGGATATCATTGATATCGCAGCAGCCGCAGCTCGCCACACTAACAGATTCTTCTCCGCAGTAACAGTCACAGCATACATCTACGATTTTTGCGCCCAAGGCAACAGGATTCACCGTTTCAATCACCGCTTTGGGCAGATTGTTTTTCTCCGGCCGCATACAATCACAGAAATTCGTGTCCATGTCAGAGGTAAACGTAAACGCGCTTCCTTCTGAGCCAAACAATATCACTTTTTTATAATATGTAGCAAGTCCTTCTATTTCAATCGGACGTCCGCCGCAGCCGCAGGCTTCTAAGAATATTTTGAAATAGAATTTAATATCCACGCTGAAGAATCCGCGGTTGAATCCAACCTCTTCTACGTCTGAACTACAGCAAATAATTTCTGCTTTTTTAAACCGGACAGACGTTGCGCGGTCAATCACACTCTGTGCACTTTCCGAAAAATAGACTCTTAAGTTTTCGAGACACTCTTTTTCTCTGCACGAGTCATAAATTTTATCTGTTTGTATACACACAGCTTCATTCAAATTATTGCAATTTTTTGTTTCCGCCATTGTTTAACCTCCTTTTTTTAATGAAACCCTTACCGTTTCCCAGTTTGGCAAGCAACATGGACTGTTTTCTGTTTTCAGAGCTTCCGTGCCCGGTATCTATAGAATTTTATGCTGTTTCACTACTATAATATGTTACACAGCTTTTTATGTTCCTATAATTTTCATTTCCCTGCGGTATACCCTCTCTTTTCCCTTCATAAGATAACTATTGAAGGAATCAGTGAAAGGCAGGGATTTCCATGAGTCAAAAAATCATTCTGAACACCACCCGCCACGGCGATATTCATCTCGAAATGCGCGGTTCTACGCTCACCTTGACAACCAATCAGTTCCAAAAGGAACTGAGTCACGACTGTTACCCATTTTTTGACGCGGCGGTTAGCGCAAATGACACCGTTTATATTGTTTATTGTAACCCCTCTGCTACCTATCTTGCACGTTTTTTTCAAAACGCCTTTGATATTGTCCCACTACAATCCATTTGCGGCGCGCGCAATTTTCATTTAATGCTGCATGGGAATATACCAGTTCTGTTTTACACCGTCACACAAAACGCACGCACACTATTCTATCTTTCGTTTTTGTCCGGTGACGGCAAACCTTTTTTCATTGACGCGTGCAGCAATTTGGACGCGCCCTTTTCCATTTGCACCGACCCTGACAACCGAGATATTTTAATTACATATATCTCTCCGTTTGGCAATGTTTTAACGCGCCGGCTGATTTGGAGCAGCAAATCGCTCAGCGAAACTGTGACGCTGGATCAAAAATCAATCGGCACCAAATATCCCAGTTGTCTCTATGACGACGGACTGCACATCTCTTATCTTGCAAAGGACAAAAACAGCAACGCCCTTGTCTATTGTCCGCCGGAAGGAAAACCGTTTTGCATTTACCAATATTGCACAAACCAAACGCGTCCCGTCCTTTGGAAAGACGAAAACGGATTAAAGGTTTCTTTTTTACAGGACAGCACCATCTTCCATATCACGCTGCAAAACCTCTCCTCTCAAAAACAGGAGGTGCCGCCGCAAACACAGCTTGCATGGCTCAAAAGTCCCGCTGCCACATTGCAGGATGTTTCAGGCAGCCAAATGACCTTTTTATATGAAGAGACCGAGCAGCCGTCCGCCGCGCCGCAACAGGCAGCAGCGTCCGCCGCTTGTGCTGCACCTGCTGCAAGCAGCAACGCCACGGTCAATTTGAGCGATGAAATTTGCCGTTTTTCCGGCAAACAAGCGACTGTTCCTGAAAATTTGGAACTGGAAAAACTCAAAATCCGTATAAAATTTTTGGAGGATAAACTTGCGGAACTGGAAAAACGGGCGCAGACGGTTCAACCGGAGGAGGCTTAAACATCTCTTTTCGGACGAACAGACACAGCCGGAGCGGGAATATTCCCGCTTCGGCTGTTTTACTTTTATTCTATCTATATTCCGTTATCTTCTATTACTTCATTATCCATCGCCTTTTCCCCGCTGTTCTGTCCCCCCGCCGCTACTGTTCCCTCTGCACATTCAGCAATATTTCCGGGCAGCAACAGGACAGCATTTTTTCCAACTTGCATACGCCAACGCAGTTCCCGCATGGTATAGTAATAGGAAATGACAACCGGAACCGCGGCGCCAAGCCATGCTGCCGGTTCTGCAATACATGCACCGGCAAACCCATATATCCGCACCAAAACCAACGCGCCGACAAAGCGTCCGACCAACTCCATGACTCCTGCAATGGTTGGTACCAACCCTTTTCCGAGTCCCTGCAATACGCCGCGATAGACCAACAATGCCTGCAGACCAAGATAAAACGGGCAGACCATTCGCAAATATTTTTGCACCAGCGCAAAAACTGCTTCCTCACCGCTGCCTAAAAATATCCATGCGAGCGGTCGTCCTGCCAAAATAATTGTAATACTGAGCAACACAGCCATCGGAATTGTCATTGCCATGCATTGACGCACCCCACGGCGAATTCGCTCCAGATTGCACGCGCCGTAGTTTTGCGCCGCGTAGGTCGCCATAGACGTACCAAATGCATTCAGCGGCAACGTAGCGAAACTCCCGATTTTTGCTTGTACCGTATACGCTGTGACCGCCCCCGCGCCCAACTGATTAAACGCAATTTGCAGTGCCAAAGCACCTATCGCAATAATGGAATTTTGGAATCCTACCGGCAGTCCTACTTTTAGGTGCACCTTCACATCCCGCGGCGTGATTCTCCAATCTTCCTTTTGCAGCTGCAATCCTGGCAGCTTTTTCCTGATATAAAAAATACATAAAATGCCGGAAATCGCTTGGGATACCACTGTTGCCAGACCCGCGCCCACCACGCCCATGTTGAACCGCAAAATGAATAAAAAATCCAGCGCAATGTTCAGCAAACAAGTGATACCCAAAAATAACAGCGGGGTCTTGCCGTCGCCCAACGCCCGTATCATGTTAAAAAACAGGTTGAACAACACTGACGCGGCAATCCCGCTGAATATCACGATCAGATAGTGATGCGCCTGCTGTAAAATTTCCGGCGGCACATGCATCCACTTTAAAATCGTCGTTGTCATAGGTACGCTGACAAGCGTGAGCAAAATCGCAAGCGTCATACTGATTACCAGACTGGTTGCAAAACTTCTGCGCACACGCGCTGCGTCATGCGCGCCGAAATGCTGCGCTGTGACAAGGGAAAATCCATAGGTAATGGTCTGCGCCAACCCAATAATCAGCCAAATAATGCTGCCTGTGCAGCCCACCGCCGCGAGCGCCTGCACCCCAATGGTTCTCCCAACAATTAATGTGTCTGCCATGTTATATAATTGTTGAAACAAATTTCCCAACATCATCGGAATGGTAAAAAGTACAATCCGTCTCGCCGGACTGCCCGTTGTCAAATCTTTTACCATTCAAACCGCCCCCTTTTTCTCCCTGATTTTTAGGATGTTTCCCTATTGTAAACCTTACAGTACACTCTAAGTCAAGGGGGTTTCTGAAAAAAATTTCAATCAGAATTACCAGTAATTTCACTTAAAATTTGTGAATTATTTTTTCCGGTTTCTGATTGACAATACAGTGGTTTCGTGGTACTCTGAGAAAAAACGCAAAGTGGGTGAACTACCATGTATTATTCCATTTCTGAAGCCGCAAAAAAAACCAATTTAACCGCGTTCACTCTTCGCTATTATGACAAGGAGGGGCTGCTCTCTCCCGGGCGCACAGAAAAGGGAATCCGATATTTCACGGATGCAGACCTATCACGGATTGAAACGGTGCGCTGTCTAAAAAACACTGGTATGACCATTCGGGAAATCCAGCATTTTTTTGACCTCTGTTCTCTTGGTGAGGAATCGTTATCCGACCAACTGGAACTGTTTTTACAACACCGCGCAAAGATTTTGAATGAATTACAGGTGTTACAACAGCATTTACAGCAAGTAGATGAACAAATTACATGGTTCCATACGGCGCTTGCCGCAAAATCTATACGCTAAAACATCTCCGCTTTGCGTGTGTGTTCCTTTTCGGAAAATAAAAAATTCTATAGTACAAAACGCGTCTGTATAATATACAGGCGCGTTCGTGTCATATGGCAACCTATCAAACATCAGTTTTCGGCTTGATTCTCTTTGCGGCATATCCGCCGGTAAATCAAAATGCCGATAAGGCTCATGGCGGCAGTGATGGTAAACACAATGACAGCAACCATATAATTTTGCAGTCCCAAAGCATGTCCGCCCATGGTAGAGGAAATGACGGAAGGAATTCTTGCAACGCCCAAAATCAGCAAAAATGTTCGGAGTTTCATTGGCGTAAGTCCGATAAAATAGGTGATGATGTCTTTGGGCGTTCCGGGAATCAAAAACAGCAAAAACACCAGCAAGTTCAGCCGCTTGCTGCTTTGAATAAATTTTAATGACTGGATTTTTTCACGCGAAATGAAAGCTTCCACCATTTTATAGCCAAACAATTTTGTGAATCCGTAGATAATGGCGGAACCTATCGCCACACCAACCAAACACAGCAGCATACCTAAAATCGCTCCAAAGGCATATCCCGCACCGATTTCCACCACCTCGCCCGGTATGACAGCAATCACGACTTGCAGACACATGATAGCGACAAAGGTCACATATCCCAGCAGCCCCTGCCCCTCTATCCATGCACGAAACCGTTCTGGCTCCGCCACCAATTCCATTAGCGGTTTCGCATAAAAACATACCACGCCGAACAGCACGCACAGAAGCGTAAAAGAAATACCGCTGATGATTTTTCGCCGCCGCCGGTATTGTTTTTCATCTAATTTCATTTTTTCTCTCGCCTTTAAGGTCATTTCCAATACACACACCTCCCGCCAACCGTTTGGCTTGTCCTTTGTTTTTCAGTATACCTGATTCCCATTAATATTTCGCCAATATTTTATTAAATTTTCCTTAATTTTTCATGGTTTGCCATATTGGGCACAAAATCTGTACGAAATAATATTTTCGCACAAAAAAGAACCGACAAAAATGTCGGTTCTTTCCTAAAATATTATCTAGTAAATTCACACTAATCTGCCGCTGCATCTTGATGTTTCATTTCATACTGCTGTTTCAGCATCATGTCCTTGACTTTCATCAAACGGATTTGCGTACTGCGCTCGTTTTCGTCCAATTTCATGGTGATATATTTAATTTTGTCCAAATAATCCGGTATCATCACGTGTTCCAGCGCATTCACGCGGCGGCGCGTTTTTTCAATTTCCGCCGCCATCAGCTGGCAGGCTTTTTCCACCTCCGCCAGCCGCAGCATATCCGGAAGCACCTCGGAAAGCGATTTCACTGCGTCGTCCAAATCGCCGGAGGTGAACGCAAACCCATAGGAATAGATATCGTTTTCGTCCGGCGTTCTGGTTTTATACTGAAAAACAGGGATATCCACGCTCATGACATTTCGCGTCTCCATCTCCAGCGACACAGACTGTCCGGGTGCAAGCAATGCCGTTTTCAGCGAAGCATCGTCCATGACAGCGCTTGCCAACACAAAATTTTGGTTTGCCTTCCGAATACCGCGTTCCACCTTTTCGCGCAGCGTCCTGTTTTCCCG
Organism: Clostridia bacterium; assembly: GCA_022801925.1. Taxonomy (GTDB): domain Bacteria; phylum Bacillota; class Clostridia; order RUG12999; family RUG12999; genus JAAWTG01. The sequence goes on along the minus strand of JAAWTG010000011.1, from coordinate 24,538 downwards.
CACCAATTCCAAAAACTGACGCATGAGTTCATCGCGTTTATCTTTCAGGAGTTTATGCCCGCGGCGCGCTGTCACCAGCTTCTTTTTCAACCGCGTGAGTTCCATGCGTGTCGGGTTCACCTGCACCGTTGCCATGCTTCCGCCTCCTTCCGTTTATTTCTCCACATAATATTCGTCTAAATAGGCGTCCTTGATTCGTTTCAGTTCGCTTCTCGGCAGGATAGACAACAGCTTCCAGCCAAGCGCCAGCGTCTCTTCAATGTCCCGATTCGTCTCATAGCCCTGCGAAACATATTCCTTTTCAAACGCGTCGGCAAATTTCGCATATAGTTTGTCAATATCCGTCAACGCTGCTTCTCCCAAAATTACCATGAGTTCTTTTGCATCTTTTCCGCGTGCATATGCCGCAAAAAGCTGGTTCATGGTATCCGCATGGTCAGCGCGCGTTTTACCTTCTCCAATTCCTTTATCCTTCAATCGCGACAAGGAGGGCAGTACGTCAATGGGTGGTGCAACATTCTTGCGGTAGAGTTCACGACTTAAAATAATCTGCCCCTCTGTGATATATCCTGTCAAGTCCGGAATCGGATGGGTTTTGTCATCTTCTGGCATCGTCAAAATCGGAATCATCGTAATACTACCCGCTTTGCCCTTTTGCCGTCCCGCGCGTTCATAGAGCGTTGCAAGGTCGGTATACATATAGCCAGGATATCCACGCCGTCCCGGCACTTCTTTCCGCGCAGCGGACACCTCACGCAGCGCGTCGGCATAGTTAGTGATATCTGTTAAAATAACCAGCACATGCATTCCCTTGTCAAATGCCAGATATTCTGCGGCAGTCAACGCCATACGCGGCGTGGCAATTCGTTCCACCGCCGGGTCGTTCGCCAGATTCACAAACATGACCGTACGGTCAATGGCACCCGTTTCCTTAAAACTTTCTATAAAATAGTTGGATTCTTCAAACGTGATACCCATTGCGGCAAAGACAACCGCGAACGGTTCGTCCGTCCCGCGCACTTTTGCCTGCCGCGCAATCTGTGCCGCAAGCTGTGCATGCGGCAGTCCGCTTGCGGAGAAAATGGGTAGTTTCTGTCCGCGCACCAATGTGTTTAGTCCGTCAATGGCGGACACACCCGTTTGAATAAACTCCTGCGGGTAGTTACGCGCCGCCGGATTCATGGGCAGACCGTTGATATCCAGTCGTTTTTCCGGCAAGATAGCAGGACCACCATCAATAGGACGTCCCAGTCCGTCGAACACGCGGCTGAGCATATCCTCCGACACGCCCAGTTCCATGCTGCGTCCCAAAAAACGTACCTTGCTGCTTGCCAGATTGATTCCCGTTGCGCTTTCAAACAGCTGCACCAAAGCGTTACCGCCGTCAATTTCCAGCACTTTACAGCGACGCGTTTCCCCGTCCGCCAGTTCAATTTCGCCAAGGTCGTTATAGTCTACGTCCTCCACGCCGCGCACCATCATCAGAGGGCCCGCCACTTCTTCAATTGTCCGATATTCTTTTGGCATCAATAATCCCCCTCCTTCGGCACTTTGCCGCTGATTTCATTGTTCAACTCCCGCGTTATCGCTTCATATTCCTCCTGCATGTGTTCCGCCGCAACATATTTGAAACGCCCGATACGTTCACGCACTTCCAGCCGCACCAACGCTTCCACATCCGTTCCTTTATCCAGTGCCGCCATACAGGCTTCATAATATTCCAACACCAGTTTCATCATCAAATATTGCTTTTCCAGCGGTGTGTAGGTATCCACCTCATGGAATGCATTTTGATGCAGGAAATCTTCACGAATGGAACGCGCCGCTTCCAGTTTTAGCCTGTCGCCCGGCGAAAGCGCGTCCATACCGACCAGTTTCACGATTTCCTCCAGTTCCGATTCCTCGTGCAGCAGCAGCATAATTTCCGCACGCAGCCGTGTCCAGTCCTCATGCACATGCTCCGTAAACCAGCTCGCCATGCTGTCCACATACAGCGAATAACTCGTCAACCAGTTAATCGCCGGAAAATGACGTTTATATGCCAGCGATGCGTCCAGTCCCCAGAACACTTTCACAATGCGCAGCGTTGCCTGCGACACCGGCTCGGAAATGTCGCCGCCCGGCGGCGATACTGCGCCGATAACAGACAGCGCGCCTTCCCGACCTTCACTGCCCGCCGCAATCACACGTCCGGCGCGTTCATAGAACTGCGCCAAGCGGCTGCCGAGATACGCCGGATAGCCTTCCTCACCGGGCATTTCCTCCAGTCGTCCCGACATCTCACGCAGCGCTTCCGCCCAGCGGGACGTGGAATCCGCCATGAGCGCCACGGAATAACCCATGTCGCGGAAATATTCCGCAATGGTGATACCGGTATAGATAGACGCTTCCCGCGCCGCCACCGGCATATCCGACGTGTTGGCAATCAACACGGTTCGTTCCATCAGGGATTTCCCTGTCTGCGGGTCAATCAACTCCGGAAATTCGTTCAGCACGTCCGTCATTTCGTTGCCGCGCTCGCCGCAGCCGATATAGACCACGATATCCGCTTCTGCCCATTTTGCCAGTTGGTGCTGTACAACGGTTTTGCCGCTGCCAAACGGCCCTGGTACTGCCGCCACGCCGCCTTTGGCAATCGGAAACATGGTGTCAATCACGCGTTGTCCTGTAATCAGCGGCATGTCGGGCGACAGTTTCTGTGCATAGGGACGCGCCACGCGCACCGGCCATTTTTGCATGAGCCGGATTTCCTGCACGCCCTGTGGCGTTTCAATCTCCGCCACTACATCCTCCACAGTGAAACTACCCGCTTGGATGTCTTTTAATGTTCCGCTCATTTTGGGCGGCACCATAATTTTCTGCACCACGACTTCCGTCTCCTGTACCGTGCCCAGCACATCTCCGCCGGAAACCGTTTCGCCCGCTTGTTTCAGCGGTTTGAATTCCCATTTTTTGTCCCGTTTCAGCGCCGCCACTTCTACGCCGCGTTTCAGATTATTGCCCGCCACCTTCATGATGTCGTCCAACGGACGCTGGATACCATCAAAAATGCTGCCAATCAGCCCCGGTCCCAGTTCCACGCTGAGCGGTTCTCCCGTGGATTCCACCGGCGCGCCCGGTCCCAGTCCGGAGGTTTCCTCATAGACCTGAATGGAGGCGCGGTCGCCATGTATTTCAATCACTTCACCAATCAACCGCTGTTCGCTGACACGCACCACATCAAACATGTTGGCATCGCGCATACCTTCTGCAATAACCAGCGGCCCGGCTACTTTTTGAATCGTTCCTTTGCTTATCATTTTCCTCATCACATCCTCATTTTTACCAAATTCCCGGCGTTTCGGAAGAAGTCCCTCTTTCGAGAAAACTCCGTTTCTATTATACCAATCTACGAAGCAAATTGGTATTATTTCGTGCATCTCCGCCGACTGCCGCGCGTTTTTATGCACAGTGAAGCGGAAGAAAAAAGTACCGAAAAGCAGAAAATTCTAAACTTTTTAATCATCAAATCTTCGGACAGGCGCCGAAGATTTGATACCCTGCAGCGTTCGGAGTGCCGCGCTATGCGGCACGATGCGCGAGCGAAGAACGCTGCTTAAGGGGATTCCGACAAGGGGGACGGCATGACGGCGAGTAAAACGAGCCGGAAGAAGTCCCCCTTTCGAGAAAACTCTATTATAGAATATCAGATCCGACTGCCTGCTCCACAGAGCGGTGTACGCTCCGCATTCCTTCACCAGTGTTTCCCTGCGTACCAGGAATTAAAATGACCGCCGGTGTCAATTGCACACGCACCTTGTCAATCTCCTCCTGCAGCCACTCTGCCGCCGCTTCCGTCACATAAATCACTGCATAGCTGCCGCCGGCAAGCCGCCGGAATTGCTGCTGTGCCTGTGCCGCGTCCTGCACCGGAAAAATATCCAGTCCCAGCGCGGCAAATCCCAAAACGCTGTCCCTGTCTCCCAGCACCGCAATATTATACATAAGTATCACGCAGCCTTTCCCGAATCGCGTCCGCCGCAATTCCGTTCTGTTTTCCTGTTAAAATCATACGCACCGTTTTACGCTCGTTTTCTTTCGCCAGCATAAACGCCAGCACCGGCGCAATGGTGAATGGATTGGTTTTTTGTGCGCGGACGAGCGCCATGATTTGATTGTCCGCCCATTTTTCAAAAGCGTTCATGGATTCTTTCAGCGCGTCCACTGCCGCGGCATATTTGGTATAGGTCAAATAGGCATAGACCGCGTCCATATTTTTTGCCGCTGCCGCCGCAAGCTGCACTGTATCCAGCGTCTGACAAGGCACCAGCGCTCTCCGCAGAAATGCCACCGGCTTTCCTGTCCGGCAGCCTCGGACGGCAATTTTGATATCCGCCAGCGCCACAGACCATTCCATATAGTCCCGCACCAATTCCACATCACTGTTTTTACCTACCTCTTTCATCTGTTCCAATGCAGCACGGTCAATAACAATGTCGCATTCCTGTCCACTGCGCGTTTGCAAAAGCACCTCCATCGCCTGCTGTGCCGTTTGCCGCAAATGCTCCGGCAGCGCGTCATATTCCCGTTTTCGTACCGCCTGCACAATTCGCTCTGCCGATACTGTTCCGTTGTCCCGATACAGTCCTTGCGTGTCCATATCTGTTACTGCCGCTTTCACCGCTGCTTTTAGATTGTGAAAATCCGTTTCATAGCGGAATACCGTGAAAATTTTGTCCTCCGGCACCAGTTCATATAGTGTCTCCCACATCCGTTCCCGCTCCGCTTCCAGCAGTTCATCAAAGGACGCGAATACTTCTCCGCCGCCAAACCCTTTGTCCGCCAATTGCTGCATTGCCTGCACTGCGTCGGGCGCAGTGAGCAGTTGTTCTAGCTCCGGTCTGGACAGCAGTTCCGGTTCCATGGCGCGGATGCGCGAAACTGCATAGGTATATTGCTCTGCCATCGTCCCGCCTCCTACTCAAACAAAATCTCGTGCGCTCTGCCCCGCATCGTATCCTCCTCCGCCGCAAACAATGCGTCAAATCCACAGTTTATCTCAACGCCGCCATAGACCAGCAAAAATCCGCCGCTAATATCCGCTGTTTGTTCCGATATGGTTAAATCCGGCTGCACGTTCTTGATTTCCTTTTGAAAACTTTTCGGCATACGCGCAAGGTCTTTTGCGGACAAGATAAGTTCGCCGGCTTCCGGCTGTGCATACTGCTGCACCATTTGCCGTAGCAAACCAAAATATTCTTCTTCCGGCAATGTCAGCAGTTCTGCTTTTGCTGCTGCCAGCACGGTTCCTATCAACGCTTGCTTTTCCTGCAAAATACTTTGTTTGGCGGCAAGCTGCGCGGCGCTGTTGCTTCTTTTTTCCTGTTCTGCCGCTTCCAGTTCCGCTTTTTGCCGCGCTTTTTCCGCAATTCCCTCCGCCTGCCGCTTTGCTTGTTCCACTATTTTGTCCGCCTCGTCTTGCGCCTGCGCCAGTATGCTATCCGCCTTTTGCTGCGCTTCCAGATGAATCTGCGATAAAATCGTTTCCAATCCTGTCATCAGTACCTCCGCTCCTTTCCGTGCGAACGCAGATTAGATATTCAGTCCGGCAATCCCGAAAATAGACAGAATGGATACCAACAGCGCCAAAATAGCATAGGTTTCTACCATTGCGGCAAAAATCATGGATTTTCCCATTTGGTCAGGGCGTTTTGCCACCAATTGAATACCGGATACCGCCGCGCGCGCCTGCCGTTTCGCAGACCACAGACCCACAAACGCCATTGGCAGACAAGCTGCAAAATAGAGCAGACCTTTTGCCAGCGATATATTCGCATCGCCGCCCAAAATACCGATTTGCGTCAATGTCATGAACGCAATCAGCAGTCCGTAAATCCCCTGTGTACCGGGCAAAAGCTGTAAAATCAGCACTTTACCAAACTTTTGCGGGTCTTCCGTCACAACGCCGGCAGCCGCTTCTCCCGCCATACCAACACCGATTGCCGACCCGATTCCTGCCATCAGAGCAGCCAACGCTGCTCCCGCCAGAGCAAATACAATTCCCAAACTTTCCATCATGATAACCATTCCTTTCTGTGTCAAACACACAATACAATTGTCTGTGAAAAAATTGTTCCTCTTGCCGCTTTCACGCGGCGGTGCGGGCAATTTTTTCAGACATTCTTTTCCTCTATTTTATAATATTTGGTATGCATGCCGTACGGCGCATATTTCTCACCGCCGCCATCATAGAACTTCCCGAAAAATTCCACAAATTGCAGTCTGTTGGTGTGCACATATGCGCCCAGCAAATTGATTCCGATATTCAATGTGTGTCCAATGATAAATACCACCAAAAATAAAATAAATCCCAAAATGCCGCTGCCGAACATACTGCCCATTTTATTAAATACCGAAGCGATAACCCCTGTTGCAAGCCCCAATGCCAGCAGTCTGGAATAGGACAGGATATCGCTGAGGTAACTTGTTACGCCATAGAGTTCATACAATCCTTTCGCCAGACGTTTGGCAGGATTTTTGGAGGAACGTCCCCCAAACAGGATAATGCCCAACGCACCAACGCCGGCGAGAGCAGCGGCAGCCGTTCCCGCCGTGGGCGGTAAAATAAATCTCAGTCCCGCCATATCCACAAACATTTGCATGGACAGCAGATATACAACACCGCCGCCCACCAACAAATACCAAAAGACAGTATCGTAAATGCCGCTGCGCCAGTCGCCCGCTTTGATATTTTGATATAACTTGATGCCAAGCCCTGCAAATATATGCACAATGCCAATGGCAAACGAGAAAATCAGCATACGCATAGGGTCGTCCACCGGCGCAAACCAAAGCGGCGGAATCGTCACCGTTTTTCCGAAAAACGTCTCCGATATCACCGTGACGGCGTCTCCGAAATACCCGCCGAACATCACGCCCCAAAACGTTGTGGAAATGCCGCAATAGAAAAACATTTGCAGCGTTTTTTTCATGCCGGATTCCATGTTTCGGAATTTCAGCAGTGCAATGCCGCACGCCAGCATCATCAAAACGCCGTATGCCGCGTCCGACAACATCATGCCAAAGAGTACATAATAGAACGCCGCCATCATGGTGGTGGGATCAATCTCCCCCTTGCCCGGCAGACTATAGGTCTCCAGCACACTTTCCACCGGCGCACTTAGGGCATTGTTTTTCAGCAGCACCGGCGGCGTTTCTTCCTCTGAGACCTCTTCCGATTCCACAGCCACCGGAAAACGCGCCGCGAGTTCTGTCTCCAGTGCCGCCGCTTCCGGCTGCGGCACATATCCGCTGACGGAAAACACATGCCGCTGCTGATTCACCTTCTCGAGCACCTCATATTTTTCAATCCGCATACTATAGTAGTCCATCATCAATTTCAAATCGTCGCGCGCCCAAGCAAATCCGGCGATTTCCGCCTCAATTTCGCCGATACGCGTCCGCGCGACGTGAATTTTGGTTTCATGCCGCTTCACACGCTCTGCCGGTATGCTTGCCGAAGATACTGTCGGACGCGCAAAGCCCATGCTGCGCAAAATAGTCTCCACTTTTTCTGCCGCGCCGCGCAAACACAAAACAAAAACGCAGGTTTGCTCCGGCGATGTGCTGATGATGTGAAAATCTGCCGCATATTGTTCCGGCTCTGCTGCCTGCGCCAATTGCTGCTGATATTCTTCTAAAATCTCCTCCAGCGTGCGTCCTTCCGGAAACGTTCCCGTAAACGCTGCGGTGCGCCGCGTGCCTGCAAATCCAAGCGGTACATCCAGCGCCAGCCACGGTTTTAGCATTTGTATCTGCGTTTCCCGGCGGACGATTTCCGCATTCAGTTCCGCAATTTCTTTGGACAGTGCCGTCAGCCGTGCCGCGGCAGCGGATATTTTATCTGCGCGTCCAATAAATGCGTCATAGTCCTGCACGGAAACCGTTTTTCTGCCCTCCAATGCCGCAAACAACGTTGTCTGCTCCGGCTGGTATTGATTTAAAATTCCAAGCGCTGTCTGCGCACTGTTCGCCGCTTTGGCAAAGGTTGCCCGCTGTGCCGACGTTTCCAGTTTTTCAAAACCATAGGGCTGCAAATCCAGTTCCTGCACGTCCAATACGCTGCGCCGCTGCAATGCTTCCAGTACGGCTTTACGCTGCTTTTGCGGTCCATAAATCGTGACGCGCTTCATAGGTACAACCGCCATCTTATCTCCTCCTTTCTATGGTTTCTCTATATGATATCTACCAAATGAATTCCTTCAGTAAAAGCCGTGCCGCCTGCTGTTGTTTTTCTGCCACCATTCGGCGCAGCGACTCTTTTTCCGTTTCCGCTTTACGCATACTCTCCTGCCGTATCTCCTCCGCTTTTTGCGTCATTTGCCGCTGCAATTCCAGTTTGCGTTCCCGCGCCGCTGTTTCCGCCTGCCGCAAAATCTCCTGCGCCTGCATTTGCGCAGTTTCTAAAATTTGTGCGGCGCGCCCTTCAGCCTCCCGCTCCAAATTTTCTGCCTCCTGCTCCGCTTTGCTGATTTCCTCCAACGTTTCTTTTGCCATGCTTTCACCCCTCTCCTACGGTTTATGTTTCTTTTTTTGTTATATTATACCATAATGGAATTTTTTTTCAATGGACAAATTTCTTTGTTTGTTACATTATCTAAACAAGTTTCTGTTTTAGTGTGGGACATTTTAACAAAAATTATTCTTCTTTTTTCCTGCAGCAGCACACCGCTTTTCACTGTTTCATATACTATACTACCACTTTCATTCATACGGAGGTGACATGAATCATGATGTTGCTACAATTATTGATGTTGCTGCTGATAACATTGTTGTTCTACGGTATTATTTTTTTCTGCAGCGGCGGTATATCAGAAACATCTCCCGTTTCACTCGGCGGTGCCACAGTGCCGGATATTTCTCTTGCTGTGCGCCGCGGCGCTTGTCCGCTTTGGTTGGAGGCACCATGCCTTTCTGCAAAGGAACTCAATATCCTGCGTCGCTGTTACCCCTGGATATTCTTACGCAGACATGAATAGCTTATTTTCGCTATAGATTTATCTGCTTGAAACTGTTTTTGTTGTTTTTGACCATATTTCTTCTATAATATTGTTAAAATTTATTAAAGATTTATAATGCATTCTGTGGTATAATGAGTTTATCAGAATAAGTCTCCATTTTTATATCATGTATTCTCGGTATAAAGTGCTGATTTTTCCAATAGGATACCATAGGCAAACAATTTTAACTTCCAAAGGAGGAGTACGGTAACATGAAAACATTTCAAGCAGATAAAATCAGGAACATATGCCTGATTGCCCACAGTAAAGCAGGCAAAACATCCATGGCAGAAGCAATGCTATTTAACAGCGGCGCAATTTCCAGAATCGGCAAGACTGCTGACGGTAATACCGTTTGTGATTATGACAGTCAGGAAATCAAACGCGAATTGTCCATCCGTGCATCACTCGCCGCTTTGGAATGGAATGGCAACAAATTGAATTTGTTAGATACACCGGGCTATTTTGACTTTATCGGTGACATGCACGCTTGTATCAGTGCAAGTGATGCTGCGGTTTTAGTCATCAGTGGCAAATCCGGTCCCCGCGTCGGCGGTCTGTTGGCGTTTAAACATGCTGTCACGCAGGAACTTCCCATTTTGTTCTTTATCAACAAAATGGATCATGAAAATGCAAAATTTGATGATGTTCTGGCGGAATTGCAATCCTCATTCGGCGCAAATGTCCTGCCGTTTGAAATTCCTATCAAAGACGGTACGGCTTTTACAGGATATGTCGATGTGATTCACGAAAAAGCCTATCAATTCGACGGAAAAGGCAAAAAAGAAATCCCGCTGGACGCCTCCTATCAGTCCATGATTGCGGATATTAAAGCAACCATGAACGAAGTAATTGCGGAAACGAACGAAACACTCATGGAAAAATTCTTTGCAGACGAACCTTTCACAGACGCGGAATTTATCAGCGGTATCAAGGAAGCCATTGCCGTGCGCAATCTGTTCCCTGTGTTCTGCGGCAGCGCTGCTGCAAATTTGAACATGGATACCTTTGCGGACAATTTGATAGAATATGCACCATCTCCTGTAAATGCGCCACATCAGGCAGCTTTGAACAATGAATTAGTACCGTTGGAATGCGACGACAATGTACCTCTGGCAGCACAGGTGTTCAAAACAATAGTAGATCCATTCATCGGAAAGCTTTCCCTGTTCCGTGTTTTCTCCGGAAAAATTGCCGCCAACAGCACTGTCTTTAACGCAACGCAGGGTGCGGCGGAAAAAATCGGACCGCTCTTTTCTTTGCAGGGCAAGGAAAAATCGGATGTACCCAGCGTAGGGGCAGGCGATATCGGCGCGGTTGCAAAACTGGGTAACACAAAAACAGGCGATACGCTGTGCAGTCAGGCAAAACAATTTTTGCTGCCGCCCATTGCGTTCCCACAGCCGGTCTATTCCATGGCTGTTATTCCGCTCACTCGCGGAGATGAAGAAAAAATCAGTTCCGGTCTGCATAAGCTGACGGCAGAAGACCAGACGCTGGCATATCGCAACGATGCGGAGGCGCACCAACTCATTGTTTCCGGTCTGGGCGACCAGCATTTGGAAGTGGTTTTGGCGCGTTTGAAAGACATGGGAACGGAAGTGCGGTTGGAAGAACCGAAAGTTCTGTATCGCGAAACATTTACAAAAAAAATCCAAGCAGAAGGAAAACATAAAAAACAATCGGGCGGACATGGACAATATGGACATGTTAAAATTGAATTTGAACCATGCGACAGTGAAGAACTCGTCTTTGAAGAAAAAATCTTCGGCGGCAGCGTTCCCAAAAACTATCATCCGGCAGTGGAAAAAGGCTTGCAGGAAATGATGGACGGCGGTATTCAGGCAGGATACCGTGTGGTGGGCGTGAAAGCAACTCTTTACGATGGCTCCTATCATGATGTAGACTCCTCCGAAATGGCGTTTAAGATGGCGGCGCATTTGGCATTCAAAGAACTGGTCAAAGCGGGTCCCGTTCTGTTAGAACCAATCGGTCATTTGGAGGTCAATGTTTCCGACCAATATACCGGCGATGTGATGGGCGATATCAACAAACGCCGCGGACGTGTGATTGGTATGGAGCCCGGTAAAATTGTGGCGGAAGTACCGATGTCTGAAATGGCAAAATATGCGATTGATTTGCGTTCCATCACGCAGGGGCGCGGCGATTTCACCTTTACCTTTGAACGCTACGAACAGGCGCCGCCCATGGTAACACAAAAAATCATTGAAGCCTATCAGCAAAGCAAAAGCTAATAAATCCATTTAAAACGAAATAGTTTCATCAAGATTTACAACATATGCATAGCCTCCATACAAAATGCAGCCGCTTGGTCGTTTTTTGCGTGGAGGCTATGCTTTTTAAGATTGTTTTTTCATCAAATTTCTTTAGGCATATTTTTCATTGACCTAAAATCCATACACTTGTTACGGCGTAAAAGCCAATTCTGTTATCGCTGTCCTATAACATCATCCCAATGTCATCATTTGATTTCCGTTGTAATCAAAAATCATCACTCTGTCTGCATTCCCATAGGCAATTCCGGTACCAATATCCGATAGTTCTTTTGAATGATGATGAAATACGCCGCTGTCGTTCCAACCAAGCAACGTATATTCTTCCGTTTCTAAATCCACGCGACTGAACCCAATTCCTTTTACAAAAGCATAAAGCGCTTTGTTTGCGACAAAATAATAGTATGTCCCGCGGACAGAGGTAATTTCTTTTTCACCGCTGCCGTCAAGATTGATGCTGAATATACGAAAATCATGACCGGAACCCTCATCTTTCACCAAGACTATTTTCTCATCACAAATATAATACGGTCTGTTCCACACACCACTTACCGACAAATCGGTGCATATGATTTCCGTTTTTCCGTCCGACAGGGACACTCTGCTTAAATCCCCATTTGCGGCGGCATAATATATGTATCCTCTATATATTTTTATCTCACGCAAACCGCCGCCGCTTGTTCCAGCGCATATCACTTTTTTGGAATCTTGATACTTTTTAGCGTCATTTCTATTTCGTATCACCGAGCCATTCTCTGTTACAGAATAGATATATTTCCCTTCCATAAAAAAATCTTTGCCGCCCGAAAGTCGATAAAGATATTCTGCTTCTGTCAACGCATCAGAAATTCTGTATAGCATAGGATATTGTGAAGATGTTTCTATATAATAGGCAGCCTCTTTGGTAACGCCCACTGCTTTTGCATGCGCATCTGTTATACTTGTTGACGCCCCTGTCACTTTATCATACCGCTGTACGCCATTTCCTATATAGCAGATATACTTATCTGTTGTATATAAATTTTCTGCATTGGCAAAACTGTCATGATTCAAAACATCAAGTTTTCCGCCTGTTTTACCCTGCTTCATTTCATTTTTACTATTTTCAACGCTTCTTTTTTCACATATCGGCTCTCCGACAAAATCCATATCGCCGCAAGCGGATATCGCCAAACACAAAATGATAACGAATACAGCACAACATAATTTTTTCATGTTAATTCCTCCACATACTGCGATGTTATTTTTTATTATTTTAACATAAATTATATAACATGTCAAGTTGCATAAGTTATGTTTTACGTTGTTGTAGAAATTATCAAAAGCATATAAAATAATAGTAATCGGGAGGTTTTCACTATGCAGCAAAAGCATTTTAACAAATATAAATATCTCGGATTAAATATATCGTATTACAGAAAGGCAAAAAAGCTCTCACAAATAAAATTGGCGGAGCTTATCAATATAAGCCGAACCCATATGAGCCGTATTGAAACAGCGGATTGTGCCGTCTCATTAGACGTTATTTTTGACATATGTGACATTTTGGAAATTCCAGCGGAAAAACTATTTGAAATCAGAGATTAAATTATTTTGTCTCAAATATAGTTTGATAGGTCAGTCTAGTATCATCGGCTAAGCTGGTAATTTCCCAGACAGCAAAATTCCCCTCGGAACCGTATTCCGAGAGGATTCTTTTTTGCCTTTCGGCTTGAACTTTCTTTCTGCTTTCTACATATGATAAAAGTAGTAAGAAAGGAGAATTGTCTCTCCTTTGTCTAACCGTTTTATCAACCCCCAAAGGAGTGATTCATTTGTACTATATCAAAGCGGACGACAATGTGAAACTGGCTGTTTATGATTTGAACTCTTCCGGTCGCAACGTCATTTTCATGATTCATGGCTGGCCGCTTTCCGCCACCATGTTTGAATATCAAAAAGAATTTCTGGTGCGTCAGGGATACCGCGTTATCACAATGGATTTACGCGGTTTTGGTAATTCCGATGTTCCTGCTGGCGGATACACCTATAACCAGATGGCAAGCGACGTACATCGTGTTGTGCGCGCACTGAAGCTGAACCATTTCACATTGCTCGGCTTCTCTATGGGCGGCGCCATTGCCACCCGTTATATGCAGCGCTATCATGGTTATGGCGTGAAAAAACTGTGTCTTTGTGCGGCAGCGGTTCCCAGCTTTATCCGGCGTCCCGGCATTCCCTATGGCAAGACGCGTCAAGAAGCGGACGCGCTGATTGACCTTGCCCAAACAGACCGTCCGCAGCTTTGCGAAAATTTCAGTCATGAACTGTTATATAGTCCGCACAGTGAAGCTATGATAGATTGGTTCCGGCTCATTGCGCTTTCCGCTTCCGGCATTGCAACTGTCCGCTGCGGCTATGCTCTGCGTGATGAAAACTGTTTACCAGCATTCCACAAAATTCACGTACCGACCGGTATCTTTCATGGTGAAAAAGATACGGTGGTTCCTTTTGCTTTAGCAGAAATGACACACAATGCGATTTCCGGTTCCATTTTATACCCATTTACTAATAGCGGTCATGGCATTATGGTTGATGAATTAGACAGTTTTAATCAAACACTTTTGAATTTTTTGAATAAATCATTTAAATAATACATTTTTCTGAAAAAAGTGGAACTTTTTTTGAACTCATTCGTCTAACAGGTGTCATCAGTGGAAGGGGGTTTTGTCTCCGTGGCGACCGCCCGCTGGCAAATTTCTCTTCCATCTGGAAGTTTGCTGCCGGTAACGGTTGCCACGTATGCTTCCTTTTTCTGATTGAATATACACCACCAAAAACGCCATTCGTGGGGCCCCGCGAATGGCGTTTTTGGTATTTAAAACATTGTTACCTGCTGTGTTTCGGGAATTTCGTCCAACACACCGTAGTCTTTCATCAATGCAACAATCGTTTTGGACACTTTCGTTCGTTCTGCAAGTTCCTCAATCGTGAAAAATTCGCCTTTGCTGCGTTCTTCCGCAATGGTTTTCGCCGCATTTTCGCCCAGACCAGGCAGACTCATCAGCGGCGGCAGCAGCCCTTCTTCTTTCGGCAGGAATCGCACCGCGTCTGATTCATAGATATCAATGGGCAAAAACGTGATACCGCGTGCATACATTTCATTGCACAGTTCCAGCGTTGTTGCAATATCTTTTTCTTTCACACCCGGTTTTTCCATTTTCAAATATTCCAGCATGTTGTGCCGAATCACCGTTTTAGGGTCGGCCGTATCAAAATATTCCTCTTCCACCATGAGCTTTTGTTCTTTATCATATTTCATAGCAACGCGTCCCGTCATGATGTTTGCGTCAAATCCATCGCCACGAATGGTAAAATAGGTGGAATAAAATGCTTTGGGGTGATACACTTTAAAATAGGCGATACGAAACGCCATCATAACATATGCTGCCGCGTGTGCTTTGGGGAACATATATTTAATCTTTTTACATGAATCAATATACCATTCCGGCACATCATGCTCCCGCATGAGCGCTTCATCTTCCGGTTTTAGCCCCTTCCCCTTACGCACCTGCTCCATAATCGTAAACGATTCTTTACTGGGCAGACCTGCGTAGATGAGATAAGTCATAATATCGTCACGGGTACAGATAACTTCTTTCAGTGTTGCTGTGCCCTCCTGTACCAATGTCTGCGCATTGTTCAGCCAAACGTCCGTCCCGTGGGACAGACCGGAAATGCGCATGAGTTCGGCAAATGTGGTAGGTTTGGTATCCACCAGCATTTTCCGCACAAACGGCGTTCCAAACTCCGGAATACCATAGGAACCGACCGGACTGTTGATGTCCTCCGGCGTCACGCCCAGCGCCTCCGTTGATGTGAACAGGCTCATGACCTTTTTTTCTCCAATGGGAATGGTCTTTGCGTCAAGCCCTGTGAGGTCTTCCAACATACGAATCACCGTCGGGTCATCATGTCCCAAAATATCCAATTTCAGAAGTCGGCCCGAAATGGAATGGTAATCAAAGTGCGTGGTAATGATACCACAAGAAGCGTCGTCTGCCGGATGCTGAATGGGACAATACCAATGAATATCTTCCTCCCGCGGCACAACCATAACGCCGCCCGGGTGCTGTCCTGTCGTCCGTTTCACGCCGGTGCAACCTTTCGTGAGACGGTTGATTTCAATTTCCGGCGGGTTCAGTCCGCGTTTTTCAAAATATTTTTTCACGTATCCATACGCTGTTTTTTCCGCCACCGTGCCGATGGTTCCCGCGCGGAATACATGTCCTTCTCCAAACAATTCTTCTGTATATTTATGCGCAACCGGCTGGTAATCGCCGGAAAAGTTGAGATCAATATCCGGTTCCTTGTCCCCTTTGAAGCCCAGAAACGTTTCAAACGGAATGTCCTGTCCGTCTTGGTGCATCAGCGCGCCGCATTCCGGACAATTTTTATCCTCCATGTCGCTGCCGCTTCCGACGGAACCGTCCGTGATAAATTCACTGTATTTGCACTTGGGACAGACATAGTGCGGCTGCAATGCATTCACTTCGGTAATCCCCATCAAAAATGCGATAAACGAGGAACCAACCGACCCACGCGACCCTACCAGATAGCCGTCTGCCAGCGATTTCCACACCAATTTCTGCGCAATGACATACAGCACGGAATAACCGTATGTTGTGATGGAATGCAGTTCTTTATCCATACGTTTTTGCACAATTTCCGGCAGCGGGTCGCCATAGAGTTCATAGGCTTTCTTTTTGGAAATTTCAATGAGTTCTTCCTCCGCGCCGTCCAAGTGCGGCGGGTGGGATTCATCCGGCAATAGCTGAATATCATCTATTATATCCGCAATTTTGTTGGTGTTTTCCACCACGACCTGATATGCTGTTTCCTCGCCTAAATAGGAAAATTCCTCCAACATTTCGTCCGTTGTCCGGAAGTAGAGCGGCGCTTGATTATCCGCGTCACTAAAGCCTTTGCCGTCCATCAAAATCCGCCGGAACGCCTCGTCCTGCGGATCCATAAAATGCACGTCACATGTCGCCACAACCGGTTTGTTATACCGTTTCCCAAGGTCTACAATACGCCGGTTAATGTCGCGCAGTTCCTCTTCGCTGCCAACGCGTCCCTCCCGCAGGAGAAAATCGTTGTTGCCCAGCGGCTGAATTTCTAGATAATCATATTCGCTGACAATGCGTGCAATTTCTTTTTTGCCGCGTCCGTTTAAAATTGCGCGGTACAGTTCGCCCGCTTCACAAGCGCTGCCCGTCAGCAGTCCCTCCCGATACTCCGCCAACAGTTTTTTTGGCACAATTGGGCGGCGGTAGTAGTATTTCATGTGAGACTGCGAAATGATGTGATACATATTCCGCAGTCCGGTTTCGTTTTTCGCCAACAAAATGGCGTGATAGTATCTTGCTTTTTTGGGGTTATCATCTAACAGCGCGGTATTGATATCCTCCAGTTTTTCAATGCCTTTTGCCCGCAGTTTTTCCAGACAAACTTTAAAAATTTCCGCCGTTGCTTCCGCATCGTCCACCGCCCTGTGGTGATGGTTTAACTCAATATGTAAATAGTCCACCATTTTTGCCAGAGAATGTTTTTTGATATCGGTAAACAGTGCACGGCACAAGTCCAGCGTATCGATATAAGGATAATCAAAGTTTCGTCCCTGCCGCGCCGCCGCGACCTTCATAAAGCCCACGTCAAAATTGGCATTGTGCGCCGCAACTACGCAGCCGTCGCAAAACGCCATGAACTGCGGCAGCGCCTCCGTGATTTTGGGCGCGTCCGCCACCATTTCATCTGTGATGCTGGTGAGTTCCGTGATGTTTTCCGGAATGTGCCGCTCAGGATTGACAAAAGTGGAAAACCGGTCGATGATTTTTCCGCCCTGAATTTTCACCGCGCCGATTTCCGTCATCGCTTCCGTTGTCTGTCCAAAACCGGTTGTCTCAATATCAAACACCACAAATGTATCATCCAACGTATGCTCTGTGTCGTTATATACAATGGTCAGGCGGTCGCCCTCCAAATAACATTCCACGCCATAAATCACTTTAATTCCTTTGCCGCGCGCGGTAGAAAATGCGTCCGGAAACGCCTGTGCCACACCGTGGTCTGTGATAGCAATTGCCGGATGACCCCACTGAATCGCGCGTTTCACCAAATCTTTCACATTTGCCATACCGTCCATGGTGGACATCTGGGTGTGCAAATGCAGTTCCACACGTTTTTTCTCTGCATTGTCCTGTTTTTCCTGTTTTTGCAGTGTACTGATGTTGCGCGGCATGATAATCAACTGTTTTTCATAGGTATCAAAGGTCACTTTTCCTTCCGCAAGGATACGGTTTCCTTCCTTCAACCCTGCCATCAGTTTGTCCATTTTTGCCTGTGCGCGTTCCCGTTTGCCCTCGTCCGTTTCCTCTGTTTTCACGCCTTCAAACAGTTTCAGGCGAATGGAACTGCTGTAGTCCGTGATATCCACACACACCAGCGTTTTTCCGCTTTTCAGTTCCCGCGTTTCTATGCCAATGATATCGCCGCGCACCTTGCAATTGTTCATATCGCCGCTGACATGCGCAATCATCGTCACGTCTTCTTCATTGATACGTTTACCTTTCAGTACACCGGTGACTTCAATTTCTTCCTGTTCAATATGGCTTTTTGCCTCATAATTCTGCACCGGTACGACAGGCGTTTCGGGCAGCGCTTTTTGCATTTCTTCCTCCAGCTTTTGCATACGCTCCCTGTCCTCTTTGGCAAAATCACTTTTCTGTTTGGAGTCGCAAATTGTGACCTTGACATGTCTGCCGGTTTCCTGCAAAATCATTTCTTCCAGCGCCAATCCAATGCCGCGGTGGCATAGCTGCTCCACCGCGCCATAGCGCACATGAACCGTCAATATTCCGTCCTTTTCCACCCATGCCGCGTCGCGCAGCAAACATTCCGCAATTGCCGCTTGTTCTTCCGTGAGACGCTGCACCAAATGCGGAACATATAACTCCCATGTTTTGCCGTCCCACTGCAAATCCGTATAACGCACCCGCAGCGTCACGTTTTGAATGCCCAATTCTTCGCAAAATCCTTTTTTAATTTTTTCCAGCTGCGCAGCACTTAACATTTCATCTGAAATGATGTCGCATGCCAGTCGTTTTTCCCGCAGCGTCAAACTGGCGCGTTCCACCTTCACATTGCCCAGCGGGTCTTGCACCCACGCGCCCTCCAGCATATCTGCCAAACAAGTCACCGTTCGCCCCTCCTTTCATAGGCAAACAAAAGTCAAATATCGTACGCCATGCAGGGAAAATTTTTCGTAAATACTGCGTCAAAGAACCACTTTTCATACCACTCCGTGGCACGCGTACGCCCAGTATGCAAAGGAACCTTTTCCTTGCCTTACAAAAAATTTTCTCCTGCACGGTTCTGCGAAGTCCCTGGGAGCAGATTTTTCTGTAGGCAAGGAAAAAATACGCAGGAATACTGGCGTATGGGGGGGGTATTTTTAACACAGCATACGGGAAAATCTGCCCTAGGGACCGCATGAGATTCGACTTCCTTATGCCTAAACGGAATACCGCTTTTGTTATCCTCACGCCTGCCGCGACAAATAGACCGGCAATCCGTTTTGAATCCGCACTTCTGGTTCTCCCAAAATCAGCGGCTGCATATAACGCAGCAATTCCGGCGTCACATCGTTGCCCGCTGCATTGATCCAATGCCGCGGCACCACCTTTTCCATATTGGCAATACCGCCGATATGACGCGCCGCATAGCTGATTTGGTAAGGCGCGTCGCTCTCGCGCACATATACCATCATCACGCCACTTTCGCCCTGTTCTGCCGCGCGCACACTTTCTTTCCCAACGCGAAACGCTTCTTCAATATCTGTCAAAGAAGCAAAATGTCCGCCGCACCGCTGCAAAACATTCAATTCCACGCCGCGCGCTTTGATGCCAAACGCCGCTTTCACTTTTTGTTCCAAAATTTTTGCCGTGCCGCTTAAATTTTTGTGTCCGAATACATCTGTCGCGCAGTCCTGCGTACCCTCACAGACATAGGTACCATCTTCATAACGCACGCCTTCGCTCACGGCGACAATCACATTCACGACGCCTTGTCCCAGCAACGCCTCAATATCTGTTAAAAATTGTTTATCCGAAAATAATACCTCCGGCAGATAAATCAAATGCGGCGCGGGATATCCTTCTCCACGCGCCAATGCTGCCGCCGCCGTCAGCCAACCCGCGTTGCGTCCCATAATTTCCACAATCGTCACAGACGGATGACAGTATACCATGCTGTCCATGCCAATCTCGCGCACGGAAGCCGCAATATATTTTGCCGCCGACCCATAGCCCGGCGTGTGGTCTGTTTCCGGCAAATCGTTATCAATTGTTTTGGGAACGCCGATAATCTGCACATCTTTTCCATATTTTTTAGCATACGCATCCAATTTATGTACCGTGTCCATGGAATCATTGCCACCGATATAAAACAAATACCCGATTTCGTGTTTTTCAAACAACGCAAAAATGACTTCATACGGTTTGGTATCCGTCTCCATATCCGGCAGCCGGAACCGACAAGAACCCAAATAGGCAGCAGGGGTTTGTTTCAGCAATTCCACCTGTTCTTCGCCCGCCAGCACTTCTCCCATGTCCACAAACTGTTCTTCCAGCAATCCCTGCACACCGTTCACCATACCATAGACTTTGCCGATATGTGGCGACGCCAATGCCGCCGCCGCTACACCTGCCAGACTTGCGTTAATGACCGCCGTCGGCCCTCCAGATTGTCCGATTACACAATTTTTTTTCATTTGTATCCGCCCTTCATCTTTCCGTCCGTTTTTCAATGACCACCGCAATGGGCGGACAGTTGGGCTGGTTCACATAGTCGTGAACCAGCACGGTATATTCCATGTTATCAATCGTCTTGATATATTCCATGAATTGTTCTTTTTCTTCAAATCCGCTTTTCATGCCATAGTAGACGCCAACGGTGATAATACCGCCGGGACGCAGCAACGCCATTGCCTGCTGCACCGCCTGCTGCGTGGAATCGAACTGCGTCGTCAGTTCGTGATTGCCGCCGGGCAGATAACCCAGATTGAACATCACCGCGTCCACCGGCTCTTTCACCACTTCTCCCATTCGCGCATGGCTGCACAAATGCAGTTCGCACCGCCCCAGCAGTCCCGCTTCCGCAAGCCGGCTGTGCGTGTTGTCAACCGCCTGCTGCTGAATATCAAAGCCTATGACTTTCCCTGTTTCTCCCACCAACTGCGCCAAAAATACCGTATCATGTCCGTTGCCGCAGGTCGCGTCCACCGCTCTTGCTCCCTCGCGCAGCGCCGCCTGTACATAAGCATGTGTTATCGCGGTCGCGCCGCGTGGTACTGCTCCCATTATTTAAAAGACGCGCCGGTGTTTGCGCTGCCGACCAATTTTGCATAGCGTCCCAGATATCCTTTTGTCACCTTGGGCGGCGGACATACCCATTTTTCGCGCCGCGCTGCCAGCGTTTGGTCGTCCACTTTCACGTTCAGTTTTCCTGCCGGAATGTCAATGGAAATGATGTCGCCTTCTTCAATCAATGCAACATTGCCGCCGTCCATTGCTTCCGGTGAAATATGCCCGATTGCCGCGCCGCGCGTTGCGCCGGAGAACCGTCCGTCTGTCAGCAGCGCCACATCTTTGTCCAGTCCCATACCTGCAATCGCAGAGGTTGGGGACAACATTTCACGCATACCCGGCCCGCCTTTTGGCCCTTCATAGCGAATAACAACAACGTCGCCTTTTTTGATATCTCCGCCGCGGATTGCTGCAATGGCAGCGTCCTCGCTGTCATAAACGCGCGCAGGACCTTCGTGCACCAGCATTTCTTCCGCCACTGCCGCCCGTTTTACCACCGCGCCGTCCGGCGCAATGTTTCCGCGCAAAATGGCAATGCCGCCCACAGGACTGTAGGGATTGTCAATCGGACGAATAACGTCATAATCCAAAATTTCCACATCTTTGATGTTTTCGCCGATGGTCTGCCCTGTCACGCTCATGCAATCTGTTTCCAGCAAATTCTTTTTGGTCAGTTCATGCATCACCGCCTGCACGCCGCCTGCCTGATACAAATCCTGAATGTGGTGGTGTCCCGATGGCGCCAAATGGCACAGGTTAGGCACTTTCGCGCTGATTTCATTGATCATATCCAGATTCAGTTCAAATCCTGCTTCCTTGGCAATTGCCGGCAAATGCAGCACCGAGTTGGTGGAGCAGCCCAGCGCCATATCCACCGTGAGCGCATTGCGAAAAGCTGCTTCTTTCAAAATGTCGGAAGGTTTGATGTCCTGTTCCACCAGATGCATCACCCGCATGCCCGCTTCTTTTGCCAGACGAATACGTTCCGCATAAACCGCCGGAATGGTACCGTTTCCGGGCAGCGCCATACCCAGCACTTCGCTCAGACAGTTCATGGAATTGGCTGTGAACATACCGGAGCAGGAACCGCAGCCCGGGCAAGCCTTGTTTTCCAAATCTGCCAGTTCCGCTTCCTCCATTTTTCCCGCGCGCACTGCCGCGCTGCCTTCAAACAAGCTGTTCAAATCCAATGCTTTTCCGTTTTTGTTCAAACTCATCATTGCGCCGCCGCTAATCACAATCGCCGGAATATCCAGCCGCGCCGCCGCCATCAACATACCCGGCACAATTTTATCGCAGTTTGGTATCAACACCAGTCCGTCAAACGCGTGCGCCCGCGCCATGCTCTCCACGCTGTCTGCAATCAATTCGCGCGTCGCCAAAGAATATTTCATGCCTTCATGTCCCATTGCAATTCCGTCGCAGACGCCAATCACACCGAATTCCGCCGGTGTGCCGCCCGCCATCAAGATTCCTTCTTTCACTGCGGAGGCAATCTGATTCAAATGAATGTGTCCCGGAATGATTTCGCTAAACGCATTGGCAATCCCAATAATGGGGCGCCGTATTTGTTCATCGGTATATCCCATTGCTTTGAACAGACCGCGGTGCGCCGCCTTGTCCAGACCTTTCTTTACAATATCACTTCTCATGACCTCATATCCTTCCATATATAAAATTTATTTCTTATTCATTTTTGCCTTGCGACTATGATACCACAATAAATGTACTTTTTGGCGCAAGGTTACCCAAAAACGCGGGGAGTTCCGATTCTCCCCGCACCCCGAGGGACGCCCGCCTGCGGGCGGGAGGATTTCCCTGCGGGAGGGGATTTTATCAATTCTTGCCCCTAATACTTCTGCGTATATTATACCATAAACGCGAAGCGTTTTGGTATAATTTCGTGCATCTCCGTCGGTTGCCGACTTCTTATGGTCGGCGAGGCGGAGGCACTTTTCAAATCAGTATAATATATGCTATGCGTATATTATACCACAATCCACTTCCTGAATCAATCCGCTTTTTCCGCAAAATTTTTCTCTTTGTACTAACTTCTTGCAAAATTCATTCATTTGTGATACAATGGTGGTAATAACTCAAAGTAGGTTTCATTTGACTGTGTTACTTATGAGCATAAAGAAGGAGAATGACCGTGTTATCTACCATATATTCCAGCGGCGTACAGGGCATTGACGGCTATATTGTTGAAGTGGAAGGAACGGTTTCAAACGGATTGCCCGCGTTTGAAATTGTCGGACTGCCGGACGCTGCGGTGAAAGAATCCAAAGAGCGGGTGCGCACCGCCATTGAAAGCGTGGGGCTGGATTTCCCCATGCGCCGCGTCACCATGAACCTTGCGCCCGGCAACATCAAAAAAGAGGGGCCCGGTTTTGATTTGCCCATTGCAGTTTCCATATTAGTCGCCTCGGAACAACTCAAAGCGGAACACGTGGAGGACTATCTGTTTTTGGGCGAGTTATCTCTGGGCGGAGAACTGCGTCCCATCAGCGGCGTTCTTCCCATGGTGATGTCTGCCGCGCGCGCCGGTAAACGTAAAATCATTTTGCCGCGCGCCAATGCCAGAGAAGCCGCCATTTTGCAGGACGTGGAGGTGTTCGGCGCAGGGACGCTGCACGATGTCATTTGCCATTTGGCAGGACAACTGCTCATGCAGGCGGAAACGCTGAATCTGGAAGAAGTGTTCCGGCAAAACAACTTATATCAATATGATTTTGCAGACGTCAAAGGACAGTTGGAAGTAAAACGCGCGTTGGAAATCGCGGCAGCGGGCGGGCATAATTCCATTATGATTGGCACGCCGGGCAGCGGTAAAACCATGTTGGCGGCGCGTGTCCCGTCTATTTTACCCGACATGACGCTGGACGAAGCGCTGGAAGTGACAAAAATCCATTCTATTGCCGGTCTGATTCCCGGCGGCACGTCTATTGTGACGAACCGTCCGTTCCGCTCTCCCCATCACACTGTCTCCACCATCAGTTTGGTAGGTGGTGGGCGCATTCCACGCCCGGGCGAGGTTAGTCTTGCGCATAACGGCGTGTTGTTTTTAGATGAACTTCCGGAGTTCCGCAAAGACGCGCTGGAAATTTTGCGTCAGCCGCTGGAGGACAGACAGGTTTCCATTTCCCGCGTCTCCGCTTCCGTGACCTATCCCTGCGACTTTATGCTGGTCGCCGCCATGAACCCCTGTAATTGCGGCTATTTTGGCGACCCGTCGCACAACTGCACCTGCACGGAAACACAAATTCAGCGGTATATGGGAAAAATCAGCGGGCCGCTGATGGACCGCGTGGATTTACATATTAACGTCATGCCGGTGAAATATGCGCAGCTTTCCGACAATTCCAAAGCGGAAAGTTCCGCCGCTATCCGCGCACGCGTCAACCGTGCACGCGAAAGGCAACGACAGCGGTATCAGTCCATTGGCGTGAAATGCAATGCCAATTTGAGCACCACGCAAATCAAAACCTTCTGTCCGCTGGACAGCGAATCCTCTTCTTTGCTAGAACAGGCATTCAACACCCTCGGTCTTTCCGCCCGCGCTTATACACGTATCATTAAAGTCGCACGAACGATTGCAGATTTGGAAGATGCGCCGAACATCAATGTTTCCCACATTGCGGAAGCCATTCAATACCGCAGCTTGGACAGAAAACGAAAATATTAAGAAAAAAGCATTCCTAAAGTGAACAAGACCAGTAAAAACGGACAATAGAAAAAAAGCACCTCCTATGGTAGAATAAAAATACCATAGGAGGTTTTGTTATGTCAGGAATAAAAGGAA
>JAAWTG010000052.1 GCA_022801925.1 Clostridia bacterium | reverse complement strand
ACTTAAGATTTATAGATGAAAGAAATAAAAAAGTGTAAAAGGCGCTGCCAAAATGAAAATACACTGGTTGTTTTCATTTTGGCAGCGCCCTTGGATTGATGGGAATGGAATCTGTTTGGGATTCCATTCCCATCAACCGAATGATTTTATGTACAACAAAAATTTAAGCCTCTTTTTTCTTGCCCTGATAGCGAGTCAGCAACGCTGGTTTGGTGAAAGCATCGCACAGGTGGGCAACGGGACATTCGTTGCAGGCGGGACGCTGCGCTTTGCAAAGTGCGCGTCCGTGATAGACCAGTTGATGACAAAACGTTGCGCTATAGTCGGGCGGAACGATTTTCAAAAGGTCAAATTCAATTTTGGTGGGGTCGGTGTTGACGGTCAGCCCCAGCCGGTTGGTAATACGTTTTGCATGGGTATCGACAACAATCGCCGGTTTGTGGTAGATGTCGCCGATGATAATGTTTGCCGTCTTGCGTCCAACACCCGGTAAGCTGGTCAGTTCCTCCATGGTATCAGGAACTTTTCCGCCGAATTTTTCGTCTAACATCTGGCAGCATGCGATAATATTCTTGGATTTGTTGCGGAAAAAACCTGTGGAACGAATATATTCCTGCAACTCAAGGATATCCGCATTTGCAAAATCGCGCGCGGTGGGATAACGGGCAAACAGTGCCGGCGTCACCAAATTGACGCGCGCGTCCGTGCATTGCGCCGCAAGCTGCGTTGCAATCAATAAATGCAGCGGATTGGTGTAGTCCAACGAACAGCCGGCTTCCGGATAAAGTTCGTTAAAAATCTCACGGATTGCCAATACTTTCTCTTTTTTATTCATATTGCACAGCCTCCTAAAGATTATTTCTATCAAAATTATACGTAGAAACTCTTGTAAAACGAGCAATTAAAAAGTATAATATAGATAAGTATAACAAAAAGGGAGGAATCTTGTCAATGTATTCTACAGAAGAAGTAAAAAAAATCGACCCCGAAATTGCGGAATTGATAGAGAAAGAGGTAAGTCGTCAACGGAATAAGATAGAACTGATTGCATCGGAAAACTTTGTATCTCCGGCAGTGATGGAAGCGATGGGAACACCGCTGACGAACAAATATGCGGAGGGGTATCCGGGCAAACGGTACTATGGCGGATGCGAATATGTGGACGGTGTGGAAACGCTGGCGATTGAACGCGCCAAAGAACTGTTTGGTGCAGAACATGCTAATGTACAGCCGCACTCCGGCGCAAGCGCAAACTTGGCGGTCTTTTTTGCCATGCTCAAACCGGGCGATACTGTGCTGAGTATGAACCTGTCGCACGGCGGACATTTGTCCCATGG
Source organism: Clostridia bacterium (assembly GCA_022801925.1). Lineage (GTDB taxonomy): Bacteria > Bacillota > Clostridia > RUG12999 > RUG12999 > JAAWTG01. Next base: position 14,492 of record JAAWTG010000052.1, on the reverse strand, counting down.
CAGCCCTGTCAATATTTCCGGTACATATTTTAACATTGTACCCTATGGCGTGACGGAAACAGAGAACCGTATTGACTATGAAGAAGTGCGCCGGTTGGCAAAAGAAAATGATGTGAAACTGATTTTGGCGGGTGCTTCGGCATATCCGCGTACCATTGATTTTGCAAAATTCAAAGAAATTGCAGATGAAGTAGGCGCGTATTTGATGGTGGATATGGCGCACATTGCCGGTCTGGTTGCGGCAGGCGTACACCCGAGTCCGGTACCGTATGCGGATTTTGTCACAACAACAACGCACAAAACCTTGCGCGGACCGCGCGGCGGGCTGATTTTGTGTAAAGAGAAATATGCCAAAGCAATTGATAAAGCAATTTTCCCTGGTACGCAGGGCGGACCGCTCATGCATGTCATTGCGGCAAAAGCCGTTTGTCTGAAAGAAGCGTTGTCCGATGAATTTAAAGCATATCAGGCGCAGGTTGTGAAAAATGCCGCGGCTTTGGCGGATGCGCTGCAAAAAGAAGGGTTTAAATTAGTCAGCGGTGGAACGGACAACCATCTCATGCTGATTGATTTGACAGACAAAGGCGTTACAGGAAAAGAAGCGGAACATATGCTGGACGAAGTGAATATCACAGCGAACAAAAACACCATTCCGTTTGAAACGCTCAGTCCGTTTGTGACAAGCGGCGTGCGGATTGGAACGCCGTCTGTTACTTCCAGAAACATGGACGAAGAGGACATGCGGGAAATTGCGGCATTGATTGCGCTTACCATTGGTGATTTTGAAAAGAACAAAGACGAGGTTCGCAAACGTGTTGACGTTTTGTGCAAAAAACGTCCGTTATATGAATAATGGCGCCGCTTGCGGATAGAATCCGCCCGCAGACGCTGGACGAAGTGGTAGGACAAAAGCATATTTTAGGCAAAGACAAGGTGCTGCGGCGTATCATTGAAAGCGGAAATGTGCCCAACCTGATTTTTTACGGGCCTTCCGGCGTTGGCAAGACAACGGTAGCGCGTATTATCGCACAAGGCATGGGCAAGGAACTCTACAGTCTGAATGCAACAACGGCTTCCGTCAGCGATATTAAGGCGATTGCCAAGGAATTGGACGGATTTGGCGGTCAGGAAGGCGTAGTGCTGTATTTGGATGAGATACAAAACTTCAATAAAAAACAGCAGCAGTCGCTGCTGGAGCATATTGAAAACGGCAGCATTACATTAATTGCTTCCACAACGGAAAATCCATATTTTTATATCTACAATGCCATTTTAAGCCGCAGTATTATTTTTGAGTTCTATCCCATCACAGCGGAGGACATCAAAGAAGCGCTGCTGCGTGCGGCGGACTGTTTGAAAAAAGAATATGGTATTAAACGTGTGGAAATGGAACCGAAGGCGCTGGAACATCTGGCAAACAGCGCTTACGGCGATGTGCGCAAAGCAATGAATTTGCTGGAAGCGTGCGCCATTGCGTGTGCCGGTGGAGACGAAATACATATCACAGTCCAAACGGCGGCGGACGTGACGGCAATACCGGCGACCCGATATGATAGGGACGGCGACAGTCACTATGATTTACTCAGCGCGTTTCAAAAATCTATTCGGGGCACGGATGAAAACGCGGCGCTTCACTATTTGGCGCGGCTGCTCAGCGCGGGCGATATCAAATCGGTTTGCAGGCGTTTGCTTGTCATTGCGGCGGAGGATATCGGACTGGCATATCCCAATGCAATGCCGATTGTCAAAGCCTGCACCGACGCGGCGCTGCAATTGGGGCTGCCGGAGGGAAGATTACCTTTGGCAGAGGCAGTGCTCCTGCTTGCAACAGCACCGAAATCCAATAGTGTCATTTGCGCCATGGATGCCGCCATGCAGGATTTGAACCAGCGGGATACAGGGGATGTCCCGCAGCATTTAAAAGATGCGCATTACAAAGGCGCGGCGAAAATGGGACGCGGAAAAACGTATCAATATCCACATAATTTCCCGGGACACTATATCAAACAACAGTATCTTCCGGATAATTTGCGGGAGGCTGTATATTATCAGCCGGGGGAGAACAAATATGAAACATCTATACGGAGCTATTTAGAAAAGCTGCGTAAACAAAAAACGTAACGTTTAAGAGAGGTGGATACGATGAAATGGAATAAGATTTTAGCACTTGTGACGCTGTGTGCGCTGGCAGTACCTTCCGGTTTTGCTATTGCAGCGGAACCGTTGGTGACAGATGTTGCCGTGAAAGGTTCTGTGAATGGCACCAGCGGCGTGACAAACCAGATTTCACTGGTGCAGCAGACGGTAGAAGGCGCAGACAAAGGCTATTTGGCGAATATCAAAAGCAATGAAGTAGCCTATGCACAGCTTTCTTGGAATCAGGCGGAAGAAACCGAAATGGCGATTGCGCCGGCGGGTGTGGAAAAAGACAAATTTTTTGCTGTTGCGGACAACAAAGAAGTGACGCTGACGGCAGAAAAAGCGGAGCAAACAGAAGTACATAAAATAAAATTTAACTATGTTCCGCAGGTAAAACAGGCGGTTGAAAGTCAAAGAACAATCGTTATTGGCAAAGTCTTTACATTGGATTTAAACGAAATATTTGAGGACAAAGACGGCGATACGCTGGCGTTTGCCTATCAGAGAGCAGGCGAGAGAGACCGCGTGGCAATTGATGGAACGCAGTTTACCTATACGCCTGATAAACTTGGCACAGAAAATATCACGTTTTATGCAGAGGACGCGGGCGTGGTAGCGGACAGCTCTGTTTCCGGTGCGCTGCTTCGCATGACCATTAACGTGCAAAATGATGCGCTGATTTCCAGTCTGTCGTTCAGCTATCCGGGCGTAGATTCTGTTGCTCTGTCGCCGCGGTTTGAATCTAACACAGACCAGTATGTGCTGAACATTCCGGACGATATTCCCTATGTTGTACCAAGTTACGCGGCAGGAGAAGCGGAAAAATGCTATATTGGCGAGAACAATCATGTAAATTCCGTACCAACAAATCAAAAATCGTTTGTGATAACCTATAAAGAAGGTGTATTTGAAAAGAATTATACCTTTACCTTCAATCGGTTACCAAAATACGTCGGTGAAGATACCCTTCATGTGGAACAGGGAGAAACCGTTACCATTCCGCTGTCATCTTTGTTTACCGACACGGACGGCGATGCGCTGACAGTGACGGCAAGCGCAGTAGAAGGCGCAGCGGTGCAGGAAGACAATTGGGTTTTCACACCAGCGCAGGGCAGTCAGGTAAAAGAGGTGACATTCACAGCAAATGACGGAAAAGGTTCCACAGCGAAAAAGGTAGCAATTAATACTATTGTGATGGACGCCACAATGCTACGGTCGCTTTCTATCGGAACAGCGCAAGCGCAGGACGGCACCTATGAAACAAAACCTTTTACAACGGCATTTTTGCCCAACCAATATGCCTATGTGTTTGAAATAACCGGCGCGACCAGCTATGGAAAAGTGACGCTGGAAAAAGCAGGAGAGGAAACAGAAGTATCCATGCGTCTGCAAAAAAACACAACATCCTCCAATCCGGTAGAAGTGGATACGCCGTTTGAAATTCCGGTGCGGGATAATGCAACATTGATTATCACCGTGACGGACAAATCGGAAAATCCGGCTGCGGCAAAGACCTATCGTGTGTTATTTAACCGTCCTCCGGTATTTTATGATACATTTCCGGATAAAATTGAAGGAATTGCAACGGGACAGGAATTGTCGCTGCAATATGAAGCGTTGATTGCAGACACCGATTCGGCGCGGGTACCTGCGTTTGCGGCATATGACACCGCGACGGGCAATGCGCTGGGAACGCTTAAAACAGATGAAGACGAGAAAAAAGTTTGGGTCTATACACCGGCAGCAGACGGAACGGTGAATGTGAAGTTTGTGATTACGGATGCAGAAGGATCCAAAGCGGAAAAAATTGTGCCGGTAACGGCAGTGAAAGATACGCAGGCACCTGTTTGGGGAGGAGATAAAATCGTTGTGCGGACGACCGGCAACACCACGGCGGAAGTGCGATGGCCGCGTCCGATGGACAATGATGTGGATATTAACGGTGCAGGAAATATCCCCAACATTAAATCCTATACGGTCTATTATCGCAAGCCGGGTGCAATCAAACAAGGCTCGGTTACAGTGGGTGCAGGAAAAAATATAGAGCGCAGAGTTACAGTGAAAGATTTAACCCCTGGAACAAGATATGAATTTTATGTTACGGCGGAGGACAGAAGCGGAAACGTATCAGAGCCAAGCGGATTGACACAAGTGACAATGCCGTCCGGTGGCGGCAATATGGGTGGCGGAACCGGTGGCGGCACAAGCGGAGGTTATACACCAACTACACCTGTTACACCAACTCCAGTGCCCACGCCAAATGTGCCATCCGGCAGTGGAACATTTACAGACATGACGCAGGAATATGCATGGGCGCAGACGGCAGTGACAGCGCTTGCCGGTGCAGGTGTTGTCAACGGAACCGGAGACAACATGTTTTCACCGGGCAGCGAAGTGACACGGGCAGACTTTTTGGTAATGTTGTTCCGTGCACTGGGCATTCAGCGCGACGTTACTGATAACTTTAATGACGTTCCGACAGGAAGCTATTATTACCAGACGGTTGGTATGGCAAAAGCAATGGGAATTGCAGCGGGTGCAGGAGACAATATGTTCTATCCCGAGCAGTTTATCACGCGCGAAGAAATGATTACACTAACGTACCGTACGCTGCAGCAGCTTGGAAAACTTTCCGCGACAAGCGGCGGACAGTCGTTCGGAGATTTGGAGCAGGTGAGCGAATATGCCGTGCAGCCGGTTTTGATGCTGAGCGCAAATGGTATTATTGCAGGAGATGAAAACGGAAACGTGAATCCAAGGGCAAATACACAGCGCAGTGAAGCGGCAGTGATGATTTACCGCATTTGGAGCAATCGGTAAAGCAAAATATAGATTTTAGTAAAAAAGTTCCGTACTGCTAAAGTGGTACGGAACTTTTTTTATGCGCAGAAGCGTGGCAATATTGGCGGATATCAGTGCGGGCGCAACTAAAGAAGCACCAAAATTCATGCGTTGTGCGAGGAAATTTTATTACAAATGCCATGCCGGTGAACCGCTTTTCAAATATACTTTGTTCATAGATTGGAAGGAAATATTTAAGAAAATAGAAAAAATCATTGCAATTGGACACATTTACTGCTATAATATATCTGTTAAGGTATGACTAATTTCTTTTTCAGATAGAATGAGGTAGAATATATTGAGGAAAGCGGGGGGCACCAATTGGAGAGCTTGGTGATAAACGGCGGACGGCGGCTGTGCGGCGAAGTGGATATCAGCGGCGCGAAAAACGCGGCGGTTGCGATTTTACCGGCAGCATTGCTGACAAAGGGACGCTGTAGAATTGAAAATGTGCCGGATATTAAAGATGTGAACCATATTTTGGAGATTATGCGGCAATTGGGCGCAACTTATGAAAAAATTGACAGAAATACAATTGAAATAGACGGTTCCGGCGTGAAGCAATGGGTGGCGGAATATGAAATCGTCAAACGGATGCGCGCTTCCTATTATCTGGTGGGAGCGCTGTTGGGGCGTTTCAAAAAAGCGAAAGTGGCAATGCCGGGCGGCTGTAATTTCGGAGAACGTCCCATTGACCAGCACACCAAAGGATTTGAAGCGCTGGGCGCGAAGGTGTCGCTGCAGCAGGGGATGTTTGATTTGGAAGCGGAAAAATTATGCGGAAATGCCATTTATATGGACGTTGTCAGCGTAGGCGCGACAATTAATATCATGATTGCGGCCGTTTTGGCAGAAGGACTCACGGTGATTGAAAATGCGGCAAAAGAACCCCATGTTGTAGATGTTGCCAATTTTTTAAATTCCATGGGGGCGAATATCAAAGGCGCCGGCACAGATGTTATCCGCATTATGGGTGTGGAAGAATTAGGAAGCTGTACATATGCACTGATTCCGGACCAGATTGAAGCGGGGACTTTTATGATGGCGGCAGCAGCCAGCGGCGGGGACGTTTTGGTGAAAAATGTGATTCCCAAGCATTTAGATGCCATTTCAGCGAAATTGGTAGAAATGGGCGTGGAGATTGAAGAATATGATGATGCGATTCGTGTGAAGCGCAGCGGAGTCTTGCACAAAGCAAATGTGAAAACCCTGCCATATCCAGGGTTCCCGACGGATTTGCAGCCTATTGTAGTGACGCTTTTAACAACAGCAGAGGGGACCAGTATGGTGAATGAAGGCGTTTGGGAAAACCGCTTTCAATATGTAGACGAATTGCGGCGGCTTGGCGCGAACATCAGTGTGAGCGGCAGGACGGCGGTGATAGAGGGCGTATCCAAGTTGATGGGCGCCTATGTGAAAGCGACAGATTTGCGTGCAGGTGCGGCAATGATTATTGCGGCATTGATGGCGGAGGGAACGACACGAATCACAAATATTCAGTATATTGACCGCGGATATGAACACGTAGAAGAAAAATTCGGGAAACTCGGCGCGGATATCAAACGAGAGAAAATGGAAGATGAAGAGTGCTGATTCCAGCACTCTTTTTTGCAATGAGGAAGAGATATGCTAAAGAAAAACGACATTTATACAGTTGAAATCACAGGTTATGGCACCGGCGGAGAAGGAATCGGACGCGTGGAGGATATTGTGGTGTTTGTTCCGTTCACTGTGGTCGGTGACGTGGCGGAGGTGCGGATTGTAAAAACGCATCAATCTTATTGCTATGGTAAAGTGGACAAACTTCTGTCGCCTTCAGCGCAGCGGGTAACGCCGCCGTGCAGTGTGTTTGGAAAATGCGGCGGTTGTCAGGTGATGCATATGGAGTATGCGCAGCAGCTGGACATGAAACGGCAAATCGTGCAGGACTGCATTTCGCGTATTGGGAAATTGAATTGCCATGTGGAAGAACCCATTGCTGCGCAGCAGCTTTACCACTACCGCAATAAAATACAGATACCTGTCGGGCAGGAGAAAAACGGCGAACTTGTCACCGGCTTTTACCGCAGCGGCAGCCATGATATTGTGCCAAACGAATGCTGTCTGATTGAGCGGGAAGAGGTGGAAGCGGTGAAAAACGCGGTGCTGGCGTGGATGCGGCTCTGTCATATTGCACCCTATGACGAGCAAAAAAAGCGTGGAATTGTGCGGCATATCTATATTCGTATTGCGGAGGGAACGGGAGAATTGATGTTGGTGCTGGTCACAGCTCAAAAAAAGCTGCCCTGCAAAGAAGAATTGCTGCAAACGTTGGCGCAGACAGAGGTGAAGATAACAACCGTTGTGCAGAATATTCAGCCCAAGCCGACCAATGTGGTGCTGGGAAAAGAAAATATTGTGCTTACCGGCAGCGGAAAAATCAGAGATGAAGTGGACGGATTGCAATTTTTAATTTCGCCGGGCAGTTTTTATCAAGTGAATACCAAACAAATGGTGAAACTCTATCAAACGGCAATGAGGGCGGCGCAAATACAAAAGACCGATATCGTTTTTGATTTATATTGCGGAACGGGAACCATTTCGCTGTTTGCGGCGCGGCAGGCAAAAAAAGTGATTGGCGTGGAAATTGTACCGGCGGCAGTACAGGACGCAAAGGAAAATATGCGGCTGTGCGGCGTGACGAACTGTGAATTTCATTTGGGAGACGCGGCGGAGGTGACAGCAAAACTATATGAAAAAGGGGAGCGGGTAGATGTTGTCATAGTAGACCCGCCGCGCAAAGGCTGTTCGCCGGAGGCGGTGCAGCTTTTGGTGAAACTGGCGCCGCGAAAGATTGTATATATCTCTTGCAATCCTGCCACCTTGGCACGTGATTTGGCGTTGCTGGAGAGCCAAAGCTATCATACACAGAAAATCCAGCCGGTGGATTTGTTTGTCCACAGCGCACATATTGAAACAGTGGCGGTAGTGACGCGGGAAGAAGAAGGTATAAACAATTAGCAGCGGAAAGGGTGAACAGCAATATGATAAATTCAACATTTGATAATAAAACAAAGCCTTTCATTACGCCGGAATCTTTTTATGGGAAACACGAAAAAATATGTGATGTATGTGTCATTACATTCTCTTATAAAGTGATAGAGTGGGCACAGTCGCATCTGCAATGTAAAAAAGTGAAAGAAATTAGATGCTGCAACGGGAATCATCCGATTTATTTGACAGAATGGAAAGGGAAAAAGATTGCTTTTTATATGACTGTGGTTTCTGCTGCGGGAGCGGGTACCTGTCTGGAAGAAGCACGTTGTTTGGTTGGGTGTACCCACTATGTAGTATTTGGCACTTGCGGTACTTTGAATAGCCGGTTAACAGACGGAAAATTGATTGTACCAACGCACGCCTATCGTGACGAAGGACTTTCTTACCACTATATAGAAGCTGATGATTACATTGCATTAGAATGTTGGGAGCAAACAGCAAAATTTATGGCAGAAAACAATTTGCCGTATATAACGGGTCGCACATGGAGTACGGATGGTCTCTACCGTGAAACAACAGGAAAAGCGGAACAATTAAGACGGGAAGGATGCATTGCCGTAGAAATGGAGTGCGCGGGTATGCAGGCGGTTTGTAGCTATCATCATTTACATTTATACAATTTTTTATTTGCCAGCGATTGTCTTGAAATAGGGGAATGGCATAATGAAATATTGGGGAAAAAAGAGGAATGGGATAGTCAAGTAAAATATTTTATGTTAGCACTGGATTTAGCGGCATCGTTAGAGACGGATTGATAAAAAATAGAGACAGTCAAAAAGCCGGAGAAAGGAGGCGTGCAATGATGGACTTGCCAATTGATTTTTGCCGGCGCATGGAACAAATGCTGGAAGAAGAATATCGGGCGTTTTATGACAGCTACCGGCAGCCGCGGACGCAGGGGCTGCGGCTGAATACAGCAAAGGTGGAGGAAAAAGCGTTTGTAAAACAAGCGCCGTTTACATTGGAAAAAATTCCGTGGGCGCAGCATGGATATTATTATCCGGAACAGCAGCGTCCGGGAAAGCATCCATACCATGAAGCGGGACTGTATTATATTCAGGAGCCGAGCGCAATGGCGGTGGTGGAACTGCTGGATCCGCAGCCGGGGGAGAAAATTTTGGATTTATGCGCCGCGCCCGGCGGAAAAACCACGCAGATTGCCGATAGATTGCAGGGAAAAGGATTTCTGCTGGCCAATGAATTTCATGCGGGACGGGCAAAAATATTGTCCCAAAACGTGGAGCGTATGGGGATTCGCAATGCGGTGGTAACAAATGAATCGCCGCAGCGGCTTGCAGAGCGTTTTACAGGATATTTTGATAGGATATTGGTGGACGCGCCGTGCTCCGGCGAGGGCATGTTCCGCAAAAATCCGCTTGCAGCGGAAGAATGGAGCCGGCAGAATGTGGAACTTTGTGCTGTGAGGCAACTGGAAATCTTACAAGCGGCGGCTTCCATGCTGAAGCCGGAGGGCAGAATGGTATATTCCACCTGTACTTTTTCGCCGGAGGAAAACGAAAGAGTGATAGAGCAATTTTGCGCGTTATCTCCACAGTTTGAGATAGAAAAGGTGCAGGGAAACGCTTTGTTTTCGGCGGGTAGACCGGAATGGGGAAACGGCAATGAAACGATTTGCAGAACATTTCGCCTGTGGCCGCACCGGTTGCGGGGCGAAGGACATTTCATTGCTGTTTTGCGCAAAAAAGACGGCGTTGCGGAAAAGGTGACACAATACCAAGCTAAGCCGGTCGACCGCGCTGTTATGCAGCAGTATCAGGCGTTTGCGGTGGAATATTTGCGGACAAGCATGGAAGGTGAGGTTTCTTTGTTTGGAGAATCGCTCTGCCTTGTCCCGCCGGAAATGATAGACATGCAGCGGTTGAGAGTGCTGCGCCCGGGACTGCAAATAGGAATGGCGAAAAAAAACCGTTTTGAGCCGTCTCATGCGCTGGCATTGTCATTGCAGCAGCAAGAGTTTGCGTTGTCGGCAGATTTTGCCGCCGATTCACCGGAAATTATGGACTATTTGAAAGGGCAGACGATAGCGTCGGAAGGCAAAAAAGGCTGGTGTTTGGTGACGGTAGACGGCTATAGCTTGGGATTTGGAAAACGCAGCGGCGGTGTGATAAAAAATCATTACCCCAAGGGACTCAGATGGAATTAAGGAGGAAGAAAAATGAACTATTTATTTGTGGAGTATCCAAAATGCAGTACCTGCCAAAAGGCAAAAAAATGGCTGGAGGAAAATGGCGTTGCCTATACATCGCGCCATATTGTCGAAAACAATCCCACGGCGGAAGAACTCAAAGAGTGGATAAAACGGAGCGGACTTCCACTGCGGCGTTTTTTTAACACCAGTGGAATGCTGTACCGTGAGATGGGGCTGAAAGATAAACTGCCGGAAATGACGGAGGAAGAACAGATTGCATTGCTTGCGACCAACGGTATGCTGGTGAAGCGTCCCCTGTTGGTCGGAGAACATTTGGTTTTAACAGGATTTCGGGAAGCGGACTGGCAGCAGGCAAAAGACGAAGTGGTAACAAAAAAATGCAATTGCCGCTGGAAAAACTGTGTGCGACATGGAGACTGCGATGCGTGCATAGACCACCACAAAAAATCGGAAAAATATCCGCAGCCGTTTTGCAAACGGAAAAAATAGTTTGCGGGTAAGTGATTTAAAATAATTCCTATTTTGAACGATGTATTGATAAAACAATCAGTCTATAATCAGATGTATAAATCGAGAGTTGTGGTGGAAACATTTGAACTGTTCTTGTTTTTTAGGCGTTTAGGTTCCATATAGTGAAATTGATATATATTTTCCCTTATGGGTATTTTACAAGGGAAAGTTTTTTCTGAATGTGTCTAATCGTTGCCTGCTGCTTTATCCAAGAGTCTGGCAAAAGTCTGCTTCGCATCCCTTGTACATTTATGCGACAAATTATTTTGCAGATTAGTCCATACTGATTCAACTATCAAGTGAATGTAATGGTCGAAAAACTAAATATGCGCCCTTATGAATTTGTAGTACGTAGTTATCTGTTTGGAAGTATGGTGGCAAACATATAATAATGGAGAGCCTTTCTGTGGCATTACACTGCCGAAAAATTACAAACAGGCTCAAAAACTGGAACAACCGATTCTCACCCCTGCATTAAAACATGATATTGGGCATGATGAGTATGTAAATATGGGAGAGATTGCATCCAGAATAGGTACTGACATGACGAAACAAATTATGGAAATCTGTTTTAGGCTTTACGAAGAGTGGAGCGAATAAGATTTTTCAAAAGGATTGATTATTGCGGATGCAAAATTTGAATTTGGTCGGAATGGACAAGGAGAATTGGTTCTGGCAGATAAAATATTTACACCAGATTCAAGCAGATATTGGGATGCCGGTCGTTACAAAATGGGTGTTTCGCCGGATTCATTTGACAAACAATTCTTGCGGGAATGGCTACTAAACAATAAGGTGAATGGTGAATTTCAATTTGACAAAGTGCCGACAAAGATATTGATTCAGACCGAAAAATTGTATCATGAATGTCTAAACAGACTTGTAAATTGATTTTCCTTATCAGGATCCATAATGTCTTGTGGAACAATATAAAACAAGAAAAATTTTAAAGGAAAGTTCACCTGCGATAAACTTAGTGTGTTCAAGGACTAGCGGAGATTTTCCATGAAAATATAACGTCCGATAGTTCCCTAAAAAATCATCGAATTGTAATCGGAAGTGAAAGGAGGGGGATTTATGATGTCAATTTGTGGCGTAGACTGTTGTAATGAATGCGATAGAAGAACAGAGTGCGGCGGCTGCCAAAAAACGGATGGACACCCTTTTGGTGGGACTTGTATTGCTGCCGAATGTATGAAACGAGGTGGATTTGAAGAATTTTTGAATTTTAAAAATACATTAATTTCTGAATTTAATGCACTTGGAATAGCAGGGCTTGAAGTGAGTGACCTGAATTTATTGAATGGTTATTTTGTTAATTTGGAATACCCGCTGGCAAACGGACAATCTGTAAAATTGTTGGAAGATAATAATGTGTATTGGGGAAATCAGATAGAAATATCTGGTAGTGACAGATGTTATGGAATCGTTGCCGATGATACATATATGCTTGTATGTGAATATGGCTGTAATGGTGAGAAGCCTGAAATTATCGTATATAAAAAACGCTAAATTTTAGTTTATGGAATTGTTGTGTTAGTGTAATGGCTGTAAGAATATGCAGTATATATCGGAATTTATACCTTGGAAACGCTTTTTCCGGAAGGGGAGTAAAATAGAAAAAGGATGTGGCTTGTATCAAGCCGCATCCTTTTTTGTATCAGAGGTGTCTCTTTCCCAAAACTATACACACCTTTGGGAAAGAGGAGAACAGTAGCTTTTCAGCCTTGCCCATAAGGGGGCAGGCTGAAGCAGTCTCAATATAAGATTATTTCAAGAAAGCAGAAAAGCCTGTCTTAGAACTATATGTTGTACTGCTTCCGGCATATGCACCGTCATTTAAACTGAATACCACCGTGGACTGACCATCCTTATAGGAAACGCGGTCATTTGTCGGCAGTTCGCGATTAACATAAACCCACAAATCACGCGGACGCTGGGTGGGGTCTGCAACCGTGATTTTAAATTCGCCGCCCAGTTCCTGCACCATAATCGCGCAGGGCTTGTTGGTAGTCACTTTTAATCCATCCGGCGTTTCAATGGTTCCGGTTTTATAGATAATTGCCTGAAGCATTTTTAAATCTTTGTGATAAACTGCTTGAATACGGTCGTCGTTTTGTAAGACTGTAACAGGAGCATTCTGTGCATATTGCTGCATGGCAGCTTCATCAGTATTCATTACGGTAACATATGCATAGGAGGCGTCGCGTGGGTCTACGCCATGGGAAATACCAAGTTCAAAAACGTCCTGCTTTTCCGGCATATTAACACGCGCTGTATTGATGGTTTCCCAAAGACCTTCCCGCGAGCCGCTGTCCAGTTCCACCGTTTGTTTTTTCGGAAAATAATACCCAATGCGGTTATGTAAAATATAATCTACATCGGTAATGGTCTGTTTTCCGCTGTTTGCTTTGGTAACGGAACCATTTTTGCCAATGAGAATATCGCCGCGCAGCAATGCTTGATTCAGATTGGTATAGATATCCATGCCGCTGTAGGAATTGATAACGCTCCCCAGCGCAACCATTTCGTTGTCGAACAGGAACCATGATTTATGCAAAGAGAGTTTATCACGGTTGTAGTCCATGGTGGACGCGCCATAGATGCCGTCACTGACGCCGCCTACGAAATCAGTCGTGCCGCGCCAATGTCCAATGCCTTCGCCGTACCATTGTACGACATCGTTTAAGTTTTTCAAAGCCCCCTGCGGCGTTGTGGTGCCCGGAACACGGTTCCAGTTCCAAAGCGGATAGATGTTTTCATATTCGCTGCCATCCATCATAAGATTGGTTACACCGTCTGACATATAATAGCCGAGAGTGTTCTCATTATTCACGACTTCTCCCGGTTTGGTACGCAAAGAATTGGTTTTGATACCAATATGGAAGCCCGGGCGTTTGTGCGCCATGTAATCAGAATACCAGAAATTGCGGTTGCCGGTCATGGTGTCGGTTTCACCCAGACGGTTTTGTTTCAGTGAAACCAATTCGTCATAGCGGTCTAAATCAGAGAAATGGAGTAGCAGTTCCACCGACTCTTTCACAGAGCTTTGAATACCTTTACTGCTGTTTGGACGTGAGAATCCGCGTCCTGTAATAGTGAAATCTTTGTAGGCATTTTGGAATCCCCACTGCATACCATCTAAAATGAAGTTGGCATATACATTCAGCGCCGTTTTGCTCACCATATATTTGGTATCCAAAACATAGTTTAGAATCTTATTGACATCGCCGCAATACACTTCGCCATAGCCGCCCCATTGCAGGGAGTTGCCATGTTGATGGAAACTGCCGTCCGGTTTAATGCCTTCGGCGTCGTTGGCATAGTCATTGGACTTCTTTTTAGGGAAGATACGCATTTCATTTTGCAGCAATCCCATGATGTCGTAAAGCAGCGCTTCATCATTGGTTGCGATTGCCGTTTTAAAAGTAATCAGCAATTTATCTGTTAAATTGCCGCCGGTGCTTGCAACCGGACGTTCTGTGGAATACCATTCCTGTTTTTCGTTAAAAATGCTGCCGGCGTTTGCCTGCTTGTTCAGTTCCTGCAACACTTCATCTGACACGCCTTCCGGCTCCATCAGCAGAATATCGACAAGACGGGTGGGATTGCCGATTTCGCCATACCACCAGTTGAGACTGGGCGTGATGTCGCCGTGTACCCAGAAATCCAGCGATTTGGCGAGTTTATCTTTCAGCTCCGGCACGGTGAACAGGCTTTTGTTCGGAGGCAGTTCCTCCCACTTGCGCGGGTCGCCCTGTATGATGCACCCCTCCGCCGGGGAGTTGAGCAGAGT
>JAAWTG010000051.1 GCA_022801925.1 Clostridia bacterium | reverse complement strand
ATGATAAAACAATACTGCCGGAGTCTTCTCAGAGTCCGGTGCAAACCGGCAGAGAACCAGCAATGGTCTGCACACAGTCCTCAATCGGCATTCCTTGCGCCATCATGGTACAAATAATTTTGCTTGTTAAGGTGGACAGAATGTTGGCTTTCACGCCGCTTCCCAGCCCGTCCGCCAGCACCAACGTCATAGAATCGTCATGATATATGGCTTCCACCCTGTCGCCGCACAATTCTTCCCCATGTTTATTCAAGCTGACATAGCCGCTCTCCAAAAAGAGTTCCAATTCTGTCACCTCATTTCGTCTCTTCTAAAATAGCGCTTTTAAGTTTCGTTAAAGCAATTTTCGTATCTGCTGTCGTTTCACCCAACAGGGACGCGATTTCCTGCACAATACGCATTTGTTTTTCAATCACCTTATCCGCTACCTTCACTGTTTCATACTTGATAGCGCCCAGCCGCTCCGCTTCCTCCTGCTGCTTAGTAATATCCTGCATAACTACCACCAAAATACCATTTTCGTCATCATAAATGATAGACTTCTGCACATATTTATCATATTTCGCAAAATACATCTTCACATCGACCATATCCTGTTTTTCATCCAGCACGCGGACAAAATCAGTTGCAGGTAGGATTTCACCGATATAACGACCTTTGATCGCACTACTATCCTCCACTTCAAACAGTTCACACGCCGCCTGATTTACCTGCTGCACAATCAAATGGCTGTCCATTGCCATGATGGCATTGGGCGTGGAATTGATAATCTGGTCGGACAGCGATTCCGCGCGGTCACGCATATAGGGCAAACACATTTCAATATCCGCCTTGCCAAAATAGACCGCAATTGCTTTATCGCGGCAGGTAGGATATCCACATGCGCCGCAATTGAGTTCTTTTTCCGGATTCGCTTTCCCCATTTTCTCCAAAATCCGTTTAATTTCTTTTTCGCCCGGCATACTGACGGACTGAACTTCCGCTTTGATATCCCGTGCGATTTGTGCCGGCTGCGCCACAGGATAGTCTTTGTCATCTGTTCCATATTCCTGTACTTTGGCGCGTGCGACAAGTTTTCCGCCTGCGTGGCGGCGCATAGCCGGCCCGTGAATACAGCTTCCGCTGCAAGCGCTCATCTCAATAAAATAGCCATCTAAATTGCCTTCCGCCACCTGTTCCAGCACCTCGCGGCACTCCTCAATGCCGTCCACGCTCACATACCGGTAGGATTCCTGCTGATCCATGGAATCTATAATACCGCCCGTGATAGGAAAATAGCGGGCGCGGAATTTTTCATCATCCTGCGTGCCGGACGGAATTTCCACCTGTTCTTCCTCCAGCCACTGATGCAGTTCCTCAAATGTCAGCGCAATGTCCACGCAGTCGCTTTCCTCCACCTCCTGCTTTTTGGAAATACAGGGTCCAATAAACACGACCGCCGCTTCCGGTTCTTTTTCTTTGATAAGCCGTCCGTGCGCCTGCATGGGTGTGAGCACTTTTGCCAAATACGGCAGCGCATCCGCATGATAGTCCTGAATCAGTTTCACAACGGAATGACAACAGGAAGAAATCAGCACTTTGGGCGCATCCTCCTGTAAAATGCGTTCATATTCTTTTTTGACAATGCTCGCCCCGATAGCAGTTTCCTCCACCTCATGCACACCCAATTTCTGAAGCGCCGCACGCATATCCGCTATGGAATGCGCCGGAAACTCTGCGATAAAGGAGGGCGCCATGCTGACAATCACGCGGCGTCCGCTTTTTAGCAATGCCTTCACCTGTCCCAAATCACTGCGGGATTCTTTCGCATTCTGTGGACAGACCAGCACACACCGTCCGCAGAGCAGACAATCGTCACGAATAATTTGCGCCTGCCCTTTTTTAAATTCAATTGCCTTGACAGGGCACTCCCGAATACATTTATAACAGTTTTTACAATTTGCATCTTTAAATTTTAAAATATCCATCTGCGGTTCCTCCCTTCTTATTCTATCAGCGCCGCAATATGTTCATCAAACATTTGCGCCGCATTTTCCGGACTCACATTTTCCAAATACTCGTCGCCGACTTTCACTGCAACGCCGCCCATACAATGCCCCAGACAAAAGGACGCGTTCAAATTCACTTTGTTATCCAGTCCGCCCTCTTTTACCTTTTGCTGAAAAATCTGAATGATTTCATGAGAACCGCGCAAATGACACGAACTTCCCACACATACATAGACGTCCATCAAAACCCCTTCTTTCTTCACAGAAAACCCTCCTGCTTCAAGCAGACTTATCCATGTTGTAACATCATATTTTTACCGGATATAAAATGTAAAATCTATTGTCTCATCGTTCACTTGATATTGCGGCAAAAGCGCAGGACCGCAGCTGGCAGATCCAATACCGCTGTTTTTATAATCAATGCGGACAATTGTTTTGCCGCAAGGCACCAATTCATTGGGATGCTTTGCTGCTGTCAATATTTCGCTGCGGTAAGGCGATACCTGAAATTCAAAGGCGCCCTCCGCTTCAAACACCAGTCCATTTTCCAGTTCCAGCCGCTTTGTGTTCATATGGTTTCCGTATTCCTGCGGCATGGGATACGGTACATATTCCTCCTCCACCGTGGAACGATAGTATCCCATTTTCGTATGATGGCACATATCCGCATAGGTTTCCATCGGTCCCATACCAAAATAATCAAATTGCTGCACAGCAGACGGCAATTGGAATTCAAATCCGAGCCGCGGCAAATAAACGTCCCTATCCACAAAATCTGCGTGGAACTGCACTTTAATTTCTCCGGTACCAATGACAGTATACACGGTTTGGTAGCGCAAAAACGGAATTCTGGAAACACCCGCCAGTGAACCGTCAACCGTAATTTGCGCCTCGCTTTGATTCACCTGCTCCGCCCGACAGTCATATACCTTGGAATATAACACATTAAAGTTTTTCCCCTGTACATTATCCTCAAACAAGCCCCATTTATATTTAATTTTACGGTCATTGTCCGTGGGCGCACGCCATACGCTTAAATGCGTCAAGCCGCTGAGTTTTTCTTTATCATCGCGCACAATACTTTCAAAATGTCCATAGTGACGGTTATAAATATAGGAGAACGTTTCCCCTTTCAGGTAATACCGTTCGCCGCCGTCCACAATTGCAACCGGCGGGCGGGACGCATCGCGCCGCACTTCTTCTTTTGGAATATTTAGTTCATGCTGCGCAAAGGTCATTTCAAAGCCCTTTTCCGCCCACGGTGCAGATTCCCGCAACACAAATGATATATCCAGATAACAGCCAAGCCGGCAGCTTTCCGGCAACTCCAGCGGCAATGAAACCGACTGCGTCCGGTGCGGCGGAACTGCTAAAATCTCGCTGCCGCTCTGTATTTTCTTGCCGTCACAGGTCACGCTCCAGCACATTTCATAGCAATCAAGCGAAATGAAATCGTGCAGGTTCGTCACTTGCAGCGTTTTGCCGTCCCATGTTGTTTTTGCATATTCATAGGCTCTTTTGATTTCATAGGTTCCCGCCTTGGCAGTGCGGTCGGCAAACACCATACCGTCACAGCAAAAATTGTTGTCGTGCGTCTCCTCGCCAAAATCACCGCCATAGCAATAAACCGGTTGACCCTGTTCGTCCTCCTGCAGCACGGCATGATCTGCCCATTCCCAAATACAGCCGCCAATCAGCTTAGGATATTTATGAATGATTTCCCAGTAATCCCAGACATCGCCGGGACCGTTGCCCATCGCGTGAGAATATTCACACAAGAAATAGGGTTTTTTATATTCACTGTCCGCATATTCCTGTACACGGTCTACGCCGTCGTACATGCGGCTATAGACGTCATAGAGCGGATGTTCCACTTTTTCCATACGCTCATAGTGCAGCAGCCGCGATGCGTCCCGCTGTTTGACCCACTCGCCCATTGCGTCAAAATTCACACCATAACCGCTTTCATTTCCCAGCGACCACATGATAATGGAAGCATGATTTTTGTCACGTTCCACCATACGCCGCGCGCGGTCTATAAACGCTTCCTGCCATTCCGGTTTATCCGTCAAACAATCAGGATGATAGGGCTGATACCCCACAAACGGAATCCGATTTACAAACCCATGCGTTTCCAAATCCGCTTCATCTACCACATAGAATCCCAATTCATCGCAGCGTTCCAACATATATGGCGCCGGTGGATAATGAGAGGTACGAATACAATTGATGTTATACTGCTTCATGAGCAGCAAGTCTTTGTCGATATCCTCCTCGGATAAATAATATCCCTGCTCCGGATGCATATCATGATGATTCACACCTTTTAGTTTCACCGCTGTCCCATTGATTAGCAGTTCTCCTTCTTCCGACACACCAACCGTGCGCATACCAATACGCTGTGGAATATATTCCTCCCCTGCATGGAATACCACAGTGTAAAGATAGGGTGTTTCTGCCGACCACAGTTTGGGTGTTTGCACCTCGAACACCGCTTCTCCCTGTGGTTCCTGCCGTCCCAACAAATTTCCTTCTGCGTCATAGAGCGCAATTTCTGCCGTTTCCACGCCCGCCGCCTGCGCTTTGATGGTATGGCAATCCGCCGATACGGACACATCTGTGATATGTACCGCGTCGCGCGACAGCAGATACACATCACGAAAAATTCCCGACAGTCGGAAAAAATCCTGATCCTCCAAATAACTGCCGTCACACCATTTCAAAACACGCAGCACCATGCGGTTTGTGCCTTCCTGCAAATAGGAATCCAGACAAAATTCGCTCGGCATGTGGGAACCTTGGCTATATCCTACATACTGTCCGTTGACATACAAATAGAAACAGGAACTAACCCCTTCAAATACGACATAATTTTTGCGTGCCTTCCACTGCGCCGGAATCACAAAATCCACAGCATACACACCGCAGGGATTGTCGTCCGGCACATACGGCGGGTCTACCGGAAACGGGTAGTTCACATTGGTATACTGCGGATTCTCATAGCCCTGCATCTGCCAGTTTCCCGGTACCTGAATAGACTCCCATTCTGTAATAATCTCCGGCACATCAATGTGACGGTCATAATATTTAAAATCCCATGTTCCATTTAGCAAACGATAATATGCGCTTTCGCTTTTTTTGCCTTCCAGCGCGCTTTTTTCTTCTCTATAAGGAATAAAATAACTGCGTTCTTTTTCACGGTTCACGCCTAAGATTTGCGGATTTTCAAATTCCTGCATATTGTCTCCTCCATATCGGCTATTTTTGTCTATTCTATTACTTTATGATATGCTCTCATTATATCCGCTCCCGCGCCTGCTGTCAATAACTTTTTACGCATTTTTCCTGATTTCCCAAAGAATTTTTCGGCTTTCTGTTATTGCGTCATTCCGGCTCATTTTATTGACAAAAAATTCTATTCGTGCTATACTTTCTGAAGACACGAAACGGAGTTCCCCATCACCTCATTGTGCGCATGATTCTTTTCTATTCGGAGGGATTTCCTATGATAAAAAAAACATTAACCATTCTTTCCATTTCTGTCCTTTCTGCACTCGGAACAGTTGCTGCGATTGGATTTATCATTTATTTGCTTTTACCAATGAATACCTGTATGCCAAAAAACGACATTTTCGATTATGTGACGCAAAATCAACAAGCGCTTGAAGCCGGTATTGTCGATTTCATGCAGCACTATCCGAACGTCCGTGACGGCGATTTCAAAGATAAATTGCAGATTCCTCCTTCCAAGGGCATCAAAAAGATTACTTTTTCCGATAATACAATCCATTTTGATTGTGGCGGCTCCGGTATGGGATCTGCGACGAAATACACCGGTTTTTATTATTTGCTGCCGGACAAAAACGTCAATATTTCTATATCCCAAGGCGTCGCCAATATGTCCGCACTGGGCTACGATAATATCAAATTCATGCCCGAAGGAAACGGCTGGCGGTATCAGGAAACAGATGGCGACAATACGGTTTACATCGAAAACATTGCCGGCAATTTCTATTATTATTTTGAAGAATATTAAGGAGAGATTTTCTATGCGTGCTAAAGATGTTTTGAAAAACCTCGCCGCGCTTGCCGCTGCGTTTTTTACCGGTCTCTCTGCAAGCGTCGCACTTTTCTATTATTTTGAGACTACATTAAATTTCGTAAATGAAGCAACGCTTCCCGAAAATCCCACAGCCTATGCGCTGGGCGGCTTTTTCGGTGCAAGTCTCGGTATTCTCTTCAATGTCCTGCTAACGCTGCTTTTCCTGATTTTGGTTTTCATACTTGGCGTGAAAATCCGTCCATCCCTTTTGCTGTTTCCCAAAAAGGAACGTTCTATTTGCAAAATAGTCAGGATTCTCGGCTATGCTGCTGCAATATGGCTCGCTTTTTGCGGCATTCACGACTGGATTCAATACAAAACCTTTATAATAACCGGTCTTTGGTATTATACAAGCGCCATCGCCGCACTTGCCTTGTATATTGTAATCATTGAATCTGTTTTATCTCGCTAAATCATTATATTTATCCTATCACCTCTAACAAAAAAGTCTGTTTGAAAGGACGTTGACTTTCAAACAGACTTTTTTACTTGCAATGAATCATGTGCGGCACCTGATCCCATTTCACTTCAAATCCTGCGCCTTTTTTACAAAACACAGAACTGGAGGTATTCTCCATATCGCGCGTCCTGTCATAACCGGTTCTTTCTATCACTTCCGCTGTATTATGACAGGGCTGGTATCCGTCAAACCGCAGTCTCAGCATTCCTTTTCCTTTGGTGAAGGCAGCAAACTCCGCCGGATAGTCTATCAAACAAGCCGCCGGCCCGCTTCCCTGCACCCGAATACGTTCTCCCACCGTTTCCGGCGCGGAAAATGTACAGTGCCGCTGCTCCAATTCACTCATCACCCGCCCGATTTGCTCCGCTTCCACCTCCGCCGTGACAGCATATACCGGCTCCACCACAACAGACTGCGCCTGTTCCAACCCTTGACGGATTGCGCGATAGGTCGCCTCTCTGAAATCACCGCCCTCCGTATGCTTTAAATGCGCCCGTCCATTCACCAACACGATTTTAACATCTGTCAAAGGCATACCAAGCAGCACGCCTTTGTGTGTTTTTTCAAACACATGCTGCTGCACCAAATGCTGATATGCTTTGTCCAGCACTTCCAAAGAACACTCGCTTGCAAATGTAATACCGCTGCCGCGCGCTCCCGGTTCCAGCCGCACATGCACCTCCGCATAGTGCCGCAGCGGCTCAAAATGACCGTATCCTATCACCGGCGCTGCAATTGTTTCCTGATAGAGCACTTCGCAGGGGCCAAATTCCACTACCATACCAAACCGCTCCTGCACAAGTTCCTGCAAAACTTCAAGCTGCACCGTTCCCATCACTTTGATATGCAGTTCCTGTAACACATCATTCCATTCCACGTCCAGCAGCGGTTCCTCTTCCGCCAATTGCCGAAACTGTCCCAGCACCGTTTGCGGCGCAATTTCCGGCGGGAACAGCACCTTTGTTTGCAACAGAGGCACTGATTGATATTCCGCATGTCCCATTTTTGCGCCAATCAAATCACCTGGGCGCACCTCGGACAGTCCTGTCACGGCGCAAAGCATACCGGGCAGTGCTCGTTCCAATGGCGTCAGTTTTTTCCCCTGACACTGATAAATACTGTTCACTTTTCCTTCTGCACGCACGCCGCCGCTCAAATAAACAACTTGTTCTTTGGCGCTCAGACTCCCCTCCAGCACTTTCAAACAAACCAACCGCTCTCCCTGCAGCCGGTGGCGCACCTGATATACCTCAGCACAAAATGGTTTGTCCGTTTCCATCGGCTGACGCTGTACCAACGTGTGCACGCCCTGCAAAAATGCGTCAACGCCTTCGTCACGCAATGCCGACCCTCGAAACAGCGGAAACAGACGTTCCTCCGCTACCATTTTCTGGGCTTTCGCTTGCCACATTGTAGAATTCAAATTGCCGGCACAATAGGCGTCCATGAGTTGTTCGTCCAGTTCTGCCAACGCCTCCGCCGTGTCCTCTGACTGCTGCGATATATCGCAGATTGCCGCCGAAAACCGTTGCCGGAGCGTCTCAAGCACCTGCCTTGGCTGTGCGCCTTCCCTATCCGTTTTGTTGAGAAAGAAAAAGGTGGGAATATGATGTGCCCGCAGCAACCGCCAAACTGTTTCCGTATGCCCTTGAATCCCCTCCGCCGCGCTGACGATAATCACACCATAGTCCATAACCCGCAGCGCGCGCTCCATTTCCGAGGAAAAGTCCACATGTCCCGGCGTGTCCAGCAGCGTATAAGAACTGCCCTGTATCTGAAAAGTTGCCTGCTCTGAAAACACCGTAATGCCGCGTTCCTTCTCAATCGCATGACTATCCAGAAAAGTATCGCCGTGGTCTACACGCCCGCGCTGGCGAATGCTGCCCGTATGATACAAAATTTGCTCCGCAAATGTTGTCTTGCCTGCATCCACATGCGCCAACAGTCCGATTGTTATGTTCCTTGTACAATCTCCGTCCACGTTTCCGCTTCCCCTTTCTTTTCATAATGATGCGCCACTGCCGCTTCCATAATTTCCGCATATCCCCAAAAATTCTGCGGTACATCACCAAATGGCATTGAAAAAGCCCCTTGCTGTATCGCCTGCACATCGGGCACGCGGTGCAGCAGTCTATTTATCACCTTCACCGCTTCCGTCCGCGTGATAGGGTGTTCCGGCAGAAATGTTCCTTCCGGATATCCACTGATCCACCCCTGCTGCGCTGCGTAACAAATAGCGTCTTTCGCCCAATATTCCTCCGCCACGTCCGGAAACCGGCTGCTGCCGGACGGCAATTGTCCTTCAAACCGCGTTGCCATTGCGACAAGCTGGGCGCGGCTCACCGGCTCTGTCGGTCGGAACGAGCCGTCCTGAAACCCATTGATGATACCGTATTGTTCCATGAATCCCACCGCTCCCGCGTACCACTGTGTTGTATCAATATCCACAAAGCTGGTTTCATATGTCTTTCCCTCATCAAACAAAGCGGCGCCGTCTTGTCCCACCGATAAACGCGCAAATATCATTGCCGCCTGTGCCCGCGTTAAATGTCCATATGGCTCAAACCCATTTTGCATTCCCTGCATGTATGCCATATGCTTCTCCCGCTCCAATGCGGGCGGCGGCAACGTTTCCATTTGATATACCTTGGTATAATACGCTACGAGTCCCGAAACTTCCACCAACGAACCATAGCGGAAGTGAACTTCCCCTTTCACCTCCGGCAGCGTTTCATTTAAAATGTGTTGTCTGCGCAGCGCTTCTATCCCATACCATGGGCTGGTCGGGTCGCTGTTTCCTGCCTGATAGTCCGCCATGCCGATATATAAATCCACATCGGTTCCTTGCACCGTCTCTGCCCACCAGCGCGCTAAGGTTTCATAATCTGCGCTTGCATGTCCAATTTGCCAATAAATCTGCGGACAGATATAATCTACCCAGCCTTCCTTCACCCAAGTACGCGAATCCGCATAATTTGCAAAATAGGATTGTTTTCCGCCCGTCGCTGACCCAATTGATATGCTGTTCTGATTCGCCCAGATTCCCGCCGGGCTCACCCCAAAACGAATATTGGGGTCTGCTTTGTGCAGTTCTGTATCCAACGCATGAATCAACTGATTCACATTCTCCCGCCGCCAGTCTCCCAAATCATCAAATGCCCCGCCGTAGGCAGCATAGGTTTCGCTATCCTGAAACGCTTGTCCCGGATAGAAATAATCGTCCAGATGAATACCGTCCACATTATAGCGATTCACGATTTCCAATGCACCGTCTATCACCATTTGCCGCACCTGCGGCAGTCCCGGATTCCAGTAGTAATTTTCCTGATACTCTACAGCCCAATCAGGGTTCCGCCGCGCCGGATGTTCCGCCGCCAAATTCTCCCATTCCGCCGTTTTTCCTGTCGTGATACGGTATGGATTTATCCATGCGTGAAGTTCCAATCCCGCCGCATGTGTCTCCTGCACCCAATATGCCAGCGGGTCAAATCCATTTTCCGGCGGTGTTCCCTGACTACCGGTTAGGTAACGGCTCCACGGAAAAATATCGGACGGATAGAAAGCATCGCTGCATGGACGCACCTGCAATATCAGTGCTGTAAGCCCCATTTTTTTTGCAGTTTGAATGATTTGCTGTGCCTCTGCACGTAAAGTTTGTTCGTCTAATGCCGCTTTGGAAGGGTAATCTAAATTGTAGACAGTAGAGACCCACGCGGCACGGAACGGAAGTTCTTTCGCTTGCGTTTTTCCACCTACTACCACAACCAACAATGCTGCTATTACAATCAATATTTGTTTTCTCATAGGTTTTCCTTTCTCATCCTTCTCCACAAAGCTGTTCCATCTTACAACGGACGTTTGCCAGTTCCAACTCATCTGTTAAAGTGACAATGGTATCTCCTGCTCTAATTTTGGTGTGTCCTTTGGGAATCAACTCCATATCGCCGCGCTTAATCGCAACCAACAAACAGCTTTTTGCCCACTCCACATCGCTTACCCGTTTGCCGACAAGCCATGCACCATGATGTACTGCATATTCATAAAGCAGCTTCTCACCTGCCGATTCTGCCACTGCTTTTCCTTGTTTTTTCAAAATATTTTCCAGTAAACTCTCATAAATAGGGCGGCTATGCAGCAAATTAGCTATGATATATGCCACAATAGAAACCACCGACAAAGACAGCATTTGATGAAAAGAACCGGTCATTTCAAAAATCAAAATAATCCCTGTAATGGGCGCGCGTACAATTGCCGTAAAATAGCCTGCCATTGCCAGAATAATGAAGTTATTGATGAACATTTCGTCCACACCCGCAAACTGTACTGCCGCCTGCCCAAATGCACCGCCGATATAACACCCTAACACCAGCAGCGGGAAAAAGATACCGCCCGGTGCGCCGGAACCGAAACTGACGGCAGAAAACAAAAACTTTCCAATCAACAACAGCAAAATGGTAGGCAAAACCAAACTGCCGTCCGTCAGCAGTGTGACCATGTGATGTCCGCTGCCCAACACCTGTGGCGCCGCAACCCCCAATATACCGGCAATCAAAAACGGTATCAGGATTCTGGTACAATTGCCCAGTTTTTTCGGCTTTTGATAGAGTGCCTGTACTTTCAGCGTAAACCAGTTATAAAATGCGCCAAGTACGCCTAACAATACGCCCAACAGCAGTAACAGCCAATAATAACGCAGCGGCAACGCGTCCGCCACCTGAAACTGAAAAACCGGCTGAAACCCAAACACATTGGAGGAAAGAAAATCCGCTGTCACAGACGCGGTCATCACCGACACCAACACTGTGACAGAAAAATTCTTATGGACTTCTTCCAAAGAAAACAACACGCCCGCAAGCGGCGCATTGAATGCTGCCGCAAGCCCTGCGCTGGCGCCACAGGTGAGCAGAAACTTTTCTTCCGTTCTGCCGCGCCCCAGCATACGCGAAAGCCCTTTCCCTGCCATTGCGCCAAGCTGAATAGAGGGTCCCTCACGCCCTAAAGACAGTCCACCCAGCATTCCTACCGTTCCTCCAATGAATTTTGCAATGATGATTTTCCACCATGTCTGTTTGATTTGCCCTGCCATTTCTCCTTCCAATTGCGGAATCCCGCTGCCGGACGCCAACGGTTCCCAGTCCATCAATTTTCCGCACAACACTGCCAATAAAATCAACACGCCAAACCAACCGGCAATTGCCCAGACATGATTTTTTGAAAAAGACAACACCATTTGCAGCACTTTATCGGCATAGGTCAGTGCAAATCGATATAAAATGGTTACAAGCCCCGCAACAATTCCAACCGCAAACCCTTCTACAATTAAAATCTGGTGCAGTTTCCGGCTGCGTTCCAAAATACCTTTTGTATCCATTTGTTTTTTCAACGCCACAATCCCCTTTTTCCGTTTATATTCTCACGAAAGTACATACACTTGTTCAACTCAGCGAATCATTCCAGCCGCATATCTGCCAATGCTGAACAATATCGTTCTAAGAAATCCCTAAGCAACGGAGAATCGCTTCTTTGCTTACTCCCCATTTCAGAAAACGAATCAATTGTTCCTGCCAAATGTTGTACTTCTATGGAATATTGATTCTTATCTGTTTATTATACCATGTCCGCAACGCGGACTGGTATAATTTTGCGCATCGCCGGTTTCGAGCGAAGCGATGAAACAATTCGGCGGTGCTTTGTGATGTTATAATAGTCACTTTGTGACTATTATAACATCTGCTTCCTTACCTTGTCAAACACCTGCTAACATAAAAAATCTATTTCGCCACTCTTTCCTCTTTTATATACTCATAATAAATTAGGTATGTGTATCAATAAACTTGGGTGCCAGAAATTTTATAATACCATTTTTGTGTCATAAAAAAAGTCGATATCCGAATGGATACCGACTTTTTATAAAAAGCAAACTTATTTCAGTTCTACTTTAGCGCCTGCTTCTTCCAGTTTTGCTTTGATAGCTTCAGCGTCGTCTTTAGAAGCGCCTTCTTTTACAGTTTTCGGAGCGCCATCAACCATTTCTTTTGCTTCTTTCAGACCCAGACCTGTTACTTCTTTTACAACTTTCACAACTGCCAATTTGCTTGCGCCAGCGTCAGCCAGAACAACGTCAAATTCAGATTTTTCAGCAGCAGCATCTCCGCCAGCAGCCGGAGCGCCCGCTGCAACAGCCATAACCGGAGCAGCTGCAGATACGCCGAATTCCTCTTCCAATGCTTTTACCAGATCAGACAGTTCCAAAACGGTCATGCCTTTGATTTCTTCCATCAAGTTTGTTACTTTTTCACTCATGATTTTTTCCTCCATCTCAAATTTCATTTTTATTTCGTTTTTTTGTTTTACACTAGTTTTTAAGCTTCCGCTTGTTTTTTATCCGCAATCGCGCTCAGCACAGTCGCCAGTCCACGGATATTGCCGTTTAACACATTTGCCAAACCTGCAATCGGAGAATTCAAGCCACCCAACACTTTTGCAACCAAAACTTCCTTCGGCGGCAAATCTGCAAGTGCTTTGATTTCCTCTGCAGCCAGAATCTTTCCATCTACAAATCCTGTCTTAATGGAAATTTCCAGCCCTTCGTTTTCTTTCATAAAATCAAAGAAAACTTTTGCCGGAGCAACCGGGTCTTCTACAGATGTAGCCAGAGATGTTGTTCCTTCTAAAACAGAAGCAACATCTTCCAAACCTGCTTCTTTCACAGCAAAACGCATCAATGTATTTTTCGTTACTGTGTAGTTCACGCCAGCTTCACGAAATGCTTTACGCAGTTTCGTATCCTGTTCCACATTGATACCTTTATAATCAATGAACAATCCAGCAGACGCATTCTGGAAACGATCCACCAATTCGCTTACTGCCTGCTTTTTCTGTTCTAAGATTTTTTCACTTGGCATTTTTCATTCACCTCCCACCTATGCTTCCTGTTTCATCAAAAGAAGCACCCTGTCCAAAGACAAAGTGCTTCCAATATCACATGACTCACATGCTTTTATGAAATGCGCCTCGGCAGGTCTTATGGGTTGCCTGCTGTCTTAGGACAAATGATTCTTTTTTCATGCGGTATATAGTTTACCATAAACTACCGCTCTTGTCAAGCTTTTTTTAGTCAGACAATCTTGCCTGATTAATTTTCACACCCGGTCCCATGGTGGAAGCCACCGCTACGCTTCTCAGGTATTGTCCTTTTGCAGCAGCCGGTCTTGCTTTGATAATCGCTGACATCAGCGTGTCAAAGTTTTCCGCCAATTTATCTGCACCAAAGGATACTTTTCCAATCGGGCAATGAATAATATTTGTTTTATCCAGACGGTATTCAATTTTACCGGCTTTGATATCTGCAATTGCTTTTGCAACGTCCATCGTAACCGTACCAGCTTTGGGGTTCGGCATTAAACCTTTCGGTCCCAAAACTTTACCCAAACGACCAACTACGCCCATCATATCCGGCGTTGCAACGATAATATCATATTCAAACCAGTTTTCATTCTGGATTTTCGGAATCAATTCCTCTGCTCCAACGAAATCTGCACCGGCACTTTCCGCTTCTTTAGCTTTATCGCCTTTCGCGAACACCAAAACGCGTACTTTTTTACCGGTACCGTGCGGCAGTACAACCGCGCCGCGCACCTGCTGGTCCGCATGACGGGAGTCTACGCCCAGTTTGATATGCGCTTCTACCGTTTCATCAAATTTTGCTTTTGACATTTTCACGGTCAAATCCAGCGCTTCTTTGGGATCATATAACTTTAATTTGTCATACATTTTTGCGCTTTCCGCGTATTTTTTACCTCTCTTCAAGTCTGTTACCTCCCTTGTGGTTTCTGGCGGAACAGCTTCCTGCTCCTCCCACAATTCATTCAAAATCAGTCTTCTACTACGATACCCATACTTCTTGCCGTTCCGGCAATCATGCTCATTGCCGATTCCACAGAGGAAGCGTTCAAATCGGGCATTTTCTGCTCTGCGATTTGTCTGAGCGCGTCTTTTTTAATCGTAGCCACTTTAGTTTTGTTCGGTTCACCGGAACCGCTCTTCAGGTTGCACGCTTTTTTCAGCAATACAGCCGCCGGCGGCGTCTTTGTGATAAAACTAAAGGATCTGTCCGCATAAACAGTGATAACAACTGGAATTACCAGACCTGCATCTTTTGCGGTTTTTTCGTTGAATTCTTTACAAAACTGCATGATGTTCACGCCATGCTGACCCAAAGCCGGACCAACCGGCGGCGCCGGGGTTGCTTTACCCGCTTCAATCTGCAATTTAATAAATCCTGCGATTTTCTGAGCCATGAGTTGCACCTCCTTTAAAAACAATGTGGTTCCTGGCGGATAGAGGTCCTATCCTCCCACTAACAGGCTGTCTGCATAAATCATGCCACACAGCGCTTTGCGGATACAAAAAACAATCCGCTCTATACTAAATTCCAAAAGGAAATCAGTAACTTAGTCCAGTGCTTCCACCTGATTCATATCCAGGTCAATCACTGTTTCACGACCCATAAACAGGTCAACCGACAATTTCAATTTGCCTTTTTCCGGCGAGATTTCAAGCACTTTCCCAATATAGCCGCTCAGCGGTCCATCCGTGATACGCACCACGTCGTCCACAGCGAAATCGCTCTCCACGACCCGTTTTTCCAGTTTCATGTTTTCGAGTTCTTCATCTGTCAGCGGCACCGGTTTGGATTCCGGTCCCACAAATCCCGTCACGCCGCGAATAGACCGAATTGCGTGCCAGCATTCATCAGACATAATCATTTTCAAAAACACATATCCAGGAAACACTTTGCGTTTCACGACTTTTTTTCCGCCGCTTTCCAAATCTTCTTCTTCCGGCACACGGATATCTACAATTCTGTCGTGCATACCGCGGTTTTCAATCATTTTGGCAATATTGGTTTCCACTTTTTTCTCATATCCGGAATACGTATGGATTACATACCATTTTGCAGTTTCCGTCATATTTTACGAAAAGTTTGAAAGAACTTTTCTTCCTCCCTTTCTTGCATGATTGCAACACTTCGCCGCAAACAACAAAATCACCTCTATACAGCAATCCATATAGAGGTCGATTTCTGCCAAAGTTTCTTTATGCGCCGATAATCAATCCGACTAACCAGTGGAACAGCAGGCTCAGCGCCCATACCAAAACGCCGATAACAATGACCAATGCTAAAACAATCGAGGTATCTTTTACAACCTGCTTAGGCGTTGGCCATACAATTTTTTTAAATTCCGCTTTCATTTCCCGGAACCATTTTCCGATTCTCTTCCCTGCGCGGACAAACAAATTTTCTTTTTTTTCTGCCGTTGCTTCTGCCATGAATTTCACTCCTCTGCTTTTTTCAAATACAGACCGGCTGCACGCCAATTATTTTGTTTCTTTATGTGTCGTGTGCTTTTTGCAGAACCGGCAATATTTGCTCATTTCGATTCTATCCGGTGTGTTCTTTTTGTTTTTCATTGTATCATAATTTCTCTGTTTGCATTCGCTGCATGCCAATGTAATTTTTACTCTCATCTCGCTCATCCTCTCATATTATCTTATCCTTCGGCACCGTGCGGGTCATCTGCCCACACCACTTGTCCGATTGTCCTTTTAAAAAAAGAGCATAAAAAAAGAACCTATTACAAGGTAAGTACATTATATCACAATAGCTATAGCATGTCAAGAGGCAATGGAAAATTTTTTATTGATTCTTTTTCATGTCAGTTTTTTCTCATTTTTTACATCTATCATATAGAAGCTTCTATAT
>JAAWTG010000050.1 GCA_022801925.1 Clostridia bacterium | reverse complement strand
AAGCAGTTAATTATATGAATTTGCATACACACTCCTTTTGTTATGCAATGAACAAAGAGAAAGACCGAACGCTCCACATTCGTTCGGTCTTTCTTTTTTTCATGTTTTTTGCTTTTTTCAAAAAAATGACATACACTACTATCCATTTCTTCCCTACTTCAATGATAAATTTCTTTTTAAATACAGTTCCAAGTATGGGTAAAAAACAGAAAAAGCTGTATATACCCGAATAGTATATACAGCTTTTTTCATTACAGAATGATACAAATAAGTCCGCCGCTTCCTTCATTGATAATTTTTTGCAGCGTTTCTTGTAGTTTAAAACGCGATTCTTCCGGCATTCTGGACAGTTTGTTGTGCAATCCTTCATTCACAAGTTCATGCAAGGATTTTCCAAAAATATTTGACTCCCACAACTTTTTCGGATCTATTTCAAACTCTTCCAGCAAATATTTTACCAGTTCTTCACTTTGCTTTTCGCTGCCGACAATGGGATTGACCTCTGTTTCGATATCTGCCCGAATCATATGAATGGACGGCGCGCTTGCCCGCAGCTTCACCCCATAGCGATTTCCCTGTTTCACAATTTCCGGCTCTTCCAGCGACAATTCATCAATTGTCGGTGAAACGATACCATAACCTTTGGCTTCCACTTCCTTGAGCGCATAGGAAACCTTATCATATTCTCTCTTCATTCCTTTTAGGTCAACGAGCAAAGACAACAGTTGATCGTCCCCTTCAATTTCAAACCCAGTCGTCTCACTGAGCACCTGATAGAACAATCCCTCCGGCGTTTGAATCTGGATTTTTAAAACGCCACTGCCAAGGTCAATAGAACTAATACGACTCTCACTGGCGAAGTCCAGCTCTTCCATCTGCCCGGCAGCCATTTTAGCTTCTCTGATTTTCGTCACACCGCTGAGCGTCTGGATGATACTGTCATAGATATTCTTTTTCAGCGGATGGGATCCTTCTAGTGCATCCAACCATTTTGGCAATTTGATTCCCACTTCTTTCAGTGGAAATTCATATAAAATGGTTTCCAGAAAATTCTGAATATCTGTTTCATTCATTTGCGCACAACTCATTGCCAAAACCGGCACTCCGTATTGTTGTTCCAGTTCTGCACGAAGTTGCTGCGTTTCCGCAGCCGACGGATTCACTGAATTCAGCACCACCATAAATGGTTTGTTGATTTCCTTGAGTTCACTTACTACGCGCTGTTCCGCTTCCACATAGTCTGCACGCGGTATTTCCGCCACACTGCCGTCTGTCGTCACAACCAATCCAATGGTGGAGTGCTCATTGATGACTTTTTGCGTACCGATTTCCGCCGCCGTGTTAAACGCAACCGGTTCTTCGTTCCACGGTGTTTGCACCATGCGCGGCTGGCCGTCTTCAATAGCGCCCAGCGCACTGTTTACAATATAGCCCACGCAGTCAATCAATCGCACCTTGCATTCTGCGTCGCCCAAATTAATGCCCACTGCTTCCGTCGGCACAAATTTTGGCTCTGTTGTCATAATGGTGCGCCCTGCCGCGCTTTGCGGCATTTCGTCCCGCGCCCGTTCTTTTTTATACGCATTTTCAATGTTGGGCAGCACCATCAAATCCATGAACCGTTTAATGAACGTAGATTTTCCTGTGCGGACAGGACCTACTACCCCGATATAGATATCGCCTTGCGTGCGCTGTGCTATATCTTGGTATAAATTATATCCTTCCATGCTTTTGTCCCCCTTTAGGTACATGATACAAGTCTCGCAAGATTGTTTTATACCCTATGTATATGGTACAAGAATTCATATTATACCAAATTGCGAAACAATTTTGTCCTGATGCAGGGCAGAAACCTTCCTTTTAAATAGCAGTATTCCTAATTCCCAAAAGCTTTTTGTTTTTTTCAGCCAAGTTTCCAATCTTGACACACTGTGCTGAAAATGATATGATAAAATAAATGATGTCATAAAGGAGATTACCAAATATGTTAGATAAAAATACATTAATTCGTTTGGTGACGGAAAAAATACGGCAGCAGCAACCCGCGGTTCCCACTGACCGCTTGCAGCAAATTCTGAAGCAGTCTTCAGAGGAAGATTTGCAGCGGCTTATGCAGGCAATGAGCCGCTTTGAACTAACTGATATTTTTCATTTAATGGGACAATTGGAGGAAATGGAGGCGGACGAGTCTCATGGAAATTGAACGAAAATTTTTAATGGACGGCTTTCCCCCTCTCCCTACCGTTTCCGAAGCGCTTATGCTGCAAGGCTATCTCTGCTGCGCACCCGTCGTGCGTATCCGCAGCAAAGAAACCGCCGGACAAACAGACTATAAACTTTGTTTCAAAGGGCAAGGCACTTTAGCGCGGGAAGAAATTGAACTCCCCATTGACGCGCAGACATTCCAGCGCCTCTCCGCGCTTCTGCCCGCCCCATTTATTCGGAAAGAATGGAAGACCTATGCGCTGGAAAACGGGCTGCTATTGGAATGCAGTTTGGTCGATGGCGGCACAACCAATGCATTTTATTATGCAGAAGTGGAATTTGAATCCATAGAGCAGGCGCAAGTATTTGTTCCTCCTTCTTATTTAGGAAAAGAAGTGACTGAGGATTCCTCTTATTCTATGAATCAATATTGGCAGCGTACGCGTTTATAAAAAAATAGGTCACGGTTTATTCCATGCAAATCGTGACCTGTTTTTCTATTTCAACTAAGAACCCCGAATAAACTATGCCTATCAAAATGTAGCTCTTTTCTATTCTTTCAAAGGTGAACTTTCTTTCTGAGGTCCTTTTTCCAGCAGTTCATTTGCAACATTGCTGCCAAACCGGACACTGTCTGTCCCATAACGCCTGCGAATGATATCCATCGTACGTTCCAGTTTTTCCAATTGTTCTCGTTTCTTTCCCTCCGTGTCCTCCCAAAAGGTCAACTGCTGCGCTTGATTCTCTTCCTGAAGCTGCGCTGCTGTGACAGAAATTAGCCGTACCGGTGTTCCCTGTTTCCAAAACGTTTCAATCAATTCCATTGCCGCCTGCGAAATTTCTCCCGCCAAATTGGTGGCACGCGTGAGTTTCTTCTGTTTGGCGCTGTCGCGGAAATCAGGGTCGCGCAGCGTCACCTGAACAGTCAAACATTTTTTATGCTGCGCGCGCAGCCGTCCCGCTACAGTATCCGCCAAAAATACCACGCCGGAGCGTATTTCTTCTGGCAACGTTAAATTTCGCTTAAACGTCATACTGTTGCCCACGGACTTCGCCTCCCTGTGTTCATCCATATGCGCTACTTCCCGCGGGTCATCGCCGTTTGCATAGGCATAAATGGTCTCCCCCATTTTCCCCAGCAGCCTTTTTATCATTTCTCCGTTACTTTCCGCCAATTGTCCAATGGTTTCAATGCCAATGCTGTTCAGTTTTTCCGCCGCTGCGCGTCCCACTAATATCAGGTCTGAAACAGGCAATGGATATAGCAATTGCTTATAATTTTGCCGCGTAATCACGGTTGTTGCATTTGGTTTTCGATAGTCGCTGCCCATTTTGGAAAACACTTTATTAAACGAAACGCCAACAGAAATAGTCAGTCCCAATTCCTGATTGATACGCTGGCGCAGTTCATCTGCAATCTCTTTGCCGCTGCCAAAGAGTCTCCGGCTTTCTGTCACATCCAGCCATGATTCATCAATGCTGAACGGTTCCACCCTATCCGTATATTCCTGATAGATCCCGTTTGCTAATTTGGAATAGTAGGCATATTTCTCATGATGCGCCCGCAGTAATACCAGTCCCGGACATTTTCGTTTCGCCTGCCAGATGGTTTCCGCTGTTTTCACACCATATTGTTTGGCGATTTCATTCTTCGCCAAAATAATGCCATGCCGGCTTTCCGGATCGCCGCAGACAGCAAATGGTTTCTCCTGTAGTTCCGGATGTTCCAGCCCCTCCACAGAGGCATAAAATCCATTCATATCGCAGTGCAGAATCACCCGTTCCATAAGCTGTCTCCCTTCTTTTCTGTGTTTTTTATGCATATAGTAATAATACACGTCAGCTATGATTTTTCAAGCCGGCTTTATGTATTTTTCATTCATCATACGATGATTTCAGAAAGGACGGATTTTCATGAATCAAAACTATCCCTTTACCTTAATGCCCCTGCCCTATCCCTATAATTTGCTGGAGCCTTATATCGACACACAAACCATGCATTTGCACCACGACCGGCATATGAAAGCCTATGTGGAAAAACTCAATGAGTTGTTAGCGCCCTATCCTGCCTATCATAGCTGGTCGCTGACGCAGCTTGTCACAAACTATAACCGTTTGCCGGCAGCTATCCGCGAGGACGTCAAAAACAATGCCGGCGGCGTTTATAATCACGAGTTCTATTTTTCAAACATGACACTGCCGCGCCAACAGCAGCCGGAAGGCGCATTCAAAGAGGCATTGGAACAAAAATTCGGATCTATAGACGACTGGAAAGCCGCTATGAAACAAGCCGGTATGAAACGGTTTGGTTCCGGCTGGGCATGGCTCGTCAAAGACAAATCCAAAAACCTGAAAATCATTTCCACCGCGAATCAAGACACGCCGCTCACACAGGGACTCACGCCGCTGATGTGTATTGATGTATGGGAACATGCCTACTATCTCAAATATAAAAACAGACGCGACCATTATATCGGATATTGGTGGAATGTCGCAAACTATGCCTTTGCAGCTGAAAGATGGGCAAAGGCATAACGATTTTTAAAAGCGGGAATTTTCCCGCTTTTTTTACATAAAAATTTCTATTCAATTTCTCTAGGCGTAACAATGTTTATCTCCTACACTCTTTCCGTTGTATGTTTCCCGACAGGACAGCACTGTATACAAACGCCGCAGACACTGCCGCGGCCAATTTTTTGAAAATGCCGTTTCATATAGTCGGAACAAGCGGGCCGGTCTACCAATTCCTGCATGGGATTTCGGGAATCAAACGCTCTGCCGCTGATTGCCATTGCCGGACACAGCGACACACATTTCCCGCAGCCAATACAGCCGCCGCCCGGTTCCGCTTCTTGCTTAAACGGCATATCTGTCAAAACAGTCGCCAGACGGACGCGTGGACCATATTGTTTGGATAAAAACAGTGCATTTTTTCCAATGTCGCCCAGTCCACTGAGCCGCGCCGCTATTTTATGCGGAAACATTCCCTGATATCCGTTTATGCTCTGAGATGCTGCAATCGGAAAATAATGAAATCCGTGCTGTTCTATATAAAGTCCCGTTTGAAGCGCCAATCTGTCAAGTAGGCTATTCACTGTGCGGTAATGATGAAAATAGGCATGCGTTGGTTTGTCCGTGATGGTATCCACTACCGCATCCGATAATTTGACAACAATACTCACAGCATATTGCAGCGACAGCGCCGTATGATATTCCGTCGGAAGCACTTCTTTCAGCGTTTCACCGACTTTGGAAAATCCCACTTCACTTGCCCCTTGCTGCAACAAAAATGCTCTGATTTTTTGGTTATAGTCCATGCCATTCCCTCCATAACAGAACTGGGATAGAGAAACTCTCTATCCCAGTCTATGTCCTGCCAAAAAGCAGGCTACATCTTCCCAAGAAGCAGCCTGCCCTTCATTATTCTGCTGAATCGTCCGAATTCTGTACATCAACCGCTTCCGGCTGTACATCGTTCATTCCGTCCAGATTTAATGTTGTGTAGGACGTATCAACCACTTCCGGCTGTGCTTCGCCTTTCACTGCAGCAATTTCCGCACGACATTTCATAATATAATTACACAGTGCGATAATAGCAACCACCAACGCAACGCAAGCAACCACCATCAATGCGATTGTTACAAACCGCTGCGCAACTTCTGCTTTCAGACCCATCACCTGTAAATTATATACTGCCATCTGTTCTGCTTCTGTCATTCTTCTTTCCCTCCTTCCCGCAATACCATTTTCAGGTATCCCGTACTCATAAGACGCAAAATACATCAGGAGTCAAAGAAACCCGTATAAGTTGTACTTATTCTTTTATTATACTATTGTATATCCTTTTTGTCAATGACTTCTCAGAATTTTATGACCGCTCCGGTATATCATGCAGTGTTATTTCATATAAATGTATAAATGCCAGTCCAATGAAAGTGAGGAAAAACTTATGCAAGAAATTTTGATTTTCATTTCCGTTTTAGTCGCCGTAGTCATTTCTGCCTGGCTCTTTACAGGTCCGCTGCGGTTTGTCTGGAAAATCATGTTAAACAGCGTTTTGGGCGGTCTGGCGTTGCTGGTTGTCAATTATATTTGTATTCCCTTTGGAATTAACATCGGCATCAATCCAATCACTTGTCTTACCTGCGGCGTTTTAGGGTTGCCCGGATTTGCGCTTTTATTAATTTTAAAATATATTTTATAGGTATAGAAAGGACCTGCCAAACTAGCAGGTCCTTTCTATACCTATAAATAAATCTCTTTTTAACAAATTATTTTTTAAGTACAAACCGGAAAAGTCCATCCTCCCAATACCATAATGAATAGTTTGTATTCCATAAATTATTATATAAATTAAAATATAAATCCTGTTTTAAGTTATTGCAATTATATTGTAATAATCTTCGTCCAAAAGGTGCAACAAGTGGAGTATCAAGACTCTCTATCTCTACCTGTCCATTTCGTACTCCCTTATCCACTCCAACGATTAGTGGACTATCCAAAATATCTTCCGGATATATCCATTGATTCATTTTATTAACTTGCCATTTTTCATCATATCCTTTAAACTTAAGCCAAAATGCCTGTGGGAGTCCCGATGCCTTTTTATCAAACCATTTTATTTCTATATTTTCTTCAGAAATTTCTACATAAAAATAAGGTAGACCATATGTTTCGACCAACTCTTTGTCAAATTCCAGCTGGAATAACTTCTTTTCTCCATTCGTATATGCTTTCGTCACTCGCGCTGTGAAAATGCCCCCTTTATAATCCGGCAGACCTACCTTCGTATAATCCCAGATTGCCCACTCCTGTGTTGAGGTGATATATGTTTCTTTTAGTCGCTCATAATCAGAGTTATCAAAGAGCTGCCAACTAATTTCCACATTTAAGGAACAGTCCTCGCATTCCCTGTAGCCGAAACAGTTGGGTTTACTAATCGGGTAATCGCTCGCTACTCCCAACATTTTTTCTGCTTTTGAAACGTAATCCCGTTGTTCCTGCCATGACTTTTCAATTTTTGTACGCTCACTGCAGCCTTCCAGCTTTTCAAATGTTTTATAACAATAATGCTGGGTACCCGGAAAGTACTTTTTGACATTCATTCCCCACGTATGTTCCGGAACAAGTAATACACTGTCCGACAAATCTATATTAGAAATATTCTTTTCTGATATAACGCGGAGTATTTTACGATATCTGCTCATTTTTTGCGGATCCGATGCCGCACCATATATCCAAGTGTCCCCAATTTCTTTCTCCAACACAGGAATTTCCGGCAATTTGCATATTCTTTCTGCAACATCGTCAAGGGTTGCTGCTTTCACCTCTGCATCGGGATATTTTGTTTGAATATCACGATAAATTTCTTTAATCGCGTCTGCACTCTGTGGTCCACAATTGTCACCAGTATGAGCAAAATAGACAACAAAATCATCAAATTCCATTGGCAATCCATAATCTCCCTGATACATGACATGTATTTCACTCTCACCGCACCTCCATCTAAATACAGCGGGCACATTCGGTACAGGCGTTGCCGGATTTACACCTATATGTAAAAATCGAATTCCATGTTTTTCCATATATGGAACCATCCCAATGGTGTGTCCCGGCACATCAGTCATTTTTGCAGCGATCGTCTTTTTCCCAAATCTATTGTCAAGCTTATCGGAAATACTCAATCCATATTCAAATAATGCACCATTCATAAGCTCCGTCTGCGTTGTAAACGGCAATGCATGCCAGGTAATGATACCATCTTGAATCGCTTTTTCAACAATTTTTTCTTTATCATTTTTTAATGCCGTCCATATCAGCCATGAACCAACCGTCCATATAAAGGGCGTATCAGTATCTTTCAACTCATATCCAAGCCGAATAGCACTCGGAATATACTTTTCTAAATAATCCTTTGTCACCTTGTGCGCATAATTAGTGAATCCAATATCCAAATGTGTTTTAAATAGAACTAATACTTCTTTTTTCATTTTTAATTTTCCTCCATCAAATTATCCGAAATTCTTAATTCTACCTTTTTTAAAAACAAAATTTCGTTCATTTTACCATACAAAATAAGGCTTTGCAATCGAAATTAACGTTTTTTCCTATTTTGTATCACTATTTCAAAAAAAATATCAACCTCCCGTACTTAACATGTATTACGCTCTGTCAGAACAAAAATTATTTTTTATATTTCAAAAGTTTTTCATGCTGCATATAGATAACTTATCCTGCTTCTTTTGAACTAATTTTTATATATTTAAGCTAATATAAGAGGACCTGCTATCTTAGCAGGTCCTCTTATATACTATATATTCTTTTATTCGCCCTGCTGACCTATCGTTGCCAGCACATGGTTATATTCCTCCATGATTTTTTCATGAAACAAATTTCTCGTTTCCTGATTGATTGGGTGCACAATATCTTTATATTCTCCATCCGGCATACGCTTGCTGGGCATTGCCACAAAAAGTCGACCTTCATGTTCTACCACTTTAATATCATGCACTGCAAAACATTCATCCAAAATCACAGATACAATCGCTTTCATTTTTCCTTCTTCTGTCATTTTCCGTATTTTTACTTCTGTAATTTGCAAATCTGCCACCGCCTTATGCTTCTTTTGTCTGATGATAAAAATATTAAATTTCTATCTCTTTTAGCCTGTGCAGATTTATGTTCAATATGTCAAGCAGTTTTTTGGTCAATTAACAAGGATTCCAACTCATCTGTAGGAAGCTGCTTTTTTCATAGCGTCAGCGTTTTCGGAAAAATTTTACATTTTTTTGATACTGCCAATTCACTTTATTGTGACTTTATGGATGCTACCATCACTTGAAATGCTGCTGTCTTTTTTCTATTATGTGTTTCTTTTCAATTTTTATTTGATTTATTTTATTACTATATCTGCTGCGAATTCCACTTTTTGCTTGTCGCTCTATTCCTATTAAAAATGTCTCTATATCCATTCAAAATGTTCCGTGCCCGCGCCCGCTTCAAAATGATATTTCACAATTCCCAAATCTGTTTCCGAAAAAACACCATTGTGGCAGGAAATGGAAACTCTATTTTTTTCACCTTTTATCATAAACGCCTGTTTATTCAATGCCGTCGGGGCAAGAAGCGCCGCGTTCACCCCACGCACAAACCATTCCGGCGCACTGCCGCTATAGGAACTAACTTCTTCCGCTTTTTTTGATTTATGCGGCGCACCCTGCGTAGCGCCATATCCGATTGCAATGATACCCGTAATCTTTTCTCCTTGTACATATTTTGCGACATTCTTTCTGTGAAAGGTGCCGCCGACCCACCATGAATTCAGACCGAACGTCTGTACTAAAAGCGCCATGTCTGCTCCACAATAGCCAAGGTTCTCATCAACACCCGGTATATCTTCTCCCGCCAATATGATATAATTTTTCACACCTTTGGCAAGAATCAGCTTGATAAACGTACCAAACGCTTTTTCATTGTTTATCATGAGTTTCATATGCAGACCATATTTTTTATTATGCTCTTCCAGTCTTTTTTCCAATTGCTCCAAAATTTCTGCCGGAATGGCGCGTCCGGTATATTTTCTAACCGTATGTCTGCTTTGCATGGCTTCCATAATTGTCATAGCGACATCTCCTAAAATTAAAAATTGTGGATATTCTTTCCGCCACATCATTACAAAAGCCGCAAGCAGAGGGCAACTCTGCTGCGGCTTTCAGTCCGCTCTAGCCAAACACCTCACCGGAGCATGATTTTGCCCAGAGCAGATATCTCGATTTTATTTTTGATATCCGTTTGGATTTTGTTGCTGCCACCGCCAAGAATCTTCGCACATTTCCTCCAAATCCCGTACAGCTTTCCAGCCCAATTCCTTTTCTGCCTTGGAAGGGTCGGCATAACAAGTTGCAATATCTCCCTCGCGGCGTGGTTGGATTTCATACGGAATTTTATGTCCGCAAGCTTTTTCTGCCGCCGCCACAATCTGCAGCACAGAATATCCATGTCCCGTACCGAGATTGTATACGGAAACGCCCGCTTTTTCTTTCAGTTTTTCAACTGCTTTTACATGTCCTGCTGCTAAATCCACAACATGGATATAGTCGCGCACACCCGTACCGTCTGGTGTATCATAATCATCACCAAACACACCCAGCCGCTCTAACTTTCCGACTGCGACCTGCATAACATATGGCATCAAATTGTTCGGGATTCCCTTGGGATCCTCTCCGATTTTACCACTCTTATGTGCGCCAATCGGATTGAAATATCTCAGTAATACTACATTCCATTCTGCGTCTGCTGTATGCAAATCTGTCAGAATCTGCTCCAGCATAGATTTTGTCCAGCCATAGGGGTTGGTGCAAATGCCTTTCGGACAATTCTCGGTAATCGGAATTTCCGCCGGGTCACCATAAACTGTTGCAGAAGAACTAAACACAATATTTTTAACGCCATGTTCCCGCATCACCTCACAC
This sequence comes from Clostridia bacterium, assembly GCA_022801925.1. Lineage (GTDB taxonomy): Bacteria > Bacillota > Clostridia > RUG12999 > RUG12999 > JAAWTG01. The sequence continues at coordinate 5,656 of JAAWTG010000050.1, read as the reverse complement.
AAAACCAGCGTGCCGGCAATATTATTTTGGTAATATTCGAGCGGCTTGCGCACTGATTCGCCAACCGCTTTCAAACCTGCAAAATGCACCACGCTGTCGATTGATTCTTTTTCAAAAATCTTTTCCAGTCCTGCACGGTTCAAAATATCCTCTTCATAGAATGTAACTTTCTTTCCTGTGATTTCTTCTACCCGTTTGACCGATTCCATACAAGCATTGCTCAAATTATCTACAACAACCACGTCATATCCTGCATTTAACAGTTCTATACAAGTATGACTGCCAATATATCCTGCTCCGCCTGTTACTAAAATTGCCATTTGTCATTTCCTCCTTGTTTATTTAAACTTTCTTACAATTTCCTGCATGGTCTCCCATTTCTTTTCCATATCCGCAACCAATTTTAGCTGCGTACGGCAACGGTCTAAATTCTGTCCTTCCCGATGGATTTTAAAATAGGTATCTCCCTGCAAATAGTCTGTGAAGAAGCGCATACCGCATTCATATGTCATCACTTTGGCGCCCATCGGCAAAAGTTCAATTTCTTTTTCCGTCAGCTTACCGCCACAGCCCTCAATAAACCCTTTTGTATATACTTCAAACAAACCCATATCACAGGACACTTTGGACAAATCCGGTTCGTCCTCGTCCGCCGTGCTTGCACCAAAGCGAATGGAATCTCCGAAGTCATTCATTGCCAGACCCGGCATAACCGTATCCAAATCAATGACGCAAAGACCTTTGCGTGTTTTACTGTCCATGAGAACATTGTTCAGCTTGGTGTCATTATGTGTCACACGCAGCGGAAGTTCCCCTTTTGCCTGCATGTCGCCAAACACATTTGCAACGTCCTCACGCGCCAAAATAAATTCAATTTCCTCTTTGACGCCTGCCGCACGAGCGCAAACATCCTCCGCCACTGCTTTTTTGAAAACCTCAAAACGCGCTTTCGTATCGTGAAAATGCGGAATCGTCTCATGTAGTTGTTCTGCCGGAAAATCCGAAAGCAGCCGTTGGAAATTTCCAAATGCAACCGCACTCTGGTAAAAATCTTCCGTTGTCTCCGCGCGGTCAAGGCTGATGGTGTCGGTAATAAACGGATAACACCGCCAGAAATTCCCCGCCTCATCTACATAGTATGGCTTACCGTCCTGCGCGTATACAATAGACAGCGTCTCACGTTTGGGGTCGCCGCCGTTTTCTGCAATCTTTTTTTTCAAATGTCCGGTGACATTCGCGATATTTTCCATCAGCAAAACCGGTTCTGTAAAAATTTCCGTGTTCATTCTTTGCAAAATCAAAACTTCTGCCGGAACGCCTTCTCCGCGCTCTAAAACAATGCGGTAAGTATCATTGATATGCCCGCTGCCGTAGTTCACGCCGCCCGATGTTTTTTGGTCGCCGCAAAACTGTTTTATGGCATTTTCCAATTGCGTTTGTGTCACAGGTTTCATTTTGTTCCCTCCCATAGATTCTGCGGATAGACGCCCGTCTCTTTCAAATGACGGATTGCCGCCATCACCATCGGTTTATCCTCTTTATAGGTAACGCCATACCATTTATCCGCCGAGGTCAGCACCGCCGCTTTTGCCTTTTTCTCTGTTAAAAGCGCGCTAACCACAGACGGCAGAAAATATTCGCATTTGAGCGGATTATTTTTCAGTCCCTCGTCTAGAAAAGCAGAAAACCGTTTTTGCATTTCCGGTAAAATACTATGCGTAAATCCCCACATATTCATAGACACAACCGTATCCGGCGCCAGTTCTTCCCATGACGCTCCGTCGTCCTCGGAAAACATAATTTTATTTTCCCGTTTTTCAATGCGTGTGCGTTCCTGAATACCGCTTAAATATCCTGCACCATCTACCGTACAAACGCCGCGCGCCACATGACCGTTTTCCGTTACAGTGTTTTCCAGGCGATATCCAACCATGGCATAAGAATACGTTTCTCCGTCTTCATGACTGGATAAATAATCATAGATTTTTTGGAACGCTTCCACACCATAATAATCATCTGCGTTAATCACTGCAAACGGCCCGTCTATCACGTCCGCCGCGCTTAATATAGCATGTGCGGTTCCCCATGGTTTTACACGTCCGTCAGGTACCTGATATCCTTCTGGAAGATTCTCCAATTCCTGATATGCATAGGCAACGTCAATGATTTTTTCCATTCGGTTGCCAATCGCCGCGCGGAAGTCCGCCTCATCCTGACGTTTTATAATGAATACCACTTTTTCAAATCCTGCACGTTTTGCATCAAAAATGGAAAAATCTACGATAATATGCCCCTGTTCATCAATAGGGTCTATCTGTTTTAGTCCGCCGTAACGGCTGCCCATACCTGCCGCCATAATGACCAATACCGGTTTTTTCATTATTTTTGCCCCCTAAGAAATATTTTAATACCATTGCTTTCCTTATATCATACTGCATAATACGCAAAATGTCTTTATCTTATTTTCACAATAATTTGCACAATACGCAAATTTCATTTGCATTTTCCGCAAAAACGCGGTATAATGGTCATATTGATTATACTAGAAGGAACTGCGCTGCCGTCAAAGCCGCTTATAAAAGCCGCCTGACGGCGAAAAAACGCAAAATAGCATTAATCCATATATCTGTTATAGGAGGTTCTGTCAATGCCATATGCACCTATTCCACTGCGACAGGAAATTACAGTAGAAGAAATATATACCATCCACTATTTTGAATACCGCAGTGATTTCCACTTTCCGGGCGAAAGCCATGATTTCTGGGAATTCTGCTATGTGGATAAAGGCGAAGTCCTGATTACCATGGACGAAAAAGAATGCGTCCTCAAAAACGGCGACATTGTTTTCCACAAGCCGAAAGAATTCCATTCGGTTGCTGCTACAGGGACTTCCGCCCCCAATCTTGTGGTGATATCTTTTCAATGTATCGGCGAGGCAATGCGTTTTTTTGAGAATAAGATTCTGCATGTGGATAATGCGGAACGAAATTTGCTCGCCCAAATCATTTGGGAAGCCAAAAACTGTTTTGCGCATCGATTAGACGACCCGTATCAAACCAAAATTGTGAAAAAAGATTCTGTGCTGTTTGGCGCTGAACAATTTCTGCGCTTATATTTGGAGCAGTTTCTCCTGCACATTGTGCGGCGGAATACGCTTATGCCACAATCGCCTCAGCGCATTGAAAAAACCTCCAAAAATAAAAGCGACACTGAAATTTTTCAGCGTCTGCTTCTTTATTTGAAAGAACACATCTCCGAGCAACTGACCGTGGAACAAATTTGCAGAGATAATACCATCAGCCGTTCCCAACTGCAAAAACTATTCCATACACAAAATGGCTGCAGTGCTATGGATTACTTTGCAAATTTAAAAATTGACGCCGCAAAAGAGATGATACGCATGAGTGATATGAACTTTACACAGATTGCGGAGGAGTTGGGATATGCTTCCATTCACTATTTCTCCAGACAGTTCAAAAAGCGAACTGCCATGACCCCGACGGAATATGCCTACAGCATTAAAATACTCGCAGAAGGCAGTTTTGAATAGAAAGGATTCTTACGTTCCATGCCTTCTACGTTCATAAGCGGCTTGCAGAATCGTCGATTTCATTCCTGCAAAATAAAACACAAAGGTATGTATATTGCATACCCTTGCGTTTTAATCATGGAGTTGCCTAGGCATAAGAGATTCGAATCTCATGCCTATATACTAAAACTTCATATCAATTTCCACCATTCCATTTCAACGTATAAAGGGTTTCATAATCAAGATATTCAAGAGAGAGTTTCGCCTGTGCACAACGTTTTCCCGATTGACAGTACAGTATGATGGTATCCTCCTGTTTATCCTTCGCATATTTTTCTATTTTCTTAAATACGGAAGTATGCGGAATATTTACTGCGCCCTCTATATGTCCCGTTTCATATTCCTCTTTTGACCTTACATCAACCAATATTGCTCCATTTTTCACAAGTTCCTGCATTTTCTCAAAGGAAATTTCATTGGGACTCCAATGACGTTCATATTCCAATGCCGCATTGATATCTTTCACTTCAGCGCATCTGTCGCCGCTTATTACAAACACTTCGCAATCATGCGGCATGATTTGTAGGTTCAGTTCCTCTGTTATCTCTTTATCAATTCCACGATATATGTCCCTGAGCAAAGTAACTTTGCCCCCGAAACCAAGTTCTCGCATTGACGCCGACATTTTAAGCGGCTGTTCACTTCTGTTTACGAATGCAACTGCGCGTCTTTCTTCACTGTCTGAATGCAGCTTTTTATACCAAATTTCTCCCAAAAGTTCACCGCTGTCCGATGGATATTCTTTCATGACATATGCCTGTAAACATAATGCATCCTGATTGACTGCTATCAATTCTTTATTTTTTAACAGGTTCAATGTAGTCTCATTCAGTTTTGTTAAATCACAGCCAATCATCAGCGGTGCTGATACCATGCACCACATTATAAAATGCGTTTTTTCTTCAACCGGCGATAGCCCATTCCCTATTTGCATCATATCAGGGTCATTTACATGCCCGGGCTTACAGTATTTTGTCAGACATTTGATATTGTCTATCTGTTCCATGACCGATTTGAAATCAGGTGTAATGTCCGCTCCTGTCCGCCAAGAATCCGCTATATCAACAGCCCATTCTCCCGGAAACATCCAGCGGCATATATTAAATACGATACATCTGCCTGTTCTTTTCCGTATATCATCTACGATTTTCGCTATTTTTGTATATTGTTCTTCCTCATCAAGGCCAAGCCGCACACCGCCGCACCAGTCCACCTTAATAAAATCAAATCCAAATTCCTCAAGAAACATCTCTAAATCCTGTTTCTCATGACCATATAATCCCACGCCAACGCCATGATACCCTGCGTTATCATAATAAAATGCGCATGTATTATCTCCACCTTCACTATAACAGCCGGCTTTCAAACCTTTACTATGCGCATAATCCGCTATTACCTTTATACCACTCGGAAACCGTTCTTGATGAAACAACAACCTACCGCCGTCATCTCGCCCTTCAAAAAAACCATCATCCATATTAAAATATGTATAACCACACGCAGCGAGCCCTGTGTCTATCAGCGCATCTAATTGTTCTTTTAATATAGTCTCGCTTATGTTTGTTCTGAAACAATTCCATGACGCCCAGCCCATTATCGGTGTTTTTCTGTATAATTCATTCATTGCTTTGTTTCCTCCGCTATTATATCAGTTTTTATTTTTGACAGTATTATACATGATTATCTCTACAAGTGCAAGTATCAATGAAATTCATATCACAAATTGGACGAATCATATCACAAATTGAACAAATATCTGAAAGAAATTCTTTTATCAGAAAAACCGGCTTGTTACCAACAAACTTCAGAAAAAAATAAATTCTATACAAAACTACAGTCTCCGGTTCAGAATCCGCTCAATGCTTAAATAGCATATGTAAATTTATTTTTATCGAATTCTTCAAATCTCCCGAAAAAGCGCATAAAAATGCGGTCAAAACAGACTACGCCCGTTTTGACCGCGAATTTTGGTGAGTCATCCGCGATTCGAACGCGGGACAACCTGCTTAAAAGGCAGGTGCTCTGCCAACTGAGCTAATGACCCATATGGCTGGGATGGCAGGATTC
>JAAWTG010000049.1 GCA_022801925.1 Clostridia bacterium | reverse complement strand
ATTCCTGCGTGCTTTTGCCTTGCTGGCAAAAAAATCTGCTCCCAGAGACTTCAGAGAACCGTTGCGCGTTAAAATTTTTTGCGGGGGCAAGGAAAAGGGTCCTTTGCATACTGGGCGCGCGTGTGCCCAGAGGGTACGTGTACCACGGAGTGGTATGAAAAGTGGTTCGCGGGCGCGCATTTGCGAAAAATTTTCCCTGCACGGCACATGGAGTTCGGCTCTCCTTTGCTTAATTTTTTTGTCACGCAAATATAGCACTGCGCATAGGATGAAGTAGGGAGTACTCCTGATTTCAAATGCGGAGGTAATTTTATGAACCGTAATTGTTGCTGCTCCCGTTGCTGCTGCAACCGAAATTGCAGATGCCGGCGTAGAAACCGCTGCTGCTGCCATTGTTGTTGCTGCTGCACGCAGACTGATACAATAAGAACCATCCGGCGCGATTGCTCTTGTATGCAATTCTAATGCGCATAAACCAGACCGGCTGCCAAAAGCAGAATTATTCTGCTATCAGGCAGCCGGTTTTTATTATTTCATTTTATGGTCATCTTTAAAACCACACTTATAGGCGGGTCGTATCTATTTCCCCCAATCTACATCTTTTTATTCCCTTTGTGCGGATACCCATAAATTTCACAAATTCCCGCCAACACTTATAACTTCCAGAATAACTACATTTCACGCATGAAACCGATTTCAGTTCTCCTACTGTTCTGCTGCCCAAACATTGTTCATAGAACAACAAAATCTCCTGCATAAATATCGCTTTGCAATAGGATTCCTCATTCATCACGCCGCGCAGACGCTCCAACTTTCGTTTATTACTTTTCAAAATAGCAGCCGCATCTTGTAATATTCCCGCCGCAACTATCGGTTCTTCTAATTTTCCGTACAATACTTTCCATGCCTCCTCGCACCCGATTCCGTATGGATATAAAATTGCAATACACAATGCCAGATAATTTTCTTCCAGCGCATCGCGCCCTTCAAAAATTCCCATAGCGATTTCCTACCTTTTCTCTACACGTTCTGCACAACACCCGTCTGCCAACACTCCAACCGCAATTACGCGCCCACAGTACCACTGTATATTTTGGTACGATATCACTCCACCTTATTTTTTCACCACATGCATCACATTCTATCTCTACATACATCAATCCTCGTTTCTCCTTCCCTGTTTCAAACTTCCCCCTGAACAGACTTCTTACCAGATACTGTATATTAATATACTGTGTTTTCGGCTGTTGTACTTGTAGCTTTGCATACTTTTCTGGCGCCTTCCACGCGATTCGTCAAAATTTTACATTTTTTTCATATATTGCGTAATTTTCGACTTTATTTTATCACGCATTGCACTGTTTGTCAATATTTTAATTGTCTTTTTTATTGCATTGCGTGATTTATTGTGTTATACTAAAAAGAAAAGGGAGGGATCACATTTGGAATTTTATAAAATATTGCAAGCCGTTATGGAAGAAAAATCCATGCGTATACCCGATGTAGCGCGTGCTTCCGGACTATCTGATTCCACCATACGAAGCATTTTAACACGTCACTCCAAAACAGTTGCTTTGGATGTTGCTTTCAAATTAGCGAAAGGGCTGGGCGTCACACTAGAATATCTCAATGGCGCCGATATGGAACCTGTCTCTTCAAACTATTTACTTTTATCAAATCAGGAACTGCATATGATGCATAAACTGCGTTCTTTTGATGAAAAAAACCGCAGACAGGTTTTTCAATATGTTGACGATTTGGATAAAGATATCAAAATTGCTGCAATTCTTTTGCAATCGGAACGGAAACAGCAGGCAATTGCCTATGGCGGTAAAGTTGCATCTAGTATTTTATCAGAAGAACAACAAAAAAAATTGGATGAATTATTCATGAACTTAGATTAATTGTTCAGATTATGTTATAGGTCATTCCAAACGATATGAAACAATCAATCCTAATCTTCCAATGCAAAGGGTGCTCGGGTTTGGGGAACTACTGGTATCGCTATACCGTTTAAGGAGGCTTTTTTAACATCATGTATTTACAAAAGAAATATGCTCTGTCCGTTTTTGCTGAACTGGACCATCAAATTTCACACCAATCGCTCAAACGTTATCTCGCTCGTCACGGCTGGAAACTTTGTTATTACGGCGGGAATTCATCCTACTGTAAGCATTTATCACAAAAGACACCCGATGATACTGGTGAGCAAATTATTCATGTTGCTGATATTGAAGATTACGCGCGCAGCGTTCCATCTTTCACCTATCAATCCAAAGAGAACCGCGCTGTTTTTATCAATCTGGCACGCAAACCTTCCCCAGCCAAAATCCAACGTTTGCTGTTGCATGAAATCGGACATATCAAAAACGAACATGAATCCATCGACTGCATTTTAGGAAAAGGAAATTATTATTTGGAAAAAGAAGCAAATTCTTTTATGCACTATATTCTGCAAGAACAGCGACCGCATTCTACGAAAGAATTTATCATATTTCACAAGGTTAAAATTTCATTTATCGGCGCACTCATACTTGTTCTTTGCTGCCTCTCTGGTTTTCAGTTTTTGCAGCACCCCACCCCTAGCGATATTTTCACCTTCGGCACTGATTCCCATGAGCGCACAGAAAATGTTCCTGCTACCTCAAATCAAACGCCGGCAGAACATAACAGTGTTGATACGTCTGAAAACACACTTCCTCCCGCTATCAAAACATCTCCCGGAAGCCAATATACCAATGCTACTGGCTCCGGCGGGTCATCATCAACTTCACCCGGCACTGTTTCTCCTTCTCCAGCTCCCGTTGTTCAATCTATTCAACTGGATGACGCCACCATCGTATATGTTGCCAAGACAGGACGCGTCTATCATTTGTTTGCAGATTGTTCCTATATCAAAGGACACGATGGCGTGACCGAACTTCCCTTTGCTTATGTCGGCAATAAATCCCTTTGTAACACTTGCCAGAAAAGATTTTTGGAGCAGCAGGCGCCATAATCGCTATATAGCCGGTAACTTTGTTTTGTATTCGTTACCGACTATATTTTATATTTTGTTTTCATAACACCATTTTCCGCCGATTCCGTTTTTGACAAAAAAAACGGCCCGCAAGGATTGTTGCATTTCCCTGCGGGTCATTTTTATGAAACATCATTTTATATACCGGTCATCTATTGTTTTACCAATACGGATTCCATTTTTTAGTGAGACGCAATAAACCTTCCATGTAATAATAGTCGCCCCAAATGCAGCATTCATCATCTCCGAGACCGTCTCCCTCTTTTCCTTCGCGCGTTGTTTTCACATACACGCCATGCTTCAATAGTCCGTTAGATTCCTCCTGCGTTGTACGATATTCCTGTGCCAAATGCATCATCATATCTCCCGCAGCATTTTGATATAACAGTTTATGTTCATCCCCCTCCGGCAGATGTTCAGCAAGTTCCAACAGACCACAGGCAATCACAGGTGCAGCCGAAGAATCGCGCGCGTCATCATCTCCTGTAAAGATGAAGTCCCATGTGCAAACATGGTCAGACGGAAGCCGATTCAAACAATAATTTGCCACGCGTTTTCCCATTTCCAAAAATTCAGGGTCTAACGTATAGCGGTATGCCAGTGCAAGACCATATATAACCCAAGATTGTCCACGTGACCAACAAGAATCATCATTATATCCCTGCCCTTGACTTCCTCTGCCCGGCTCTCCTGTGAGTTCGTCAATTTGAAAAATCTGATAAGTAGACGCATCGTCCCGAATCATATAATTACAGACCTGCGTAATGTGACTGAGCGCTTTTCTGTAATAATCACGGTCGCCGGTAATCTGCGCTGCCCAAAACAACAACGGAATGTTCATGGAGCAATCAATGATAAAGGTTCCCTGCGGATTCCAGTCCCGCACCTGAATAATTCCGGCACCTTCACTGAAGCGTTTTGCCAGTTGATTCGCCGCACGCAGTCCCAATTCCTTTGCTTTTTCTGCACCGGTCACTTTATATTGTGCTACAATGGAAGGCGTATAAATGAACCCAATATCATGATGGGACAAAAATTGGAACTTATCCAGCCGTTCTTTATAATCATCATACTGCGCTTCCGCAACTGCGCGGAACAATTCATTACCCGTCAATTCATAGCTCGCCCAAAGCATTCCTGTCCAAAAACCTTCCACCCAATCGTTCCCATTTTTCTGTTTACCATACACCAAATTTTTACTGGAAGCCATTGGATAATCGTGTACAAATTCGCTTAAATTTGCAAGAATCTGGTCTGTGGCACTGCTTACAGCCTCTTCTAAAAATGCAGAATCATACCGGAATTGCTGTGGATTTTGTACCGTCTCAAGTATTACGCGTTCCGTATTTTTCATACTGCTCCGCCCTTTCGCATCTGTTATTTTTACCTGCCTGTTGATACCATCAATTTTCATTGTTGCCCTATTTTACTATAAATACTTTTTGAAAGCAACGTGTGCCAATCATTTTATTTTTTCAAAAACAAGAATTAGCTTCTATTTTATCTAGTATGCATTGACTATCACATATATCCTTATTCATTCGCCTGTTTACAATTCCTTGCATATAACTTTTCGAATCCTATATCTATTTTTTTGGGGGAAAGCGAACCATAGGGTTCTTTGCGCCGAAGGCGCTATATCGCAAAAAGGTGGTAGCGACAGCGCGCCGTTGTGAGCGCGCTTGCAAGCGAACAGGCGAGCCGAGCGTGCCTTTTCGCGGAAAAGGAGAAACGACGAAGCGTGTGACCGATTTTTCTGCAAGAAAATCGGAACGAAGCAAAGTCCGTTCCTACACGGGAGATGGATTCGCGAGCCGCGGCGGGACAATATGCCACCGGCATATTGTCTTTTTCCGCCTTTTCGAATCCTATATCTATTTTCACCAAAAAAAATATCCACCGCAAAGCGGTGGATATTTTTTGGTGGAGGGAGATGGATTCGAACCATCGAAGTCGAAGACAACAGATTTACAGTCTGCCCCCTTTGGCCACTCGGGAACCCCTCCATATACAATTTTATGAAACATGCAGGGCGCAAAAATGCGCCCGTCACTGTTTTCTGGAGCTGATGATGGGACTTGAACCCGCAACCTGCTGATTACAAATCAGCTGCTCTGCCAATTGAGCTACATCAGCAAATCGCCCGGAAAGGGACTACCTTTAACCGACTTTATTATTATAGCACATGGATTTCCATTTGTCAATATCTTTTTTAAAAATTATATTCCTTTTCATGCAACCGTTTTCTTTCACCGTCATCGGCTCTTTCCGCCAATTACAAAACCGACTGGTACCGTTTAGGCATAAGCGGTTCAACTTTTGTTTGTCTCCCTTCTCTATTATTGCACCATTTTTTATTTTGAATACTCTGACTATAATTCTTTTCTAAAATACAAATCCTTACTCATAAAAAATGGCAATAGCGTACAAATAGAAAAAGCGGCTTCCTGGAAGCCGCATATTTTCTGGTGTTGAGCAAGTCTATAAGCCGAGTTCTGTATTGGACAATCATCTATCTAGACCGCATATTACTATACGGTTCAAGCCACCTACCTATTAGAAACCATTTAGAACCATTTTAAGGTTTCTGCTTTTGGTGTTGCTCCAGGTGGGGTTTACATAGCCGAATAGTCGCCTAAACGCTGGTGAGCTCTTACCTCGCCTTTCCACCCTTGCCGGCTGCTAAAATGCCGGCGGTATCTCTCTGTTGCACTTTCCTTAGAGTCGCCTCCACTGGGAGTTACCCAGCACCCTTGGTTCGCGGAGCTCGGACTTTCCTCATGCCGCCCAGCCTTCAGCCGGACGACCCGCGATTGTCTGGCTTACTCAACCTCTTTAGTATATCGGAAGTATGTCGCAATGTCAAGCATTTCTATTGTAAATGCGCAACATATTTTTCCACCATCAAATCAGGGTGGTAGGACATCTTTGCCTTTCTAATGCCTTCAATTCCCATATCCTCTTCCCTGTTTACATACGTATATCCTTCCCACTCCCGTTCAATAAACAATTGATTAATTGCAGCATAGGCACCTTTATAGTCTGTGTCCGCCTTTTCAATGTGAACCAGCACTGTACCATTTTGATTCTCTCCCACAGTGGCAGCAACGATTTTATTTTCCACCGTCAGTACAGCGCCCTTGACGCCAAGTTCAAAATAGTGGTCAAACAACCGTTTTGCCGCCCGTTTTTCACCCTCTGCATTCATGCTGCGCTGGTCAATCTGCCGGTAGACAAACGTTGCCGCTTCCGCCACATTTTCTTCTGTAATGGGTAGATATACATAATCGTAAGTATTTTTAAAACTGTTGACATGATTACGTTTACCATGCATTTTTTTCCCTGAAAGATGCATCAGTTTTTCCCGCGTATATACATAATCATCCATATCACGCATGTGTTCAAAAACATATTGTCCCGGCAGCGCTTCTTCCAGCCTCTGGCACATTTCTTCTGTGAGCGGCTTTATGACAAAATCCCCATCTAGACATTCCCGCATGGTTAAAACCGCATGTTTCGCGTCTCCGCCGCCGACAGGCATGGTATGGTACCACTCGCCGTTTTCTTCCTGCGCAATTAATATCAAACAATCTTCAATGACCGCATAACGGATATTAAACTCCTGCTGCCACATATACATATTGGTAAAATTACAATCCGAATTAATATATCCGCACTGCGCATAATACCGATCCAATATCTTTTTATCTTTCAGCGTGATTTCTTTAAATTTACAATCACATTTCACTTTTGCCTGTCCCATTATTTCATCCCCATTCATTTATCACACCTATTTAGTATACTATCTTTGCAGGCAAATATCAAGAGAAAATTTGCACAAAACTTATCCCGCTTCGCCATTTTATTTATCCGATTGCCTGAATGACAGATATCCCACTGACGCGGTAAGTTCCGGTAATGGATATGCGCTTTCTGTTTGCCGTTTTTCAGCGCTGACCCACGCTTCATAGTCAATGAGTTCCCCAAAGCAATTCGTTTCTCCTCGGCTCAAAAGCAAATCACGCAAAATAAAATGTTCTATACAAATATCCCGATTCTTCTTGCTATATGGACAATAGTGCATCACCTGCACTTCATCCGGCCGACAGGTTCCTTTCCCGTGCGGACAAAATTGTTTTGTCCATCCCATACGGATATAGTCTGCCGCTTTTCCTATTCCCCATACATTTTCATTCCGGAATGTTATCTGGTAGTACACCATATCAGAAATATCATAATATGGAAGTTCTTCCGGAATCTTATAAAACGCCAAATGCATTTTTTTCTGCACCAGTTCCTCCAGTTCATTCAAACGCGGCAAATACGCTGCATCTTTTTTTTGCATTTCCAATAAATAAACCAGTTCTTTGATAATACGCAGTACCATTTTCAATTTCGTCAAAACAGAAAACGGTAAATATTCTGTTATTTCAAGTTTCCCGATGGTAGAAAACAAATCCATATATTGCAGGTCTTTAAACTCCAAAAAAATAAACGAAAATACTTTATCTAAAAAATTGCGGTTCACCCACAAAATATTTTCATCCGCTTCCATTTTATAAATGGCATAAAAATATAAGATAAAATAGATACTGTTTGCTACGTTTATTTTTTCCGGCGGCTGCGGGTCAATTTTATACCCGGATCCTATCCCGTCCGGAAACACAAAAATTTCCCTATCCCCGACCTTTTTTACCATACGGAATTGCCGCCATTCTAATACAATCTCCCGCAGCAACTGCGGCTGACACACCTTATAAAACGGCAACATATAAAATTGTGTATGGAAATGATTATAGGAACCGTCCGGATGCGAGAACTGCAACACTCTTTTATCTTTTTCATTTTCTAAGTAATATCCCACGCTGCCTATCAAAGTGTTAAACGCATATGCCATAATTTCATTCAGCCGCTTCCCACCGGAAGATATACGCCCATGCAACAGCATTGCATCCCGTTTTTTTCGCAGGTTCCACTCCTCTTTTACCATATATTCCTCTACCTGATAGATGCTCTTAAAAAAGCGATTGTAAAAATATTGACTGGCACAGCGGCGAATACAATAGCGTTCCACCGGATCATGCATACACCACACAAAACGCATGGTATCCACCTCTTTGCCATACTGAAAAAAGAATGGCTGCTTAATCGCTTTACCTTTCACTTTTCCGCGCGTTGGCAAAATGTGGTCTCGCACGCGTATCATTTCATACCGGTTCTGTTCATCCAGACAGTAGTTTGGATTATAGGACGCGCCACTGACATAGTATCCCACCATTAACCGCATCGCGCTTTCCACATCCACTTTTCCTTTGCAGGGGTTGATTTTGAAAAAAATATTGCCCGCCACGTTATCCGGCTCTTTTCTCACCCGTTCCGCCCTGCATTCAAACAAAACAGCCGGCACACAAGCCGCCTTTTCATTCTCTGTCTCAAACGTATTGCTCACCATACAGGTAAGCCGCAATCCGGACGCAGGGTCATAACCTGCCATTGTCAAACAGCCTGCTCCCTGTTCTAGCGTAAAACAGGGGACTACCTCTTGCGGCGCACTGCTGCTCAGCAGCCGATATTTGCGTCCGCCGCGCAGTTCTAATCCAATCTCAACATCAAATGCAATACTGGAAAATTCCCGATGAACAATCAGTTGCCTTGTTTTTTCATCTAATTCAAATTGTACGCGTGACCCAAATATAGGCACCAGATATCTCATATGTAACGCTGCTCCTTGCTGTCTTCTTTCATTGCTGTCTTTTTTTATACGCTAAATCCTTTTGCGCTCTGCATTTCGTCCCTCTTCTGTCTATACTAAAACACGTTTCCCATTCAGCCAAACCATGACCGGCTTGCTGGTATATGCCAGCGGATCGCCGTCAAACACAACGATATCCGCATCTTTTCCCACTTCCAGCGACCCTACTCTATCCGATATTCCGGTATACTGTGCCGGACGGATTGTCACCGCCTCCAGCGCTGCCATATATGGCATTCCCTCCCGCACAGCAATTGCTGCACTGACCGGCAGGTATTGCACCGGAATTTCAGGGTGGTCTGTGATAATGGCAGGCGCAAGCCCTGCGTCCTCCAATATACCGGCAATGCCGGGCGTGAGGTTGCGCAGTTCCGGTTTGCTTCTGTCGCAAAGCAGTGGTCCGACCAAGACCGGAACCGTGCCATCTAGATATTCCTTCATCAAATGCGCTTCCGTTGCATGTTCCAGCGTAATTTTAATATCAAATTCCTTGGCAATCCGAAGCGCCGTAAACATATCGTCACTGCGGTGTGCATGTACTTTCAATGGAATTTCTTTATCCAGCACCGGCAGCAAACTTTCACTTTTGATATCATATTCCGGTTTGTCTGTCTCCTCCGGATTTTCCTGATACTCCGCCAGCGTCCGGCTATATTCTTTTGCTTTTATCAGTGCTTCCCGCAGTAGTGCCGCCGTTGCCATTCTGGTGGTGGGTGTCTGATTTTTGTCGTGATAGGTTGATTTTGGATTTTCTCCAAACGCCGCTTTTACCGCCACCGGCGCGCACACCACCATGTCGTCTACGCATTTGCCCGCCATTTTCAACGCCACAAACTGTCCGCCCAGCACATTCGCGCTGCCCGGTCCTGTCACAGAAGTCGTCACACCTGCACGTAGTCCCTCGGAAAAGGCTCTGTCCAGTGGATTCACTGCATCTAACGCACGCAAATGCGGCATAATGGGGTCTGTATCCTCATTACCATCGTCCCCCTCAAATCCCAAACCGTCCTCCCACATACCAATGTGGTTATGTCCGTCTACCATGCCTGGCATCACAATACAGTCTGTGCAGTCGTGGACTTCCGTAAAAGAACTTTCCGCTTCCCGCAGTGTTTCCATTGCACCCACTGCCGCTATTTTTCCGCCGTCTATTGTCACATAACCCTTCTCATACGTTTTTCCCGCCATGGTATAAATACGTCCGTTTTTCAGCAAAATCATAGGTAGTCCCTCTTTCTCCCGTTTTCTTCTATGCCTAGGCATAAGAGCTTCGACTTTTGTTTACTTAGGCAAACAAAAGTCGAAGCTCATGCGGTCCCTAGGACAGATTTTCCCTGCATGGCGTATAATATTCGCCTCTCTTATGCCTAGCCAAATGGTACAAATTTGGTTGCATACAGCGCCGCATTGAATCCGGCAATCGCGCCATCGCTGGCTGCCGTAATAATTTGCCGCAGTTGCTTTTCCCGAATATCCCCTGCCGCATATACGCCCGGTATGCTGGTCTGCATGGTGTCATCTGTGAGAATATATCCTCCCTTTGACAATTCCAATACTTCCTGCACCAGCTGGCTGGACGGGTCGCTGCCCACTGCTACAAAAATCCCCTGCACAGTAAGCTGCCGCTGCGCCATGTTCTCCGCCTGCCGCAAGACCACACCTTCCACACGGTTTTCTCCCAGAATTTTTTCCGCCACCATCTGATAGCAAATTTCAATATTTTCCGTTTGCAATACCTGGTCTTGCAGCACCTTCGCGCCGCGGAATTCATTTCTTCTGTGCACCAGATATACTTTGCTGCAAAACCGGCTCAAAAAAATTGCATCTTCCAACGCCGTATCGCCGCCGCCAATGACCGCAACGTCTTTGCCGCGGAAAAACGCGCCATCGCATGTCGCGCAG
Organism: Clostridia bacterium; assembly: GCA_022801925.1. Taxonomy (GTDB): domain Bacteria; phylum Bacillota; class Clostridia; order RUG12999; family RUG12999; genus JAAWTG01. The sequence continues at coordinate 6,043 of JAAWTG010000049.1, read as the reverse complement.
TAGGATACGCCTTTGCCTGTCAACCGCGCTTCGTCTTCCAGTCCCAACTTGCGCGCAACCGTTCCCATGGCAAATACAACGGTTTTTGTTTCCAGCGTTTCCTGACTGGTGACAATCTTTTTCACCGCTCCCTCTAACTGGACGCCCGTTACATCTGCATTTAAAAATTCCACGCCGAATTTTCGCGCCTGATTCTCAAACTTATATGCCAGTTCCGCGCCGGAAATCACATTTTCCACGCCCGGATAATTCTCTACTTCATTTGTGGTGCTCATCTGTCCGCCAGAAAACATTTTTTCAACAATCATGGTTTTCATGCCCGCTCTGCCTGCATAAAGCCCACAGCTCATGCCCGCCGGACCGCCGCCGATTATCACTACATCATACATTGCTTTATTCCTCCATCATCTGAAATGCCGCATCTAATATCGTTAGTTTGTCCCGCAGTCCATGGGTTATCCAAACCTTTTTATCCATATCCACCAACACCATCTCCACACCATATTCTTTTGCCCAAGCTAATGCACGTTCCCTGCCGCCCACATATGCCGCCGTGGACAGCGCGTCTGCCAACGCCGTGTCCTGTGACACCACCGTAACCGATTTCAGTCCCGCTTCCGCCGGATAGCCTGTATATGGGTCAAATATGTGGTGATAGTCGTTCCCTTCATAAGTAAAATAGCGTTCATAGCCGCCCGAAGTCACAACGGAAGTGTCCGCTACAGATAATTTTGCATAGGATTCTCCCGTTTGAAACGGATTTTTGATGCCCACTGTCCACGGTTTTCCGTTTTCCTTTTCACCAATCAGCGTGATACTGCCGCCCAAATCAATAATGCCGCGCTGCACACCCGCTTCCCGCAGCAATTTTTTCACTTCATCTGCAATCATGCCTTTTGCCATACCGCCCAAATCCACCTGTGTATCGGGCGAAAGCCGTGTCACCGCCGCGTCTTCGGTCAACGTCAGATTAGGAAATCCCACGCTGTCCATCGCCCGCAAAATTTCCGCTTCCGCCGGCGGTCTCTCCGCCTGTTTCACATTCCACAAGTCCGACAGCGGCCTGATGGTCACGTCAAAACGCCCTTCCGTTTTCAAAGAAATTTCTTTGGCGCGCTGCAACAGGGCATATGTTTCCGGCGCAACCTGCACCGGCTGCCCATAGGGCTGTTCATTGATACGCCAAACATCGCTGCCTTCTTTGTGGCAGCTCAGCAGGTTTTCCAGTTCTATGATTCGCTGCTCCGCCTGCCGGACTGTCTCCGGCGCCGCGCCCTCCATCTGCCGCAACCCAATCACCGTATCCAGTGCATAAAAGGTCTGATTCGGCAATTTCTTTGCGCAGCCACCCAGCCCAAAAATGCAGCACAGCATTGCAGCAATCCAATATATCCATGCAAAACGACACTGTTTCATTTTCTTCTCCTCACGCTGTTTGTTCCTGCAAAACCGTTTGCAAAATGTTCTCTATCTCCTGCACCGAACCGGCACGGTTCAACCGTTCCCGCGCCTGTGCAGCCCCATACAGTCCTTTCAGATACCAACTGAGATGACTGCGCGATTCCAAAATACCAATTTTTTCTCCTTTGGTGTCCGCCAATAATTTAACATGGCGCAGCGCCATTGCCACCCGCTCGTCTGCCGATACCGTCTCCGGTGTCTGTCCGTCTAACTTCTGCAAGCATTGCCGCACCAGCCATGGGTTTCCCATCACGCCGCGCGCCACCATCACGCCGTCACAGCCCGTTCTTTCAAGCATTGCCGCCGCATCGTCCGCTTCCATAATATCACCGTTGCCAATGACCGGAATGCGCAGCGCGTCTTTCACTGCCGCAATCAAGTTCCAGTCCGCCTTGCCGCGATACATTTGTTCTCTCGTCCGCCCATGCACCGTCACTGCATCCGCGCCGCTTTCCTGCAAAACAGCTGCTACTTCCACCGCATTCACCTGCTGCGCATTCCAACCGCTGCGGATTTTTGCCGTCACCGGAACGCTTACCGCCCGTTTCACCGCTTCCATCACTTGCCCTGCCAGCCGCGGCTGTTTCATCAACGCGCTCCCGTCGCCGTTACCTGCCACTTTGGGCACAGGGCACCCCATGTTAATATCAATCAAACTACAGCCTGTCTGTTCCGCCATCTGCGCACCATACGCCATCACTGCCGGGTTGCTGCCGAAAATCTGTATGCCCCATGCTTTTTCTGTACCACCCTGCATAAGCTGTTTTGTTTTTCTGTCGCCAAAATATAAAGCTTTTGCGCTGACCATTTCTGTGTAGAGCATTCCCGCTCCCATTTCCTGCAATATGGTTCTGTATGCCAAATCCGTCACACCCGCCATGGGGGCGACAAACACGTTGTTTTCGGGCTGCAATGTGCCAATGTTCATAACCTATCTCCTATGGTTCCGCTTTTATATTTATTATATGCCAACTCGCTATGATTCGTCAAGTGAAGACTTGTTTTTCCGTCCTTTTCCTTAGGCATAAGAGAGTCGAATCTCATACGGTCCCTAGGGCAGATTTTCCCGTATGCTGTGTTAAAAATACCCCCCATACGCCAGTATTCCTGCGTATTTTTGCCTTGCCTACAGAAAAATCTGCGCCTAGGGACTTCATAGAACCACGCAGGAGAAAATTTTTTGTAAGGCAAGGAAAAGGTTCCTTTGCATACTGGACGTATGGAAAGCGGTTCTTTGACGCCGCATTTACGAAAAATTTTCCCTGCATGGCGCATGCATATTCGACTCTCTTATGCCTATGGGAACATAGACGCATGAAAAAAACGAAAACCCAGCACAAAAACAGGTTTGTACCGGGCGTTTTTTCGCTGCCAGCCGAATGTTTATAGAAAATCTTTCCGAATGGGATTAAACACATCAATAATAATGGAATCTTCATCCCGCGCTGTCACGCCGTGCTCCACATTCGACGGAAACCAAATGCTGTCGCCCTGATTTGCCACAAACGTTTCTTCGCCGCAAATCACGTCAAACGACCCTTTCGCAATATAACTGACCTGTTCATGCACATGTTTGTGCGGCGGCGTTGTTACATGTGCTTTCACGCACACCTCCGTCATCATCATATCTTTTCCTGTCGCCATCACTTTACGGGTGACGCCCTCCTGCGGCGCTACTGCCGCACAGTCCTTATTTTGAAACAACATTGTATTTCTTCTCCCTTCATATTGACAGTGATGTTATTTTCTAGTAAAATTATACTATAATAATGACGGTTTGTAAAGGAGAATTTTATTCTCAGGAGGAATCTATTTATGACATTTTACGAGCAAATCTATGAAACCGTAGCCGGTATCCCAAAAGGATTCGTGATGACCTACGGACAAATTGCGGCAGCCTGCGGGCGACCGCGCGCCTCCCGTGCCGTCGGTAATGCCCTGCACGTGAATCCGGCTCCCGGCGTGATTCCCTGTCACCGCGTAGTGAATCATAAAGGACATTTAAGCGGCGGCTTTGCCTTTGGCGGCATTGACCGTCAAAAAGAATTGTTGGAGACTGAAGGCGTTACAGTGAACGCAGAATATTGTGTTGATTTGAAACAGTATCAATTTCGGTTTTAGGTTCCGCCCCCTACGGCAACTGCCCCATGATTTAAAATGCTACCTAGGAGGAATGCACGGTGAAAACGCTCTGCAAATTATGTTACAGCATATGTCTATTCTGTATACTCTTTTCCATGGCAGGCTGCAACAAGAACTATCCCGCCGTTTCCCTGCCGACTTCGCAAAATTCCATAAAAACCGTCTATAGCAGCGCGGTTCAGTATGTCAAAGACAATATCGACACGCCTTGCACTTTATATGAAGTAACGCTGTCACAGAACACAACAGAAGATGGGGTAATTACCTATACATTCAAAGAAACCTCTCGCAACCCCAAACTGCACACCATCAAATGGAATCCGGCGGATATGCGGCTGACCTATGCAGGAAACCGGTCGGCTGCAAGGGGTGGATACAACTTAACCGGAACCCTTCTGATAGACCAATGGGCAATCGACAGCGCTGAGGCGGTTGACCTTGCCAAAGCCGCTCTTTTAAACAAATATACGTTTGGGGAGACCTCTGTCATAGCGTATAGCAGCATTTTGAATCAAGAGGAACTGAAAATCATTTTTACCGACGCGGCAAACCAAAAATATACGGCGACTATCAATCCCCTGACTGGCGCACTTTTAACAACCTATTCCGGCTAGGGTGCAATCATTATATAGGCAGAAAAGGAAGTATCACCATGATGCACAGCAAAAAATTTATCACAGCGGGATATTGTATTTTATCCGCCCTGAAATGGTTCACAGCGCGGGCTGATTTCCAAACAGAAGAAAGCCCTGTCATAATTGCTAAGTTTTATCCTGCTTTACGAAATATCTTTTACGGCAGTGACCGTTTTATCGCGCAATATAAACAGCAATACTTCTGGTATAGGGAACATGCCTATACGGACTTGTTAAACACCTATGGTCTTGTTTGGTGGTATGATGCGCTTATCTGTATTTGGTGGCTTGCCACGATTTTGCTTGGCGGTTTTCTTTTGATAAAACTGTTTCAAACTATCTGCAAACGCCATTTTCCGCACAGGAATCTATAAATACGCTTTCGCATAAGAGAGTGTCAGCGTAATATAGTTTGCTCCAGAAACCGCACGAGGTTCGTTTCTCTGGCAAACAAAAGTCGAATCTTATATCTTTGTACAACAGACAAAACGGCAAAGACAGAATCCCTGTCTTTGCCGTTTTTGATACCTAACCCATATTTTCTAATATTTCGCGTCTGCTCTTCATGCAGTTTCCTTTTCCGCTATCCTCTAGTCGCAGTCATGACAGCCGCTGCATTCGCCGCCGCATTCAAAATCTTCTTCAATTTGAATATCAATTTCTTCGCCGCAATTCGGACATTGAATGGTTTCCTTTTGCAGCATATCTTCATCAACTGCAAACACCTCACCGCACTGGTTACAGGTCACATCAAAATATTCGATATCGTCCAGTTCGTCGTCTTCCAACTCCAAGGCTTCCGCCATTTGTTCCATGAACTCTTTCTGCATATCCTGACTCATTTGAACCTCTTCCACCATGTCATCCAAAAAATCAATGATTGCCTCAATCATCTTTCCTTCATTGGTTTCTCCCGGAATTCCCATTCCCTCCGAAAGACCCCTGAGATATGCAATGCGTTCGGATAAATAACTCATAGAAACGCCTTCCTTTCTCCGCTTTTTTGGGGCGGCAGTCCTTTATTATACGCGTTCCATGTATTCGCCGGTTCTGGTGTCAACACGAATGACATTCCCCTGCTCTACAAACAGCGGAACGTTTACGGTTGCGCCGGTTTCCAGCTTCGCCGGTTTTGTTGCGCCGGTTGCCGTATCGCCTTTAAAACCAGGCTCTGTTTCAACCACTTCCAGTTCCACAAAGTTCGGCGGTTCTACCCCAAACACACTGCCTTTGAAAGACAACACTTTCACAATCATGTTTTCTTTCAGATAGGGCAAAGAATTTTCCAGCAAATCTGTTCCCAGCGGCAGCTGTTCATAGGTTTCGCTGTCCATGAAATAATACAAATCTCCGTCATTATACAGATATTCCATATCACGACGGTCAATATGTGCTTTTGGCATTTTGTCCGTTGGGCTGAATGTACGTTCCACAACTGCACCCGTAATGACATTTTTGATTTTGGTTCTGACAAATGCCGCGCCTTTTCCAGGTTTTACATGCTGAAAGTTCACCACCTGAAAAACGTTTCCTTCCAGTTCAAATGTCACACCATTTCTGAAATCTCCAGCTGAAATCATATTTTTACCTCCATTTATCTTTTTGTACTTGATTGCATTATCATATACTTACCATCACTTGACAAAGGTAAATACGGTTTTTCTGGTGAAAATCCTGCAAATCATTGCGTCCTCCTCATTCGCGGACACTAGCCCTGCTCTTTCGTCTTCCTTATCCTTCACATGATTTTCGCCGGAAAAACTCCATAGGATCTGACCGAAAACAGAGGGGTAAAAATGAGGGGC
>JAAWTG010000048.1 GCA_022801925.1 Clostridia bacterium | reverse complement strand
CACAGTATTAATACTGTGCTTCCTTTTTATAATATATCGTTATTTCATGTTTCTTTCCATCATCTTGAAGGTGGATACTTGTTGTATTCTCCTTCTCATCATCTTGCATGGCAGTAATCTCATAGACTGTGCTTCCATACGTGTAATGAATGCGGAACGATTTCCATGCAGGCAGTACAACCGGTTCTATCCGCAATTTATCTCCTTCTTTTTTAATACCCAATATCATCTCTATCAATAAGGAATACATCCACCCTGCTGCACCGGTATACCAACTCCAGCCGCCGCGTCCTTCCTGACCATTTGCTGAATAGATATCAGCCGCCGCAACATATGGCTCTGTTTTGTATTGTTGGATTTCTTCCCACGTTGTTCCATGCAGAATCGGATTTAACAGTGCCCATTGCTGTGCTGTTTGTGCCGCCTCTCCCAGCACCGCCCATGCCCACACATACCAAACCGCCGCGTGGGTATATTGACCGCCGTTCTCCCGCACGCCCGGCAGATAACTTTTAATATAGCCCGGGTCCATAGGCGCCGTGTCAAATGCCGGTGCAAGCAGCCGTATCAATTTATTTTCTTTATCCACCAAATGTTCCTGCACTGCTCGCATTGCGCACTGCGCTTTTTCCGGTTGTGCCGCGCCGGAGATAACCGCCCAGCTTTGCGCAATCAAATCTATTTTGCATTCCTCGTTCCCGCGGCTGCCCAGTGGTGTTCCATCGTCAAAGAATGCGCGCAGAAACCATTCGCCGTCCCACGCAGTCTGGTTTAGTGCTGTTTTTAACATCTGCAGTTCCGTTTGATATCTTTTTTCTGTTTCTTGGTCTCCATAAAGTCGGCAGAGCGGCAAAAATTCTTCCATTACTTTATATAGGAAGAATCCCAGCCAAACACTTTCTCCCGTGCCATGGTTTCCGACACGGTTCATGCCATCGTTCCAATCACCGCTTCCCATCAGCGGCAATCCATGACTGCCCCGCTGCAATGAACGGTTCACTGCCAGCACGCAATGCGTATAGATATCCGCTGTCTTTTCGCTGACTTGCGCCAATCCATAGCGTTCATCCTCTGCTTCCAGCGGCGCATCTTTCAGAAACGGTATCTGTTCGTGCAATAAATCTGTATCGCCTGTCTTTTTCACATACTGCGCCGTCACATATGCCAGCCACACCAAATCGTCACTGAATTTCGTGCGTATGCCGCGGCTGACGGTTTCCTGCCCGTCCAAATTGTCGTGCCACCAGTGCTGTACATCACCTTCTTCATATTGTTTGGCAGCATGTTTCAAAATTTGCTGTTTACATAGCGGCGCGTTTCCATAGAGCAGTGCAAGGCTGTCCTGCAACTGGTCGCGAAATCCAAATGCGCCGCTTGTTTGATAAAATCCGCTGCGCGCCAGCATACGGGCAGCATAGGTCTGGTATAAAAGCCGCCCATTCACCAAAAGATTGATACTTTCGTCCGGTGTTTCTACGCGTATTTTTCCCAGAAAATCCGTCCAGAACGCCTTGACGTGCTGCAATTCTGTGCAAGCGTCCTTTTCCTGCTGTAATGACTGCCATGCGGCGGCATTGCCGCACCCCATCAAAAACGGAACGGTGATACACGCGTCCGGTTCCAATTCCACTGTTTTCACCAGCGTCAGGCAGGGACAGCGGTTCCATTCTTCCACCGCCGTTTCCGCCCCCGCTGCACACAGCGTCATGTGGTTGTCCGGCAGTTCTGAAGGATAACAGTTGCGTACAGTTATCATACCTTCCTGCTGCTGCGTTTGTATATAACGCGCATTTTCCGCTTCACTCACACCCATGACCGGAACGGCATGATATTTGATAGATATGCGGCGCGTTTCTTTTCCCAGATTTTTTAGTTTTATCAGGCTAATTTTCACCGGCTGCTCCTGTGCCGCAAAAACAGTCAATTCTCCCGCAATTTCATAAGCGTCATGCCGGTACACCGAATAACCAAATCCGTGACGGATCCGGTAAACGCCCGCGCTGGGCGCAGGACTGCGGGTAACGCTCCAACTGTTCCCTTTCTGCACATCTTGCAGCAAAAACCACTCGCCCGGCGGGTCTTCCACAAAATCGTTACTCCACGGCGTGAGTTTATATTCCCTGCTGTTATATGCATAGGTAAAACCGCTGCCGCTTTCGCTGCACAGAAATCCCAATTGTTTTCCCGCAATGACATTGACCCACGGAAGCGGCGTTTTCACATCTTCCTCCAGCCAAATGACATATTCGCCGCTCTGCGGGTCGAATCCGCCGATTCCATTCCAAAACAGCAGCGGCGGACGCTGCTGTTCCACTGCGCCGCCTTGCAATTGCTGCAGCTCTGGCGGCTTCACCTCTGGCGGCAGATGCAATTGTCCGTCCAGTTCTTTCCCGCCGTCCAGCCGGATACGTGCCACCGTCCGCAGCAATTCTTCTTCCCCGCTTTGCAACAGTTCCCGTCGGCAGATAAACACGCTTTCTGTACCCTGCGACTGATTCATGCATTCCCGCAGTTGTTCCTCTACCGGTCGGTGGTAGCTGTCCTGTTCCTCCAACAAAAACACCAAATCGCAAGCAAATCCGCGCAGTTTCCAAAACATATGGATTTTCAGCAGCAGTTCCGGCAGGACGGCTTGTTGTTTCAATGTACAAAGTACAATGGGGTAATCGCCCGAAATGCCCAGCCGCCAAAGTGCGGCTTGTCCCAATTTATTCGTACTTTGCTGCACCTGTGCCTGCGCGTGCGGCGTTCTATACAAAACATGCCGCAAAAGCTGCATGGCAAGTGCTTCTTCTTCATCCGAAATGTGCAAATATTCATGCACCACATTGCTTCTTGCCAAACTGCGCTCAAACACCGTCTCACAGGACGCCGCAAAACGATGTTTCTGCGCCAACTGCAGCGCTTCCTCTTTGCTGCGGGACATTCCGGTTAGATAATAGAGCGTCACGCTTTCCTGCGGCGGAATTGTCACGGTGCAGCGCAGCGACAGACAGGGGTCTACCGCCGCTCCCTGCGTACAGCTCAGCGACTGCTGCAAGGCGGCAGGTTCGTGCAGACTGCGGCACCGACCGACAAACCGTTCCCGCGACGTTTCAAATGTGATGTTACCGTCCATCTCCGGCGTGCATATCTGATGAAACAGTAGCAATGGTAACTCCTCCGCTTCCCGCGGGCGTTTTTCCGCCAGCAGCATCTGTCTGTCCTCTACATACTGCGTCCGGATAAACAACTTTCCAAACGCCATATGCGCCACATCTGCCTGCTGCCGCATCATACAAGGTTCCACATAACTTGTCACCTCCAGCCGCCGCTCCTGCTCCGTCTCATTTTGGAACGTCAGCTTACGCACTTCCAGCGGGTCTTCCGGCGATACCGTGATTTCATATGTGCTGACAATACCTTCCATTTTAGCGCGAAATGCCGCCATATGCGTGGTAAACGTTGTTTCATACTGCTGTGCGCCGCCCACAGGCAGCAGAGCCGGACTCCATGACTCCCGTCCTGTTTCGCGGCAATAGAAAAACGTACCGTACGGCGGCGCACCTCCTAGGGCTCGAAACCGTGTCATCATGGTGTCGCCGCCTTTCAGATAACCACCGCCGCCGCTGTCCACCAGCGTACTGAACATGCTATTGGACAGCAACTGCACCTCCGGCACATCCTGACGCAAATCCGACACAGTTCTGGCACAAGAAATTTCATGGAATTTCATTTGCACGACCGGATTCGCCGTTTCCGGACACCTGCTGCTTTTTTTCATTCGTTCCGCCATCCTTTCCTGCTGCAAATAGTCCGCCGACTGCATACGCGCGTCACGCAAAAACCGCCGCTGCATGGCATGGTTTTGCAGCACATCATGCATCGCCAGCAGTCCCATACCCAGATGGTGAACCATGTAACTTTTCACCACCGTATAGTCCTTGCCGCGCAGCTGTCGCCGCGGTGTCCAGTCCACCGCTTCATAAAATCCATAACGACCGCCCGCGCCCAGCGTTTCCAGCCATTTTAAATTTTGGATTGCTTCCTTTGGCGTTTCCATCAACGCAAGCTGCGTCGCATAAGGCGCTACTACTGCGTCTTTGCCCTGCCCGCTTTTCAACGCCAGCGTCGGATTGCCAAACGCATAATATTGATAACGCCAGCTGCCGTCAAACGTTGCATAGGCGGACTCCGACGTTCCCCACGGAATGCCCCGCCGCTGCGCATACTGTTTTTGTGCGTCCAGCACATATTGATAGGTTTCCGCGAACACGGAATGCGGTACATTCCGCAGAAGTAGCCGCGGCATATAATATTCAAACATGGTGCCCGACCAAGAAGCAAGTCCCGCCCGTCCGCCTTTATACAGCGGAACACGGGAAAGCCGCTGCCAATGCTCCGCCGGCACGTCACCTTTGGCAATTGCCACAAAACTGGTTTGCCGTGCTTCGGACGCGAGCAAGTCATAATAAGACGGTGTAAACTGTTTTTGTTCCTCTTGGTATCCAATGGTAAACAGCCCTTTGTTTTTATCATATAATGCGCTGAAATCCATCTGTTCCGACAAGTTCAACGCCCAATTCGCCAATTTTAGACAATCATTGTTCACACAAGTTTCGTCCATGCCCTGCTCGTCCATGATTTCCTGCACTTGTCTGATACAAATTTCCTGCCATGGCGACTTTTCTATTGTTTGCAGCCAAGACAGCGTCTTCTGCAAAAAACGGTTCCAGTCCTGTTCGTGCAATATAGATTCGTTTATTTCCGCGCCTTCCTGCTGCACCAACGCAAGCGTGTCCAGCAGCCCTTGTCGCAGATTTTCTTTTTCTTGCAATGGCTGCGCCGCCGCTTCCCGTAAGCCCTGCGACAGCGCCAGCAAATCGCCTGCCAAATTCCCGCTGTCCACGGTGGAAATATAGCGCGGCGGCAGGACGCGCAGCGTTTTGGTGTCATACCAATTATATAAATGCCCGTTCCACTTTTCCAAACGGTCTACCGTTCCCGCAATCCGCTGTAGATAGGTCGTCATATGCGATTTGGTAATAAATCCGAAATCCCATGCTGCCAGCGCTGCCAGCAACGCCAGTCCGATATTCGTGGGTGAGGTTTGGTCTGTCGGCGGAATGGGCGGATTGATTTGTATGTTGTCCGGCGGAATATAATGCGCCGCCGGACGGCTGTAGTCCTCAAAATACCGCCACATTTTCCGTGCTGTTTGCCGCAGATACTGCCGGTCTGCCGCCACCAATTTTTCCTCTATCCGCTCTTTCCATCGGCTGATATACCACGCCGCATAAGGCGCCGCCAACCAAATGGCAGCAAGCACAATATTCCAGCCCCAAAACGTCGGACATACCATTGCAGCAAAAAGCATATAAACTGCCATACACGAAGAAAAACACATGCGCCGCTGATAGGCTGTCCATGCATCTTTCCGTTTACGTTCCGTTTCCGCCGACGTTGTCCATTCCAGCAAATTTTTCTTGGTCACGCACAGCCGCCACACTGTGCGCGTTGCCGCGTCCAACGCCACATAAGCCTGATGCGCCAAAAACACAAACTGCCACAGGCAAACGCGCAGCGACCGCCTTGTATTTCTCCAGCCGCGGCGGCGCCGCAATTCCTTTGCTGCCGTGACGACTGCTGGAAAAAATATGCTCGCCAATGCAATGACTGCCAATTTCCAGCCGCCGCAAAAAGGCGCTATGCCCAGCGCTGTCAATTGCGCAAGCGGCGTGAAAGAACGAAATAAATTGTCCAGAATTTCCCATCTGGAAAGCGCAGACAGCGGATTGCGCTGCCGTCTTCCCTGCCGGTCGCGCATACGCGGCAGCAAAAACGGCAGCAACTGCCAATCGCCACGTATCCAGCGGTGTTCCCGCTGCATAAACGACAGATACCCTGCCGGATAGGATTCCAAAAACACTGCGTCCGCCGCATAACCGCAGCGCACAAACGCTCCTTCCAATAGGTCGTGGCTCAAAACACGGTTGTCCGGAACTGTTTCTTCCAGCAGCCGCAAAAACAGCTTGGGGTCATAAATCCCTTTCCCCATATAGATACTCTCACCAAACGCCAATTGGTAATAATCCGCCGGAGACGCATAACGGCTGATGCCGCCGCGTCCCGCAAAAATTTTGGTGAACGCTGTTTGTTCCGCTGCTTCTACGGAAACAACTTCGCCCGGCTTCACAATTCCATATCCTTTTGTCACAATGCCCTGCTCCACCTGCGGACGGTTCAGCGGATGCATAACCGCGCCAATCAGTTTTGCCGCCGTATCATAGGGCAAAACCGCGTCTGCGTCCAATGTAAGGACATAGTCGATGGGCGGAAGTTTTCCGCTTTGCACAGTATAGCCGTTTTCCTGTCCCGCTATCAGCCGGTTTAGTTCCATCAGCGCACCGCGCTTGCGCTCCCAACCGGTATAAACTTTTTGCGCCGGCGCATATTGTCTCTCCCGCTGTAAATAGAAGAACGTTTCACGCGTCCGCCCTGCGTTCATTTGCTGCACCACGCCGCAAAGCGTCTCTGCTATTTCATCGTCCTCCGGCAGTTTTTGTTGATTTGCCTCTTTCAAATCGCCCGCTAAGGCAAAATAGATGCCCTGTAAGCGGCAGGCATAAGCATATTGCTCTATCTGCCGCAGCAGCTCTTTTCCCCGCTGCACATTCGGTACCAGCGCGGGAACGACCAGCAGCACAGACGGCATTTCTTCACATTTTTTAATATCCAGTTTTACCACGCCGCGCCGCCGTCCTTGCGGGCGCAGTATCATTTGCACCATTTGTGCCGCAATCTGCAAAAACGGTATCAACAAAACGATTCCGACTGCTGGGGAGCGCGTCCAAATCGCCGCCGCTGTTCCCAGCAGCAGTGCGGTTAGCACAACCGCCGCAATATACCGCGGCACAGCGCCGGAGGGTTTTCTCTCACCCGTTAGCAAATGCTGTCCTTCTCCCACCAAATAGTATCCCACGTGCCGCGTCTGCTCGTCCTGTCCACCCTGTGCCAGTTCTAATGCTTTTTGTGCCAATTGCAAATCTGTTTTTCGTAATTTTTTAGCAAGCCGAACCAGTTCTTCCAGATAGAGGTTCCGGCTTTCCATATCCATTTTGGCATAGACGCCGTCAGGGTCTTGCAGCAGCGTTTGTTCCGCCGGACATACTTGCTCCATCAACGTGCGCCAGTCTATATCTCGCACAGAAATCAGCGCGCGAACCGCTTCTCCCATACGTGCCTGACATTTCGCCTGACATTCATATTCCTCCGCACTAAGCGTCTCCGGTTCCTGTCCTTCCGCTTCCAACTGTTTCCGCAATCTCATCATTGCCTGTCTGCCTGAATTTCCCTGTTGTCGCAGCCGCTGTGCTAAGTGCTGAATATAGGTGCGCCGCTGCTTGTGATTCTGTGAAAGCGGCAGCGTGCCGTCTTGCAAATAGGTCGTTTCCGCACGGCGCGCCGCTGCATAAGCAGTTTGCGTCTGTTCCACCTGTCCACACAGCGACGCCAAACGCCGAAAGCATACCAGTCGCATTGCATCCGGCAGTACCCACAATTCTTCACAGTACCAGTCATTCCATGCGCAAAGCTGCTGTGCCAGCGTTTCCGGCTGCAGGGCGGCATTATGCCGCAAAATTTCCTGTGCGCGCAGAAAAACGCGCGGCACTGCCCCATCTTCCGTTTGGCGCAAAAACGCCCGCCATGGAAATTCCTCTTTTATCATATTAAGTTGTTGCTGCATCAAATAATAATTATCATATAACCACTGTCCCGCAGCACAGACGGTTTCTCCAGTTCCTTCGTCCTGCCGCACCGTTTCATATGCCCGTTGAATGCCTTTTTCCTGCTGCCGGAGTGTTTTTTTCCATATTTGTGTTTGCACGTAAATTCTCCATTCATTTCTTTTGCCGTTTTTCTGTTTGTGGCGTGATATTCTTTTCTATCATGCCCCCATCAATCGGAAATTATGAGAATTTCAGGGAAATTTATGCAAAAAAGCCGATAAAAAATCCTTAGGCATCTACATTTGCCAAAGGATTTCTTTTTCTCACCGTTCTGAATGCGTTTTAATATCATAGCCATCGCGGAAAATCAAATCATCAATATCCTCTATCTCTATTTTCTTTATCTCCCGCGGCGTCTTTGCACTTGGTTTTTCTATCCGTTCTAATTCTTTTCTATGTTGCGGCACCCTGTTTTCATTCCCTCCTGCATATTTTTATAAATAGTTCGCCATACTAATGCAGTATATGCAGGATAGCTGAAAACTTACACAAATTTTCAGTTTTTTTGAAAAAGGTCTTGCATTTTAACAATATTTGTATTATTATTATGCTATACTCATTTGGTATAATTTTTACAGGAGGGATTTTTATGGCAAAATATGAATGCGTATGTGGGTATATCTATGATGAGGAATTAGGCGATCCGGAAAACGGTATTGCTGCCGGAACAAAATTTGACGACCTGCCAGATGATTGGACTTGCCCCGTTTGCGGATTGGACAAGTCTGCATTCAGCCAAATTTCTGAATAAGATATTTTCGTCAGGCAGTTGTGCATTGCAACTGCCTGATATTACGCTAACGACAAGGAGGTATGAACATGATTCAAGTAACAGACCATGTATATTATGTCGGTGCGTTGAATCCGAATTTACGCATATTTGACATCATTATGAAAACCGATTTTGGAACATCCTATAATGCCTATCTGGTGAAAGGGGAAAAGACAGCGCTTGTGGAAGCGGTGCACGAAACGTTCTGCGCAGACTATCTGGAGCAGATTCGCGAAATTCTCCCCATAAAAGATATTGATTATGTGATTCTAAACCATACGGAACCGGATCATTCCGGATGTTTGCATGAACTTTTCGCCCAAAATCCGGACATCACTGTGGTAGCAACTGCCGCAGGTGTGAAAAATATTGGCGGTATTACCAATACCACTTTCAAAAGTCAGGTTGTGAAGGACAAAGACCAACTGGATTTGGGCGGCGGCGTTGTTTTGGAATTTGCCATTGCGCCCAATCTGCATTGGCCCGATTCCATGTTCACCTATTTGGCAGCGGACAAAACGCTCTTTAGCTGTGATGTTTTCGGCTGCCACTACTGCGAACCGCATATCTTTGACGAAAAAATTGTGTATCCGGAAAAATATGATACCGCACTGAAAGAATATTTTGACGCGATTTTTGGTCCGTTCAAACCGTTTGTGTTAAATGGTCTCGATAAAATCGCTCCGTTTGATTTCACTACCATTTGCACCAGCCACGGCCCTGTTTTGCGTCAGCGTGTTCAGCAAAACATAGAGTTATACCGTGCGTGGAGCACACCGCAGCCGAAGGACAAAAAAACAGCCGCTATTTTTTATGTATCCGCCTATGGATATACGCGCAGGGTGGCAAACGCTTTGTGCGAAGCATTGAACCAAAACGGTATTCAGGCAGAAGCGTTTGATGTGATTGACTATGACGCCGGTTTCCTTGCCGGAAAACTGGCGCAGGCGGACGCGCTGCTGTTTGGTTCGCCCACCATTAACCGCGACGCTGTGAAACCGATTTGGGATATGCTTTCCAGCATTGACCCCATTTCCAGCAAAGGGAAGCCTTGCGCAGTGTTCGGGTCATACGGCTGGAGCGGCGAAGCGTGCGGCATGATGGCAGAACGGGTGCGCGGACTGAAGCTGAACTTAATCGGCGAACCGTTAAAATTTTTATTCCGACCGACAGAAACCGATTTTGATACAGTCCGGCAGTACGCAGCAGATTTTGCCGCACAGATAAAATAATTCTCAACGGCGTTAAAAAGGGGGTTCTCCCCCTCATACATATGTATTAAAGGGCAGGATTTTTTCCTGTCCTTTTGCATATCCTCCAATTTGGACACATATTATAGCATACTTGCGCATATATTGAAAATAAGAATGACCAACAAGGGAGGAGACGGATTTATGGAAACAGAAGTAACCAGAAGTGAATATGAAGTCAACCATATGATAGAATTGTCGCCGCAGGTACTCGCTGACTATGATGTGATTGTGCCGGACTATCAGCCGGACTTGCTTAAAATTCTACAAGTTGACGCAAACGCCGCGGTGCAGCATTTTGAGGTGCAAAACGACCGCATTACCATTACCGGAAAGGTGGATTACAAAATTCTCTATATCCCCGATTCCGCGACAGGTATCACCAGCATCATCACCTCTGCGCCGTTTAACCACATTGAAGAACATGCGGGCGCAAAACAGGGTATGCTTTGCAGCATACTCAGCGACGTGGAACACGTTGAATTTTCATTGATTAACAGCCGGAAGGTCGGCATTAAAACCGTTGTGGGACTGGACATCAATTTGGTGGAAAACCAAAGTATTTCCACCATCACCGGCATTGAAGGAGACGATATTGAATTGAAAAAACGCGTCTTTCGTACCAGCCGCCGCGTGGTTGACCGCACCTGCGACATTTCCGTTTCGGATACGCTTGCCGTACCGGTCGGTCAACCCTCCATTCAGTCGCTCATTAAATCGGACGTTACCATTCGCGGCAAAGATGTGAAGGTCATCAGTAACAAAGTCGTCACCAAAGGGGAATTGGTGGTTTGCACGCTCTATAGTACCGAGAACGAATCCATGCCGGTATGCACCTGCCATGAAGTACCGTTTACGGAAATTTTGGACGCAGACGGCATTTCCGAAACGCAAAACACGCATGTTTCTTTCCATGTGCAATCCGCTGATTTCAAGGCGGCTGCCGATGTGGACGGCGATTTGCGCAACATCACCATGGACGTGAAACTGGGCGTTCAAATCAGTGCGGACGAAGTGACGGAAGCGGAAGCAGTCTATGACGCTTATTCCACACAGAGTGACCTGAATCTGACAACTTCCTGCATTGAATTGCAGGAAATGAACGACTATGTCAGCGGAGAATCCACTGTGAAATCCGCTATTACCATTCCGCCGGAATTTCCGCCACTCATGCAGGTTTATAATGTTGTTGCCAAACCCTATATCAATTCCGCAACCGTACAGGGTGGCCGCGTTGTCATTGACGGCAGCATTGACGCCTATGTGCTGTACATATCTGAACGGGAGGATAATTTGCTGAGCAACTATAAAGAAGAAGTTCCCTTTCATATGGAACTGGATTGCTCGGGCGGAGAACCCGGTTGCAGTGTGAAAGCACTTTGCGACGTGACGCACGTCAGCTATAACATCACCACCTCCGGCGAGGTGGAAACCCGCATGATTGTCAGTGCGGACGCAAATGTTTTTAAAACCAGCAACGTTGATATTGTCACAGATGTGGAAGCGCTGCCGCTGGAGAGCACAGACGATTCCTCCATCATTCTCTACTATGTGCAGAAAAATGATTCTCTGTGGGAAATCGCCAAACGTTATCACACCAAAATTTCCAAAGTGCAGGACGTGAATCATTTGGAGGAGGACGTTGCTTTAACCTCCGGTATGCAGCTGTTGATTCCCAAGTCCTGATAGGCATAGCCGATTCATCATAACATTTCTCCTTATCATAAATAATGCCCATCTAAGGGCAAAACAGCAGCCGGCGCGATTCGCGCCGGCTGCCCTTTTTTGAAACAGATATCTTTCCACATCATTTTGATTCTCAAATTTCGCCGCGGACTCTGTTTAAAAAACATTCACATCCCCGGTGGCGAAACCACCGGCGGAAAACCTATGGATGCAGTTCCAGCGCAATATCCGCCGGCTTTTTTTCACTGCCTGCAATTTGTGTGTAGCTTTCCGGTACGCCGCCTACAATCACCGCCTGCGCAACCGGCACTGCCGCGTCAATTTGCACCGTTCTTTGCAGCGTAGGCGCCATAATACCGACGCTGATATGTAACTGCATCATCACCTGCATTTTCGTCTGGTTAATTCCCGCCTGTTCAAAGGAATCCTGAAACTCCACCTGCAACTCCGAAAGCGGTATCACCTGAACAGAAATGCGTGGCCCGATACCTGACAGAACCGTAAGCCCCAGCATGTTGGACAGCGGCACTTGCACCTCGATTTGGTTTTCCTCCGCCAATCTGCTCAAAATCTCGTCCGCAATAGTGGAACGTAGCAAATTTAGTTTTGTCACATCCGTATGAATGGACTGCACATTGCCCGCCGCGTCTTTATCTATGACAATCAAATTCTGAAACCTTCCGTCTTTTTGATTCATGGCAGCGCTGACCGTTTCATTCACCAATTGCATTGTCATGTATTTCACCTTTGCTTCCGCCATGTCCAGCAGCAAACGGTGAAATTTCACGCTGCTGCTTAAAAGCGCCAGAAATATCACGCACAGAACCGTGAATTTCAGCAGTCCGCCGTTTCTGCGTCCCGCGCCCAGCCGAACCCATGCGCGCCTTCGGAATCCTCTCATGCCGCTCCGTCCCTTCTCCGTTTCACATCATCTTCCACCGGATAAAACCAAGGTTGATGGTATACTCCTTTTTATAGTATATGAAACAGTCGGACAGATGTGAACCGGAAAAGCCGCCTCTCTAACGCCGCTTCCGTATGATTCCTACCGGCGTGCTTTGGCTGTCCTGCCCCAGCGGGTTATCTTTCAAAATTTCCAGCAGCATCGTCTCGTCCAGCCAGCTATGCGATTTGCCCAAAATATTGCCGCCGAGGTCATTGATATCCACTACCAGCACAGGCACTGCACAAAGTGTTTGGGACAGTGTTCTTGCGACTTTGTCGGGCGCTTCCGGTCCCAGCACCACATAACGGTTGTAGGGCGCAATGGTGTTGGGACAGGGACCGTCTATGGACTGCGCACGGTAGCCTGCCACAAGATAGAACCAGCCTTTCTTGTGCAAAAATTTTCCCACCGCGCCGCACACCGCCGCCCATAATATGCGCAGCCGCCCGCATTCCCGCAGCGCCATTTCCATGGTTTCCGGCATGGAAAGCCCAATGCCGTGCTTGGATTTGGTCACAAACCGGCTGAGCAGCAGCGCCAGCCACGATGGTTCAATTTCGTCCAGCGGAACCGCGCGTCCCTGCGAACACGCCACCATTTTTTCCGACAGAAAAACAATATCGTCTTTTTGCACATGCGGTTTCACATAAGTCTCCATCAGTTCCGTCAAAGAATCTCCCGCGAAAACCACCGGTGTTTTTATCGGTATCCGCTGATAGCACACGCCGCGCACGATGCGCGCTTCTTTTTTGGTATTTGTAACATTCATTAATTTTCACCCTTTCAACAGGCGATTATAGTGCGGGGACATGTCCACACTATAATCAGCTTGTTAAAAGGTTGTTAAATTCTGAATTGTCCCATCCCTATGTCATGCATAAAAATAGCGTAGCAGTCATAAAACTACTACGCTATGAAGTCTAATTTTTGGGGGTCACATCAATTGTCTCCGGCCTTTTTTATTTATACAGTCAATTCCACGTCCATATCCATGTCGCCGCATTGTGCCAGCAGTGGCTGCACATAGTCTGCAATAAATTCCTCCGTTTGCTGCGGTGCGCGCCCGACAAAATTGATGGGATTCAAAATCTCCTGAATTTCTTCTTCGCCCATCTGGAACAGCGGGTCTCCCGCAATTCGGTGCACCAAATCGTTTTGCGCCCCGTTCATTTTCACTTCGCTTGCCGCCGCCATGGAATGCACCCGAATCTGTTCATGCAGCGCCTGACGGTCTCCGCCTTTTTTCACTGCCGACATCATGATGTTCTCCGTTGCCATGAACGGCAGTTCCCGCTGCATGTGCGCTTCAATCATCTTGGGATATACCACCAAGCCGCCCGCTACGTTCATATAGATGTTCAAAATGGCGTCCACTGCCAAAAAGGCTTCCGCAACGGAAATACGTTTGTTTGCCGAATCGTCCAGCGTCCGTTCAAACCATTGGGTCGATGCCGTGATAGCAGGATTGAGCGTGTCTACAATGACATAGCGCGCCAACGATCCAATCCGTTCACTGCGCATGGGATTGCGTTTATATGCCATGGCGGAGGAACCAATCTGGTTCTTTTCAAACGGTTCTTCAATTTCTTTCAAATGTTGCAACAAACGAATGTCGTTGCTGAATTTATACGCGCTCTGCGCAATGGAACTGAGCACATTCAGCACTAATGTGTCCACTTTTCTCGAATAGGTTTGACCTGAAACAGGATAAACGCCGGAAAAGCCCATTTTTTCTGCAATTTTCTGGTCTAATTGTTTCACTTTATCCATATCGCCGTCAAACAGTTCTACAAAACTTGCCTGCGTTCCCGTTGTCCCTTTGGAACCCAGCAGCCGCATAGCGCTGAGACGGAAATCCAGTTCTTCCACATCCATCAGCAAATCCTGAATCCAAAGCGTTGCACGTTTGCCCACAGTGGTAAGCTGCGCCGGCTGGAAATGCGTGAATCCCAGCGTCGGCTGGTCTTTATATTCCAACGCAAATTGGGACAGCTTTGCAATCACTGCCACCAGTTTTTTGCGCACCAAACGGAGCGCTTCCGTCATGATAATCAAATCGGTGTTGTCGCCCACATAACAGCTTGTTGCGCCCAGATGAATGATTCCCTTTGCTTTAGGGCACTGCGTTCCATAGGCATAGACATGCGCCATCACATCGTGGCGTACTTCTTTTTCCCGCTGCTGTGCAACCTCGTAGTTGATGTTGTCCTGCACAGCTTTCAGTTCCGCAATTTGCTCGTCAGTAATATCCAGACCCAATTCCTGTTCCGATTCCGCCAACGCAATCCATAATTTCCGCCATGTTTTGAATTTCTTGTCCGGCGAAAACAGGTATTGCATGTCTTTGCTGGCATAGCGCGCGTTAAACGGACTTTCATATGTGTCGTGATTCATCTTTTGTACCATCCCTTCTCTATTCCAATTTCATTTTAATCATAGAAGCCATAGGTTCATACATAAATTTAATTATAGTATAGATTTCCATCGAAATCAAGACAAAAAACGGAAAATTTGATTGCTTTTTTCCTGCCGTTGGTATATAATTTCAATAAGAACAATGAAATGAAGGGCGTGGTGACATGGCGAACGTTACGGTTGTTGGCAGCATTAATATGGATACGGTTTTGACCTGCGACCGATTTCCAACAACGCAGGCAAGCAGTTATGCCAGCGATATTGCCTATGTTCCGGGCGGCAAAGGCGCCAATCAGGCGGTTGCTCTGTCGCGGCTGGGGTCAAAGGTCACGTTAATCGGCTGCGTTGGCGCGGACGAAAACGGACGACGCGCACTGGACAATTTGCAGAAAAATGGCGTAAATACCGCCGGCGTCAGCACACTTTCCGCTCCCACCGGAACAACGTTTATTCATGTTGTGGAAGGACGCAACGCCATCACCAAAGTGGAAGGCGCAAACGCCGCCTTTTCCTGCGCGCATGTTGATGAACATATCGATTTACTGCTTGCGGCGGATTTTGTCCTCATGCAGTTCAGCATTCCGCCGGAAGTCATTGCACATACCGCGGCGCTGTGCAAACAACATCACAAAACGCTTATCGTCAACCCTGCCCCCTGCAAAAAGGTGTCTGCCGCCGTGTTTGACGCAGCGCATTATCTCACGCCGAACCAGCACGAATTTTGCTCTGTCACGGAATTGGAGGACGCTTACGCGGCAGTTGCGGCATATCCGAATAAGCTGATTATCACGCTGGGCAAACGCGGCGTTTTGTTTCACAACGGCGCGCACCCTGTTCTGCTGCCGCCGTTTGAACACGGCGCGCGCGTGGATGCAACGGGCGCGGGTGACTGTTTTAACGGCGCGCTGTGCCATTTTCTGTCGCAGGGCATGACTCTAAAGCAAGCAATCGAGTTTGCCAACACCTGCGCCGGCATCTCTGTGACGCACCGCGGCGCACAGACAGGTATGCCCTACGCCGCGCAATTGAAACCACTGATTGGGCAGAGATAAAATATTGTCTGAAAGCCAAAAAGACGAACCTCCACGGTTCGCCTTTTTCTTATACTCTAAAAATGAAAAATTATCAATTTCCTTTTGATTATTCCGCCACATCCAGTCCCACCAAATAGTCTACCGATACGCCATAGAACGCGGCAAGCTTGCATAGGGTGTCTATATTGGGACAGGTATCCCCTGCCTCGTATCGGCGGTAAGTCCGTTCACTAACTCCAATCTCTTTTGCTACATCTTGTTGTCTTAATCTCTGCTCTTTTCGGATTGTTGCAATCCTTTCTGAAAATTCCGTTGTTTGCTTTACAACATACTTGCGATATGGCGTATTTTGTACAAAATAAGATATAGATATCTGAAAAAAAATGCACAACTGTATCATTCTGTGTAATGCTAATTCCACTTCTCCATATTCGTACTTTTGATATACCCTATAATCCACACCAATTATTTCACTCACTTGTGTTTGGGTTGTTTTCGTTTTTTTTCGCAAATATCTTAATTGTCCTGATAAATCTTTCATCCCTGATTTCCTTTCTCCAATGTTACTATCCAATCAACTCATCTATTGATACGTGCAGCAAATCAGCTAAATTCAGAACACCTTGTAAAGTTGGATAGCCGCCTCCTGATTCATAATAGCAATACATTCGCGTCGTTCTATTCACCGCTTTTGCCATTTGCTCCAAAGTATATCCATTTTTCTTGCGCAGTACACGTAGTCGCTCCCCAAATCCTAAGGATATCAAAGATGGGTCTGGTATTATTTTTTCATTATTATTTTCACTTCCCAATAAATAGCCTATTGAGACATGGAATATATCTGCAAGTATAATCAATGTTTCAACACTTGGCTCCGCCTTGTTATACTCATAATTCTGGTATGTTGAAACATCACCGCCAATCGCTTCACCTAGCTGTTTTTGAGTAAATCCATATTGCTTGCGTAATTCTTTTACTCTAGTCGAAAATTTCTCCATAAAAATTCCCCTTTATTTTAAACAAACGCTTGACAGGACACGTATCATGTGTTATACTGTATGTGTAAAAAATTTCATACATATCAAAACCGTAGACTATCACAAAAAAGCAGCTCTATCCATTTTGGGAAAATCCCCCTTGTGACGGACAGACTTTCCCAAAATAGCGCAAAATCCCCCAAGATTTGAGCATAAAAATAGAGTTGTTACATAATCACCGTGGTATCTGCGTTTTGAATAAGTCCCTATTGACGTAGGGATTTCCTGTCATGGGCGGATTTGCGAGGTTCG
>JAAWTG010000010.1 GCA_022801925.1 Clostridia bacterium | reverse complement strand
GACCACGCGGAAAACGCCTCGCACCATCATCAGCCAGCAGGACGTATCCGAAAACAGAATGAAAAAAATGGCTGAATTTGTCGGATATTTTCGGCGCTAAAACACTTGACTTTATTTCGTCTCCGTGCTATTATAGTGCAGTATCAGTCTTTCCCGCGTCAGCTCCTTTGCTACGCGGGTTCTCTTTTTTTAACAATAAGCGATATGCTCTTTGTCCATTCCTTTCTATCTTCTGCCCAAAATCAAAAGGGACTGCAAACGAAACGCCATACCCGTTTCATTTGCAGTCCCTTTCTATAGGGGAATACCACTTTGCTTGTGAAATCTCAATCTATCCCGCCGCTCTGCGTATCACACAGACGGCGGCGTAATATGATACTGATGATATTTCGCCGCCTCGCCCTCCACTTGAATTATCGCATAGCAAAACGGCGTTTCACACAAAGCCGCACCGGTGAGATACATCACGCCGCCGCTCTGCATGGGCGGCATACCGCGGTGCAAATGTCCGCTGACGGACAGCACCACATGATGTTCTTCATAAAACCGCATCATCTGTTCCGCTTCCGCCAAATTATAGGGATATTCGTCCTCAATAGGCGGATAAACAGGGCTGTGCTGAAACACAATGACAGGCTGCTCCGGCGGCACTGCCGCAAACAATTCCTCCATTTTTGCCCAGTCGCGCTGTCCCGGAACGCCGGGTCGGTAGCAATCCGAAAAGCCCAGCAAATGATAACCGCCTGCCGTGACCGGCTGCGTTTCGTCCGCAAACATGTTTTGGAACAATTCCTCCGGCGCGTCATGATTGCCGCGTACCACCAAAACCGGTTTGTTCTGCGCTTTCATAATTTGTTTCAGTTCCAGCAAATCTTCCTCTGCACCCACAGCATTGCCGTTGTCCGTGAGGTCGCCGCCCAGCACAATAACGTCATATGCTTCCGCCGGCACTTGTTCAAATACTTGTTTTAGCAGCACTGCCGCTAAATGCGTCTGTCTGACGGCAACATTGCAGGTATGCTCCGCCTTGCCGATGTAGTGCAAATCGGTGAGAAACAGTATCCGTAATTTTTCCATTTTTAAGCTTCATTCCTCTCTGTAAAAACCCATTTTTTCTCTGTTTTAGAACCATTTCTTTGAATCGTTTCATTTTCAGCAGTACCCTATTTCACCGTATTGGCACATAGCCGACTTGCTCTATCAAACATTGCCCTTCTTCGGACAATATCCAATCCAGCAACGCTTTCACATTGCCGGTAGGCTGACCGTTTGTCACCGCATAAAAATTCGCAGAAAACGGATAGCTGCCGTCCCGAATGGTTTCCTTGGACGGATAAACACCGTCAATCGCCAGCAATTTGGTATCTGCGTTGGGGTACATGGTGTTTGCATAATAACGGTAGGAATAGCCGATTGCGGGCTGCACGCCCTGCCATTCGACAGACACTTGCTGCATCATGCTCCCCTGTCCCAGTAAACCGCTGTCCGGCAAAGGACGCGGTTTTTGTATCGGCAAACCGCCCATCATATTTTGCAGACCGGTTTGACTGCCCGAACCCTCCGGACGCTGAAATGCGATAATATCGCCGCCCGCCTGCCAGCCCAGCGTTGTCCAATGCGCTGTTTTTCCCGAATAGATATTTTTTAGCTGCTGCTGTGTCAGTCCGCTGATGGGATTCGATTTCCCCACAAGAAACACAAACGCTTCCTTTCCAATCGGCGTATACACCAGTTCGGCTCCCATTTCTTCTGCCGTCCGTTTTTGCTGTTGCGATGGCCCTGCTACAAAAATAATATCGCAAGCCCCTTGCATAACAGAACGGTACGCATTGGGCGTGTTGGTGCAGACCACCGTATCTTCCGCCATTTCTACGTTCGCATAGACGGCATTCGCAAAAGACATATAGACCGGATAGAGCGCAGTTGCGCCGTCCAATTTGGGCAGCGGCGCAGCGAGCGCAAGCGCTGCCGGTTTCGGCAATTGGGCGGTCTGTATGTTGTCTGCCGCCGGAGCATAGGGCGACTGTTCTGCGAGCGGAAATTCTTTTGCCAGTGAATACCAATTTCCTGTAACTGCCGGCACTAACAGCACTCCCCAGAGAACTGTCAGCACCGAAAGCACAATGGTCCAAGTCATCCGCGTTTTATGCGGCTTCCAAACAAGCGTGATAAGCATAACCGTGATACCCAGCAGCAAGACAAACGGCGCCCAGCCAATCAGATTGTCCACATATGCAAGTTGCTGCCGGTATTCTAATTTTCCGGCAACACCAATACACAGACCCGCAATGATTACCGTCAAAATTGATTTCACCGCCGGAGGAATATATCTTTTCATCTTTTATCTCCTTTGTTCCTCACATCCACGGCAAGCCTGCCAGTGTCACACCCATGATTGTGCAAATAATAAAATAAATATAGTAGAAAAATGGGTTGCACATCACCACTGTAACAATTGCCAGCGCCCGTCCCCAAATTCCTGTTTTTTTCCACCGAACGAGGGTTATAATGCCAATCACAAAACCTGCTGCCGGCAAAATCAAACTCACCCCCATGATGATATTTGCCTGTAGCCTCGTAAAATCTCCTATCCATATCTGCATGGTATTTGCCAAAACCAGCAGTATCGGC
Organism: Clostridia bacterium; assembly: GCA_022801925.1. GTDB lineage: Bacteria > Bacillota > Clostridia > RUG12999 > RUG12999 > JAAWTG01. The sequence continues at coordinate 71,709 of JAAWTG010000010.1, read as the reverse complement.
CCTGCCAGCATACAGATAAATCCAATGACGCCCAGTCTGTTGTTAGGTTTCACCGATTTTTGTTCAGCTTTTTCTGTTGTTACGCTCTGCTCTGTTGTCACCATAATCTCTCCCCGTTCATCATTTTCTATCGCCAAAAACAGCGCCTTCTTTTTTCAACCATATCCTTTTTTATAGAGGGAACGATATTCTGCGTTTCCATGTTTCCGGTCATCAATTTACAACACTGTCCGTCACCATAAGGTGAAACGTCCTATTCTTATCTATCACGATATCGCTTTATCGTTGATTGTTTTTAGCGTCCGATATAGTTCTAATCCTTTTGTTCTGCCGAACATTTTCAGCTTTATAGATATCTATTTTACAGCTGGATTCAAATATTTTCCGAAGTTTACCATATACAACATTTTTACTGTTCCGACTAAAAAAAGAAAGTGATATTGTCCTGTGGACACAAATATTCCGCGCCCCTTAATCCGGCACTGTGTGTATTTTCCAAATCTATTATAAAATAAATCAGTATACACTTCTCCTTTATGGAAAAATTTATATCATCTATCCTATAACAGTCAGTCTCTCTTCTTTCATGGAACAGCAGAAAATGAATCTATCTATCAATTACGCATCTCGCTGTACTCTTTTCAGTTACAGTATATCCTATCTTTAAACCACTACATTTTTATTGTACATCAGTCAATCAGGAATGTCAACAGAATTTTATTTTAAACGCTTACATGCAATACATTTCCACCAAACAAAAAAATCCTATCTTGCGACAGGATTTTTTTGTTTGGTGGATCCTCGGGGACTCGAACCCTGGACCGTCCGGTTATGAGCCGGATGCTCTAACCAACTGAGCTAAGGATCCCTATTCAATTTTTACCTATCTATTATACCAGTTCCGGCAGCATTTGTCAATATTTTTTTGGAAGATTCCTATATGTAGGCAAAGAAATGGGGTATACCAATTCCGTATACCCCATGCGTATTTACCAAAACATTACCGAAACACTTTGCGCAGCGCTAAAATACAAAGATATATGACTGCAATCACCAGAAAAATCATGAGCATTCCTTTCCCCATCATGGGAAGCGTCTGCAAAAACAAGTCTACATTGAGCATCTTATAACACCGCCTCTACCAACATAATAATGAGTCCGCCGGCAATGACCGATGCAATCTGTCCGCCGACATTTGCGCCCGCCGCGTGCATGAGCAAATGGTTCTCCGGATCCTCTTGAATCCCCATCTTGTGAATCACGCGCGCCGACATGGGAAACGCCGAAATTCCCGCCGCGCCAATCATGGGATTCACCTTTTTCTTGGTGAACAAGTTCATCAGTTTTGCAAACAAAACGCCGCCTACCGTATCAAAAATGAACGCAACGAGTCCCAGCAGCAAAATCATGAGCGTTTCTTTGGTTAAAAACATGCTTGCCTGCATTTTTGCCGCAACCGTAATCCCAAGCAGCAGTGTAATCAGGTTTGCAAGTTCTTTTTGCGCGCTTTCCGACAGAGAACGCAGCACGCCGCACTCGCGAATCAAATTGCCAAACATCAAAAAGCCAATCAACGCAACAGACCGCGGCGCAACAATACCGGCAACGACCGTAATGATAATCGGGAACAGGATTTTAACAATCTGCGGCACTTCGTTGCCGCTGTAGCCCATACGGATTTTCCGTTCTTTTTTTGTGGTAATGCAGCGGATAACCGCGGGCTGGATAATGGGTACCAACGCCATATAGGAATATGCCGCTACGATAATAGGTCCGATGTAGTTACTTTTGAAATAATTTGCCACGAAAATGGAAGTCGGCCCATCCGCCGCCCCAATAATCGCAATGGAAGCCGCGTCGCGGATGTCAAATCCAAAGAGCGCCGCAACCGACAGCGTAAAGAAAATTCCGAACTGTGCTGCCGCACCAAACAACAGCATTTTCGGATTGGATAACAACGGTCCAAAATCAATCATTGCCCCAATTCCGATAAATAATAATAATGGGAATAACTCGTTGGCAATACCGGCGTTAAACAACACGTCCAGCACGCCCGGTTCCACTGCGCCGTGAATGGTCTGGGTAATTGCGCCCGACATGGGCAGGTTAACCAAAATTGCTCCAAACCCAATGGGGAGAAGCAACGACGGTTCCATATCCTTTTTAATTGCCAAATAAATCAGCAGCGCGCCAATTGCCCACATAACGACGCTTTGCCATGTGATGTTTGCAAAATTACTGAAAAATTCTGCCACCTCGTCCACACCTTTCTCTGAAATTGATGATACCAATTGATGATACCATCCCTTGACAAGAGTAAACACGTCTGACCAAAATAAAAATGGCTGCTGACTGCGTTTTCGTCCTTGACTTGCTAGTGCCCGCGAATGAGGATGACGCAATCATTTGCAGGATTTTCGCCGGAAAAACCGTATTTACCTTTGTCAAGTGATGGTACTATCTTTTGATTAGTCTATGCAAAACTGCGAAATCCACACCTTTTTCCATAAAAAAAAGAGACTTCACGTTTCACAGACGAATCCCTGAGAAACGAAAAGTCTCGCTTTTTACTGTACGCACCGGATTATGCTTTCCATAATCGTGATGACGAAACGCACCGCGCCAAAACCGACGCCAAGCTACTCCCTTTTCTATACCAATAGTATACAAAAAAAGGAGAGAAATGTCAAGAGGGAAATATTTTGTGGACGAGAACTTACTGTAGTCCGCCGTGTCAATCGTCACGAACATTTTTTGTTTCTCGAATATGGAAAAATCGTATCAACAGATATGCAGTTGATTATCCCAGTTGCCCTTTGATGTAATCCACCGCTTTTTTCACCGCTTCTTCCGGTGACAATTCCAGTTTTTCGTCTGCAGTGCGTTCGACATATTCTACAATACCGTCTCCGGAACTTCTGCCGGCAGTGATACGCACCGGAAATCCCATCAGTTCCGCATCTTTGAATTTCACGCCAGCACGTTCTGCGCGGTCGTCCAGAACCGCTTCAATGCCTTGCGCCAAAAGCTGTTCATACATTTGTTCCGCCAGCTGCATCTGCACCTCGTCTTTGTTGTTTGCAGGCACTACCACCACATGATAAGGGGCAACGCTTACCGGCCACACAATTCCTTTTTCATCGCTGTATTGTTCAATCACGGCAGCGAGACAGCGGCTGACGCCGATACCATAGCAGCCCATCACAACGACATTGGATTTTCCGTTTTCGTCCAGCACTGCCGCATTCAAGGCTTTGGAATACTTGGTGCCCAGTTTGAAAATATGTCCCACTTCCACGCCTTGCGCTGTCCCAATCGGTTTGCCGCAGTGCGGGCATGCGTCGCCTGTCACAATAGTGCGCAAATCCAGCACTGCCGTCGGCGTGAAATCGCGGTTCAACTGTACGTTTTTATAATGATAGTCTGTTTCGTTTGCGCCGACCACAAAATTCTGCATTTGTTCCACTTCGCTGTCCATCAGCAAATCGCAGGAAATGCCAATAGGGCCTGCGAACCCGACCGCCGCATGTGTCACTTCCTGCACAATTGCCGGTTCCGCCAGCGCGAGTTCCTGACAGTTCAAATAGTTTTTCAGTTTCACTTCGTTCACTTCGCGGTCGCCGCGCACCATCACGGCAACCGGTTTTTCGTCCGCCGTATAGACAATGGTTTTCACGAACAATTCCGCGCCGCAGTTCATATATTGCTGCAATTCTTCAATCGTTTTCACATTTGGCGTGTGTATTTTTTCCAGCGGCAAATCTCCTGCCGGGCAATCCACTTTAGTCGGTATGCAGGGTGCTTTTTCACTGTTTGCCGCATAGCCGCACGCATCGCAAAACGCAATGGTATCTTCGCCCACTTCGCTTTTCACCATGAATTCCTGACTGCCACTGCCGCCCATTGCGCCGGAATCAGCATCCACCACAATATAATCCAGTTTCATTGTATCAAACGCCTGACAGTAGGCTGCATACATATTTTGATAGCTTTTATCCAGTCCTGCTTCGTCTTTGTCAAAGCTATAGGCGTCTTTCATGATAAATTCACGGCTGCGCATCACACCGAACCGCGGACGGCGTTCGTCGCGGTATTTTGACTGAATCTGGTAAATGGTCATGGGGAGCGCTTTATAGGATTTTACTTCGTTTTTTACCAGTTCCGTGAACACTTCTTCATGCGTTGGCCCCAGACAAAAATCACGTTCTCCGCGGTCTTTCAGCCGGAACATATCGGGACCGAACACTTCCCAGCGCCCCGACGCCTGATAGGTCTCCGCCGGCAACAGCGCCGGCATTAAAACCTCCAGCGCACCATGCGAATCCATGGCGTCCCGAATGATTTGCTCCACTTTACGCAAAGACCGCAGTCCCAACGGCAGCCACGAGTAAATCCCCGCTGCATTTTTACGCATCAAGCCTGCCCGCAGCATGAGTTGATGGCTTTTGATTTCCGCTTCCGCCGGCACCTCCCGCAAGGTGGCGACCAACATCTTTGACATTTTCATATCCTGTTCTACATCCTTTCTTTCCGTTCTATCAAAACCACAGCCAGCGCGCTGATTCCTTCTTCCCTGCCGATGGATCCCAGCCGTTCTGTCGTCGTTGCCTTCACAGAAACGCTGCCGGTTTCCAAACCGATCTCCTGCGCAATGTTGCTGCGCATTTGCGGCAGGTACGGCATGAGTTTCGGGCGCTGCGCTATGATAATACTGTCAATATTCACCACTGCATAGCCTTCGTTTTCCAAAAGCGCCGCTGTGTGCTGTAACAATTTCATGGAGGAAATGCCGCGGTATGCTTCGTCCGTATCGGGAAAATGCTGCCCGATATCGCCCAGCGCCGCCGCGCCCAGCATGGCGTCCATAATCGCGTGCAGCAATACATCGGCGTCCGAATGACCGTCCAATCCTTTTTCATGCGAAATTTCTACGCCGCCCAATATCAGTTTGCGTCCCGCCGCAAAACGGTGTACGTCATATCCGTTTCCAATCCGCATGATATCCCTCCCGTTTCAGTCTTGTCCCGTCCCGAAATAACGGCGGCAAATTTGTTCCGCCTGCGTCAAATCGTCGGGATGGGTTAGCTTGATATTATAATAATCGCCCTCTACCATGGCGACTTTCTCACCGCGTTCCAGCGCCAGAGAACACAAATCCGTCATCCCCTCATGCGCATAGGGCAGCAGGCGTTTTAAGGTTCCATATAAAAACGTTTGCGGCGTTTGCACGTGATAGAGTTTGCTGCGCGGCGGTACCTGTTTCAGCCACGCGCCGTCTTCCGACACCGCAATGGTATCCACGCAAGGGACAAACACGCCGCTTGCGCCGGACTGCCGCGCCGCCTGTACGGTCTGCGCCAACACCTGCGCGCTCACAAACGGTCGCACGCCGTCATGCGTAATAATCACGTCGCCGTCTGCGCAGTCCAGCGACAAAACCAGATTTTGCACGGTTTCCATACGCGTCCTGCCACCCTGCAGCACCGTCACGTTTTCCTGCGGAAACATCTGCTTGGTCTCTTCTACATAGTCCGGCGGAGTTCCAATTAAAATTTTGTCGCTTGCCGCTAAAAAACGGCGGACCGTATGCATCAACACCGGTTCGCCCAAAAGCGGCAAAAACTGTTTGGGCACAACATGTCCCATACGCGTTCCGCTGCCGCCTGCCACAATACATGTAATGACCATTTTATCTTCAGCCTGCCAATCGAATCAGCGTTTGCTCCATTTCATCTTTGGAACAATTTTTTGCCAAAATCAGTTCGCTGATGAGAATATGTTTTGCGCTGGAGAGCATTTTTCGTTCAGAAGAGGAAAGCCCTTTCAGTTTGTCGCGGCACATCAGTGTTTTCACCACTTGCGCCACTTCATAAATATCGCCGCTTTTGATACGATCCACATTTTCGCGATAACGTTTATTCCAGTTTTCGCAGACATTTTCCTGATAGTCAGAAAAATATTCCAGCACTTTTTCCGCTTCATCTGTGCTGATGATGTAGCGTGTCAGTTTCGCGCCGTGCGGTTTGGTGGGCAGCATGACCGTCATGTCGTCATACGACATTTTAATCACATAATACCGCTGCACTTCTCCCATCACTTCTTTGTCCTCAATTGCTTCTACGATTCCAGCGCCATGCATGGGATAAGAAATTTTATCTCCAATGCTGTACATAGGCTTTACACTTCCTCCCAATTTTCGCGGCTTTTGGTTTTTGAACCGACTTTTCCCATAGTTTATATTATACACCAGTTTTCTGCAAATGTCAAAGTAAAAAATCGCCGAAATCTGTATCGATCTCTATAAAAATAGGGCTGTGGAACATCACGGTTCAAAAAACCGGTTTGCCACAGCCCGCCAGCATTATTTTTTTACATTTCTGTGTTAATCAAAGAAAAATCGAATCTCATGTACCGTGCGCGGTTCGATGCGCCTTTGCTTAGCAGCATCTTGCGAGAATCTCTTGCGCCTCCTGTTTATCCTGCACGCTCATAAAAAAGCTAATACCCGTCGCATATTTTTCAAAATCCATGGTATCAAACTCGTTTCTGTCCAGTCCGTATCCCACCATGGGAACGCCTTTTTCCATGACCTCCGGCGCAAGGAAATCCAAATATTCCTGTCCAAAGGTGACGTTCGGCATTCGAATATTGTTAAGCCCCACCACATGCTTGGAATGTACCATATCAAATACCCAGTGGTCGGCTCTGCCGCAGAAATGGATAGACGCTTGCCCCAGTTCTTGCATGATTTTATCGTCATAGGCTTGTGCGAATTCATGATACATATCGGGCGACAGGTTGACCGCGGAATCGTCCCGCAGCAAAATTTTTCCGGGGAATAAATCGTGCCAGTGGCAGCAAAATTCGTCATATTCGTCGTTCAGATAGGGTTTGATTTTTTTCATGCGTTTGATATAGGTTTCTGTCACGAGCGCCAAAAGTTCATGCACCAATTCCGGTTCCGCATACATGTCCACATAGATGTCGGGACCGTAAATCAGATGCGCCGTGTCCAGCGGTCCCTGATAGTCCGGGTGATAGAGTTTAATCGCTTCATTGCATTTGGGATATTTTGAAAGCGTTTCTCTGAAAAATTCATAGGTTTCCACGATTTTTTGTCCAAATCCGGTTTCATTCTCCGGCACACCTTTGGCGATTATCTCCCGCACCTCATCTTGGGAGACGTGTTCCACCCACGGCATGTTTCCGTTTATAATTTTAGAGGTCAGCCCAAAGGCACAAGGCAGCGCGCCCACACCATAGTTTGCCCGTATCATAGGGATTCCGCAGCTCTTTGTTTCAATGTCCGGCGCACAAGCAAGCAGTTCGTTGAACATCATTTTACCCATATCCGCATGAATTTCTTCCATGGTATACGGTGTGAAATCCTTGCTCGGATAGGCAAACCGCATACAAATACGGTCGGTCTTTTCAAAGCGCATGACGCTTTTTTGAAACGCAATGTTTTTTCGGTGGCAGTCTACATCGATAATTTCCTCATAATAGTTGAGGAGCCGTTCCAACTGTTCCATGTTTCTTCTCCTTTATGCGTTTTCGTTATAAAATTCCTCTACCGCTTCAAAGAATGCATCAATATTCTCCCATGGACTGGCGGGCGGAATATCGCAGCCGGAGGAAATCACAAAATTCGGATATACATAGCATTCCGATAAAATACGTTTCGTTTCCGCTTTGACCGATTCCGGCGTGCCGCTTCGGATTTGCCCCGCCGGGTCAACATTGCCCATCACAACCGTATCGCTTGGCACGTTCAGAAGCACCTCTTTCATAGACACGGCATTGCCAAAATGATAGGCGGCGGCTTTGGTGGACAAAATGGAGTCCATCATCAGCAAAACATTGTTGCCGCAGTTGTGGTAAATCACAAGAAAATCATCCTCTTGCACCGCTTCCACAATCTGCCGCACATAACCTTCAGAGAATTCTTTCGCCAAATCGGGCGACAGCATACCGGTCAGCGGCTCCGCCATCACAACGCCGTGCGCGCCGCTTTCTTTGTATGCGCCGATATATTGTATCAAAAAATCAGTGGCTTTTTGCAAAACCTTATGTACCATTTCCGGCTCGGTATAGCAATAAATCATGGCTTCGCTGACGTCCATCAGCCGTCCGGCAAGCGAAAACGGGCCGATAACGCCGGCGAAAACAGGACGGTCTGTAATGAGCGTGCAAGCAGTCTGCGCCGCTTTGATATATTTGCCGCACCTTGCGGCTTTGATATCCGGCACTGCCAGCGCCTCCGCTTCTTCGGGTGATGTGACGAGCGCGCCGATAACCGTTGGCACCTCGTCGTCGGAAAACCGCACCTGTGCGCCGAAGGCTTCCGCTTCTACGGATAAATCCATCATGCTCACAGACGCAAGCGTTTCTTTACTGTCCGCAATCCGTTTCATGCCGTTTGCCTGAAGCTCGCTGCTGTCCGTCAACTCCCTGACGGTCACGTCCAGCAGGCTGACGCTTGGAAACGACAAAATGGGCATTGGGTTTTTTCGGGGCGTTTGTTTGATATTTTCCAGCCATTGTTTCATATTCATCACGATAAATCTCCTTACGCAATTTCGCCGCAGCAGATTTTCAGCGCGACATCGGAACAAGTCGCGGCGTCGGGCGTATAGAAATCCGCGCCGATACTTTCGCAGAATTGCTGCGTCACAGGCGCGCCGCCAATCATGATTTTGACCGATTCGTGAATACCGGCATCCTTTGCCTTTTCCACAACGGTTTTCATTTCATTCATGGTGGTTGTTAACAGCGCGGAACAACAAATGATATTCACATTGTGCTCTTTTGCCTGTTCAATGAATCGTTCCGGCGGAACGTCAACGCCAAGGTCAATCACTTCCAGCCCTTTTCCCTCCAACATCATTTTCACAATGTTTTTGCCAATGTCATGCATGTCGCCTTTGACGGTTCCAATCACAACGGAGCCTTTGTTTTTCACACCCGCGGAAATCAAATGGGGACGAAGGATTTCCACACCGGCGTTCATTGCCCGCGCGGCAATCAACACCTCCGGCACAAACACCTCGTTTTTTTTGAACTTTTCGCCGATAACAGACATGCCGCTCAGCAGTCCTTCCTCCAGAATTTCCTGCGGCGCAATGCCTTCCGCAATCGCCTGTTCCACCAATTCTTTCACTTTGGGCGCCCTGCCTTTTTGCAGCAGCGTACTGATTTCGTTTAAAATACTCATGGCTGTTCTCCTTGCTTTTTTATGTAACCGCCGTGTGCCGTTCCCTGAATTTTTTCGGAGAAAGACCCGTTGCGGTTTTGAACTGTTTGGTAAAATAACTTTGGTCTTCAAAACCGGTCAAGCTCGCAATATCGGCAATTGTCATAGAATCGTCCAAAAGCAGATGTTTGCTTTTGTCAATGCGGACTTTGCTGATATAGGAAGAAATACTCATATGCATTTCTTCGTTGAAAATCTTGCTGATGTAGGATTTGCTCATATAGACATGTTCCGCAATGTCGCCCAGCGAAATTTTGTGCATATAGTTGCTTTTGATAAACGCTGTGATTTTGTGCATGGTATCGGCATGTTTGACATCGCTGAATTCAAAAACGTAGCTGACAAAACGGTTGATGACGCTGGACAGCCAAAGACTCAGCTTTTCCAGACTGTCAAACCGGTCAATTTCTTTGAGATAGTTATTATTCAGGTTGAATATCTGTGCAGTATCCGCACCGCCTTCAATCGCGGAACGTGAAAGCAGCACCAAAAGCTCCAGCGCACGCGCTTTAATCACATTAAAATCGCCGTTAGACTGAAAAAAGATTTCACCCAAAAGACGGTTTAGATATTCTCGTGCATTTTTTCCATCGCCGCCAGCAATCGCAGATTGCAGTTTTTTCTCAAGGTCAATGGGATAATCGCCGTTTTCCGGCAATATTTCCAGCTCCCGATAAATCGTGTTAAGAAAATCGGCGGTTGCGTCCGGCATGGTTTCCTCCAAAACGGTACAAAATACAGCGGAAGCAACTTCCGCCAAATCGTTCACCTTAGCGGTTTCCATATGCGGCAGGGAATACGTCTCTTCAAAATCCTCAGGGTCGCCCATCAGAATCGGACCGAGAATCACGCCGCTGCTTAAAATATCAAATTCATCAACAACCGGAACGGCAACAAAGATAAAGTCCATGGGACAATAGTAAATATATTTGCTGTCCCAGCGCACCGATTCATAGCAGCCATAAAGATGCATGTTTTTGTAATCGCAGCGGTGGGGACAACGGCTGCAAAAGGTGTTGCCGAACGCCGAAAATTCTTTCAGCCGGATGTCAAAAAGATTCATGTCAATGCCGAGCAGCGCTGAAAAATGCTGCATACGCTTGTGAAGCATAGCGTGTTCATCCTTTCAAGTCTTATTTTATTCGTTTTGATCGCTAAATGATAGAAACTTGTTATTCTTTTTTGTAAAATATTTGATTCTTTTTGCAATAGAATTGAAAAATATCAAAAAATCTAGTATGATAGAAGAAAGATTGCGAGGTGCCCAAATTGTTTACAGTAACCATTCAAACGAAAGACCAATGTTTCACGCAAAAATATGAACAAGAAGTGCTTGCCGCGCAGGCGCTTTCCGACGCGGGTATCGTTCAGTCAAAACCCTGCGGCGGGAGAGGCGTTTGCGGCAAATGTACTATCCGTTTGAACGGCAGAGAGGTTCTGTCCTGCAAAACAATGATTGATTCGGATTCCACTATTGATTATACCACCGCCGTCCACGATGTTCAAGGGATAACCGCCGGTATAATGCGGCATTTTCCCAAAAATCCGCTGGTGCAGGAAGGATTTGGCGCGGCAATTGACATTGGCACGACCACCATTGCAGGATATATTTATCGGTTTCCGGCGTGCGAACTGGTGAAAACCGCTTGCGTTCCCAACACACAGAGCGAATTTGGCGCGGACGTTATTTCGCGTATTGATTGCTTTGCTGCCGGCGGCGCAGAGAAACTTTTCCGGCGTGTCCATGAAGCGATTCGCGAACTGACGGAGGGATTTCCTATCCAAAAATACGTCATTTGCGGCAACACGGCAATGCTGCATTTGCTGACAAAAACCAATCCGTCCTCTTTGGCAGTCGCGCCCTATGTTACCGAAACGCTGTTTGGCGCATGGCGGGAAAATGCATATCTCATGCGCTGCATTTCGGCATTTGTCGGCGCGGATACGGTGGCGGCAGCGCTGGCAAGCGGCATGATGGAACAGAAAACCGGCTTGCTGATTGACATTGGAACAAACGGCGAAATGGTACTAAAACATGGCGAAAAACTGCTTTGCTGTTCCACGGCAGCCGGGCCTTGTTTTGAGGGCGCAGGGATTTCCTGCGGAACGCCGGCGGTGTCGGGCGCCATTGGGCAGGTTTTTGTCAAAGAAAACGCGCTTTCATTCACTACCATTGACGCGCGGCTGCCGGTCGGCATTTGCGGAACAGGATTGGTGGACGCTGTTGCGGCGTTGCTGCAACTTGGTGTGATTGACGAAAGCGGCTATATGGAAAACGCATTTTATTTCGGCGCAAGCAGCGTCTATCTGTCGCCGGAGGACGTGCGCAAATTTCAACTCGCAAAATCCGCTGTCCGTGCCGGAATGGAAACGCTGCTGCACGCGGCGGAGGTACGCTATGAAGATATCGACGCTTTTTATATCGCCGGCGGATTCGGCAGTTTTTTGAACATCAAAAGCGCTGTAGCAACAGGGCTCATTCCGGCGGCGCTGGAAGAAAAAGCGGTATCCATCGGCAACGGCGCAGGCATTGGCGCGGCGGAGGTACTGCAAAGCAAGCAATGCCTGTCGCTGTCCGAAAAAATTGCCGCGCAGGCGGAAACGTTGACGCTGACAGATAATCCCTATTTTGCAGACCAATATATTGAAAATATGATGTTTGAGGTGACGCCATGATATTGCAGGAACTTGAAAAAATGGACTTTGACCGCGCGGCGAAAATTGCCGTGTCTGAAATTGTTTTTGAACCGTCTTTGATTGATTTGTGCAAACTGAACACTTGCGGCAACTACGGAAAAAACTATACCTGTCCGCCGCTGGTGGGGAAAACGGAGGAACTGGTTCGCCGCGCCAAAACCTATCAAACGGCAGTGGTGTTTCAGAAAATCTATCCGCTTGAAGATTCGTTTGATATCGAGGGAATGGGCGCCGCCCGCCGCCGTTTTCGCAGCGTATTGGAGGACGTGCAGACGGTCTGCCAAAATAGATTAACCGATTACTTGCTGCTGGGTGCGGGCGGCTGTAGCTGCTGCGACCGTTGCGCCGCACAGACGGACGAACCCTGCCGTTTTCCGGAAAAAGCCATTCCGTCTCTGGAAGCATATTCCATCAATGTGTCGTCACTGGCGGCGGCGTGCGGCATGAGGTATATCAACGGCACAAATACCGTGACCTATTTTGGTGCTGTTCTGGTTTAAAGAAATTCACAAAAAAGGAGCAGTCGGCAAAACAAATGTTTTACCGACTGCTCCTTTATTATATTTCATGTATCATTTGTATCAAAAAAACCCCGCTCTGCCGTTGCACATAATCACCCTCAAACCTGTATTAACCAGGTGGGTACCACCTCCGGAAATTCATACGTCCCCTGGCACCGGACATAGCGCCCGGCGGGGGCATGTACTACAGACCGGAAAGCCGGTTCCCTTGAGAATTCATTGGTTTAAGTAATTTCTGTGTTCGCACATCGCAGGGATTTTCCCATATCCAAAGCGCTCCTGCGCTTTTTCTTTTACATATAGTATATCATATTATGCTACTGAGTGCAATGGATTATGCGAATTTACCATAAATTTTTTAATCTTCAAAATCAAAAACATCACTGTTTTTCTCTTTGAAAATCGCATACACTTCTTCTGAAATCATCGGGTCATTAATTTGCAGCAACGATTCTTCGCCATCTTCCGTTTCTTCCAGTTCCATAATCAGCACGCCATTGTCATCCGGCGGCAATAAAATCACATAAGTTGCGTCTCCGTATTCAATACTGTCGAGAAATTCAAATTCTACTTCATTGCCTTCTTCATCTGTCAGCACAACGAAATTATCCATTTCCTCCTCGCTGTGGTCATGCCCGCAAGAGCAATCGTGTCCATGTACATGTTCTTCTGCCATTTGACATACGCCTCCTTCCTTTTTCTCCATTATAACAATATTCTGTTTCTTTTACAAGAGAATATGTATAATTTTTTTTGAAACATTTTTTGTCGGTTCTCATATACTGGTAGTAATCATAGAATGGAAGCAGGTGGAAAATCATGAAACGAGTTGATATTAATGCGCTGCGCGGTTTGGCGAACATGCCCAGCGGAGAAATGGAACAAAAACTTGCCGATATGCTACAAAAATCCGGCAACGGCGCGTTGGCAGGCAAAATCAATGCTTCAGCGATAGACCAGCTCAAACGGCAGCTTACCGCAATGGACCAGTCGCAGCTGGACGCGCTGGTTTCCCAAATGCAAAACATTGATAGCGGCACACTGCAAAAACTGCGGAACATGCTGAACAAATAAAACCGCGCCATACAGAACAGGAGGTATCACACGAATGGCAAATCAAGATTTATCTACTGCAATCGAAATGTTGAAAAATCTGTTGGGTTCGGACGCGGGCGGCAAAGTGGACGAAATTGTGGAAACGCTGGGTCTGGGCGGTGCGGCGAACAAAAACAGCGCGCCGGCGCAGTCGGATTTCACCGCGGAGCCGGTGCAGGAAGTGTCTGCGCCGCCGGCTGTACCTGCGCCGACCAATAACGTGCCCATGGATCTCTCCGGACTGCTTTCGGGGCTTGGCAGCATGGCAAACGTGCAGAATAACCCACATATGAATTTACTTGTGGCTCTAAAGCCGTACATGAACCCAATGCGTGCATCTAAAATCGACAGCGCTATGAAAATTATACAGCTTGCTCAAATCACTCGCGGCATGGGATTGTTTGGCAAATAAGAAAAAGGGCCGGCTGGAAAGGGGACGACATTTTTATGGAAAAGGCATACTACAAACACTATGGGGCGGCGGGCGGTTCTCCTGCGCCGGAGACGCCGCCCGCTTCGGGAAAACAGGCGCATACCGCCGGACTGGGCGGGTCGCTGGGTGCGCTCAGCGGCGGACTGGGGAATACGCTGCGCAATTTTGCGCTGGATGACATTATTCTGTTGGCGCTGATACTGTTTTTAATCAACAGCGACATAGACGATAATTTACCGGTCATTTTGCTGATTATTTTGTTCATGGTCGGTTTTAATAAGAGTGAAGAAGAAACGGAATAGCCCTTGTCAAAACGCCGGAAATAGGTTATAATACATAATATAGAAAACGATAGATTCATCTGCGAAGATACCCCGCCGCACGGCAATCGTGTTTGCCCTTTGCGGCAGGGAAAATGCATAGGATAAAGGAGGCTACATACCATGTTAGACCAAATGAAAAACACACCGTTTGACGTGCTGGGCTTCGGCGAGGTTATGCTGCGGCTTTCGCCTGTCGGCAAGGAACGTATTTCTCAAAGCGAAACGTTTGATAAACGCGCGGGCGGCGCGGAACTGAACGTTGTCAGCGGCATTTCCCAGCTCGGCTGCCGCACCGGTATTATCACAAAACTACCAGACAACGAAATCGGAAAATTCATCAAAAACAAAATCCGCTACAGCGGTATCAGCGACGATTTCATTACCTATGATAAGAGCGCGGAAAAACGTCTTGGCATTTACTACTATGAAAGCGGCGCATATCCGCGTGTGCCGACCGTGGTCTATGACCGCGCGAATTCTTCGTTTGCGGCTTGTCATGTGGAAGATGTGAACGAAGCGGCATATGCCAGCACCAAGGTCTTTCACCTCAGCGGTATCACGCTTGCGCTGAATCCGACCATTCGCGAAACGGCGCTGGAAATGATTCAAAAGTTCAAAGCACAGGGGACATTTATCTCTTTTGACGTAAACTACCGCGCCAGCCTTTGGGACGAGGATACCGCCCGCGAATGCCTGATGCAGGTCATGCAGGACGTGGACATTCTGTTTGTGTCGGAGGAAACGCTGCGGCGCATGTTCCGGCAAACGGGCGATATTCATGAGATTCAGCGGAAATTTGCGCGGCAGTTTGACAATGTGAAGGTGATTGCCAGCACGCGCCGCGTGGCAAAAACGCCGACGCGTCACACGTGGCAGTCTCTTGCCTATTCTGTGGAAGAGGATAGCTTTTTTGAAGAAGCGCCGTATGAAGATATTGAGGTGGTAGACCGTATTGGCAGCGGCGACGCTTATGTGGCGGGCGCGCTCTATGGTCTGATTCAACACCGGACGCTGGAGGACGCTGTGCGCTATGGTAACGCTATGTCCGCGCTGAAAAATACCATTCCGGGCGACATGACCGCTTGTGACGCGGGCGATATCCGCCGCGTGATAGACGCACATATGAAAGGACAAGCAAGCGAAATGGTACGGTAATTTCGGCAAATGACGCATTGCGGGGCGATATTTTCCGGGAAATGTTCCTCAAGGGGCGCTACGGATGTATTCTTCTTTGAAAATGTTCCCCCAATTGTCGCTACGGGTATATCCCTCGTGAAAAATGTCCTCCGACTTTGTGCTTTGCACAAAGTCTCCCCCTCTTACTTTTTCTGAGGGACGCGTGCCCCAGAGGGTAAATACCCTCCGCTCCTTGCCCCCCATTTTCTGCTCCTCTTACTTTTTCTTGGAGAGATGTGCGTCGCAA
Organism: Clostridia bacterium; assembly: GCA_022801925.1. Classification (GTDB taxonomy): domain Bacteria; phylum Bacillota; class Clostridia; order RUG12999; family RUG12999; genus JAAWTG01. The sequence continues at coordinate 55,964 of JAAWTG010000010.1, read as the reverse complement.
AAGGGTATCATCTGTCCTTTAGATGGACAAGCCGCTTTCGTGAGATATATCTTTAGAGGGCTCCTAATAATTTCAAAGTGCGGATACCATCCATAACTCCTTGACGGTAATAATAATCAATTTCAAGACTTTTTCCATGGGCGATATCTTCCAGATATCGCTGCGCTTGTCGGCGGTCTTTTTCCGATATAAGTTCTAGCAACTTTTCCTGTCCGCCGTCATACAAACGTTGATGCTTTGAGTATTCAGGTGCCTGCGAAAATCGCATACCAGCATTCTCACACATTTGTGTAAGATAATCAAAAAAAGCCTTTTCATATAAATTTGACATATGTTATCACCCTTTCTAAGAACACATAATTTTAAGTCAGTTATTAGTATATCATAACTTAAAGCTCTTGTCAATACTTATTTAAAAAAGAGGGATACTATGAAAATATCTGGTGTAAAATTAAAAGAATTAAGAATCAAGTTTAAAATGACACAAGGAGATATTGCAAAATATTTAGGTGTTTCGGAAGTCGCGTTTGCTAGATATGATCAAGGAAAATGCAATCCTTCTATTGCAAATTTTATTAAGTTGGCGGAATTACTCAAGACCTCTGTGCAATATCTTGTTATAGGAACCGATACTGAAAAGGAATACGATTTAGGAAATGTCACACCGTTTTCGGAACGTGTGAAAGCATTGCGTAAGGAAAGACATCTGACGCAAAAACAGGTAGCAGCAGAACTTGATATTCGTGAAACGGCATATCAAACCTATGAATATGGCACGCATGAACCGAAATTGGAAAAGTTGATAAAATTGGCAGACCTGTTTCATGTAACGCTGGACGAATTATTGGGACGAAATGAAACATAAAGCATAACATAGCCGTGTATAGATAGAAAATGTATCTTTTATTATTTTATATGAATTCATAGCAACATATCCTTTGCACCCACCAAAAGTTGTGACAATAGTGTATCACAACTTTTGGTGGGTGTCAAGAGAAAATTTTTAAGACTCTTTAAAGGAGTATCTATATGGAATCCTTGTCAAAACAGCTAATTCAATTAAGAAAGAAAAACAATGTTACACAACGGAGACTTGGCGAATTGATTGGAAAGTCCGAACAAGCCTATCAGAAGTATGAATATGAGAGAGCGAAACCGCCGATTGAAGCTTTACTTATCTATGCCACCTTTTATCATACTTCCATACACTATTTAGTCACAGGGACAGAGGTAGAGGAAAATTATGATGAAGAAAATGTCACACCGTTTTCGGAACGAATCAAAGAACTACGGAAGAAAAAGCACATAACTCAAAAGCAAGTAGCAGCGGAACTCGGTATCCGCTACACAGCATATCAAGCCTATGAATACGGAAAAAGCGAACCCAATTTAGACCATCTGTTGCAGCTTGCAGACCTGTTTCATGTAACACTAGACGAATTATTGGGACGGAATGAAAAATAAAGCTGACGGATACGTCACTTTTCAATCATGGAATGTCTGGACATGCGCCAGACATTCCATACTTTGCGGCGTTTAGAGTGCCGAGGAACGAGGCGCGACGCGAGAGCGAAAAACGCCGTCAGGAGGGAGCCCACGAGGGGGACGCAGTGACAACGACCAACGGGAGATGGAACAAGTCCCTCTCGTGAAGATACGGGCAGACGGATACGTCACTTTTCAATCATGAAATCTTCGGACATGTGCCGAAGATTTCATACTTCTCAGTCGCCAGCGTTTCGCTAGGAACGCTGCGCGAGCGAAGGCGACTGCAAAGGGGGATTCCAACAAGGGGGACGGTATGACAGCGACCAAAGGGAGCTGGAAAGAGTCCCCCTTTTGACCACAATACACACGGAGGGTGGTTTTTATGATTCTTTGGACATGGATTTTAGCGGCGGGCGGACTTGCCGCCGCGGGCGCAGGCTATGGCATTTTGGAAGCAAAAAGCCTGCGCGTGCGGCGCATTACCATCACCGGCGCGCCTGCGTCGTTGCACGGCAAAACTGCCGCTGCATTTTCAGACGTGCATTTCGGGCGGTTTGTCACGCTGGCGCAACTACGCCGCTGCGTGGAGAAAATAAATGGCTTGCGCCCCGATTACCTTTGGTTTTTGGGCGATTTTTCCGACAAACACCGCAGTCACTATGACCAGCAAACGCGGACGGCTGTGGCAAAGCTGCTGCGCGGCTGCGCGCCGCAAGCGGAAAAACTTGCCGTGCTGGGCAACAATGATTTGCATATGCCCGCCGCGTGCGCATTCAGCGCGGAACTGTTGGCGGCAGGCGGTTTTCGCGTGCTGCAAAACGAAGCCGTCCGTTTGACAGAGGACGCTTCTGTCATTGGGCTGGAAGAATGGAAATATGGAAAACCGGACGTGCAAAAAGCCTTAAACGGCGCCGCGCCCTATGTCATTTGTCTCATGCATCACCCTGATTATGCGGATATCAGCGCACAGCATCAAATCCCTGTCCAGCTATCGGGGCATTCCCACGGCGGGCAGGTGAAACTGCCGCTGCTCTACCGCTATATGCTGCCGCACGGCGGACGCAAATACCACACGGGCGAATATCAAGTCGGTGCAACGCGCCTTATTATTTCAAACGGCGTTGGCGTACACACGCTGCCGTTTCGATTTCTTGCCCCGCCCGATATTTTGCATATCACGTTTACCGAATAGACATAAGAGCGGACGCCATATAGCGCCCGCTCTTGTTTTATGTGGAAGTATCTCTTATGTAGTTCCGTTGTTATGTATCACGTGCAAGGCGACCGGTTCCTACGTTGTTTTATCACCTCTAGTCAAAGGTCAGCACTTTGATGTTCACGTTTGGCACGGTCAGCGCTGCATATTCTTCAAGCGCAGGACGCACCCGCCGCTGCACCATTTTCGCCGTTTCGCGGATATCCACGCCGAATTTTAAAATTACATCAATTTCCACCGTAACGCCCGCGCCTGCTTTCAGCCGCGCCACCCGCACGTCTTTGACTTTCACGTCCCGCACCTTGTGCGCTTCATGTTTCACGATATCCACAATGACCTTGGTGGTCAGCTTATAATCGCCCATGTAGCTATAGGTCGGACGGATAATCGTTTTATCCGCTTCAAAAAAGTTTTTGTCCTGCATACGGAAAAACACTTTCAGGGAATCGAGAAAATAGCCCGAAAAATGTTTTTTCACTTCAAAGGTCGGCGCAGGAATGACGTGTTTTCCCTGCGTTTCGCGCATTCGTTTTGCGAGAGCGATTTCCTCCGGTGAAGCAATATCCGTCAGCAAAATGATTCTTTCCGGCGGCGGCAGTTCCAGCCGCTGCGCAATCCGCTGCACCATGCGCTCCGACGTTCCCAGCAGCAAAATGGAAATATCCCCCCGCGCGCGAATGGCGTCCCGCATGGGAATGGCGTCCTTGTCATACATGAAAATCGCGTGTTTCACAGACGCAATCATGGTCTTTTCCGATTTGGCGGACTTGCCCGCCACGATATGCCCTTTATAAATCAGCAATCCGTCGTCGATAATATAATCCAGATTGTTTTCTTTTGCAATCCATTGGGCGCGGAAACTTTTTCCGCTGCCGCTTTCTCCAACCAACGCAACTACCTTCATTGCCTCAATCCCTCTTTTCTCTGTTTTTATACCAGCGGCTCTATCAGCCGGCAAATCCCTTCGCATATTTTTTGCAGTCCGTTTCGCTTCCGGTGGTTTTCCAGCGTGAGTTCACGGCTGTTTTTCACGTCCGCTAAAAACGTATTTTTGCATTGCCGCGCAAACATTTCGTCATAGACCAGCGCATTCATTTCATAGTCCAGACGGAACGAACGTGAATCAAAATTTGCTGACCCAACCGATGCAATACAATCATCCATGACGACCGTTTTTGCGTGCAGAAATCCTTTGTGCGTATAGACTTTGATACCGCAGCGGAGCAATTCTTCTACATGGGACAGTGTAATATAATATACAAATTTTTTATCCGGTATGCCCGGTATCATCACCCGCACGTCCACGCCGCCGCGCGCCGCCAGCCGAAGCGCTTCGGTCAGCGATTCGTCCGGCACGAGATAAGGCGTTTGAATATAGATATATTTTTTCGCACTGTTTACCATCTTCACATAAGAATCCTTGATGGTTGCATATTCTTGGTCGGGGCCGCTGGTGACAATCTGTACGCCGGCGGTTCCGGTTTCCGTCGGCGGCGGGAAATAGCTCTTCAGCCGCGCAAAGTCTGTCACCTTGTCCCGATATGCTTTTGATGCGCGCACCTGCTTGTCCAAATAGTGCCAGTCCACCAAAAAACGAAACTGCACCGCGTGTACGCTGCTACCCGTCAGCCGAATGGCAGTGTCCCGCCACGGCGTTCTTTTGGGATCCAGCCCCAGATAATCGTCGCCGATATTAATGCCGCCCGTATAGGCAATGCGCCCGTCAATCACCACAATTTTCCGATGCATTTGATAGTTCACGCTAATCACGGAACTGAGCAGCGTCGGTAGATAGGAATATACCATGCCGCCCGCGTCTGTCAAAGACCGGTAATCACGGCGGCGATTTTTGAGCCAGCCCAGCAAATCATAAACCACCCGCACTTCTACACCTTCGCGCGCCTTCTTTTCCAGCAGCGTCAAAAATCGTTTGCCAGTGTCATCTTGCATTTTAATGATGAAATAGAGCACATGAACGCTTTCTTTTGCCGCTTCTATTTCTGCGAACATGCGTGCATAAGCCGCGTCTGCGTCCACCAGCAATTCCACTGTGTTGTCCGTCGTATAAACGCTATTTGCGTTGGTTTGGTTCATACGAACCATGTCCAGATAGTGCTCCGCAACCGCCGGCGACACAGAAATTTGTCCCGATTTTAGCTGCGTCCGGTTCTTTTGTATTGCTTCCCTGTATGCCGATGACAGCGTATCAAAGCGGAACCGATGATAGAATAAGCGGTATTTTGATGTGCTGCCAAAGAAAAAATAAAGCACAAACCCCACGACCGGCAGAAAAATAAACGTCAAAAGCCATGCCAGCGCACGTCCGACATCTATTTTGCGCGCAAAAATCATGGAAAATCCGGATATAATATTAATGCTATATAGTGCAATAAAACAAACACTCCATAAATCCAAATACTTTCCCTACCTTTTATTTCCTTTTTTCTCATTATACTCTCTTTTTTTTCATTCGTCAAGAAATCCCGCTGCCGGTAGAAATATGTACAAAAAACAGCTTGCCCTGTTTTTTGAAAATCTATACTTTTTTCTATTGACAGCTTCCGGTTTTTGCGATATACTATAAATACTTAACCAATTAATTATTAATTAATAAATTATTTTTGGATGGTGGTACTATGCCGGCATTACGCAGCGTTATGAAAAAACTGAATTATCTGCATGTCCTGCACCGCCTTTGTGTCCAGCAAGTCATCTATGAAAGCGGTCTGCATTTCGGGCAGCCGCCCATTTTAGACTATGTCAAAGAACACGAAGGCTGCACGCAGCGGGAACTTTCCGATTTTCTCTGCATTTCGCCGCCCTCGGTGGCAACCAGCGTCAAACGTTTGCAGCGGGCAGGATTTCTGGAAAAACTATGCGACGACCAAGATTTACGCCGCACGCGTCTGCGCATTACGCCGCTCGGCAGAGAAGCCGCGCAGCAGTGCAGGGCAATGTTTGATAAAACGGACGAAAAATTGATGCAAGGCTTTTCGCAGGAGGAAACTGAAACGCTTATGGCGTATCTGGACAGAATGATTGACAATCTAGCGGACGGAGACCTCAAAGGAGAGAGCGTGTTCTCTCTGATAGAAAAATCCAAAGGACTGCATGTACGCACCATACGAGACAGGAGGAATCACAGACATGTTTAAAGCACTATTACCATTTCTATCCAAGTATAAAAAATATGCCATTTTAACGCCGCTGATGATTGTCGGCGAAGTGTTAATGGAAACAACCATTCCCATTCTAATGGCGCAAATTGTGGACGTGGGTATCACACAGCGTAACATTGGCTATGTCCTGTCTCTGGGCGGGTTGATGATTGTAATGGCGCTGATTTCGCTGTTGTTCGGCGCTTTGGCAGCGCGCTTCGGCGCGAAAGCCGGTATGGGGTTTGGCTGCGAACTGCGCCGCGGGTTGTTTGACAAAATTTCCGGCTATTCCTTTGCGAACATTGACAAGTTTTCCAGCGCTTCGCTGGTGACGCGGCTGACAACAGACGTTAATACCTCGCAAATGGCGGTCATGATGGGGCTGCGTATTGCAGTGCGCGCGCCGTTTATGCTGGTGACGGCAACGTTTATGGCGTTTGCGATTAACCATTCTCTGGTATCAGTATTCTTGGTAGCAATTCCGATTTTGGCAGTTGCCCTGGCAATCATTGCAACCATGACATTTCCGCGGTTTATGGCAATGCTGAAAAAATATGACGCGCTTAATGCTTCCGTGCAGGAGAACCTGCGCTCCATTCGCGTGGTGAAAGCGTTTGTGCGCGCGCCCTATGAAAAAGAAAAATTCGGCAAAGCCAACGATGAATTGATGGGTTCCTCCATTCATGCAGAAAAGGTATTGAATTTTAATATGCCTGTTATGCAGCTTGTGATGTATGGCTGTATTATTGCGATTTTGTGGTTCGGCGGCGGACAGATTATCGCCGGAACCATGCTGACAGGAGAACTGATTAGCTTCATCAGCTATATCATGCAAATTTTGATGTCCCTGATGATGATTGCCATGATTTTCATTCAGCTTGTCATGATGCGGTCTTCCCTGACGCGTATCGTGGAAGTGCTGGAGGAAAAAGTGGATATCACAGACCCTGCGTTTGCAGACGCGCAGGAGGATGATGCTTCCATTGTGTTTGACGACGTATCGTTTGGCTATGGCGAAGGGGGCAACGTGCTGCGGCACATCAACTTGCGCATCGAGCCGGGCGAAACCGTGGGAATTATCGGCGGAACCGGTTCTTCCAAGACCTCGTTGGTGCAGCTTATCCCACGGCTCTATGACGTGACGGGCGGGCGCGTGCTGGTCGGCGGACACGATGTGCGTGAATACAAATTAGAGGATTTGCGCAAAACCGTTGGTATGGTACTGCAAAAAAACGTTCTGTTCTCCGGCACTATCCGCGACAATCTGCGCTGGGGCAATGAAAACGCTACGGACGAAGAAATTGTGGCAGCTTGTCAGGCGGCTTGCGCACATGATTTCATCATGTCCTTCCCAAGCGGCTATGAAACCGAATTGGGGCAAGGCGGCGTGAACGTTTCCGGCGGACAAAAACAGCGGCTTTGTATTGCGCGCGCACTGCTGAAAAAACCACAAATTATCATTCTGGACGACAGCACCAGCGCCGTGGACACGGCAACAGATGCTAAAATTCGCGAAGCGCTGCGCGAAGGGCTGAAAGGTACGACCACCATTATTATTGCGCAGCGTATCACGTCCGTGTGTGATGCAGATAAAATCGTGGTAATGGACGACGGCGAGATTAACGCTGTCGGTACACATGAAGAACTCCTGGAAAACAATCCAATCTATCGGGAAGTCTATGACTCCCAGCAGAAGGGGGTGGCGTAAATGGCGCCTCATGGAAAAATGAGAGGTCCTGTAAAACCGAAAAGTATCCGCAAGACGCTGCTGCGTCTGTCGGGCTACATGGTGAAAAACACATGGCTGCTGCTGTTTGTTGTGCTGATGGTCATTGTCAGCGCGGGCGCAAGTATTGCCGGCACCTATTTTCTCAAACCGCTGCTGAACGAGTGCATTTTGCCGCTGATTGGCACTTCGCCTACCTTGGCAGAGTTTGCACCGTTTCTCAAAATGATTGCCATTATGGCAGTTATTTATCTCTGCGGCGTGCTATCCACATTTGGCTACAGCCGCACCATGATTTATATTACCAACGGAACGCTTAACCGTATCCGCAAGGATTTGTTTAACCGTTTGCAAGATTTGCCGATTCGCTATTTTGATACGCACACGCACGGCGAATTGATGAGCCGATTTTCCTCTGACGTGGATACCATTCGCGAGGCGCTGAGTCAAGGAATGACACAGCTTATCTCCGCAACGCTGACGGCAGTGGGGACATTCACCATGATGGTGATTCTCAGTCCTCTGCTCACGGTTTTGATTCTGCTCATGCTGGGCGTGATGTTTTTGGTTGTGAAGACCATTGGAAAACGCAGCAGCGCCTACTACCGCGCACAGCAACAAGCAATGGGTGCCGCGAACGGATATGCAGAGGAAGCCATTGAAGGTATGAAAGTTGTGAAAGTGTTTTGTCACGAAGAGAAAGTACGCAAAGAATACGCTGAGAAAAACGAGGCGCTGCGCGACGCGGCAACGCAGGCAAATACGTTTGCCAGCATCATGATGCCCATTATGGGAAACCTTTCCTATGTGAACTATGCGTTGACGGCAGCAGCGGGCGCACTGCTGGTAATTAGCGGCAGAATGGATCTTGGCACTATTGCGTCTTTCCTGCAATTCTCCCGTTCCTTCTCCCAGCCTATCACACAGATTTCCCAGCAGTTCAACGTTGTTTTGCACGCGATTGCAGGTGCGGAACGTATTTTTGAAGTGCTGGACGAAACGCCGGAGGAAGACGAAGGCTATGTGACGCTGGTCAATACCATAGAACAGCTGGACGGCACCATTACAGAAAGTGAAAAACACACGGGACATTGGGCATGGAAACACCCGCATGGAGACGGTACGCTGACATATACACCGCTGCGCGGCGAGGTGGAATTTGACGATGTGACCTTTGGATATGAAGAAAACAAAACGGTTTTGCACGACATTGACATTGACGCAAAACCGGGCGAAAAAATTGCGTTTGTCGGTTCGACAGGAGCAGGAAAAACGACGATTACCAACCTCATCAACCGCTTCTATGACGTGCCGGACGGAAAAATCCGCTATGACGGCATCAATATCCGTAAAATCAAAAAAGACGATTTGCGCAAGTCTCTTGCCATGGTGCTTCAGGATACGCATTTGTTCACCGGAACCGTGCGCGACAACATTCGCTATGGGAAACTGGACGCAACGGACGCGGAAGTGGAAGCGGCGGCAAAACTTGCTAATGCGGACGGTTTTATCCGCCATCTGCCGCAGGGGTATGACACCATGCTTAGCAGCGACGGTACCAATCTCAGTCAGGGACAACGGCAGCTGCTTGCCATTGCGCGCGCAGCCATTGCAGACCCGCCGGTGCTGATTCTGGACGAAGCGACCAGTTCCATTGACACCAGAACGGAAAAACTGATTGAAAAAAGTATGGACCGTCTCATGGAAGGGCGGACAGTGTTTGTGATTGCCCACCGCCTGTCCACCGTGCGCAACGCCGATATGATTCTTGTTTTGGAACACGGACAGGTGATTGAACGCGGCAATCATGATGAACTGATTGCGCAGCACAAGAAATATTACCAGCTCTACACAGGGCAGTTTGAGTTGTCCTGATGGCAGGGCGGAATATGCAGCAGTCCGCGCAGATTGATTTGCATGGACTGACGTGCAGTGAAGCAAAAAAGCGGCTGGAACAGAAAATGAAATCTCTTCCGGCGGGCACAAAGGAACTCACTGTCATTCATGGGTATCACAGCGGAACACAGTTGGCGGAGATGGTGCGGCGGCTCAAATGCGGACGGGTGAAACGGAAAATCTTAACAGGCAATCCGGGCGAGACCATCTATCTGCTGGAGGACTAGACCGCAGCGGCGGCATAGCTTAGACAAAAATATTACTCTCAAGGTACAACCTCGGCGATATCTCTCCCCTTGATTTTTCGTAAAGAGCGCGTGCCCCAGCGGGTCAATATCTTTTGTTGTTGTCCTCCGTGAACAATAGCCCTCCATCCTCCAATCATGGAATCCTCGGCACATGTGCTGAGGATTCCATCCCCTCAGCCGTGGGGGTGCCCGTAAGCAGTGTGCTGCGAGAGCAAATACAGCTCTATTTAGAACTTACCTTGCAAAAAAAAGACCGTGTACCGCGGTATATTGGGAAAATTTCAAAAAATTTTAAATTTTCTCTTTACAAATGCAAAAAAATGTAGTATAATAAAGAAGTTGTAGCAGTAATTGCACACATTTCGGGAATTAGCGCAGTTTGGTAGCGCGCATCGTTCGGGACGATGAGGCCGCAGGTTCAAATCCTGTATTCCCGACCAGTCGGAGCAAAGGAAAACTTTGCTCCGATTTTTTTTGCAAAATATAATTCCTCCATATGCTGCCTTGCTCCTCCTCTTTCGCAAAAAAATCCACTACGTTTGGGCTTTTCACGGACCGCGCCTTTGGCGCGTGAATGGAAACCTCATGGTCAAACGTTGGAATTTCTATATAAAAGTAAGGGCAGCGGTTTTTGAGTCGCTGCCCTTATGTTTCATAGTTTTTCCCTACTCCGGTTATTTTTACAATAACTGCCGAAGCCGTTATTACCACATATATTTCGTCAGTTCATAAACCACTTTTGCCGCTTCTGCACGCGTACATTGCTGCGCCGGTGCAAAACTGCCGTCGCCCATGCCGGAAATAACACCTGCCTGCTGAAGGGTGTAGACATTGTCCAGCGCCCAATCAGAAATTGTATTGTTATCAGTAAAATCTTGTTTCTCTTTATTTGCTTTCAGTTCCAGACCTTTTGCATCTGCTGCACGACAAATAATTGCCGCCATTTCTTCACGCGTGATTGCACGACCTGTTCCGAAAGCGCCACCGCCTGTACCGCCGACAATGCCAAGCTGCGTTGCAGATGCAACATAGGGGTAGTACCATTCTTGCGCGGAAACGTCAGAAAAATTTGCTGCCCCTGCGCCGGTACCAAATCCGAATGCTTCCACCACAATCTTCACAAATTCTTCTCTTGTGACTGCTCTTTGCGGCTGGAATGTACCGTCTCCCACGCCATTGAGAATGCCGCGTTTGGATAATTCGGATACTGCCAAATCCGCCCATGCTGCCTGATTCATATCGCTGAAACCGGAAAGTGTTCCGTTCCCTGGCTGCTGCGGTGTAGACGGCGTTGTCGGTCCTACCGGATTCGGCGCGCCGCCGGTACCAATAACCGTATTGCTGCCGCCCGGACGTCCGCCTCCGGCGCTGCCACCGCCGCCGGCTCCACCGCCTATGCCTGCATTACCGGTGGATTTCAGCACTTTAACAGGTTCAAAGGTCTTTGTACGTGTCTCTTCGCCGTTGGTGATGGTTGCCGTCAAGACAACAGTAGTGTCACTGCTCGGGCGAATCACTGTTCCGTCCGGTCGAATCACATTTTCATTTGAGGACTCCCATTTGATGTTGGAGCCATAGGTTCCTCTAATGCGTAAAATCAAGTCTTTAACAATGGCTTGCAAATCGGAAGCGCCTTCAATTTTCAGTTCACGCGTATCGCGTTCAATTGCCGGTTCTTCCACGACCTTGACGATTCTTGTCGCCACGCCGATGTTGCCTGCCGCATCGCTCACAGAATAGGTCAGTACATAGGTGCCGAGTGTTTTCGTGTCCACTGTGCCTTCTATTTTAATGCTGCTTGTCACGTCTGTGCTACCGTCGCGTGCTGTTGCACCTTGTTCCGTGTAGTCATAGCCCTGCCATACTTCCACTTCCGCCGCGCCTTTCAGCGTGACAACCGGTGGTTCCACATCTTCTCCCGTTGCCACAACAATGACCTTACGGGTCACTTGTTTTGCTGCGTTGCCGGAACTGTCTGCCGCATCATAAGTGATGGTATATTCTCCCAAGGTTTTGGTATCCACAGTATCGCCGCCAACCGTTACGGGAATTTCCGTATCTGCATTATCTGTGACAATAACGCCCGGGTCTTCCCATTTACCGTTCTGACTGATACGGATAGTCGGCGCGCCTTTTAAGATAATCACCGGCGGCTGGGTATCTTTTTCACGCACCACAACAGTTCGTGTCACGGTTTTCGCTTTGTTACCCCAAGCGTCTGTGACGTCATAGTTTAAAATATAGGTTCCCAATTTTGAGGTATTAACCGTATCGCCGGAAACCACAACTGCCGCCGATAAATCAACGCCCGCTTCATCTACCGCCGTCACGCCCGGGTCTGCAAAGGGTGTTCCGACCTCCACCGACATACGGCTGTCACCGTTCAGCGTGAGGGTAGGCGTGCCGTTTGCCGCGTTATAAAGCTCAAATTCATCAAAGTACCATGTGCCGGAATAAGTAGAATCACATTCGTCGATATTAATACGTACATTACGCACTGTCACGCGGTCAAAATTCCAGACGACTTTATCCAAACTATTACCTACCGTTGTATCTACCGGCACATCTACCAGTTTATTCCATTTTGTGCTCGCTGAAACGGAAGCATCTGTTGTATAATCAATTGTGAAATGTTTTATTTTTCTTGCAGACGAGGCATGGCTAAACAGCCGCGCCATAGAAATCTGCTGTTCACTGCCCAAATCAATGGTATAAGTGCATGTGTTTGAAGAACCATAAGCTTGCGCCCACGTATCCTTGTTACCGTCCAGCATATCCACTGCCGGACCGCTTCCATGATTGACTGTACTTGTAATGTTTTTACCCAGCGCGACATTACCAACCGATACGTGAGTTGGCGTTGTTGCTGCCGGAGCGTCTTCCGGCGTGATGGTCAGCTTCACATATTTGCCGATATCTGCGCCGCTCAGTGTATAGGTTTCGCCCGTTGCTCCGGCAATCGGTTCAAAATCGCCGTCCATGGAACTTGCGCGTACCCATTGGTAAGCAGCGCCGTTTTCCACGTCATAACCGTCCCATGTATAGCTTACACTCAGTACACCGCCCGGCATTGCAGAGGTATACACTAAGGAAACTGCTGTAGAAGCTACCGTTACTATTCTTGTCACAGGTTCCGCCGCACTTCCTGCCGCATCTGTCACATTGTAGGTTATGGTATATCTGCCGGCTTTCGATGTATCCACCTTATCAGCACCGGTCGCAACAATGCTTGCCGTAAGGTCATTGCCATCCACATCTACAGCGGTTGCACCAGGATCTGTAAAAGTTCTTCCCTGAAGCACTGTCATTTCTGCATCGCCTTTCAGCGTAATCACCGGTTTTGCCTCTACAACATGCACGGTTCTTATCACTACTGCCGCTGCCACGCCTCTGGAATCCGTGACATTATATTCCAAGGCATAATCACCGATTTTCGTTGTATCTACTGCACCGGTAACAACAATATCTCTGCTGATATCCGCACCATTCAAATCCTCAGCAGTAGCGCCCGGGTCAGTGAAGGTTCTATTTTGATAGACTGTCATTTCTGCGTCGCCATTTAGCGTAATGACCGGCGGATTTGCCGCCACAACCGTTACAATACGCGTTTTTTCCTCCGCCGCAACGCCGTTGCTGCCCGTTACGTTATAGGTAAGCGTATATCTGCCAGGGGTAGCAGTATTTACTGTTCCACCGACTACTACGTCAATGCTGGAAAGACCGTCCGAATCCACCGCAGTTGCGCCAGGGTCAGTAAAGGTTTCACCAATACCAATCGACATGGCTGCGTCACCATTTAGTGTGATGACCGGTTTTTCCACTGCATGAGTGTTGAATACTTCAATTTCATTAATCCAATAAGCACCGGCCCAAGCAGTATTGATTGTTGTTACAACGAATCTAATATGCCGTGCCTTTACCGGTGTAAAATTGATGGTTTGTGATGTCCATTCACCGGTATCTTCCAATGGTGATGCATTTTGCACATCACTCCAATCTGCACTATCTGCGGCAACTGCCGGATTTTCTACATTGGAATATTGCACCTTCCAGCCATTAATCTTATGTTTCCCACCAGATACACTCTCTAAACTATATACTACCATACGGTCTACATACTGTTCGCTGCCCAAGTCGATACAATAGGTTGTATCGACGGTGCCTCCATAACGCTGCCGCAGATTAGTAGCTGTATTACCGTCTGTTACATTTGCCAGTGCCCCGCCGCCCTCCGCATTCTGATTACTGGTAAGGGTTCTTTTAAATGCCACGTTCCCTACATGTGCAGCATCAGAAGATACAACTGCCTCATATCCATTGCCCAGACTCGCCTGCACCTTGATATATTTGTCTTTATCTGCATATTTAATTGTATAAGTTTTTCCCGTTGCACCTTCAATCGGCGCATAGCTTCCTGCTTCGCTGTCCGAGCAAATCCACTGAATACTTGCGCTGTCGTAGGTATTTCCGGCATAGTTAAGACTTAATGTACTGCCGTCATTTGCGCCGTTCGTCGCTGCAATGCTTAATGCCTCTGCATACACTGTTACAGTTCGGGTCGTTGTGAGATTCAGTGATGGAATGCTGTAGGTCACAGTATAGTTTCCTGTTTTTTTATTGTTAATGTTGTTTGTGATTTCTACTTGGCTTGAAATATCATTGCCCGTACCGTCATCAGCAGTAAACCCCGGTTCTACATATTCCTGTCCCAACGCCAGCCGCACAGTAGAATCTCCCTTGAGCGTCAAATCTGGCACTGGTACTTCTGATGCTTCATAATAAATTTCAAATTCATGATACTCAATTGCACTACCGCTCCAATTGTTGCTTGTAGAATCATCTTTGTTCGCCACACCATCACGGACTAAGGGTACAAGGAATCGCACATATCGTGCTTCTTTTTCAGCAAAAGTCACATCTAATTGGTTGCCATCCATCCAATTGACTGCATTTGGATTTTTACCCTCTGCCACAGTTGTCCAAGTAGCATTATCATTGCTGTATTGTATTTGATATGTATAGATTTTCTTCGTTTCTACTCCATATATTACAACTCTGGTGAATTTTGTTGCCTCGCCCAAATCTATGGTAAGAAAATGATTTTCCTTAGTACCACCCCATGTTCTGTAATATGTATCTATATTTCCATCATTGATGCTAGTAACAACTGTACTATTACTTCCGCTAAAACTAGCAGTTGGTGTTTTCCCCAGTGCCAGATTGACCGGAGCATCCTCTCCTACCGATACAGAAGGGAATATTTCACCCTCTTCAGCTGTTATTTCATCATTATCTATTGTTTCCGGTTGTGCAGGGAGAACTGTTTCTTCCTGTATTCCACCGACTTCGATATTCTCTGTCGGAGCCGCCAGCGTCGTAAACGCCATGCCGGCAAGTACCGCTATACTTAAAACAAATGCCGTTAATCTACGCATGTTTCCGTTCTCCCTTCTTATTTCCATTTAAAAATAATCGCTTCTTTGGGATTGTCATAATACAGTTTCAGGAACATCATGGAAGCGTTTTCCGGATCCATTTCATAAGAGAAGATGTCCGCCGTACTGCCCAGACGCACTTCTTCTTCTTTCATGTCCACCAGATAGATTCTGGAGAAACTGTTAATCATATAGGGTTCCAAATCGGAAAGTTTCGCATTGTCCTTTTTGCTTAAATCTGTCAGCATGGTGACAACATTGGGGAATTTTTCATAGACCATGCCATAGCAAGCCTCGTAAGCGCTTGCCGCACCCTCTAAGAACGGCTGCTTATCTTCCGTTGGCTGGAACAATATTTTCATTGCGTCAATTCTGCCCAGCGAATCGCTGTTATAGACAATCACATCGCCGAATTTCAGTTCGGGAATGGTTTTGTCCGGCACGAAAGTATAACTTGTTTCTTTTCCGCCGTTGACCAGGTAGACTTTTGTTGCCGTGTCATTATCTTCTCCGGCAGTTTTTGTCACCTTCTGCACAATCCCAACGGTATTCAGCGTGTTAACATTGGTGGAAAGCTCGTTGCCGTTGCCGCCGCCGCTTGATTTGAAGTTACAGACAACGGAAACCTGTCCGTTGATTCTGTCATATGCCGTAACGTCGAAAAATTGGTCGTGTGTGAACTCATTCACTGCTGTATAACTCTTTTCGTCCGCGTTGTCCTCCATCGGAATGTTGAACATAACGGTGGAGGCGCTGTAGTTAAAGTTATTAATTGCTGTACGTCCTGAAAATTTATATCCTGATTTATACCGTTTGTTTGCCGCCGGATAGTCAATGGTCAGTCCCAGACCTCTTTCCGCCGGATTGTCTATCACGGTATCCACTTCCGTCACCAAACCCGCTTCGTTGGTTTTATAGCTAATCACATAGTTTTGCTTGCTATACGCCGCTGTAATGGTCGCCTCGGTACCGCTGTAGCTGCCCGCCGGACGCGCATTTTCCAATTTATCGAACTGCGTTTTCAACGCGGTACCGTTTTGTCCGCTCACGCCGTCTATAGTCAGTTTTTCCGCCGCGTCCAGCGTGACAATTTCATTCGATTTTGTCAGCACTTTCATTTGGCATTTGGTGGACAGTCCGCTGCCCATGCCCCATTTAATGAGGTATCCGTAGTTGCCGCCGGTACTGGATTTGCCGCCGGCGTCAATTGCCGCAATTTTACCGTCCGCATCCAGATAGAAGCTGCCGCTGTCGCCCAGCGATACCTGATATTTGGCTTCGCCGGTCTGTTCCAAAAATGTTTTCAGGCTTTCCGCCAGTTCCAGTTCCTGTTCGTCCACCGTGATGGTATCGTCACCGATCGCTTTGACAGTTCCGTTGACGCGGCTGCTTGTCACTTCAATTTCCACCGTGGTTTTTTCCCTGTCCTCTTTGACTGCCAGCACATCCCATGCTTTGATTTCATCAAAGGTAATTTCTCTTCCCGCTTTTAAAATGCGGACTTCTGCACTGTCGTCAATTTTCAGCGTTGCACGTTTATAATAATCCGAAACGGTTCGTTCCGTGCTATTGGCAGATTCCACAACAATGGTGAGAATGTTATTGATTTTTACCAAGTCATATCTGCCGCTGCCGTCCGTATCTACCAACGTTACGCTGCCCATCGCCGGCTGCATATCACTGTCTTGCAACATATGCGCTTTGCCGAAATAGACGCCGTTATAGATAACGTTTGCATTTTCTTCAATCGCTGCGCTCTCACTGCGCGCTGCGCCGCTGTCGCTATAGGTATAATAATACAAGGTTTTGGGTGTCGTATCCGATTTGATGTCCTCTGCGTTCACGGTAACGACTCTGCCCGTCGGCATGTTGTCCCGCAGCAAAAGAATGGTCGGATAATCTTCGCTCGGGTCTGCGATATCAACATAATAGATGACCTGATGACCCAGCAAATTTTCCACCGTTGCACGGTTTATGGATACCGTATAGGTGACGGAATTGATTTCCATTTGGTTATTCTGCAAATTGCTGGGACCGTTATAAGTCGTATACGGCGTCGCGGTGACAACGCCTTTATATTTCCCCACTTTCAGGTATTCGCTCATGACCGTTTGTCCCTTTTGGCTTTCAAAACGCACTTCACTGCCAAATCCGGTTTGTTTGAGCACATCTACTTCCAATGCATTCTCTATCATTTTATAGAGTACATCGCGGCGTGCTGCCATGGCATAGTTGGGGCTGCCTGTCGCACGCATGATACCAAGCTGATTTGCCATTGCCATGTAGCTGGACTGCGTTCTGTCAGAAAGTTTCCGGTGATATCCTGTGACGTTTACCAAAATTTTTGCCGCTTCCTGATAGGAAATCTTGTTGTCCGGATAAAACAGGGTATTTCCGTTACCGTCTATCAATCCAAGCTGCCGTGCCTGTTCCACTACACCCGCATAGGGATGTGCGTCCGGCACGTCTGCGAATCCGCTTTTTCCTGTGCCGCCTGCCGAAATGTTCATACCCATGGCACGAACTGCCCATGCTGTAAATTCAGCGCGGCTGACTGCGTCTCCCGCTTCGCCCGCGGCGCCGGATTCCAAAACGCCTACGCGCTGCAACACTGTCATTGTTTGTTCATATGTTTCTGTTCCGATATCTGCCGCCGCCGGCACACAAAACAGGGTGCACAGCAGGGTGCAGATGAGACAGAAAATGGCTACTTTGCTTTTTTTCATCATTTCTCTCCCTTTCTTATCCTAAAATTTGCCCAATCAGGCTATCAATAATATGTTCTTCCGTTGCGGCATTAAACAGTTTTTCACTATCGCCGACAACAATCAATCCTTTACTGTGCCAATAAACCTTTTTACCGAGCGTTTCGCTCACAAGACGTACCGGAACGAGAATCCGGTCGCCTTGCATAATGCTTTTTCCTTCCGTTGGAACGCCGCCGACTGCAATGGTTTGACGGAGCGTATCAACAGTGATTTCTGTATTGCCGGAGGTAACGGTTGCCGTCTGGGTACCATTATCCCATGCGACCTCTGCACCAAGACTCTCCGCCAAGAACCGTAGCGGCACATAAACGCGGTTATCCTGCTGACAGGGAACCACGCTGCTGTCTGCACTGTCAATCACTTTTTTCTCACCGTCAACAATCGCGTTTGCACAGCCTTCCAGCAATGCAACACCGGAAACCGTGCGGGAATCAAACACATCGCCGCCGATCGGGGCGCTCGCCCGTTTTTCCAGTTTCACATTGAAACTCTTGCCGCGCGCATTATAGACGTCTGCGCTGATTTGCAGCGTTCCGCCGCTCTGTTTCACGCTTACGCCGTCATCGGCGGATACCACGCGGTATCCTTCGTCCGGCATGGACAAATCGATCGCCGCCGTCTGTTTCTGCGTTGGGTCGCATATACTGATTTCCAGTTCTGTATCCGTGCGTTTCAGCATTACCGTTGCCGCGGTATTACAAGTTACATCGTCCACGGTTTTGGTTCTTTCTTCCCAGAAATTGATGCCTGTGATATGTAAATTCTCGTCTGTGACTGCCTGTGCCTCTGCGGAATTTTCGATAATGGTGATACCGGAATTTTCCGCATATGCTTTGGTTTCCTCTGCCGTTTTGCCCGGCAGCAGAACATAAGAATAGGTTTCGCCTTTTGGCGCCATGCCATGGTCTAACCACATGGTGAAATAGTTATTCATAAAAATCTTGCTTGCCACGGTCGGATTGCCGTCCTGAATATCGTTCTCACGGCTCTCTCGGAGCGCGCCGACATACGTTGCATTCGGGAAATAATATCCAATGTCTGCCCCTTCTACATTTCCCTCCAAATGAACCCAAGAGACATTCGGGAAAGAAGTCTCTTCCTGATATCCCGTCAATAGTTCCGCGCCGTCAATTAAAATGGTGTTGTCATTCGATTCCGTCAGTTTCCGGTTTTCCACAATCGTTTCCACCGCTGCGCCATCGCTGGCGCTGGCGTTGATATCCGCGCCCAGACACACGATTTCATCGTCAAACATGAACCATGATTTTTTCGCGGTCATGGTGTTGTCATATCCTTCCACTTCCATACCGCTGACGCTGTACATACCGTCCAGTCCTGTGCTGCCCGCCCAGTCCTTCGTGCTGAGTCCCGCCGTACCCGTGCCGCTCACGTCCGCACGTTTCTTTTTGCTGACTGTCGTGCCCGGATAGCGGTAGGGGTCTATGGTTGCGAAATAGTCCGCGCCATAGTGCGTTTGGTCTTCATTATAGAGATACAAAGTACCTTCGCCCTGATACCAGCCTTTGAGGTTTTCGTTGTTAATGGACTCAAAACGCGCAACACGCGAGGAATTCATCGCAAGCCCCACTGCCCAGCCCGGGCGGAAATTGGTGACGCGGTCCATGCTGTTATAAATCACGTTGTAGTTCGGTTCCGGAATGGGTTCAATATTGGGGTCGTCCAGAATCGCTTTCATTTTTGACCGGTTCCCGATATTGGTCGTTGACGCCATATAGTCCAGCGCTGTGTTGTTTTGCACGTGATATTTCAAGAAGGATTTAAAATGATTGGCGTGTTCCTCCGGCGCAAATTGGCTAATACGCAAAATACTGTTGAGCACCGACTGCGCGTTTCCCTGTCCGCTCGCATTACGGGAAACCGCCCTGCCGCGCACCATGTCAAACGCCGCGCCTTTATAAATCAACGGTTCATAGGATTTATATACCGCCGTATACAAATTTTCCACCAGCGGATTGTCTACCACATTAAACACCGTTCCGCCGGCAAAACTCAAGTTCAGGCTGATGGTGTTCATCAGCGCATCGCCGTAACTATAGGTATAGGCAACGGTACCATGCTGAATAAAGGAACCGTCATCATAGAATCCATCGTCTTTCGTCACATATTCCAGCACCTCCAGCGTTGCCGCCAATGCGTCCTTCAGCCGCGCTTCATCTTCTTTCAAGGCGCTTTCAATGATAATGGAATAGCACACGTCCGTACGGTTCGCGCCCGTACTGACGGAACCGCCGTTATTGTAGTTGTTCATGCGCGTATCCGGACAGAAATGCCGCACACCGCGCAAATACCGTTCCACCTGCGCAGAGGTCAAATGGTCAAACATCACTGCCACAAGCTGCGCTGATTTTCGCGCATATCCGATTTCCCAACTCCACCAGTTGCCGATTTCCGCCGTGGTTTCATTATATTGATTCAAATAGACAAATTCCATACCGCTGATGATATCGCTCAGCAGCGAAGCATTTCCTTTCAGTTCCGAACCGTCCATAACATAAGCCTTTGCCATAGTCGTCAACCGGTCAAAGTTTGTCCCCACATCTTCATTGTCATCCCAAAGCTTTTGACTTGTCGCCGACTTATTCATCGTAGCAGACAATTCCTGCGTCTGTTTCACAAAATTTGCAACACGTTTGTCATACATTTGCTTATTTTCCTCTGATGTGTTTGCATATTCCATATCCAACACATATTCTACAATGTTGGCACGCACTTTAGCAAACTCCGCTTTCAGATTTCCCTCCGCAGCAGCTGCCGTGAATCCAAAACAACCAATCAAAAGCACTGCGGCACATAGAATCGCTATTCGTTTTCTCATTGCTGTTTCCGTCCTTTCCTTTTTTCAAATTTCCCAACTATACCATCCATGAACAAAGATAAATACAGTTTTTAATATCAAACGCTTTTTTGGGGGGAAGCGTTTCTCTGCTTTTACCAATCTAGCCTTATTGTAAAAAAATTTCTTCTTCTTTGCAAGAGACAAAAAGTGTAAAATTCATTTTTTCCTTCATTTTCTTATATTTTGTATCACCGTCACCGTTTTTGATACCGCTGGTATTGCAGCTGCCGAATCTCCAATGCCCTCTCTATCCCGCGCTCCCGCAATCCTTGCTGAAACAGTTCAAAACGCTCCAACGGCTCCACACCCATAATGTATTTCATCGTCATTTCTTTCCGGTAACGCCGCAGTTCATCATCAATGGTACCAATTTCATAGCTTTCGCTCGCCGTTGCGCAGATATGCGGCACCATATGCTGCTGTGCCCGGTTCGCCGCCCATACCCGAACCGCCTCTTGTTGACAGGGCAACGTATAGAACATATCGGCATGTTCTTTTTCCTGCACAAACGGGCCGCTATAAGACGACCGTGCATAAAACGCCAATGCCTTTCCTGCACTTAGTCCATCAGGATTGTTTAATATTTTATCCGTATAAACCCTCTTGCCGTCCTTTATGACAAAACTTTCATGTTCAATACCAAAATTGTTCAATATTTTTCCCTGTTCGCTATAACCATAATCCAAAAATCGTGCGGCAAGCCGCGGTGATTTACAGGACGTTGTGATTGCGGCGCTGCTTTGGGACGTATAAATAGAATCCCGGTCTCCAAATTCCGGTATTTCCCCTTTTTCCTTTGCTGGAAACGGCGCTGCCACCAATAGAAAGGCAGGTTCCGTTTTTTGCATATCCCTGATATAACTCTCCATTGTGCTCGACAACCAGCCATAGGTTGCTCCGCCGCTGCCGCTATAGATAGCCACCCGCATTTCTGTTTCCGAGGTTGTCGCAATATTTTTATCTATCAGTCCTTCTTCGTACCACTGCCGCATCATTCGTAAATAGTCCAGATATTCCGGCTGCATGGGACCATACCTAATTTGTCCGTCTTCCAGATAATATTCCGGTTGTGTGCCAAATCCTCCCGTGAACACCTCTATATTGCTGGCGGCATACGGAATTTTGGCTCCCTTTTCATCTCGAAATACACGCAGCACCTGTGTCCATTCCTCTACGGTCTCCGGTACAAGCAGCCCTAATTCGGCAAGCCAATCGCTGCGCAGCATCAGCCCTTTTGAAACACACAGGCTTTCGTCGCCGCGAATGAACGGAAACACATAATAATGCCCTTCGTCCGTCTTTACCATTTTATCCACTTCCGGATGCTGCTCCAGATAGGATTTCAAGTTAGGCGCTTCCTGCGCAATCAAATCATTCAGCGGCTGAATATATCCGCCGGAAATGGCGCTTTCCGGCCCGCCCAGCGTGTTATACCAATCATATTGTATGATATCGGGCAGATTCCCTGACGCCAACAGCAAATTGAGTTCTTCTTTTTCCATCAATTGTGTTGGATGCAGAAATTCAATTTCTACGCCGGTCTCCTCCTGCAGTTTTTTCGCAAATGGTGTAGTCCCAAGTGAATCTGTGCTTTCACGCAAATTTCCACTCAATCCGGACCAATAGGTCAATTTTATATCGCTTTTCACAGGATATCCTTCAAAAGAAAATTCCTGCGTTGTTTCTGTTTTTTGTTTGCAACCGGTATTTGCTACTGCCAAAGCCACCATGAGCAGACCGGCTGTGACATATGTAAAAGTTTTTCGTTTTTTCACCGCGCCTCCTCCTTTTATACAATTTTATTATACATGCTGTTACCGTACTGTGCAAGAATTAATATCTAAAATGCTGTATCAAAACCTGAAATTATTTTCATTTTTCCCTTATTTCATACGGGTTTTCAGGCTTTTTCCCGCCAAACATTCCCATGGATTGCGACTGGAAGCGCGTGCATAAAAAGGCAGAGCTGGAAACGTCTCTGTGCCGCAAAAAATAACCTGTGGAATATAAACCCACAGGCTATTTTCATATATTTCCGTTTTTTACGACATTTTACAATGTACAAGAATACTCCGGCAGATACTCGCATCATGCCGGCGAAAATAAAAAAGGTAAACCCAGCTTAGCAGCAAGGTTTACCCATACTTTCATCGTTAGCAAGATGAAATATATCGTATTTGTTTCTATTCGGTCGCCGGATTATCAATTGTCCGCTTCGGAAAAAAATGTGAAGGAACTTCTTTTTACTTTAGAACGATAGAGTGCCGTATCAGCTTTTTGAAATAAATCTTCAAAGGTGGTTGCATTCTGTGGATATATCGCAATACCAATACTTGTTGTGAGGGAATTCGCGCCGTTTTCAAACCGAACAATCGGTTTTAGTTTCTCGCATAGCCATGTTCTACCGGGAAAATCTCGAATAAAAATCATAAACTCATCTCCGCCGAATCGTCCCAAAACATCGGATGCTCTAAATGTTTTTTTGACTAAAGCTGCAAGTTCTTTAATCGCTTTATCCCCTTCATAATGACCATAGGTATCGTTGTAGCTTTTGAAGTTATCAATATCCAACAACACAAATGCATGATTTAGATGCTCTTCCCCACATAAAAATTTTTTAATTCGTTTAATAGAATACTCTTTATTATGCAAGCCCGTAAAAGCATCCATGGTAGCTTTCTGTTTTAATAAATCATTTTGATTTTTCATGTGTGAAATATCTGTTATTACACCAATCATTTTGACAGGCTTACCTTCTTGTAAGACCGGCGTCACATCAATTTTACACCATATGAAATCAGAACCGCCGGCTCGCATTCGCGCTTCATAAGTGATAGACTTTCCTCTTAAAATGTGGTTAAACGCATTTTCAATAATAATTTCGTCGTCAGGATGAGAGAAGTAATTGGATACAGCCAATCTATACTCCTCCGGATTTAGTTTACTATAGGGCCAAACATCGTTTAAAATAACGTCATCCGAAACGCCAAATATATCTTCTGCGTTTTCAAAAAAAGTATATAGCTGCCGTGCAAGGTCAACTTCAAACACACATATTTTTGCGGCTTTCAGCGCGATTGTTAATCGTTCTTTAAACAAATTTATTTCATCCATATCGGCGGTATTGTGTAGCTGCATAAAATTCACGCTCCTTTAGAGATATATTTTCAATATTCTTTATATCTGTCATCACCAACTGCAAATTTGCCATACTGCAGCTATAGGGTTATCCAATAAATATCCATCATTTTTCCGTCTGCATAAGGCTTTGTTTCTGTCCATTTTGCACCGCACGCTTCCATTGTCCTTTTAGACGCCGTATTGTCGCAATAACACCCCAGCATCACTTTTTCCAGCCCGATTTCCCTAGTGAACGCAAGTGCTTGCCGCAGCATTTGCACGGCATAGCCTTTGCGCCGCTCACCGGGACGGACAGCATACCCGATATGCCCGCCATATTGAGACAAAAACGGCTGCTTAATACTGTGACGGACATCAATGATACCAACGATTGCGCCATCGCTCTCCCGCATAGCAAAAAATGTACTGCTGACAACCCAATCACTGCTTACCGTTTGGGGATTGTTATTGTTTCTCATATTCTCCAGCCATGGCAAATACTCCATTTGGTCGAGCAGTGCACTGCCGTTTATGATTTGTTCGCCATATTCCAGAAATTCATTTTTAAATGCTTCTGCCGCCGCCTGATGTGCTTCTGTAGGTGTGACCAATTTCAATGCTTCCATAACTGTTTCCTCCTGTATCATTCCATAAAAACTTACTCCATCATGGGACGCATAAGCAAACAAAAATCGAATATGTTTGCGCCATAATATCATCAATATGTTATTGTTTTTTGTTGTGTGTTTCCTTATAGATTCCCGGCGTGACGCCAACATATTTTTTAAACAGGCGGCTGAAGGTAATACGACCGGAATATCCCACTTCCGCCGCAATCTGATCCATGTTTGCATCCGGTTGACTACTAAGCAGTTCTTTTGCTTTTTCAATACGCACATAATTGATATAGTCCAAAATGGATTGTCCTGCTTGTGCTTTAAATTGTTTTGATAAATAAGATGGCGCCATGGAAAACTGTTCGCCCAAATAGGTTACATTCAAATTTACATCCATGTAATGCTCCTGCACAAATTCCATAATTCCCTCTTGAATAGACTTCGTATTATTTTTATTTGCTTCTTTCACATAAGTACAGATCGTTTGCAACAAATCGTCCGTCTCTTTGCGCAGATGATTCACGCTATTACATTCCAGCAGCGCATAAACCGGCTTCATATCGCTAAAATCTTGCATATTGTTATCACCGGCTGCCAGTTCGTTCACAGCGCGCATGATGGTACACACAATGTCTACCATAAAACATTTCACAACGCCAACGGTATATTGCGATTCCACAAAATTGCTCTGGAACACTTTATCCAAGACATATTTTGCACGTTCATAGTCTCCATCCTGAATGGCTTCAATCAAATTCTGTTCATCTTTCAAGGAATATTGATATAGACGCGAATCGGGTGCATCACCAATATCCGCATAACAAGGGTATCCGGGCGCATCCATCACCTGTTTATATTCCATTGCCTCCAGCGCTTCAATATAGGAGGTCTGAATTTGGTTCACATTTTGATATCCGGTTCCATAAGCAGCCGCTGTATACATATGAAAATGCTGCATTGTAGCCTCACAAACCGATGCTGCCAGAGAACGCGCCGTTTCTTTCCAATCCCGCGGCGCATCCGATGCAGTTTCCAGCAAGCAAACCACCATATCTTCAATTTCCGCCACATGACCTGCCGCCATTTGTCCGCTCAAGTCCTCTACGATATTGGCGAGAATATATTGCGACAAACGAAAACGTTCTTTTTCCGTGATGTCGGTGTCCTCTATGAAAAGTTCTGAAATATCCTCGTTGCTAAATACAACTACGGTAAAGGTACCGTTTCCCAACAGGATTCCAACGTTTTTTAATTTTTGATATGCTTCCGCTGCATTTTCAAATTTGCCTTTCAAAAGTTTTATCAATGCTTCCGTTTTCATGTTATTCTTTTGCTGTCTTAATGTACTGGCAATATAGGTTTTTTCTTTTAGCAAGTCTTTCATGGTATCTTGAATATAATAATATTCATTTTTTGTCCCGCTATATTCTTCTCCGGAGTTTTCCGCAATAGAATGAATCAATTCTTTAATGGGATTATAGCTGTTTTTCATGAAATAGTAGGCAATGATTAGCTGCAACAAAACCACTAAAGCCATCGACCAAATACTAATGTTGCGTAGTCTTGCCAGTTTGTTCCAAAAGATATTCGCACGCACGCAGGAAACCACTTTCCAGTCATGCACCCCAATATCTGCATAGGTCTCCACCATTTTTTTGCCTTCCACATTATGATAGAGCGTCCCCTCCGGCTCTGTCATGTCGGCATAACGAATTTGTTGCGGCAAGTTGTTTTGTCCGTATTGACAAATCAGTTTATCCCCTTCTCCTAACACATAGATGGTTTCATGTTCGGCAATTTGGCTATCGTCCACATCCAACAATGTTTTCTCTTTTACCTGCACGCCCACTACTGCCGTTTTGTGGTAGCGGTTTGATATAGGAAGCTGCTGACCGAATTCCAGTCGCGCTTCCATGCCTGTTTTTTCCCGACGATGAATTTGATATGCGTTGCCGTCTTCCTCTAACAAGCTGTTTTTCCACTGCGCAAACGTTATCGTTCCATCCGCTATGTAACGTTCAAAAAAACGTGAAGCTGATAACGCTTCCTGCGGCGTTACCACCATATCGCTATTTCTGAAATAGACAAACACCACTTCTGTAAAGTTAATGCCATTGACATAGTTTCTTATGTTATCCATCGCCTGTATCATTTGATAACTTTTTTCGCCTTCTATCGGGCCTTCTACCTCTAGAAATTTCAGTACCTGAGGGTCAAGCGATATTCCTACCAATATTTTATCGATTGTATCAAGTTTCGCGCGCATTCCCTTTTTTAAACTGTTCAAATTCAACTGCGCGTAATGTGCAACCTCTGTTTCCACTTCTGCATAAATCCTCATATAGCTGATAGCGCTGATACCAATTTGAACAACAATCAACAAAACATAGGACAATATCCAAGTGAACAAAATGCTTTTTTTCTGAAAAATTGCTTGAAATGAATACCGCTTTTTGTTCATCCCGTTTCCTCCTGTCCTTATCACAAGATTAAAAGCCTTCCCCCACTTTTCTTCCCTCTGTTAAACGATACTGCCTATTTGATACTACCTATATCATCCGGTTCTGCTGCGTACGGCAACGCTGATTTCACAGATACTATTAACAGTCTATCATAATCTATCCTTCCTGTCAACATCACAGGGCTTTTCCAGTTGGTATCACAAAACTTTTTCTGCCGGTGTCACAAAACTTTTTCTATTAAAATCACAGGGCTTTTCCTACCGGCATCATAAAATTTTTTCTGCCAACATCACGCTGTTGTTGGTTTCTAGTTTGTTTATATAAACAAAAGGGCAACCGCGCAAGCGGTTGCCCTTTTAGTATTCATATGACAAGTTGTCATATTTTATTTTGTTTTGATGATAACAGCGTCTTTTGCGATATCATTGATGACACGAACGAATACGAAGTCACCAGCAACATCTCCGCCTACTTCTCTATCGTAGTCCAGATCGCCCAGGTCGCTTACAGCGATTCTCGGGTCTCTGCCTTCGAATTTGTCAAACATTACGATGTTTGCACTTCTGAAGGTTACATCGATATAGTCGTTATAATCCGGTGCTGTTTCTACAGCTGTATTTACGCTATCATCTTTAACCAGTTTCACAGAACTGTTGCGCAAATCTCTTGCATAACCGAAATAGAATTCAACTTCATCTTTATTCGGTGCCTGAGCCAGCAATTTCGCTGTAGTAACATTTCCGCTTGCATCAACATTGTCTACGATATCATTTGTGATATCAATAGCAGCAAATGTAGCCGGTGCAATAATATTGTTGTTACCATCGAATTTGCTTGCTACAGAGAAGATTTTTGCGATTGCTTTCAGTTCATCGCCAGCGCCGCTCTGGTAAACCACAACGTCACCTTTTGCGAAGTTTGCAGAACGTGCTACAGTACCGTCAGCAGCCAGACTGTATTTATCAGTGTCATCGCCAACCAATACGTTCACTTCTTCACCGTTCATCAGACCGGTCAGTCTCTGTACGTTGTCGCCGTTTGCATTTGTTGTGCTGGACACACCTGTGATAACCATCAGGTTGGAGTTAGCAACCAATGCGTTCACAAGGTCTTGACCAACAATCATTTTTGCCTGACTGTCATCGTCACAGTTGATTGCATATGCTTTTGCAATTGTCTGGCTGTCAACCAATGCATCTTTTTTCATGATTGTGATGTCGTTTTCATCCAGACCTTCTGTCAAAACAGCGTTACCGTCAATGCTGAACAGCAAAGTTTTGTCAGTCATATAAACGCCTGCAACAGCGTCTGTATTTACACTGTAACTGGAATTTGAAATTTCAAATGCAGTATATGCATATCCGTCTTCACGCAGTGTTTTGGATTTTCTCGGCTCCAGATTCAGTTTGTAGATTTTGCCGTCAGAGTTCAAATCATAAGCAACCGGTGCATTTACAACGAAGTTGCCTGTAGCCTGACCAGCAGCATTCACTTCAGCTGCAATCGCTTTAGACGACAATCCAGTGTTTGCATCCGCAGCACTTACACCAGTAATATCCAGTACATTATAATCTGTCGGATCCAAACTGTCAGATGTTACAGAAGAATCTGCTTCGTTGATGGTCACTCTGTTTGCGAATTCATAAACTACAAATTCGCCTTCTTCGTTCATCATCTGAATCTGTTTGGTTGTGCTGATTCCGCTACCTTCACCAATCTTGGTTGCGAAACCGACTTTCATGTTGTTCACGATAGCGGATTTATCCATGTAGAAGATATTTCCACGAGCGTTCAAATAGAAAGTAGCTTCTGTGTTTGTTCTCAGACCAGCGAAGTTAATTCCGCTGTTGTTACCTGTTTCTACTTTATAGGATTTACCTTCAACTGTGATTTCTTTGTCAGAATCACTGATTTCGGTGATTTTTCCTGTGATGTTGTTATCCATAACAACAACTTTACCAGTAATCATTTTGCTGTCTTCAACGATACCTTTTCTAACACTCAGAACAGAGCCAGTCTTGATATCTTCGAATTTAGCTTCTGTACCATCTGCATTTTCGATTGTGAAAGAAGCATTTCTTTCCGTCGGATCCAGATACAGTGCACCGGCATTGTTTTTGGATGTTACTCTGTAGGTATTTGCATTCACCATGTCAACAACCATGTCGGTGTAGAAATCAATGTATGCTACATCATATTCAGAGTCTGTATCATTGTTCAGCAATGTTACGTCAAATCCCAGATCTTCATCCAAAGCCTTATTGATCAGCTTTGTAAATGTATCCATAGCATCGCTGCCCATCAAATTATCGCCCAGAATTTTCTTAATGCTATCTGCACCGTTTTTGAAGCTGATGTCGTTTACATACAGAGAGAACTCATTCGGATCCAGAGAAGCTCTTGTGTAAGAACTGCTGCTTTCAGCATCATCATAGAAAGAAACTTCCGGAGTAGCTTTTGTCATGTCAGTATATCTGGAATAGATATCTTCACTTGCAAATTCTACTTCGTCAATTCTGCTTGTTTTTTCAACAATCGCTTTGATTACTACATCGTCATCATAAGCGCCTTCCAGATAAGCGATAACCGGTCTGTTCAGATAAGACTGAGCATCAGTTGTGCCAACAGAAACTTTATCTTCAACCCATGTCAGGTCAGAATAAGTTGTGCTAGCAGCCGGGTCGGAAATCATCAGTTTGCCATCATATGCAATGTAGTGTTTGTTCACACGCAGACGAACCTGGTCGGGCTGCAGAGCATTGCTGCTACCTGTGCTTCCCGGGATTTCCAGGATAGTAGCTTCAACTTTTGTCAGACCCAGAGAATCCAACAGGATTTTGTCGCCAGGCTGATACTGAACAGAACCTGTTCCGTAGGAAACCTGTTCCATCAACGGTACATCCAAAGAGTTGTAAGCCAGTCTTGCAACGGTTCCACGGTTAGCGATTGCACCTGTTGCACCAGAAACACCTTTTGTGATGTTTGTCTGGGAAGCAACTGTTAAATAACCAACCGGATAACCCATGGATTCAGCCTGCGGGCCATAACCCAGAGCTGCAACTACCATTTTAACTGCTTCTTCAAATTTTACGTTTTCTTCGGGCAGGAACAGACCGCCGCCGACACCATTGATGATGCCCTGCTGGGAAGCCATGTTAATATATCCACTTGCCCAGGAATCAGCAGGAACGTCAGAGAAAATGGTTTGTCCTTTTGCACTGTTCGCTGCATCTTCCAATCCTTTGATACGGCATACAATTGCAGCAAATTCTGCTCTTGTAATGTTGCCTTCCGGTTTCACTGTTCCATCGTCATATCCTTTCAGGATACCCAGATCAGCCAATACCGATACTGCTTCTGCGTAGCTTGCAGTTTTGTCCAGATCAGAGAAAGAAGCCGCAAATGCGTTCGTTCCAATGATCATCGCAAAAGCAAGAACTACGGCAAGAACCTTTTTCAGATTCTTCATTGTAAATTCCTCCTTATTGATAAAAAAATTCTCCACCTATGTAAAGGCGTTGGCATACAAGCTACCCGCCTAATGCCGATATGGTGATTATACCACTACACCCTCCGTGCTGTCAAGTCTCTGGAGCACTTGTAATAAAAATGTAACGTAACAGAATTTTGTTTCCCTTGACATAACGCTGTTCTGCCTGTTTCATTTATTTTCAGGCGCTGCCGTGCACCTGACATTCACATCTTATGTAGTGATATTTGCCGCTTACGCGACATTTTTGGGATGAGAGTTCCAACTCTTGAACCATTATAACATATATTTTTTCTAAGGTCAATGGGAAATCTATCTTTTTTCAGTTTTGTATATCTTTGAAAGTTTTTCGCACCACTTTAAATTATAATTTGTTTATAATTCCTAAGAAATGCGTCTGAAAGACCTCCCAAGGTCGTTCCCCTCATTCATTACAGTTTGTTAGACGCGCCGTTTTTCAATTTGTTCCCGTTTTTTTAATTTTTTTTATTTCCCCGGCAATTTTTTTATTTATCTCATCATCGCGACGCGGCTATGAGATACTTTCCCACGTTCCGTGGATGATATTCCTACGCTATATCCCTCCACCAAACTTTGTTTGGTCCCCCTCCCTTTAGGCAAGGGAGGCTAATCGGAAACGCCGGTATGTTAGATTTCTTCATTATATATTAGGAATCTTTCCCCTATTCCCTCATTGATTGTTTTTCATTGCTTCCACAAATCCATTAAAAATAGGATGGGAACGTCCGATTCTGGATTTGAATTCCGGATGGAACTGTACAGCCACAAACCACGGATGGTTTGGCAATTCCACAATTTCCACCAAACGGTCGTCCGGCGATTTACCGGCGAGCAGCATACCCGCTTTTTCAAACGCTTCCCGGTAGCTGTTGTTAAATTCATAGCGGTGGCGGTGCCGTTCCTGCACCAATTCTTCTCCATATAGCACACGTGATTTAGAACTTTCCTGCAATTTGCAGGGATAGAGTCCCAGCCGCATGGTGCCGCCGAGGTTTGCAATATCTTTCTGATCCGCCATAATATCAATGACAGGCGCTTTCGTTGCGCCATTGATTTCACTGCTGTTGGCATCTTCCAGTCCTAAAACATGCCGCGCAAATTCAATTACTGCAATCTGCATACCAAGGCAAATGCCCAGATACGGAATATTCTGCTCCCGCGCATACTGCGCTGCCAAAATTTTTCCTTCGATACCCCTGTCGCCAAAGCCACCCGGCACCAAAATGCCATCCACGCCCTCCAGCATGGTGTCCACATTATCCGGCTGCACTTCCTCCGCGTCAATCCATTTGATTTCCACTTCACAGTCGTTTTCAATACCGCTGTGTTTCAGCGCTTCCGCAATACTGATATAGGCATCATGCAGCGCCACATATTTCCCTACCAACCCTACCGTCACTTTGCCGTGCAGGTGTTTCATTTTTTCTACAAGGCTTGTCCACTGCACCAAATCGGGAGTGATATCCGCCAAGCCTAATCGTTTGCAGACATATTTTGCAAGTCCTTCTTCCTCCATCATCAGCGGCACGCTGTAGAGACTTTCCGCATCCAGATTTTGAATGACGCCCTGTGGCGGAATGTTGCAAAACATCGCAATTTTCGCACGCAAGTCCTCCGACAGCGGCATCTCACTTCTGCACACCACCATGTCCGGCTGAATTCCCAGACTCAGCATTTCTTTCACGCTGTGCTGCGTGGGTTTGGATTTCTGCTCGCCCGACGTTGGTATGTAGGGCACCAGCGTCACATGAATATACATGCAGTTTTCCCGTCCCACATCGGACGCCACCTGACGAATCGCTTCCAAAAACGGCAAGCTTTCAATATCGCCGACCGTACCGCCGATTTCCGTAATAACGACATCTGTGTTCGCGTCTTTTCCGACGCGATAAATTTTATCTTTAATTTCGTTGGTGATGTGTGGAATCACCTGAACTGTGCCGCCCAGATAATCCCCGCGGCGTTCCTTATCAATGACCGCTGCATATACCTTTCCTGTCGTCACATTGCTGCCCGCGCTCAAATTTTCGTCAATAAACCGTTCGTAGTGTCCCAAATCCAAATCCGTTTCCGCACCGTCGTCCGTCACAAAGACCTCGCCATGCTGGTATGGACTCATGGTACCAGGGTCAATGTTAATATACGGATCGCATTTCTGCATAGTGACACGGTGCCCGCGGGCTTTGAGCAGTCTGCCCAGCGACGCCGCTGTGATACCCTTGCCGATTCCCGATACGACACCGCCTGTGATAAAGATGTATTTCACCGCCACACGTCACGCCTCCTTTTTCCTAAAAAACAGGCTTCGACCTACTTCTTTCCTTTCAAAGTTTGTCTCAGCCATCTTATTATTTTCCATTTCTCTCCTATCATCAGATAGGCAACTACATACTTTATTATTGTAATATGCATTTGGATTTGTGTCAAGTATATTTTTCAACAAAAATTCCCACAGATGTTTTACCATTTCTTCTGACTGCCGTGCTATGGCGCGGCACACAAGCTGCAATATGATTTCGCCCCCCCGTTTCTTAAGCAAAAGGATGGTCGAACCGCGTGTGGTCTTTGACTTTTTATTTTTGAATGCAGGAAGTAAAAATTTTTGCAAAAAACGGCGTGCTTTTTGCCTGATTCGCCCAAAAATGAAATATTTTTTATTTATCTATTGCATTTTTCATAAATCTATTGTATACTGTTACATGAACAAATGAATAAGTGCAGAGTAGGTTTTGATGCGTTAAGTGATAAAAAGACGGGAAGTTGCTTTTTATACGAAAAATCCGTTTCGGTGGATTTGCGGTATCAAGACCGCATTCCGCTGCTGCTTTTGCAAAGATACTAGAATCAAATTCCCCCTTATGTGATTTGGTATAGATAAAAAAGGATAGCGGAACCAATCTGGCTCCGCTATCCTTTTTTATCTGCGGAATGACTTTCACTTCAGCAAAAAAATAAGAATACGGTATCGTATTCATTTTTTGCTGAAACTGCGCCATCGGCGCCGTTTGTATCTTTTTATGATGAGGTGAAGGCATTGCAAAACAAAAAAACTCTTTCCGTACGCGCCATTGTATTCATTGGCGTTTTTGCGGCGCTGGACATCGTATTAACGCGTCCGTTCCGTACACTCGGCGCACCCTTTAATTTTGGGTTCGTTGCCATTGCCACAGCAGGTACGTTTTTTGGTCCTGTCTATGGCGCTTTTACAGCACTCGTATCTGATATTTTGGGATATCTGCTGTTTCCGCAAACGAAACCATATTTTCCGGGCTACGCAATCACGGCGGTTTCACGCGCACTGGTTTACGCACTCCTGTTTTACCGTAACCCCGTGATGCATCTGAGCAAAGACACCAAACTGTTTGCTTGGTGCAAGGCTGTTGCCCTCTGCGTAATTGCCAGTGGTCTTAACATCGCTATCAACCTATTTACATTACCGCTTTGGCAAGTCATTACTTCCGGAACCTATCAATCCTATTGGTTTTTTGTTCTCAAACGGATTCCCAATTCCCTGCTGTTCTGGGGAATCCAAATTGTTACGTTGCCTCTGCTCATGCGGTATCTTGCGCCGCTGCGCGAAAAATATGCGCCGGAATCGATTCGATTGCGCAAGGTCTAAGTGGGTAGGCATAAGAGAATCAACTCTCTTATGCCCAATATACACCATCTGACAGGAGAGGGATTTCCCTCTCCTGTCTTTTTTATGGATAATTATTTCTCAACAAATAGTTGTTTATATAGAATAGCTCTGTAAAAAAATGCATAAGAGTTCAATCGCTGAAACCCCTTATTTTTCTTCCGTTCTATATTTCCACCAGCCCAACCGAAAAGGGGCAGAAAAAAGAGTTTTTTCTCTGTCCCTGATATTTTTCTATAACCCTTTTTTCATAGTTTCTATTACGTCCAGCGCGCGGAGTGAAATTTGCAGGTTTCTCTCTCGTTTCTTTTTCACTTTTTTGTCCAGTCCGTCCATGATGCCGAATGTCACATTCATAGGTTGAAATTTTGAAACTGCGCCGCCGGAAATATAGTGTGCCAATGCGCCAATTGCCGTGGTACGCGGAAAAATCACGTCCTCTTTCCCCTGCAAACGGCGTGCCAGATTCACACCTGCCACAAAGCCCGAAGCAGTGGATTCTATGTAACCCTCCACGCCTGTCATCTGGCCTGCAAAATAGACGCCGTTTCCATTTTTCAGCCGGTAGGTACGGTCCAGCAAGGTAGGCGAATTGATATAGGTATTGCGGTGCATGACGCCATAGCGCACGAATTCTGCATTTTTCAACGCCGGAATCATACCAAATACACGTTTTTGCTCTCCCCATTTGAGATGTGTCTGAAAGCCAACAATGTTATAAAGCGTTCCTTCGCGATTATCCTGTCGGAGCTGTACCACTGCATAAGGTTGTCCGCCACCGCGCGGGTCCTCCAGTCCGACCGGTTTGAGCGGTCCAAACAGCATAGTATCGTGACCACGGCGCGCCATAGTTTCAATCGGCATACAGCCTTCAAACACCACTTCCCTGTCCGCTTCGCTGCGTGGCGCACACTCTGCATGTACCAGCGCTTCCCAAAACGCTTCATATTCCTCACGGTTCATAGGACAGTTAATATAATCCGCTTCACCGCGACCATAGCGCGACGCGCGGAATGCACTTTCAAAATCAATGGATTCCAGCGTCACAATCGGCGCGGCAGCATCGTAAAAATAAAGCTGCTGACCACCGGTCAATACCGCAATTTTTTCTGCCAAAGCGTCGCTTGTCAGCGGTCCTGTCGCTACCACTGCATTTTTATCCGGCAGGTGTGTCACTTCCTCGCGCACCAGTGTGATGTTCGGATGCTGCTCTACTGCTTCTGTTACCGCACGGGAAAACAGTTCCCGATCCGCAGCCACCGCGCCGCCTGCCGGTACGATTGTTTTATCAATACACCTCATAATCAGCGAATCCATGCGACGCAGTTCCTCTTTCAGCAGTCCTACCGCGTTTTCCAACTGACCCGAACGGAAAGAATTGCTGCACACCAGTTCCGCCAGCCCTTCGCTGTGGTGGGCGGGAGAAAATTTCTGCGGTTTCATTTCATAGAGCCGGACGGCGATACCGCGCTGCGCCAGTTGATAGGCAGCTTCACTGCCCGCTAATCCGCCGCCGATAACAATTGCTTCTTCCATTTATTCGTTTCCTTCCGTCGGTTTCTTTTTCTCTTTTTTCGCATTATAGCTGCATTCCTCATCAATGCAGACAAAAGAATCCTTCATCAGTCTGCCGCGCATCGTCCGCTGCAGCAGCATTTTGCCGCAGACCGGACATTTATCGTTGGTCGGCAGGTTCCAACTCATGAAATCGCAGTCCGGATGCTTTTCACAGCCATAGTATTTCACGCCTTTGCGGGATTTTTTCTCCAGCAATTTCGCGCCGCATTTGGGGCAATCTACGCCAATTTCCGTTTGTATCGGGCGCGCATTACGACATTCCGGAAAGCCCGGGCACGCCAAAAATTTGCCATAACGCCCATCGCGTATCACCATCATGCGTCCGCATTTTTCGCAAGGAATATCCGTTTCCTCCGGTTTGATTTCCACATGCGGGATTTTGCTGTCCGCGTCTTGAATGACTTTTTCAAACGGCCCGTAGAAATCGCGAATAATCTCTTTCCAATCGCGCCGACCATCCTCTACGTCATCCAGTTTTTGTTCCATGTCCGCTGTAAAACCGCTGTCCACAATACTTGCAAAATGTTCTTTCATCAAATTGGTCACAATTTCTCCGAGCTCTGTGGGTACCAGCGACCGCTTTTCCTTAATCACATAGTTACGAGCCAAAATGGTTGCCACTGTTGGCGCATAGGTACTCGGACGACCAATGCCTTGTTCCTCCATGGCGCGCACCAGTGTCGCTTCGGTATACCGTGCGGGCGGCTGCGTGAAATGCTGCACTGGGTCGATTTTATTCACAGCGAATTCATCTCCCGCTTCCATATCCGGCAGTTTCTGTTCCTTTTCTTTGCTTTTTTCTTCGTCTTTGCCTTCTTCATATAATGTCAGAAAACCCGGAAACAGTACTGTGGAACCGGTGGCACGGAACAGATATGCGCCCGCGCTGATGTTCACCGTCATGGTTTCAATCTTCGCTTCCGCCATCTGGCTGGCGATAAACCGCTCCCAAATCAATTTATATAATTTATTCTGGTCGCCGGTCAAGGACTCAGAAATCTGCTGCGGCGTATAGGAAACAACAGACGGCCGAATCGCTTCGTGCGCGTCCTGTGCATTTTTTCCTTTTTTATAGGTACGCGGCGACGCGGGCAAAAAATTTTCGCCATAAGTCGCTTTGATATAGTCTTTTGCTGCTAATGCCGCTTCGTTTGCCACACGTGTCGAATCGGTACGCATATAGGTAATCAGACCGACTGCGCCCTCTCCTTTGAGTTCCACGCCTTCATAGAGTTGCTGGGCAATACGCATGGTTTTCGACGGCGTAAAGCCGAGTTTGCGCGCTGCTTCCTGCTGCAAACTACTGGTGATAAACGGCGGTGCGGGCTGCCGTTTTTTTGGCGTCCTTTTTACGCTGTCAACCACAAACGCCTGGTGTTCCACCGCTTGCAGAATTTCTTTTGCCTGCGTCTCGTTTTTCACGTCAATTTTGCCTTTTTTGTCGCCATAGAATTTCGCTTTGAACTTTTTGCGCGTTTTTTTGTGCGTCAACGCCGCATCAAGCGACCAATATTCTTCCGGCTCAAAATTCAAAATCTCATTTTCCCGTTCGCAAATCATGCGCAGCGCCACCGACTGCACGCGTCCTGCGGACAGACCTTTGCGCACTTTGCGCCACAAAATAGGGCTGATACTATACCCCACCACGCGGTCCAGCACACGCCGCGCCTGCTGTGCGTCTACCAAATTATAATCAATGTCGCGCGGGTTTTGAATTGCTGTTTTTACAGCGTCTTTGGTAATCTCGTTAAACACCACGCGGCTCGTTTTTTTCTCATCCAATCCCAGCGCATTCATCAAATGCCACGAAATGGCTTCCCCTTCGCGGTCAGGGTCAGTCGCGAGAATGACGTCGTCGCTGGATTTTGCCGCTGTTTTCAATTTTTTAATCAGCGGCCCTTTGCCGCGGATATTCAAATATTTCGGTTCAAAATCATGTTCCAAATCAACACCCATTGTACTTTTGGGCAAATCACGCACATGTCCCATAGACGCTTCCACTTTATAGGTGCGACCCAAATATTTTCCAATGGTTTTCGCCTTAGCGGGCGATTCCACAATCACTAAATGTTTTGCCATAGTCTTTATTTACCTCCTATCCGCGTTTACTTCTGCAATCCGAAAAACTTACCAGGCATGGTGTAAATCACTTGTTTCATTTCTAACATTGTCATATGCATACCAAGTTCCGCCACATTCATTCCGGTAAGCTGGCATAGTTCTTCTAGCTGTCTTGGACCGTCGCCCAGCAACGCTAAAATCTTCTTTTCTTCTTCTGTTAATAATAACTTTGCCTGTTCTTTCTGAATTTCTATTTCTTTATGCAATAAATGTCCATATACTGCTTCAAATTCTTCCACAACATCGTCCGCCGAAGTCACCAGTTTCGCTTCACCGCGTGCAATCAGCCGATTGCAAAGTTTGGAAGTTGCCTGATTAATATTTCCGGGCACGGCAAATGTTTCACGACTCTGTTCATTCGCATGGTGAATCGTGATACTGGCGCCGCTTTTATCGCCGCCTTCCACTGCAATCGCACCCAATGCCAATCCGCTGACAATGCGGTTCTTGATTGGAAAATGTTCCGGATACGGTTTTGCGTCAAACGGAAATTCACTCACCACGCAACCGCCATTCATGATATCCACCATCAAATCCTTATGAATACTTGGATATGGTTTATTCACACCGTTCCCCAAAACAGCGATGGTTTTCCCCTGCGCGTCCAATGCGCCGCGGTGGGCGCAGCCGTCAATGCCTTCCGCCATGCCGCTGATGATAGTAAAACCTGCTTTTGCCAAATCCCGCGCCAAAGTGAAGGCGCATTCCCTGCCATAGTCCGTACACTTTCTCGTACCAACGATTGCAATGGCAAGTTCCAGACAATCTTGAAAATGTTTACCACGCCGGTATAATAACAGCGGTGGATTAGGAATTTCCCGCAAATGCTCAGGGTACCGTTCATCATCATAGGCAATCAGTTCCACACGGTGCTGTGCGGCAAACTCCAATTCCCGCTCAACCCGATCCATGCTTTTGTCGCTCAGCAAGTCCAGCACTTTTTCATTGTCGAATCCTGCCGCCATATAGTCCTCACGTTTCATATGGTACAAAATTTCTACATCAGGTTCCTCTTGCCAAATTCTATATTTCAGCTCGTGCCGCTCTTGCATTGCCATCACGAACCACAACCAATACCGAATATCTGTCATACTTTCACCGGCTTTTTCTATAAAATCAGGGCGTGAAACACCCTCCCCCTGCGCCCTGTTTGACGCATCTCTTTCCACTCTGGGTTAAGGCACTGCTTTATACAATACTATAGGGAAGAATTTTTGTAAAGCGGCAAAAATAAAATTTATCTTCCATTTTCTTCTTATTTCTCTTTTATTCTCTGTCGGACTGCCTCATACAACAGAACTGCTGCTGCACAAGCAACATTGAGTGATTCTGCCTGTCCTGGCATGGGAATTTCAACGTGATGACTGCACTGTTCCAGCAAGTTTTTTGTCAGTCCGTTTGCCTCATTTCCCACGCATAACACGGTTTTTCCCTTGAAATCTGCACCATAGGGCGTCTCCTGTGCGCCAAGCGCAGCCGCACAGGTTAGAAACCCTTGTTCGTTCAGCCATGCTGCCGTCCCCGCTGCGTCCCGCTGCACGACTACAGGGATATGGTACAGAGACGACATAGTCGCGCGCACGGTTTTGGGATTATATAAATCCGCGCAGCCGCACAGCACTACGCCGTCTGCGCCTGCTGCGTCCGCACAGCGCACCAGCGTTCCTAAGTTACCAGGGTCTGATACGTTTTCACACAACAGCAGTAAGGCATTTTCTTTGTCTGCCATCGCTGCCAAATCCGCTTCCGGCATGTGCAGCGATGCAACAATCCCCTGCGGCGTGACGGTATCGCTGACAGCGCGCAGCACCTGGTCTGTCACCAAAACGCATTTTTCCTCCGGCAGTCCCTCTATTTTCCCTGCCAAATCCTTGCGTAGAAAGATAACGTCCACTGCCATACCGTCCGCGCACGCCTCTTTCACCATTTTTTCGCCTTCCACCACAAACAATCCCATTTGCTGGCGATATTTTTTGTTTTGCATACATTTACGCAATGCTTTGACTTTTCCATTTTGTGCGGATGTGATGTATTCCATACATGACCCTCTCTTTTTCTGCACGCGCAAAAAGCCAGGAGTGACAACCTGGCTTCTGGGCAGCGGAAATTATTTCTCTCTAATTTTATCAATATTCCGGTTATGACCCACCACCACCAAAATATCGTCCTCTTGAATTTTATAATCTGCCCGCGGCGATACCACAACGTCACGCCCTTCTTTTGCTGCCATGACTGTGACGCCATAGACTTTACGCATATTGAGTTCGTCCAGCGTTTTGCCAATCCAACTGGGCAGCGGACGCACCTCCACAATGCTGTGATCCTCCGACAATTCAATCATATCCACAATATGACTCGATGCAAGTGACTGAACAAACTTGATTCCCATGTCGCGTTCCGGCAGGACAACGCGGTCTGCGCCGACTTTTTTCAAAATTCTGCCATGCAGTTCCGTTGCCGCGCGCGCCACAATGAAATTCACGCCCAACTCCCGCAGCAGGACGGTGGACAAAATGCTGGTTTCAATTTTGCCGCCCACTGCCACAATCGCGCCGTCAAAATTGCGTGCGCCCACTGCTTTGAGTACGGATTCATCCGTACAGTCGCCCACGATTGCATGAGTCACATGGTTCTGTATCTCATTGATGATTTCTTCGTCTTCATCGATTGCCAGCACTTCATATCCTTTGGCATACAGCGATTTGCTGACCGCTTCACCAAACCTCCCCAGTCCCAGCACCATATAGGATTCTTTCATAATATCTTTCCTCGCTTTCCACTAGGCATAGGGGATTCGACTCTCTTATGCCTAACCGACCATGAGCTGCGCTCGTGGATAACGTATTTTACTGTTATAATCATGTTGTTTGGCGGCAATCGCAAAACCAATCGTCAGCACGCCAACACGACCAAAGAACATGAGTATCATAATCACCCCTTTACCGATACCGGTTAAATCGGGTGTGAGCGATTGTGTAAGTCCCACCGTACCAAATGCGGACACGGCTTCAAACATAATTCTTTGCAGTCCTGCCTGCTCTGAAAAAGACATGACCAGAATGCTGACAAACAGCACTAAAATGGCAATCAAGATAATGCTGACCGCGCGCAGGATAATGCCATGTCCAATGTGTTTTCCATGTACATTGACCGTTTTGGAGCCGCGGATAATGTTATGCACTGTGATTAAAATGACTGCCAGCGTCACTGTTTTCACACCGCCCGCCGTAGAGCCGGGCGAACCGCCAATGAACATTAAAATCATGGAAACAAATTTGCTCATCTCCGTCATTGCGCCCTGGTCAATGGTATTAAACCCCGCCGTTCTGGTCGTGACCGACTGGAAAAAGGACGCAAGCACTTTATGCGGCAGGGACATATATCCAATCGTTTCTGTATTGTTATATTCAAACACAAAAAACATCACTGCACCAAACAGCGTGAGCGCTACAGTCATGAACAGCACCAGTCTGGTTTGCAGTTTGATTTGATAACCTTCGCCGGGTCTGTACCGGTATAAATCCGCCCAGACAAAAAAGCCCAAACCACCAAACACTACCAGTCCCATAATAGTGACATTTATGACAAAATCACCCACATAGGGTGTGAGACTGGCAAACGCCCCATATTTGCCAATCACATCAAATCCTGCGTTACAAAACGCTGAAACCGCCGTGAATATGCCGCGGTAGATACCGCCCAGAAATCCGAATTCCGGAATCAGCCGCGCGGACAAAATCAACGCGCCGCTACCTTCCACCATGAACGTTACCATCAGCACGCGCTTTGCCAGCCACACAATCCCCTGAATTTCCGACTGGTTAAATGATTCTACCATAATCAGTCGTTCCCGCAGCGAAATTTTGCGGCGCAGCAAAAAGGAAACCAGACACGCCATGGTGATAAACCCCAGACCGCCAATTTGAATCAACGCCAAAATAATCAGTTGCCCAAATATGTTCCAATGCGCAGCCGTGTCCACCACCACCAACCCTGTTACGCAGGTGGCGCTGGTCGCCGTAAAGAGTGCGTCAAGAAACGGTGTGCCTACACCGCTTTTTGTACAAAACGGCAGCGAAAGCAATATGGAACCTGTCAAAATCACTGCCATAAATCCAAAAATGATAATTTGTGTCGGCCGCAGCAGCGCAGACAGGCTTCTGCGGTTTTGGATGAACTGTCGTATTTTGTTCAATCTCATGTCCCCCGCTTTGTATCAATTCCGCAACTATTGTTTGCTCTCTTGCGTGGTTTTATCCATCTATCCCATATGATTGCAGCAACTGGGATAGATCTCCTGCTATTTCCATGCCGCTATTTTTCACACCATCAGGCTGCAAAAAGCAAACTCGCTTGACTTTGCAATGGTTGGTATGACTGATAACAGCCGCTTTCAAATTTTTTCATATCAAAAAAACGGTTCCATCAAAGAAAGCCGCCCTACGGCGGCTTTATCGCAAAGAGACGGTAGACATAAGCCTTCCGCTCCTTGTTTTTCTCTTTCTTATCGCGTCCCTGTTTCTGGGACTGCTCCGCCGGTGCCAACGATGGAAAAGCCAACATCACACTTCGGTTTTGCCTTTCCTATGCTGCTCCTTCGGAAAGAAAGTTTCCGTCCCAAATCTTTTTTACAGCGCTGCTTTTGCTTTTTCCACCAATACGGTGAACGCAGCAGGGTCTGCAATTGCGATTTCAGAAAGCATTTTACGGTTCATTTCAACGCCGGCCAGTTTCAGACCGTGCATAAACGTGGAATAGTTCATGCCGTTCATTTTTGCCGCAGCGCTGATACGTGTAATCCACAGACGGCGGAAATCACGTTTACGCAGTTTTCTGCCGGTATATGCATATACCAAAGATTTCATCACTGCCTGTTTCGCGGTTTTATATAATTTCGATTTTGCACCGAAATATCCTTTTGCCATTTTCAGAACTCTTTTATGTTTTTTTCTGGTTGCCAATGCACCTTTTACTCTTGCCATGGTCAAACCCCTCCTTCTTTACTGATATGGTAATAATTTCTTAATCACTTTTGCGTTTGCTTCACTAGCATATCCTGTTTTTCTCAGGTTTCTTTTTCTTTTCGTACTCTTTTTGTTCAGGATGTGGCTTTTGAATGCTTTCGCACGTTTGAATTTCCCATTTTTTGTAACAGAGATTCTTTTGGCCGTGGCTCTGTGTGTTTTCAATTTCGGCATAATATGTTAGCTCCTTTCAACCTCTTAAATTTTCTTGTATCATACTCTTTTCTCTTCATATAAGTGAAAAGCAAGTATCAACTGTTTTATTTTCCGTTTACCGGCGTGAGGAACATGAACATGTTCCGTCCTTCCATTTTAGGTTGACGGTCAACCGTTCCATATTCTTTCACCAGTTCAGCAAACCGTTCCAGCACCACTTTAGAGTTCTGCGCGTGACTGATTTCACGTCCGCGGAACCGCAGCGTCACTTTCACTTTGTTGCCCGCTTTCAAAAACTTCATGGCATTTTTGGCTTTGGTTTCGAAATCATGCGTATCAATGGACGGAGACAAACGGACTTCTTTCACTTCCACCGTTTTTTGGTTCTTACGGTTTTCCTTTTCCCGTTTTGCCGCTTCAAATTTATATTTTCCATAATCCATGATTTTGCAAACGACAGGTTTTGCCTGCGGCGCAATTTCCACTAAGTCCATGTTTTTGTCCGCCGCAAGTTTCAGTGCCTGCGAAACACTCATGATACCCAGCTGCGACCCGTCTGAATCAACAACCCGCGCTTCTTTTTGTCTGATTTCTTCATTAATCAATAAATCCTTAGCTATGGTCGTACACCTCCAAAAACCAATTCCATTTTAAATTTTGACATAAAAAAATGAGTGTCAGAACGTTTCTCACACCCAAATACGCATTTATCCCCCTGTGGTATACCCACCGGCGGGAGTCTGCCTATTTGCCCTATACCTCTTGATATAAGGCGAGAAGAAACTTCTGCTTGTTTTACAATTATGTATTGTACCACATTTTTATGCTATTGTCAAGAGAAATATTTGTTTATTTTTAAAGTGGACAGGCGTGACATGCCGGAAGGGGCGGAGCCATATGGCCCCGCCCCTTCCGGCAGAAATAGATTTATATTAGGAATAGTGATGGCTTATTGTTTGGGGATAGTGATGACATATTCAATATATTCCTCGTGGTCGTTTCGTTTGGCAGCTGCCTTCACACCTGCCTGTTTCATCACATCCACCGCCTGTTTGATGGTGTTGACAAAAATGCGGACGTCTTTAATCAAATACGTT
This sequence comes from Clostridia bacterium, assembly GCA_022801925.1. Lineage (GTDB taxonomy): Bacteria > Bacillota > Clostridia > RUG12999 > RUG12999 > JAAWTG01. The sequence goes on along the minus strand of JAAWTG010000010.1, from coordinate 11,849 downwards.
TTTTTCTGCTTGTCCGGTTCCCTATCCTCCAGCATTTTGTCAATCAATTTATCTGTCATTTGTACGTTATAGCCTTTATCAATCACAGTATACAGCGCTTTGCACTGCAATTGTTCGTCCGGCAGACGCAGCACCGCCCGCGCGTGACGCTCTGTTAAGTTATATTCCGAAATCATTTGTTTGACTTTGGGCGGCAATTTCAGCAGCCGCAGTTTGTTGGCAATGGTCGACTGTTTTTTCCCAATGCGTTCCGCCAGCTCCTCCTGCGTCATGTGGTGCGTCTGAATCAGCGCCATATAGGCTTCCGCTTCCTCCATAAACGACAAATTCTCCCGTTGCAAATTTTCAATCAAGGCAATTTCCGCCGCTTCATCTTCATCATATTGACTGACGATTGCCGGAATATATTTCAGTCCTGCCATTTTGGACGCGCGCAGCCGCCGTTCGCCCGCCACCAGTTCATAGCCCCGGTCGCACTTGCGTACGGATACCGGCTGAATTACACCGTAGCGGGTAATGGAACTACACAGTTCCCCCAACGCCTCTTCATCAAAGGTTGTCCGCGGCTGATAGGGACTCGCAGTAATCTTGTCCACTTCAATATTCACAATCTTCTTTTTCGTATATAAACATGGCATCATGGCAGTACCCCTCCGTTATCTTTTGTAGAATCATTTCCAATTATTTCCTGTATTTACAGTATACCATATTTTTACAATTTGAAAAGGGGGAATCAAGACAAAAATTTCGACGAAATCCGCCGTCTGTGCTGCAAAGCGTTATTCCATACAGACAATTACGCCCTGCCTGACCCTATTTTTCAAAAACAACGCACCAAAATTCTTCTATAGCATATAGTAATAGTGTAACTATAATTCCTGGGAAATTCTCCACCTAGGCATCAGAGAACTGAATTCCATATGGTCCCCAGAGGGTATGTAAAGCGGTTCTTTGACGCAGCACCCCTGAAAAATTTTCCCTGCACGGTGTATGGCATTTGTCTTATGCCTAAATGATACATACAATAATAGAACTACAAATATTATTTATGAAAAAAGGGATTCTGAAGATTGCAAAGCAATCTTCAGAATCCCTTTTTATTTATATGAAATATAGAAGAATCGTTTTCTCCTATTTATCCATTCCACGTCTCAAATGAAACAATCTCTTCCATAGGTTTGCGCGGACGTGCTGCAGGACTTTCTGCCGGAACGCCCAGCGGCGTGAGCGCGACCACGCGCATCTCCGGCGGAATCTCCAGCAACCGCCGCACTGTATCTTCCTCAAACGCGCCAACCCAGCAGGTACCAAGTCCCAATGCGTGCGCCGCAAGAACAAGCTGCTGCATGGAAATGCCGCAATCCGCCATGTAATAAGGTTTCCCTGCGCGGTTGCCACTGTCCTCCGGCAGAGCGCACAGAACAATCACATAGGGCGCCGCTTGATATGCTGTTTCGCTTGGGTTCATGCCCACTGCTTCACCCAACGCCTGACGGCGCGCGGCATCTTTCACGACAATATACCGCCAGCACTGTTTATTTTTCCAAGACGGCGCAAGTCGCGCCGCCTCCAATATTTTCATCAGTATCTCCTCACTGACCGATGCATCCGTATACTGCCTGATACTGCGTCGGATTGCAATCGCTTCAAACAAATCCATTTTTATCCTCAGTCCCCTTTATCCGGAAAATCTCAAATTAGTTTTCCAGCAATTTTTCCACACTTGCCAACCGTACGCATAGAACAAACAATTCCATTGCCAGCTCCAGTTCCTCCACTGACGGATAGGTCGGCGCAATGCGAATGTTGGCGTTGTCCGGATCCTTTTTATAAGGGAACGTTGCGCCCGCGCCGGTCAGTACCACGCCCGCTTCGCCGCACAACTGTACCACCCGCGCCGCACAGCCCGGTATGGTATCAAAGGAGATGAAATAGCCGCCTTTGGGGCTGCACCACGCGCCAATCCCATACGGCGCGATTTCCTTGTCCAGCCAACGCAGTACCACCTCAAATTTCGGACGAATGATATCCGCATGTTTTTTCATATGCTCCCGCACGCCTTGTGCATTCTTGAAGAACCGCACATGGCGCAGTTGGTTGAGTTTATCGTGTCCAATCGTTTGAATGGTCATTTGCTGCATAATGCTGTCGATATTTGTTTTGGACGCTGCCACTGCCGCCACACCGGAACCCGGGAAGCTGATTTTCGAGGTGGAGCAGAATTCATACACAATATCAGGATTGCCCGCTTTTTTGCATTCCTCCATGATGTTCAGCAGTGTGTCGCCATCGTCATACAAATCATGCACCATATAAGCGTTGTCCCAGAAAATACGGAAATCTTCCGCCGCCGGTTTCAAACGTGCAAAACGGCGCACGGTTTCGTCAGAATATGTAATACCCTGCGGATTGGAATATTTGGGTACGCACCAAATCCCTTTGATTAACGCATCTTCGCTCACCAATTTTTCCACCATATCCATGTCAGGACCGTTTTCCGACATGGGAACTGGAATCATTTCAATGCCAAAATATTCGGTGATGGCAAAATGGCGGTCATAGCCCGGCGCGGGACACAGGAATTTCACTTTGTCATATTGACACCACGGTTTGCTGCCCAGTACGCCGTGCGTCATCGCGCGGGACACGGAATCATACATCACGTTCAGGCTGGAATTGCCATAGATGATGATTTCCTCAGGCGATACGTCCAGCAAATCCGCCAGCATTTGTTTCGCTTCCGGAATCCCGCTGAGCAGTCCATAGTTGCGGCAGTCGATTCCGCTTTGGCAGTGCAGTTCCTCGCCGCTATGCAGCACATCCATCATGCCCATAGAAATATCCAATTGTTCCGCGCCCGGTTTGCCGCGCGACATATCCAGCGACAATCCGCGTGCTTTAAACGCGTCGTATGCCGTCTGCAATTTTTCTTTTTCTATTTTCAGTTGTTCTTCGCTCATCTCCCGATAGTTTGCCATTGTTTCGTTTCCTCCCCTTTAGGCGCAAGGGAGTCAAACCCCATACGCCCTGTATATGATAAATTTTTGCCTTTCCGCGTGCCTAGCCTTTCACCAATACGTCCTGAATTTCCGCAACATACATAGCATGGTAATCGTTGTTTGGATAGTTCGCGCCTACCAGAGACCCGTCAATAAACGATTCCGGCGTCATCTCCTGCCGGTACAGCTTGCGGCACACCAGCACCGTTTCCGCTTCTTCAAAATAGGGCGTTGCACCGTCGTGCGCCACGGTCAAGCCGGATTTTGCAATTTTATCTTCGTCCCGTCCCGAAACGGTTCCGAGATAGGACAATGTTTTTTTATAGTCCTGCGGCAGCACAGAAAGCGAAAACGTTTCCGCGTTGTCGATAAATTCTTTGGTATACCGCTGCGGACGGATAAACACATAGACCACATTGCGGTTCCACAGCACCCCAACGCCGCCCCAGCTTGCCGTCATGGTGTTCACTTTTCCTTCTTTTTCCGCCGTGACCAGCATCCAGTCTTTCCCAATCATGTGAAACGGGTTGTTCTGGATTTCCTCCGGACTGATTTTGTGAAATGTTTCCTGCATGTTTCTCAAGTCCTTTCTGCACAAATTTTTACCGTCGCGCTTATACCTACAAAACGCGGCGGCAAAAAAAACCGTTCTATACTATTCTATTCTCATTTGAGCAGTTTGTCAATAAGAATTGTGAGTTCTTGTATTTTCTCTTCCGTATCGCCCGTGCGGATAGCCTCCTGTACGCAGCTTTGCAAATGCGCCGTCAGCACCTGCACCCCCGCTTTTTTCAGCACCGCCTGCGCCGCCAAAAGCTGGTGGGAAATGTCCATGCAATATTGGTCTTCCTCCACCATTTTAATAATACCTTCCACCTGTCCGCGCGCTGTTTTCAACAGCCGCAGCACCGTTTGTTTATCTGCTTTCACTCTGTATATCCCCCTTCCGGTATCTCGGGCGGAACCGCCGCAGCCGCAGCGCGTTCGTCACCACGCACACCGAACTCAAACTCATTGCCGCAGCCGCAAACATGGGACTGAGTTTCCAGCCCAGCATATGATAGAATACGCCTGCTGCCAGCGGAATACCAATACAATTATAGAAAAATGCCCAGAACAAATTTTCTTTGATGTTGCGCAATACGGCGCGTCCCAATTGCAGCGCCGCCGCCACGCCGCGCAAATCGTCCCGCATTAAAATCATGTCCGCCGATTCCGCCGCGATTTCCACACCGCCGCCCATGGCGATTCCCACATCCGCACGCATGAGCGCCGGCGCATCGTTTACGCCGTCGCCCGCCATGGCGACTTTTTCGCCGCCGCTTTGCAATGCGCGCACTTTTTCTTCCTTATCCTGCGGCAGCACGCCCGCAAACACTTCGTCCACGCCGACCTGCCGCGCCACAGCGCGGGCGGTGCGTTCATTGTCGCCTGTCAGCATGACAGTCTTAACGCCCATATGCCGCAGGGTATCTATCGCCTGACGGCTGGTTTCCTTGACAGTATCCGCAGCCGCAATCAGTCCCAACAGCGTTTTTTCTGTTCCGATATAAAGTGGCGTTTTGCCCTGTTCCGCCAATTCTGCCGCTTTCGCCTCCATGGCACCCATTGCAATACCCTGTTGCTGCATGAGCGCCGCGTTGCCCGCGCTGATACGCCTACCGTCCAGCACTGCCGTCACGCCCGCGCCCGCAACACTTTGAAATTCCTGCACTGCCGCGGGGGTGATACCGTTTTCTTTTGCTTTTTCCAGCACCGCCTCCGCCAGCGGGTGTTCACTCTGCGCTTCCAGTGCCGCTGCCGCCGCCAGTACCTCCTGCTCTGCCGCAGCTGCGGCGGGCAAAATATCCGTCACTTTAGGGTGTCCCTCCGTGATGGTACCTGTTTTATCCAACACAACTGTTTTCACAGCATGCGCCGTTTCCAGCGCCTGCGCCGTTTTGACCAAAACGCCCTGCTCCGCACCTTTGCCGGTACCCACCATGATAGCGGTCGGCGTGGCAAGCCCCAGTGCACAGGGGCAGGATACCACCAGCACAGCAATGGCAGAGGAAATCGCAAAAGATACGCCCGCGCCCAGTATCAGCCACACCACTGCCGTCACCGCCGCAATGCTCATCACCACCGGCACAAACACGCCACTCACCTTGTCCGCCAGCCGCGCAATGGGCGCTTTGGTCGCGCCTGCCTGTTCCACCAGTTTTACAATCTGCGAAAACGTGGTGTCCTGTCCGACCTTTTCCGCGCGGAACCGGAACGACCCGCTGCCGTTCATGGTCGCACCTGTCACTGCATCGCCCGGCTGTTTTTCTACCGGCATACTCTCGCCCGTGATGACTGATTCATCTACCGCCGAGCTGCCCTCTGTCACCGTGCCGTCCACCGGAATTTTCCAGCCCGGTTTCACCACAAGAATGTCGCCCACAACAACGTTTTCCACGCCGATTTCCGTTTCCTGTCCGTCCCGCACCACCACAGCGGTCTGCGGCGCCATTTTCATCAGCGATTTCAGCGCGTCCGCCGTCTTGTCCTTGGAGCGCGCTTCCAGAAATTTTCCCACCGTCACCAGCGTCAAAATCATGGCGGCGGATTCAAAATAGACGTCGTGGCGGTATTGCTCCACCAACGCCATGTTTTGATGTCCCGCGCCGTATGCCACGGCAAACAGCGCCCACAGTCCATAGACCAGCGCCGCGCCGGAACCGACCGCAATGAGCGTGTCCATGTTGGGCGCGCCTTTTATCAGCCGCCGGAAACCATGCACAAAATAGCTGCGGTTCAGCACCAGCACAGGAAGCGTCAGCAAAAACTGCGTGAGCAATTGCACCGCCGCGTTTTCCGCTCCCTCCAAAAAGAAGGGCTGCGGCAAGTGCAGCATATGTCCCATGCTGACATACATCAGCACTGCCAAAAACAGAACAGACCATATCAGCCGCGTTTTCACCGCCGCCTGACCGCCGTCCTCCGGCGCGGCGGCTTGGGTCTCCGCGCTTCCCTGCGCTTTGGCGTGATATCCGCCCTTTTCCACCGCCTTGCAAATTTGCTTTTCTTTGACCGCGCGCTCATCATAGTCCACCGTCATGGTGTTTTGCAATAAACTAACGGACACGTCCTGCACGCCGTCCAGCTTGCCCACGGCTTTTTCCACATAGGAACTGCACGCGCTGCACGTCATACCCGTTACGTCAAATGTTTGTTTCATTTTATCAACCTCCCCACCCCCGCGGGGTGTATTATCAGTATATCAAATTATGTTTAGTATGTCAAGTCTCTCCATTTTTTATTTGCGTTTTGGCAGGGAATATGCTATACTGGTTATCAAAGAAGGGGCTTGGCTCCGGCTCCCTTTGGCTGCTGTCATGCCGTCCCCCTTTAGATTCCCTCTTGCATTGACCTTCGCTCGCGCGAAAGCGTCTCATACTTCAATACTTCGGTCGATGTAAGGTATGAAATATCTGGCACGTGTCCGGATATTTCATCATTTCAAAAACGGAAAGAGAATGAGGTTTTATGGAAAAACAACAACAAATGGTGCCGCGCTGGGAAGCGGGCAGCTATGATATTGCGGTAATCGGCGGCGGACACGCGGGCTGTGAGGCGGCGCTTGCAAGCGCGCGGCTGGGCTGTTCCACGATTTTGTTCGCAATTAATCTTGACAGCATTGCTAACATGCCCTGTAATCCCAACATTGGCGGCACCGCCAAAGGACATTTGGTGCGCGAAGTGGACGCGCTGGGCGGCGAAATGGGTAAAGTCGCGGACAGGACGCTGATTCAGTCCCGTATGCTCAATTCCGGCAAGGGACCTGCCGTGCATTCCCTGCGCGCGCAGATTGACCGCCGCGCTTATGGACGCGAAATGAAACATGTGCTGGAAACACAGCCGAATTTGCATGTCCGCCAAGGAGAAGTGACGGATATTTTATTCGAGAAAAACGGTAGCGTCTGTGGCGTAGTGCTGCAAACGGGCGCGGTGTTTCGCTGCCGCGCCGCGATTATTGCCAGCGGTACCTATCTGAAAGGAAAAATCATCATTGGCGAACTGCAATACAGCGGCGGGCCGGACGGTATGTTTCCGGCGGATTCCCTGTCCGCCTGTCTGCGGAACGCGGGCATTGAACTCATGCGTTTCAAGACCGGAACGCCCGCTCGCGTGCGCCGCAGCAGCGTGGATTTTTCCGTCATGACCCCACAAGCGGGCGACGAGGAAATCGTCCCATTTTCTTTTGAAGATAAACAACCCTTGGAAAACAAAGTGTTGTGCTATTTGACGCACACCAATCCCGAAACGCACGACATCATTCGCCGCAACCTAGACCGTTCGCCGCTCTATGCCGGCATGATTGAAGGAATCGGCCCGCGCTACTGCCCTTCTATTGAAGACAAAGTCGTGCGGTTTGCGGACAAGCAGCAGCATCAGGTGTTCATGGAACCCATGGGACTGGCGACGGAGGAAATTTATGTGCAGGGTATGTCCAGCAGTCTGCCGGAGGAAGTGCAGATTGAAATGATGCGTTCCATGAAAGGGCTGGAACAGGTGGAAATCATGCGTCCTGCCTATGCGATTGAATATGACTGCTGCAACCCCTTGCAGCTACAGCCCACGCTGGAATTCAAACATAACAAGGGACTCTATGGCGCGGGGCAGTTCAACGGCACCTCCGGCTATGAAGAAGCCGCGGCGCAGGGGCTGATTGCGGGTATCAATGCCGCGCGGAACCTACAGGGAAAAGAACCCATTATTTTGAAACGGTCTGACGCATATATCGGAACGCTGATTGACGATTTGGTGAACAAAGGCACGCGCGAGCCGTACCGCATGATGACGTCGCGCAGCGAATACCGGCTGTTGCTGCGGCAGGACAACGCCGACGAACGGCTCACGCCGCTGGGACACGAAATCGGGCTGATTAGCGAGCAGCGTTATCAAATGTTTTTGGATAAATGGGCGCAGATTCGGGCGGAAGTGCAGCGGCTGAAAAAGACCACGCTTGCGCCAAGCGAATCCGTGAACGCCTATCTTGCCGAAAAAAATTCCACGCCCATTTCCACCGGTATCAAACTTGCCGATTTATTGCGCCGCCCTGAACTGGACTATGCGGATTTGACGCGCATGACGGACATGCCGCCGCTGCCCAAAGAGGTTTGGGAAGAAGCCGCGATTCAGGTGAAATATGAAGGGTATATCTCCCGTCAGGTGTCGCAGGTCGCGCAGTTTCAAAAGATGGAAAACAAAAAACTGCCGCCGGATATTGACTATACCACACTCAAAGGTCTGCGGCTGGAGGCGCGCCAAAAATTGCAGGAGGTGCGCCCGCTGAATGTGGGACAGGCGTCCCGCATTTCCGGCGTATCCCCCGCCGACGTGACGGCTCTGCTGATTTATCTGGAGCAGGAAAAAGTCCGGGAATAGACTACTTTATTTCAAAAGGGGGATTTATTCCAGCTCGTTTCACTCGCTGTCATATCATCCCCCTTATTGGAATCCCCCTGTCAGCCGCCTTCGCTCTCGCAGCGTTCCTACTAAAACGCTGGCGGCTGTAGGGTATCAAATCTTCGGCACATGTCCGAAGATTTGATAATAAGTAGTCCAGTTTCGGTTACTTACCGCAAAAGATTACAGTTGCACAGAACGCCAGCTATCCACAAGGAGCCGCCATAAACAGGCGGCTCCTTGCGTTTATATATCACCAAATTTCGTAGAAAAAGAGAATTTCGTTCGTTTTTTCGTTCACTGCCAGACCGCGGGAAAAACCGTGATTTCCAAACGGTGTGCCGCCGAGCAGGATAATTTCAAACGCGTCTGTCAATTCCCGTCCCTCCATGACGGAAATATCCGGCACCGTGTAGTCCTGCCGGTACGCCTTTTGTTCTCCCGGCGGAATGACCGCCGCTGCCAGCGGTTCATATTTTTTACGGTATTTCGCAATGTCTTTTTCTGTGGTTTCATACATCAGAAACATACGAAAACTACCTTGCAGAAACTGTGGATTTTCCCAAAACGAAACGTTATTCGCTTCTTTGGGGATTTCCTTCGGAAAATGGCACATGGATTTTGACGGATAACCGTTTTGCCACAACATTGCTCTGTATTCTCCCACGTCTGACGTGCCGTCCAGATACGTGTCAAAACCGTTTTTGAAGGCATACATCGCGCCAAAAACAAAATTTAAAATGATAGCGACCACCAGCGCTGCGGTAATAAGAATGTTCCACATGAGCGCTGTGTTTTTTTCCATTTGCCGCAACAGCCGCAGCACATATACGCTTCCAAACAGCAGCAGCGGCAGCGCACAGACCAATACATAAATCCACGGAATTTGCCGCATATATCGCAGGACAAAATATATTTTATGTATTAGAAAGACTGCCGAAAGCACCGTTATACCGAGACAAAACGGCGCTTTTTTTATCGCGGTTTTCACATTCATACCGTCACCCTCTTTTGCTTAATATCCGCAATCGTCCAGCTGCCATGGTGCGTCCTTGCTTTCCCGCACCAAAATCCAATTCCAATCGGTATATCGCATGTTGCTGCTTAGCCCGCCCGGGGCGTTGTCCGCCGTATTAAAATGAGAGAACAACACAATGACGTTTTCCGGCTGCGCACCGTTATATGCGCCTCTGCCGGTTTGCATATAGCTTTCTATCACACGGTTTGACTGTTCTTCTTTATACCACAATTCTGTAAGTGTGCAGTTCCCGAATCCTTTAAAACTCTCCAGCACGGTATTGATTGCCGCCTGAATTTCTTCTGCCGAAAATTTTTCTGAAGCGGAGACCGTCAGCGTTGCCTGCTCCGTATTTCCTGCCGCTCTTATCAGCGAAAACAGCGGCGCTGTTTCCGGCGCGCAAATATCTGTTATATATAGCGGCTGCCGTCCGTCTTGCCGCAGCGATTCATCAGCAGGATAATAGAAAATATAGTTTCCATGGATTTCCGCCAGGCCTGAAATACCGCTCAGCAGTTTCACTTGATATCCGTGCTGCAAATTGCACCGGTATAAATCGGCGGGCCCCTCTTCCGGCGGCGTTTGATAAAACAAACGGCTGCCAACAATCCACAGTTCGGCTGCCCGCGCCGACCGGTACGCTTCCATTGGTTCATAGACCGCGGTTTTGCTGTCGTAGCAGCCAATGCCCAAATACCGCAGCGGCGTTCTTTCATTCTTATATTCCGACATACCGTAATAAATCTTTTGGTCTGATGAAATATCCAGACAGGTCGTATAACCATCATAGATTGTTTTCGTTTCCCCTGTTTCCATGGAATATTCCAACAGTTTGCTATTATGCATGTGAATATAATAAATCTTATCGCCCATCACGCGGTAGTCGCCGCACGGACTTTCTATGACCAATGTTTCGCCGCTGCCGTCCAGATTCGCCCGATATAAGCAATGTGTGCGGTCGTTCTGTTTGCTGTAATAAACATGACCGTCCGCAACCGTCGCAGCCCCTACCGGAATCGCCGTGACCTGCTGTTCTTCTCCTGTCTGTATATTTTCGCGGCACAAATAAAACGCACTGTCGCGATAATAGAGAAATCCATCTTCTACCTGCAAAGAATTGGTATATGCATGTGGTTCTTCTTCATAAATGCCCTGTTCCATGGATATTTTTTTGCCGTCCGTCCACATCATTGCAGTTCCCAGCATCGCGATTTTCTGGTATTGTCTCGGCGCCTGTGTCCTGTCAGGATTCGGTTTTTCTATATACACCGTGTTGCTGTCGCCGTCCCAAAGCACATCATAGCCCGCAGCTGCCGCAATAAAACGCAGCGGTACCATGGTTCTGTCCTGTACCATTTGCACCGGCACCGGAAGCTGCGCAGTGACGTTGCCTAAATATGCCCGCGCCGCGCCGACGTCAACTTTTACATGCGCGCCGTCTTTCACAGCCGTCACCAGTTGCTTTTCCTCGTCCCAAGAAACTTCATAGTCCAGCGCTTCCATCACTTTTCGCAGCGGCACCATGGTTCTGTTTTCCATTAACATCGGCGGCACGTCAAACGAAATAGCTTCATTTTCCAGTTTCACTTGAATCGTGTCGCCGGCAGGTTCCGCCGCCTTTGCTGGAACAATACCGCCCACGAAAAACAGACACATTGCCAACACCACTGTACTTCCGAACCATTTTTTCATTACCATCACTCCATTCGGATTTTTATTTTTCATTTCGTCCCAACAGTTCGTCCAATGTTACGTCAAATAAATCTGCAAGTTGGAGCAGCTTGTCCAGTTTGGGTTCATATTTGTTATATTCATATCCCTGATAAGTTGCTTTTCGGATTCCCAACTCACTTGCCACTTCTGTTTGTGTTAATTGCTTTTTCTTGCGCAGCTCCCGCAATCGCTGCGGAAACGGCGTTACCTCTTTATCAAATTCCGCAGTAAGTGTTTCTCCGATTATTATATACTGAACACTCGTGTGCAAAATCTCCGCCAACAAAACAATCTTTTTTATAGATGGCTCCGTATGTTCATGTTCATAATTCGCATACCCATTTTCCAATAAACCCAAAAGTCTGCTCATTTGCCTTTGCGAAATATTCTCATTTTCTCTTAAATTTTTTAAACGTTCTCCAATTCCTTTCATTTTTTCACTTCCTATCTTAAATTTTTCTTGACAATAACCTTTAGTTATGTTATAGTATAGGCGTATTCATTTGTCAGTCTTTTTTGAAAGGAATGATTTTATTATGTATCAAACATTTGAGGATATGCTTCAAGAATATCTTACAGAGCTTGTAGAATTTCCCTATGCCGCATGGCATAATTCGCCGCAATATCAAGAAGCTCAATTGCGCAGACGCCAAACCGAAAAAAGCATTCTTGAATTAATACCACCT